>NZ_JAVAYM010000014.1:0-235134 GCF_054185205.1 Bradyrhizobium sp. 14AA | reverse complement strand
GCGAGCTGCCGCATTGCCGATCGATCGTCACGGCCGGAACGGATTCCGGGAGCTTGGAGGCAAGCACCGCATTCCGCCCGAAGGCGAACGCCTGCTCGCCGGCCTGTGTCACGCAACCCAGGATCACATCCTCGACGGCGGCCGGGTCGATCCCCGACCGATCGACGACCGCGTTAAGTGTTTCGGCAGCCATGTTGGCCGGATGCCAGCCGGCAAGTTTGCCGTTACGCCTGCCACCAGCTGTCCGTACCACCTCAACGAGATAAGCTTCTGCCATCGCCTGATCCTTTCATCCGTTTGAATTGCGACGAGCGGCGAATGCCGCAACACGACGGCGCGACTCGTCGGAGCCGCCCAACTCGGCGATGCTTCGCATCTCCCGATCGAGGTGCGCCTCCAACGTGCTATTGTAGCTTTCGAGCAACAGACCGCGCGCGGCTCCAAGCGCGGCTATCGGTTCTGCGACGAGTTTTGCAGCGATTTCGGCGCCCGTGGCGGCCAATTTCTCGTCTTCGACGGTCCGCGTAACGAGACCAATCCGCTCTGCCTCGTCGCTCGACACGCGACGGTTGGACAAAATGATCTCCTGAGCTCGCCGAAGGCCAACGACCCGCGGTAGCAGCCAGCTCATTCCTCCGTCCGGGCTGAGACCCGACGCGGTATAGGCAGCGCTAAAATGCGCTGAGCGTGCCGCCAACGCGAAATCGCCGATCATGGCCAAGCTCATGCCGGCTCCGGCTGCGGGCCCGTTCACGAGCGTAATCAATGGCTTTCGCATGCGCATCAGGCGCACGATCGCGGCATGCAAGGTTCCGGCTAGATCCCGCAGGAAGGCCGGCGCGTCGGCGCCGGCTGCGGCGAAGGCACCGACGTCTCCGCCGCCGCAAAACAGCTTTCCTCGCCCCGTCAGAATGACGCATCGGATATCCGCATCGTCGTCGCAGCGTTCGGCGGCCTGCAAAAGGGCGAGCGCCATCGCCGGGTCAATCGTGTTGCCGTGGTTCGGGCGCGACAACGTCAACTTGACGATCTTTTCGGCGCAGGAAAACTCGACCGGAGCGCTCATGTTAGATTCTCCAATGCGCGAGCAGCGAGCGCCGCCAGCTCCGGAAAGGTCTTCCCCCGCTCGATAGCCTGGGTCGATGAGGCCGTACCGCGCAGCGCCCGGCCCGCAATGCCGTGCATGATTGCCGCAAGCCTGAAGAAGTTGAATGCGACGTAGAAGTGCCAGTCTGAAATCGCTTCTCGGCCGGTCGCGCGGCAGTACCTGTCGATGTATTCCGCTTCTCCGGGGATGTTGAGCGCGGCCAGATCCGCTCCAGCAAGACCGGCGACGATATGAGGAGGCATACGATACATGATCGCGTGGTATGCGAAGTCCGCAAGCGGATGTCCGAGAGTCGAGAGCTCCCAGTCAAGCACCGCGATCACCCGCGGCTCACTTGGATGAAAGATCAGATTGTCGCAGCGAAAGTCGCCATGGACGATGGAGGCCTCGTCACCCGACGGGACCATTCCCGGAAGCTCCTTGACGAGACGATCCATGTTTGCGTCGCGCCCGGCTTCCGGATCTTCCTGATACTGTCGCGACCACCGGCTGATCTGCCGCGCAAAGTAACTGCCTGGCTTTCCATAGTCGCCCAAGCCGATCGACGCCGGGGCAACGGAGTGGAGTTGCGCGATGGCGTCGCACATGGCGTGGAAGTAGAATGGGCGCGCTTCTCGGCCCACTTCCGGGAAGGTGGCGTCCCAGAAGATTCGGCCCTCCACGAGCTGCATCACATAGAATTCGCTTCCAATGACGGACGTGTCGGCGCAATAGCCGTAAATGCGTGCCACAGGAAACCCGACCTGCGACAACGCGCGCTGTACGCGCGCCTCGCGATCGACGGCGTGCGCTCCGGACACCAATGGACCCGGGGGTTTGCGCCGGAGCACGTAGACGCCGTCTGCGGATTGAAGACGGTAAGTCGGGTTCGACTGACCTCCCTTGAATTTCGAGACGTTGAGAGGTCCTCGAAACCCGTCGACATTAGCCGCCATCCAGCGCGACAAGGAGTCCTCGTCGAGGCGATAGGCATCGGATGGCTCTGCCAATCCGAAGTTGGCGGCATCGTCGAGAGCGCTCATGGGTTCGCCTTCTGCCAGTCGCGCTTGATCTTCTTGGCGAGGGACCATTTGTGCACCTCGGTGGGACCGTCGTAGATCCGAAATGCACGAACCTCGCGGAATACCTGCTCGACGATCGTTTCGTTGGTGACACCCGTCCCGCCCATCACCTGAACGCAACGATCCGCGACCCGCATGAGCGCCTCGCTCACGGCCACTTTTGCCATCGAACTCTCGTTTGTTCCGAGCGATCCCGTGTCCAGGATGCTCGCACACCAGGAGATCATCAACTCAGCCTGTTTGAGGTCGATCTGGTTGTCGGCAAGCATGAAGCCAACTCCCTCGTGATCGATGAGCGTCTTGCCGAACGCCTGCCGGCGGTTGGCGTACCCGGTCGCGATCTCGTTCGCGCGAATGCAGGCGCCCAGCCAGCGCATGCAGTGCGACAACCTGGCCGGCGAAAGGCGGATCTGCGCATATTTGAAGCCCTCACCCGGGTGTCCGAGCATTTGATCGGCCGGGATGCGCAGATTCCGGATGGTCAGGACGGCATGACCGCCCGGCATGGAACTGTCGATCGTGTTGGGCACATGGTCGATGGTGATTGCTGGATCAGGCAAATCGACCAGGAACATGCAGGCGCCCTCCTCGGCCTTTGCCATCACGATGCCGACCTTGGCTCCGCGAGCACCTGTGATGAACGCCTTGCGCCCGTTCACAACCCACTGGTTGCCATCCGGACGGCAGGTCGTGGTCATCATCGATGGGTCGGACCCTGCTCCCCCCTCTTCGGCCGGCTCGGTCATGAAAAAGGCGGACCGCGCGCGACCCTCAATGAGCGGTTTTAGAAAGCGCTCCTTGATCTCCGGCGAGCCAATTTTGCCCAGGAGGTACATATTGCCTTCGTCGGGAGCCGCCGTATTGCATGCGAGGGGGCCAAGTGGCGATAGGCCTGTCTTGGCCAGGACGATTGCGGTTTCCGCCTGCGAGAGATGCGACCCGTCGGCCAGGATGTGTGGCGTCAATACGCCCGCATCCCGCGCCAGTTCTCGCAACTCGATGACCAATTCGTCCTTGGGACAGTCATGATGATCACGGCGAGGATCACGCTCGAACGGGACCACGACATCCCGAACGAAGCGCTCAACGCGATCGGCAATCTGTTGAGTACGCTCCACGCCAACCCCGCTCATTTGGGTGCCATTCGGATTGCGCCATCGAGGCGGATGGTTTCGCCGTTGAGCATTGGATTGGTGACGATGGACTCGACCATCTGAGCGAATTCGGACGGATGACCGAGCCGGCTCGGAAAGGGCACCTGCTTGCCCAGCGACGTCTGCGCCTCTTCAGGAAGCGACATCAGCAGTGGTGTGAGAAAGATGCCTGGCGCAATCGTCATCACCCGAATGCCATAGCGCGCGAACTCACGCGCAAGAGGCAGCGTCATGCCGACAATTCCGCCCTTCGATGCTGAATAGGCGGCTTGGCCGATCTGGCCATCGAACGCAGCAACGCTGGCAGTGTTGATGATGATGCCCCGTTCCTCACCGTCCGGCTCGGCCGTATGAAGGCGGGCGGCAAACTTCGACAGCATGTTGAAGCTGCCAATCAGATTGATGTTGATGGTCCTGGCGAAATCGCACAGCGGAAGCGCACTGCCGTCTCGACCGATCGCCTTACCGGGCGGGCCGAGGCCGGCGCAGTTGACCAGGATGCGCCCCTTACCGTGCATGCGCTCTGCTGACTCGAGCGCCTGTTCGACGCCGTCCTCGTCGGTCACGTCGACCTTGATGAATTGCCCGCCGATCGTCTTGGCGTGAGCCTCTCCCAACTCGGCGTTAAGATCCAAGATGGTCACCTTGGCGCCCGCCGCCGCGAGTCGCTCGGCCGTGGCGCCTCCGAGACCGGAAGCGCCGCCCGTGACGATTGCGGCTGTTCCCTCTATATGCATGCACCTTTTCCGTTTTCTCGAGGTTCAAATTTCGATGGCCATCGCCATCGCTTCGCCGCCGCCAATGAGCGTACTTGCGTAGCTTGCGATGACGGCTGGATCTGACACGGAGGCTCCTCAGTGCACTTCGTTGTTAGTCGCGCGCTGCCGCGGCCCTCGCGAGGTCGCGCGCAATGACCATTCGCTGGATATCCGATGTGCCTTCGTAGATCTGACAGACGCGCACATCTCGATAGATCTTCGCGATGGAATAATCTTCCAGATAGCCGTAGCCGCCGAAGGTCTGCAGCGAACCCGAAACCACCGCCTCGGCCGTTTCGGAGGCGACGAGCTTCGCCATAGACGCTTCCTTGAGGCATGGAAGAGCTGCATCCTTCATCGCGGCGGCATGCAACACGAGCTGATGAGCGGCCTCCAGTCTTGCGGCGAGATCCGCAAGACGAAACCCGACGGCCTGATGCGCGATGATTGGCGACCCGAAACTCGTTCGCTCGCCAGCGTACTTTACCGCCGCGTCGAGAGCGGCGCGTGCCATTCCCACGCATTGCGCCGCAATGCCGATGCGGCCGGCCTCAAGATTGGAGAGCGCGATGGAGTAGCCGGCACCTTCCGGACCGAGCCGCATTGCATCTTCGACGAAAACGTTGTCGAACCGAATGGCACAGGTGTCGGATGCGGCCTGCCCCAGCTTGCGTTCGATTCTCTCGACGCTGTAGCCAGGACTGTCGGTGCGGACCAGAAAAGCCGAGATGCCGCGCTTGCCTGCAGCAGGATCGGTTACGGCGAACACGATCGCAAGGCCGGCAGTTCGCCCCGACGAGATAAACTGCTTCGCTCCGTTTAGATTGTAACCATGTCCCACGCGAACAGCCCGGGTCCTCAATGCGGAGGCATCCGAACCCGCTCCCGCCTCGGTCAGTGCGAATGCGCCAATCATTCGGCCAGAGATGAGCGAGGGCAGAAATCTTGCTTGCTGCTCCGGCGTGCCGTCCTTGAGTAAGCCTGAAACGACCAGACTGTTTTGAATGCTCAAAATGGTAGATAGCGCACCGTCGGCCGCGGCGATTTCAACAAGCGAGAGTGCATAGGATACGTAGTCGGCGCCGGCTCCTCCGGCCGCTTCGGGCGCTGTCATTCCCATAAGTCCAAGGCTCGCGAGCTCCTCAAACAACCGCGCGGGGTATTCCTTGGCTTGTTCGTAGTCGCGAGCGAAGGGCGCAACGCGCGCCTGCGCGAACTTGCGCACTTCGTCGCGAATAGCGGCTTGCGTTTCAGTCAGGATCACGACGCGCGCCTGTCGATTTTTCGCCAAGACGAGCCCAGGACAGCGAGCGCGACTGCGCTAAGCACTAAAGGGAAAGACAATGAAGTGCTTGGCTTCATTACATTTTTCGCCGAAATGACCGGCTCCTCCCTGCTGAATTTCCGCGTTTCTGTCCCGGCGCTTAAAAGTGATATTGATGTCATATTACTGCTAGGCCACCTCGTCAAGCCGGCTCCATGGAGCGCAGGGCCAAGTCCGTCCACCTGGCTTTTTATTGATGATTGTCAGCGCTCGAACGCTGGTCGCGATCACTGGGCAGATTTGATGAACGAGCAGCGTCACGCCTGCTTGGCTGCGACACGCGTGCTCGCATCAATGGCAGAACGGATGCTAGTTGGGAGCGGCGGGATCGTCTTTGGCGGTACCAAACACGCCTCGATACCAGACCTTTGCGCAGTGTGTCCCTATGTGCGCAATCTCCGCGTCGCTTGGATCTTCCGACGCGAGGTCAAACTTCATATAGGCAACCTGCTCCATCGTGGCGCCGAGCACTTCAGCAGCCATTTCAGGATCGAGTTCACGGCTTAGTTCGCCCAATCCCTGAAGGCGAGTCAGCCAAGTCGCGGTGCGCCTTACGAAGCGGCTACGTTCGGTGACATAGAGAGAAAGGAATGTTGCTTTCTCTCCGCGAGCTGCCGCCTCGCGCATGACGCGCAACAGCTTGCGATGTCGGGCATAGATCTTGAGATAAGCGATGGTATTCTCAACGAACTCGGCTTCGGTTGTCTGCAATGAGCGGCCCGACCTTCGCTTGCTCGCGACGTAGATCTCGTCGACCAATGGCTGCAAAACGGCGAGCAGAATCTCGTCCTTATTTCGAAAGTGCCGGTAGAAGTTGCCGTAAGACGTTCGAGCGATCTTGACGATGTCCTGGACCCGGGTGGCCTCGTATCCTTTGCGCGCGAATACGCGTGCCGAGGCGTTCAGCAGGCGCTGACGCATCGCCGCCCCCTTCGCGGTGGCAGGGGCTAACGGCTCCAACGCAGAATCGGTCTCCAGCATTTGCCACCCATAGCACCGCGGCCGCTTGACCACCAGCTCGGAACCCAGTAATATGACATCAATGTCAGTTATTGACTAGGCTCGAATCGTCATCAGTTCAAGGGCCGGGAGCTGCAGAGCTCGCCCGGCCCGTCGATGCAGCCAGTACCCCCGTGGAGGGGGGCGCCCTCGGGTGCTCGGCGCGGCAATTCCGTTCGAAATCCAAATTTCGCCTCTCTGTAGGAAAGGCGACATTCAGGGATGTGTTGATGTATCCGGGCACCCACGCACTAACAAATCCGGACCGCCCTGCCCTCATCATGACGGCAACCGGTGAGATCGTGACATACGCCGAATTGGAGGATCGGTCGCGACGGGCTGCAAACTGGCTCTTCGACGCCGGCTTGCGGCCCGGCGACGTTGTGGGCGTACTCTCTGACAACAGCCCTTGGATTTTCGATATCTACTGGGCCACTCAGCGCTCGGGCCTATATCTATTGCCGATCAATTCTCGGCTGAGCCCCAGTGAAGTCGACTATATGCTCGAAAATTCCGGCGCGGCGGCGTTGTTCGTCGGACGTGGTGGATTCGAGACGGCATCAAAAATCGACGCCCACGAAAAACTAAGGCACCGCGTTTGTTCTGAGGGAAATCTGTCAGGTTACGAACCGTACCAGCAGATACTGGAAACCGCTCGCGCCACGATCCCGGCGTCTCAACCGCGCGGCGCCGACATGCTGTACTCTTCCGGCACGACCGGGAGGCCAAAAGGCGTCAGACATGCGTTGCCGGAGCGACAGATTTCCGACCCTGGCGATACAATGGTGCAGATGTTTTCGTCGAATTTTGGCTTTGATGAGAGGACAATCTATCTGTCCCCTGCGCCTCTCTATCATGCAGCGCCGCTACGAACCTGCGCGACCGTCCAGGCGCTGGGTGGCACCGCACTCGTTATGGACAAATTCGATGCCGAAGCCGCTTTGGCTGCCATCCAAGACTACAAGGTGACCCACAGTCAGTGGGTGCCGACCATGTTCGTGCGGATGCTCAAATTGCCCGAGTTAGTTCGGAATCGATATGACGTGAGCAGTTTGCAGATCGCGATTCACGCTGCCGCACCATGTCCCGTTGAAGTCAAGCAAGTGATGATGAAGTGGTGGGGGCCGACCTTGTGGGAGTACTACTCCGCCACCGAAATGAACGGGATGACCGTGATCGGCCCCGACGAGTGGCTCCGGAAGCCCGGCTCCGTTGGTCGCGCCGTGCTCGGGAAGATCCACATCTGCGATGAGGAAGGTAGCGAACTTCCAGCCGGTCAGACGGGTACCATCTATTTCGAACGCGACAGGATGCCGTTCGTCTACCATGACGAGCCGGAAAAGACGCGGGCCGCGCAACATCCGGCGCATCTGTCCTGGACCACTGTCGGCGACATCGGACACGTCGATGCGGACGGCTACCTCTTCTTGACCGATCGCAAGGCGTTCATGATCATCTCAGGCGGGGTCAACATCTATCCTCAAGAGATTGAGAACGTTCTGGTGCTGCATCCTGCTATCGCGGACGTAGCCGTCATCGGAATCCCCGATCCTGATATGGGCGAACAGGTCAAAGCCATAGTGCAATTGCTGCCTGGCACGGAAGGCAGCGAGAACTTGGCGGAAGAAATCATCGCCTTCGTGAAGAATCGTGTTGCCGGCTACAAGGCGCCCCGCAGCATCGATTTTGTGCCTGAAGTCCCGCGTTCACAGACGGGCAAGCTCATGAAGCAGGAGTTGCGTAATCGGTATTGGTCGGAGAAGGCAGCCTGACATAAAGCGCCTGGAATGGAATGAACCGCTCTACTCAGCGGCCTCGCCAATGCCCTGTCGTATGTATGCCGATGAATTTGGTCAACACAACACAACGCCATGCTGCTCCGCAATACGCTCAGTGACTATCGCTTGCCGCTCGATTCCTCAGATGCCGATGCTCTCGGCATCGAGGGGGCCCTGGCAGTGGAGCGCTTCCTCCAGCATAGGCAGGGGACCGCCCCTACCCCGATGGTTTCACTTCCTGCCCTTGCCCGTCGTCTGGATGTCGGATCCATCCACATCAAGGACGAAGGACAACGACTGGGTCTCGGCAGCTTCAAAGCACTGGGGGGAGCCTATGCGGTCATACAGCTTGTCCTTGGGCTCGCGTCGCAACGATGGGGCCGTCCAGTCGACATTTCTGAGTGGCGCTCACCGGAAGTCGCCACAGTCGCCGCCGGAATAACCCTGACGTGCGCCACGGACGGCAATCACGGCCGATCGGTTGCACAAGGCGCCCAACTCGTCGGCGCAAACTGCGTCATCTTTGTTCATGCTGGAGTGAGTGACGAACGCTGCGGAGCTATCGCGAGGTATGGCGCCCGTATCGAACGTGTTCAGGGCAACTACGATGATTCCGTTGCGTCGGCATCTAGACTCGCCAGCGAACGGGACTGGATTGTGGTCTCCGACACATCTTGGCCAGGCTACGAACGGATCCCTCACCTCGTTATGCAAGGTTATACAGCATTACTTCGTGAGGCCCTTGGCGCACTGCCAAAGCCTCCAACCCACGTGTTTGTCCAGGCCGGTGTCGGCGGCATCGCAGCGGCGACTGCCGCTCATTTTTCCCTTGTATTCGGAAAGGACAGACCCTTCTTCACTGTGGTGGAGCCGGATCGAGCCGCCTGCCTTCTCGAGAGCGCAAAGGCCGGCAAGATCGTGAAGGTGCCGCACGACAGACCAACCGTCATGGCGATGCTTGAATGCTACGAGCCATCACTTGTTGCCTGGCGCATTCTCTCGCGCGTTGCCGATGCCTTTATGACCGTCGAGGACGACGAGGCGGTTACGATGATGAAGGCGCTTGCCTATCCCGTCGACGGGGATCCGGCGATCGTCGCCGGCGAAAGTGGCGCAGTAGGTCTCGCTGGATTGGCAAAGGTGGCGGGTGATCCAGCGTTGCGTTCGGACATCGGGCTCGACTCAAATGCCCGTGTCTTCCTGATCAATACCGAGGGCGCGACTGATCCAGCGCTCTATGAGAAGCTCGTGGGCGCTCGCCCCGAGGACGTGACCGGCTGAACCGACGAAGGAGAGCACATAGCATGCCGAGTTGCCCGACGTTTATGTGGTTTGCAGTGGCCGCGCGTGACTGCTCTGTCTGCGGCGGTCGCGATGAGACAGGGCTTTCGGTTTTTCACATGCCTTGCAACCACCGGCCATTGCATGTGGATTTCAAACACGATTCTCCACTCTGGAATGGTTCGCGATTCCTTCGCCGGCTTGCAGCTACAGTTGATAGCTGCAGTCGCCCGCTCGCGTTTCGCGCCAAACCCAAAGCGAAGTCGGAGGGCCCCACGACTCTACGGAAGCAAGTAGCTGATATAGAAGCGGCAGGCGTTCGCCGGATCGCGCACGGCAAACCTTGGTATAGCTTTTCCAACCCTTTGTATGCAGCAGTTCGTCATCGAACTGCTATGTCTTAACTCTAACACTCCATCTAAAATTTTGCCGCACTCCCGTGAGCAGGTAAAATCGATTGTTTAGATGAAGCACATCCACACGATGGATAAATTCGCACCATGCGTTTCAACGGCCTTGATCTAAATCTTCTCGTCGCGTTCGACGCTCTCATGACGGAGCCGAACCTCACCGCGGCGGCGCGGCGAATCAACCTGAGTCAGCCGGCCATGAGCGCCGCCGTGGCCCGGTTGCGCGCCTATTTCCGCGATGAGCTCTTTACGATGATGGGCCGCAAGCTTGTGCCCACGCCGCGAGCCGAAGCGCTTGCTGCCCCGGTTCGGGAGGCTCTGTCGCACATCCAACTCTCCATTATCTCCCCCGACGGATTTAAGCCGGCGCAGTCGACTCGTCGCTTCAGGATCATCCTGTCAGATTTCATGATGACCGTGTTTCTTCGAAAGGTCGTGGACCGCGTCGCGCAGGAAGCGCCCGCCGTCTCCTTCGAATTGCTGCCACCCGAAGAGGACCCCGATCAACTTCTCCGGCGGAGTGAGATTGACTTCTTGGTTTGTCCGGAATTGTTCATGTCGCACACGCATCCCAAAATGCCGCTGTTTGACGAAAGATTCGTGTACGTCGGCTGTCCCAAGAACAAGCAGCTAGCTAAGCCGCTTACATTGGAGCGATACTTATCGATTGGACAGGTTACGGCCAGGTTTGGGCCGACGATCAGACCTTCGTTCGCTGAATGGCTTTTGCTCGAGCATGATCTCAAGATTCGCGTCGAAGTCGCTGTGCCGGGCTTTAGCCTGATCCCACCCCTGATATTGGGAACTGATCGCATAGCGACAATGCCATCGAGGATGTTCAAGCATTTCAAGAACACGATGCCCTTGCGAACGATCCAAGCTCCTTTGCCGGACTTTGCGTTCACCGAATCCGTCCAGTGGCCTGCTCTTCACAACGCTGATCCGGCGAGCATTTGGATGCGCAACATTTTTGTGCAGGAGGCGTCCCGCATCGCATGAGTTCGCCTGAACTTGAATGCGCGGCGTAATCAACCACAGCACGTGGTGATCCACGATCTATCGAGTCACCGACTTGAGACGCATACGCATCCGCGTGAGCGGTAGCCTGATTGGCTTATTTTGGCTGCCAGTGCTTGAGCCAGGCGGGATCTTCGTTGTCTATCCGGCCGACTTCGAGCAGGTTGTTCATACCGAATTCGGTGGAGGCTGCGACACCCCTTTTCTCGGAAAAGATGGAATCGGATGACGCCGTCCTCGATCTCCATTCGTCGACGAATCCCGCAGCCAGTCTTCGTTTCGCCGAAACACAACACCCTTCGCGAAAGGCGTCGCCTGATCATCAACGCCGGTTCGTGCTCGGTTCGGAGATCAGTGGCTTACCCCCGACCGAGACCGGCCCTTCTGGCTTAGCGGGTTGGACGGCTCGCTTGGCCGGGCTCGAAACGGGATGGGAAGGCGGGGGAGAAGAAGGCGCGAGAAGAACGGGGGCAGCGACGGCCGGTTTCTGCAACAACTCAATTCTCGATGTCAGCGCCTCGATCTGATCTGCCATGCGTTTCAAATCGTCCTGCTGCGCACCGATGTTACGATTGATCTCTCCAATTTGATCACTTGCCTTCTGCTGCTCGGACCGAATCTCCAAAAGTGCCTCCCTATCTTCAGGTGACAGGCCTGTCGTTGGGACGACTTCATGAGCCGACGGCTTCTCGAAAAACTCTTCGACACTGATCCAATAATAGGCTGCTCCGGCGCACAGGCCGATGGACACCGCCACGAGCGCGAAGACCGACGCAAAACGTCTTGACGACCTGTGCAAGACAGAGGGTGGTTCCAAGCTGCTCACTTGATCAATCACATTCGTCATCCCTGAGCCTGCCATTCTCATCCGTGTTGGTTTTTCTCGTGACGCGATAAAGGGCAATGGTCAAGAGCATCCGGAGCCGAGCGCGCAGCCTTGCGCAACTTTGTCTGAGCGCATGGTTTTATCCCATAAGGCGCATTAACAAGCCGGCGCGGCGAGGCCCTGATACCCATATTTCCTTGAAACTGAACGATCCGAAGTTGCGATTCAAAGAGTGAGCGGTGCCAAAGGGAGTTGCCATCTTGGCAAGATCGCTCTCGTCGAGCTCCAGTGATCTCCTTGCACGAGCGTTATTGGGAGCGCCTGTCCGCTTTCAGCGCTTCTTCGCCGCAAAACGGTTCGGAGCTGTTCGAGAGCGAACCAACAGCAGGGCTGTATGCCTCGCTATCCGATATTTAGATATCCAGTCGTGGCTTGCACGGGGGCCCGTCGAGTTCAGCCCGTTGTCGCGAGATGCCGGTATTTTCGCGGACAGTCAAATGCAGCTTTCCGCTTGCGCTTTGGCCTGCGAATCGGCGGCTGCATGAAAGAGATCGTGGGTTTCACTCCAGCGCGCCTCAATCGTTCAACGCTTTCTTGCGCAAGACGCGGTATCACGCACAAATGCTGCATCGTGAATAGAAAGACGCAGACTCCAAACCCGGTCTCGAGCCTAACTTTATCGCGACATTGGATAACTTACGTTGTGGGGCCCGCTTGTGCGCAGGGCAACCGTTAACTCGCGTCCTGATCTCGTCTTCAGGGTGTGTGCATTTCATTTGAAGACTCGGACGCCCGAAGAAGAACGCAAGGTGGTAACATAATTGATCGTGGGAGAGGTCGAACAGGTGTCTATAGAATGCGAACGTTCGGCAATCATCTGCCACCGAGGCTTTTGATCGCGGCCCGGGACTCCCTTTGCCGGAATTTACCGGCGTATGGGCTGTCTTCGCGAGATCGGTATTGCATCGTCATGCCGCCATAGGGACATCATACGCATTCGCCAGCGCAAGGATCGATCCGATGGCAATTGATCGTGCAGGCCGGCCCAATTCGCAATGGAGTTGTCCGAAATAGAAGTCACCGTCGGAGTTCTGGCCTGCAAGAATGGCTCGGCTGAGGGCCCTCCACGTTTGCAGGCTTCAATTAAAAAGCCGCGAAGGGCTTAGCTAGGCATATGCTCGATCCGGTCGTGTAAGACGCCAATGAGCATGTCCGCCTTTCCCCGTGAGAGATCAACCTCGCCTGGCGGCACGACATAGCCGCCACAATCCACCGAATGCGCTACGCACAATTTATGCAACTCTTGCATCGGATGAATTCGGGATACGGCGCCGCGGTGTGCGTCGCCGCCGAGGATCTAGCCCCGATGGGGCCGCAGGACTACCCTGCCCACGTGGACCAGCTAAGCCGTGCAATGGCAATTTGAGACGCGGGCCAATCTCTGAGAAGCCGAGCTTCAGGTACAATGCTGAGTTGGGACTGCGGCTCCACATCGGCTGCCTTGGCGCCCCGACTTCAAGTTGGCCCCAGCCTTTTGTCGCCCCAAGGGTAACGGCTGCGTCGATGAGCGCCATCGCAACACCAGATGATCGCTGGTCAGGCACCACGTAGAGCTCAGTGATAATGCCGTAGGTTCCGCGCGCAAAGAGGGCGGCACTTTCCGATAGCATGATGAGGCCGACGGGGCGTTCCTCCGTAAAAGCAAGAAACCCCGAGATGCGCTCTTTCATGGCCAGCAGGTCGGCAACCAGTCGAGTATCTACTCCGGCCTGCACGTGACCGGCCCCAAGTTCGGCAAGCAGAGCACTGACCATCTGAGTCACCGTTGCGGCATCATCGACGGACACCTCACTCGTCTTCACCATGTCAAATCCTCCACCACGTGGTTCAGCGGCAGCAACGGAGACAGAAGCTCCCGCAGCCATCAACTCAAAGTAGATATGCTGTTACTTTGAAAGTCCAATGACGCTTTCGTTCACACCATTGAGAGGTCGCTAGATTTTCACTTGGCGCTTAGCTGATGGTTCTGGCTCAAGACATAATCGAAACCTGCCTTCCCGCTGATCTACGCGAGCTTTCGATTGTAATCCGGCCTCAAGCTAGAGCGCTGTTTGGCCAACGCAACGGCCTGGTCACCAAACACATTCCGCATTCGATGCGGCGCCCCTATGAGTCGTTCGGTGGAATCCTGCTTTGCTTGGCGAGCTAGATGAGCTCGATCAAACTGGCGGCCAATTGACGCAGGTAGCATTTTGGTCCATGCGAGCGGGCCGGCGGGTGTTTAATGCGACGCCAAACAATCGTTTAAGTGTTTCACGATCGCCGGTGTCAGCACGAGGACACGATGTGAATTAGGTCAACAAAACGGCACGCATGTCGCATCGTGCCGGGTGGATCGGAGTTGTGGAGTTCGTCGAAGACATCATTCGATCTCATCAACCCACCACTATGAACGAACCGGTTGGCACCAATAGTCTCTGAGAATGAACTACGGCGCGAGTCGAAGACGCACTCATTTTTGTCGTGGTTGAAAAACCAGCTTTCTTATATTTTGCGACGAACGGATCGTTTGTTTCCTCGACCACGGTTGCAGGCATCCCTCGAATTTGGGGGAAGCTAAAGAAGGTGCCGAGCTTTGGTCGAAACACCATCTTGCGCCATCTCATCGATTCTGTTCTCCGGTCGGAGTCATTCGTTGACTTGCTCGAAGCCGCTCATCGAGCCTCGTCGAGCGCGACCAGCTGTGACGTGCCGCAGTGATGGCCGCGGCGGCGTTGCGCCCGACGTTCTCGGGAAGGTTTGGCGGCCGAACTTGCCGATCAGGAGCACGCCTGCGCAAGCGCAGCAATGATGCGGACTGTCCGCTTTCGCGCTCTTTTTCGGCTGTCGACGCAGGACGCGACGCCTTAAGCCAAAATGCCGCGAAGGCGTTCCGTGGGCCGTGCCGTGCTTTTGGCCGGCCCGACCGATCCACCTCGGCCCGGTCATCGAGGCCTAAGCGGCGGAGCATGCCCTTGCCGCGCTCATTTCGACTATCGCTGTAGAATACCTCTACCACTCTCATGGCGTTCTCACCTTCGCCAGAGCCTGGAGCAGTGACGGCACCCCTCTCCCCGTCTGCGCCCAAGATTTCAGCCCCGCGCGATCAGCGCTTGCCGTAGGTTAAGGGTGAAGCTCGCTCAGGCCTCTTCATCCAACCAGCCGATCTTGCTCCTCAGGAACCGAAAACCAAGCACCTGAAAGCTGGCACGCTCCTTGTTGTCCCTGCCATAGCCGTGGCCCCCCGCGGCTGCCTCGTACAAATAAGCCTCGTAGCCCATCACCTGCAGTTTCGCGACCATCTTGCGGGCGTGCGCCGGATGAACCCGATCGTCGCGCCGCGTGGTGGCAATCAGGATCGGCGGATAGTTTTGACTCGGTCTTGCCGCATGATAGGCGGAATACGTCTTGAGCCATTCCCACTCCGCAGGCTTGTCGGGATCACCAAATTCCGCGATCCAGCTCGCACCGGCAAGGAGCTTTGTGTAGCGACGCATGTCGATCAGAGGAATCGTGCAAAACAATGCGCCGAACCGCGCCGGATAGCGCGTGAGCATGTTGCTTATGAGGATGCCGCCGTTCGACCCACTTTCGGCGGCTATCCGCCTCGGCTCAGTCACGCCGCGACGCACCAGATCGGCGGCCACGGCCGCGAAGTCATCATGCGACAGTTTCTTGCCAGCAAGCCGTCCGGCGTCGTGCCAACGTGTGCCGAACTCGCCCCCACCGCGCAGGTTCGCCTGTACGGTCGTGCCACCACGCTCCAACCAGAGCTTGCCGAGGGCCGAATTGTAGTACGGCCTCATGGAAAGTCCGAAGCCGCCGTAGCCGCTCATATGGACCGGCGCGTTGCCGCTCTCCGCGGCGGGACCGGTCTGCACATATGGAATCCGCTCACCATCGATCGAGATAGCCTCGTGCTGCGTAACCACAAGGCCCTCGGGGCTAAACGTCTTTGGCGCCTGCTTCAGCACGATTGGGCTCGAGACACTCCGTTCGATCAGCATCAGCGAAGGCGACGTGAGCGGATCCTGGACACAGGCAAGCAGGTCGCCGTTGCTTTCGGACCGATCGCAATCGAGGGGCCACACGTCGACGACGCCGATGCCGGGAAGGCCGCGCAGCTCCTCATGGCTCCAGCCCGCAGACGAGGGCGTCCAAGTCTCGAATGAAGGGCGCAGCTCGTCGAGGATGGAAAGCACGAGTTTGCCGCTGGCCCAGAAAAATCCCTGCAGCGCGCGGCGCGGGCGCGGCGCGAAAATGACCGTGAAGTTGCGATCGCCGGCGAGAAAGGCCGACAGCGATATGCCAAGCGCGGTGTCAGGCGCGTGGGTGACGCCGGCAATCCTCCATGCCGAGCGCAATTTGACGATTAACCAGTCCCGGTGCGCCCGGAGCCAGATGTCGGAGGGAAGATCGAGCTTCACGCTCGCGCCGATTTCGGTCCCGGGCCAGACGTCAAGATTGAAGAAGTCCAGCTGATCGAAGAACCAGACGCGTGGCCTTTTTCCAGTCCGATCGACTTCGCAAAAGGCCCACATGCGATCGGGCGTCGTCTCGAACACCACGGCCGCGCGATCCACGGGTTCGCCGCGGCGCCACAACCGCACTGTCCTCGGATAGCCCGATGTGGTTGCCATGCCGTCGCCATGCGCGCTGGACAACAGCAGCGTATCGGGATCGACCCATGTGGCGCTACTCTTCGCTTCCGGCAGGGTGAAGCCGTCGGCCACAAAGCTTTTCGCATTGAGGTCGAATTCTCGCAAGACGACGGCATCGCTGCCGCCGCGCGACAGGCTCACAATGGTTCGCGGATGATCTCCCGGCAGTGAAGCCGTCGCGTTCAGAAGCCAGTCCTCACCTTCCTTTGCCGCGAGCTGGTCGACATCGAGCAAGATTTCCCAGGACGGGTTCGGCTTGCGAAATTCGTCTAGCGTGGTCCGTCGCCAGAGGCCTCGTCGATTGCTGGCGTCCTTCCAGACATTGTAGAGATAGCCACCACGCCGCGCGATATAGGGAATATTGTCCGGCCGATCGTAGATCGACGCCAGCACGTCGCGATCCCGCTCGAAGGTCGCGCCGCCAAACGCTCGCAACGTCCTGTCGTTCTGCCGCTCGACAAAGTTTAGCGCGCGCCGGCCCTCTATCTCTTCCAGCCAAAGATAGGGATCATCATCGGGAGCGGAGAGCGTTGGCGCTCCAGCTTGCGACTTTGTCGGCGAGCTTGCTTTAGACACCCGTTCACTCCCAGGGCTGGCATTGGCGTTCGCTTTCGATTTGCGATCGCGGTTTGCATGATGTGGTTCGGTCGAGACACGAAGCCTACAACCTGACGCAGCATGCGATTCAAGTTCATTCTTGCGAAGTAAACGCTGCTCCGCAGATTTCATCATTGACGTTGGCGCGGCGCCCTTCAGTTCGCTGGCGAGCTGCAGTTCGTAATTGGCGCTTTCACAGTCATTCCACACGCATGCATTGGAGGGATTTCGGCCAAGACGCCGCGAGCATGGTCGACCCAAGTCATACGCTGCAAATGGATATTGGCAACAACGGGTGATGGGCGCTGACTTCTGCGTCGCCGTCAACTACCGACATTCGTAATCAAATACGACAGCAGCGCGCCGTTGCTGGTCAATGACTTCTACGGTGCAGGCTCGCACGGCTGCTCCAGAACAATCTTCGCGTCACGCCTCTCAAAGAGTCACGCTGCGCAGCTCCGCCTAGTCGAAACAACAAGGTGAGCGCATCACATGATGCTAGAGGGGCGACGCATCCGTGAATGCAACACCGGATCAGTAGCACGAGGGTCCGATTGCGCGGCTTACCACGATGCGGATTCACCAGGCCGCTTCGGTGACGAGCAATCATTATCGTTCCAGTACTGTGACACTGAGTGGGTGCCGTGTGAGGGCAATTGACTTGCGTCAGAATTCGAGCGGCACCATCAGTCTCGCGCTCTATTTCTGAAGGCGGTGGTGGGTCTGAAAGGCGTTCACTTCCCTGAACTATGTTGGAATGAAGATTGGCATTGTCCGATGTACGACCATGTCGGAGACGCAACATCGCTTGTGCGAGCTGCTCCTTGTATTTGCGAAGCTTTCTTTTTGGCATGGCTAATGCTTTGGGGAATGCGCATCGCGTTGGACCGACAAGGTCCTGCCGAAACGCAAAGACTCTCGATTGGATGATCGAGAGCATAGAGCCACCGAGAGATGAAATTTGTTCATCACTCATCCGCATTCCTGACGAACCGCAATGGAGCTTTTGAACAGCTATGCCGATCCAGCAGCTGACGAACTATGTCGACGGCTATAATAGAGCCAAATGCCGAGCGCTTTATCGTGCTTTCTCCTGGGATCTTTGGGTTCGGATGTTGACACGAATCCCAACACCCTCATACCGATCGGCGGCTTGCCTTCTTGCTGCACTGCTCAGCACTTGCAGTCTTTCTACCGGCAGCGCATTTGCCCAGACGACGCTCACGTCGGCGCCCCCCGCCAGCTTCACGCTCAGCAACGGGCTTCAGGTCGTGGTGATCCCGGACCATCGCACGCCCGTGGTCACGGAGATGATCTGGTACAAGGTCGGCTCCGCCGACGAGCCGCCCGGCAAATCCGGGCTTGCCCACTTTCTCGAGCATCTGATGTTCAAGGGCACGGAAAAGCACCCGATCGGCGAATTTTCCAAGACCGTGTTTCGCGTCGGCGGTAACGAAAACGCTTTCACCTCACTTGATTACACCAGCTACTTTCAGCGCGTCCCGCGCGAGCAACTGCCGACCATGATGGAATTCGAGGCCGACCGTATGAACGGCCTCATCCTCAAGGACGAAAACGTACTGCTCGAGCGCGACGTCGTGCTCGAAGAGTACAACATGCGCGTCGCCAACAGCCCCGACGCGCGGCTCAACGAGCAGATCATGGCCGCGCTCTATCTCAACCATCCCTATGGCCGCCCGATCATCGGGTGGCACCAGGAGATCGAAAAGCTCAATCGCGAGGACGCGCTCGCCTTCTATCGCCGCTTCTACGCACCGAACAACGCGATCCTGGTGATCGCGGGCGACGTCGAGGCCGCCGACATACGTCCGCTGGTCGAACGCAATTTCGGCTCGATCCCGGCCCAGCCTGCGATCCCGACGCGGCGTATCCGCCCGCAGGAGCCGGACCCGGCCGCACCGCGCACCGTCACGCTGTCCGACCCGCGCGTCGAGCAACCCAGCGTGCAACGCTATTACCTCGTGCCCTCGGCAACGACGGCCGCGGCCGGCGAGAGTGCGGCACTCGACGTGCTGGCGCAATTGATGGGCAGCGGCAGCAACTCCTATCTCTACCGCGCCCTCGTCGTCGACAAACCGCTCGCGGTCTCCGCCAGCGCCAGCTATTCCAGCATCTCGCTCGACCCGACCCAGTTTGCGATCTCGGCCTCACCGAAGTCCGGCGTCAGCTTTGCAGACATCGAGCAGGTGATCGACGGCGTCATCGCCGACATCGCGCAGAACCCGATCCGCGCCGAGGACCTCGAGCGAGTCAAGACGCACCTCATTGCAGGAACGATCTACGCCCAGGACGACCAGGCGGCGCTGGCGGGCTGGTATGGCGGCGCGCTGAGCACCGGGCTCTCCGTCAAGGACATCCGAAGCTGGCCGGACCGAATTCGCGGCGTCACCGACGTACAAGTCCGTGCAGCTGCGCAAAAATGGCTCGATAAGAAGCGCTCGGTCACCGGCTATCTGATCAAGGACACCAGCACAGCCAAGACTGGCGCAAAGACTACCACCAAGCGCGAGGAGAAACGTTCGTGACCCATCCCTTCCTTCACTCCCGACGCATCGTTCTGTCGTTGGCCGCCGGCGCAGCGCTCACTTTGACTCAGACCTTCCCCTCCGAGGCCGCCGCAAAGATTCAGCGCCTGATCTCGCCGGGCGGCATCGAGGCCTGGTTCGTCCAGGACGCAACCGTGCCGCTGATCGCGATGGAATATTCCTTCGCCGGCGGCTCGGCGCAGGATCCCAGGGACAAGCCCGGCGTCGCCAATCTCGTCGGCGACCTCCTCGACGAGGGCTCCGGCCATCTCGATTCCAAGACGTTCCATGAGCGGCTCGATCGCCGCGCCATCGTGCTCTCCTTCAGCGCCAGCCGCGACACCTTCCGTGGCAGCCTGCGCATGCTGCGCGACAACAAGGATGAGGCCTTCGACCTGCTGCGGTCCGCGCTGACCTCGCCGCATTTCGACGCCGCCGATGTCGAGCGCGTTCGCTCGCACGTGATCGCCGGTCTGCGCCACCAGACCACCGACCCGACGTCGCTGGCAAACCGCAAGTTCCTGGAGGTCGCCTTCGGCGATCATCCCTACGGGCGGCAGACCAACGGCACGCTGGAGAGCGTGCCGACCATCACGATCGCCGACATGAAGGACTATGTCGGCCGCGTGCTGGCCAAGGACACGCTGAAGGTCGCCGTCGTCGGCGACGTCGATCCGGACACGCTCGGCAAACTGCTCGACCACACCTTTGGCGCCCTGCCCGCCAAGGCCAATCTGGTACCGGTCCCCGACATCGCGGCGGCAAACCCGCCGCAGCGCGCCTTCGTGCCGCTCGACGTGCCGCAGACCGTGATCACCTTCGGTGGTCCCGGCGTGAAGCGCAACGACCCGAACTTCATGGCAGCTTATGTCGTCAGTCACATCCTCGGCGGCGGGATGTCCTCACGGCTCTATCGCGAGGTCCGCGAGAAGCGGGGCCTCGCCTATTCGGCGTTCGACTCGCTGCACTGGATGCAGCATTCGGCGCTGTTCATCGGCAACACCGGCACCCGCGCCGACCGCGCCGGCGACACCATCGACGTCGTCGAGAAGGAGGTACGCCGCATCGCCGAGGCGGGCCCGACGCAGAAAGAGCTCGACGAGGCCAAGTCGTACCTCAAGGGCTCGCAGATGCTGGCGCTCGACACCTCCTCCAAGCTGGCCTATTCGCTGCTGCAAGATCAACATGATCAGCTGCCGATCGATTATATCGAGAAGCACAACGCCATTGTCGATGCGGTCACGCTGGACGACGCCAAGGCGGCTGCCAAGCGACTGTGGGGCCAGGGCCTCCTCACCGTCATTGTCGGCCGGCCGCCGCAAGCTGCGGCGCTGCCTGCCGGCGTTCCGGCGCCGAAGTCAGACTGATTGGCGCACGTCGATGGCCGGGCTTGTCCCGGCCATCAACGTCAGTGACGCCGCGTTATCGATATGCATGCTTGGTAATTCTCGGCGCCCACGCTGGTACACTCTGCTCCGGGTAGTCCCGCGACATTGCCATCGCCAACCCGACATGCTGACCCGGCTTCGCCTGCGCCTCAAGCGCGGCCGGACAAAGAATAAAGCCGTCGAGCGATATCTGCTGGCGAAGCTTCCCAACTGGCAACTGTATTGACGCCGGCTGGGAGCCGGCCCTTCGTTCGAAAACGATGATCGATATCCCTATGGGATAAGCGTCGCCAGAAACTTACTTTGGAAAAGTGAAACCAAGTCATGAAAGCACAAGGCGCACGCCAATATGCCCCTGACCTCAGCCCCCGCTTGCCAAAGCAGAAGCTAGATGAGGCGCAGGTTTTCGGCTGATATTTTCCCCGAGCGACCGATCTTTGGTTCATAGCTGATCTTGTCTCCTTGTGGGAGTAGGACCAAGCCAGCCCTCTGCACCGCAGAGATATGAACAAACACGTCACGGCCGCCATCGTCCGGCACGATGTAGCCGTAGCCTTTAGTCGGGTTGAACCATCTCACGCTTCCAGTCGCCACTGTCTTTGCTCCTTAAAAACGACACTGAATCGCGCGCTGCGATCTAGCAGCCGCGTTGCTCACCTCAGCAACTCGCGTGCCGCTCCCAACGCGCTTGAATAGTTGTAGAAGACCGTGTGTTTGGTGCGGATTTGCGGGATTCTTTGTCTGTCGTTCTTGAGTGCCACGCAGCGAATGTCTTCAATCCGACAACCCTGGTACGACAAAATACGGAAGGCGATGACTTCGACCGCTCTCTCCTGTACTCATCCGTCCTGTGTAGATCACATCACGAGACTCACTGGATCGGCTTATCCAGGTGATGTTGAAGTTCGTTGCGACTGACGTTGGCAGCGATCCAATTGATCAGCAGACCTCTGCGGACCGGGCGGGCCGCTCAATCATTGGCAGACTTGAATCTTATGGGAATGGGCCATCCACCGCCAGACCACGGAACGTGTGCGCTACGTTCCAGATTTTTCTTGTGACATGCTAGGCTGGTGCATTTAGATGGATCACAGGATCGGCACCGTCGAGCCGGGATGCAAACAATGCCACAAAGACTCGATCCGCGTGGCTGGCCGTTGGATCAGACGATGGGTCGTTTCAACGTTTCTTTCAATTGCCGATGGAGATTCGATGTATACGAGGCAAGCGGTGTGCCAGCTGAAACAGTTATTGGGGATGCTCGCTGGACTCGCCGGCATTGTTGGGATCTCCGGTGCTATCGCAGCGAGCAATCCGAGATGGGACAGCGCACAGGGATTTGGTGCTGGAACCACGGGCGGCCTGGGAGGCGAAGTTGTTCAGGTCAACTCACTCAAAGATCTGACTTATCAATTGTGTCGTTCGTATAGCTCCGGAATCTGCAAGGACGATAGTCCGCGCGTTGTCCAGATTGTCGGGACCATAGACTTCACAGGAGCGGAAGGGCGTGGCGAGGGTCCGGGTTGCCAATACAGCAACACCTGTCAGACGCCCTACAAGGGTGAATCGCTTCTCCTCTTGGATGGGCTCGACACGCACTGCGACGGCAAGCTCAAAATGGAAGTCAGCTTCGATAAAGCGGGCAAACATCCCTTGGAGGTCGGATCAAACAAGACCGTGATTGGCGTCGGATCAAGCGCTATAATCAGGGGCAAGGGACTGCGACTGAATGGTGTGAGCAACGTCATTGTCCGCAACCTGACCATCGTTGACATCAATCCCGGCATTGTCTTCGCGGGCGATGCGATTGCGATTTCGCGAGCGAACCGGGTCTGGATCGATCATAACCGTTTTCATAACATCGGGCGCCAGATGATTGCCGGCGGCCTTGGGGAGACGACGAATATCACGGTCTCGTGGAACGATTTTGATGGCAGGGATAACTACTCCTCTTATTGCAACGGAGCACATTACTGGAACCTCCTTTTTCTTGGCAGTCCTCAGTCGATTACGGTTGCCAACAACTACTTCCATGAGGTCTCCGGACGGGCTCCGCACATTGACGGTCTACGGTCGGTCATTCACCTGGTGAACAACTACTTTCACAACGCCGAGCTGCTGCAGCGCAATGGTTTCTTCCACGCCCTGGATGCTGGACCATCTGTTCAAGGCCTGATTGAGGGCAACTACTTCGACAACATTGAAACCCCGATCAAGGCCGAGAGTGGGCATGTCTTTGGCGCGCTGGGAGGCGTAAATCGAGAAATGCAAGACCTCTGCCTAGCCATGCTTAGACGCATGTGTGCGGGCAACATCGCGAGGCCCACGCCGCGGATCAATGGATTCCGGCTGGATGAAAGCGTCATTAGATCTTTTGGCGCTCTTCCGAAGGCGGCTATTCATCGTCCCTTCCAGGCGGATGATGTCCCGGCATTGGTCACCGGCAACGCAGGTCCCGGCCACATTTGAATTTTCCGATAGGATCCAGCGAAGCTGCGACCGCGCGCACGCATCTGGCCGAAGTACAGCGGAATTCTCCCTCTTCCGGGCAGACCAATTGCCGGTCCGTGGCAGCTGCGCTTCAAAGAGCGCCTTGAGCGTTCAGGCCAGTCGATCCTCACTCCGAGACGCATCGATTTTTTTGCAAGCGCGCAACTGCCTCGAAGCTTTGGCGGGTCTAGTTCAGCCTCCTGCTCGCCCAAGTCACCGTCCACGAAACACGATATTCTCCGAACTGATTGAGACCTCATCGGCAGATGCGATCGGTTCAAAACAAAATGCCCGGCATGTGTCGACGAAAGCAGCTCTTGCTGCGCCGCGCTGCTTCGATGGGCTAACAAAAAGACTTTCGGATGCGGCGCCCTATTCCTGCTGTTGCAACCAAAGAACGCGTTTTTCCATCGTGACTGCAGGGCATTTAGCGGTCTTGCGGCGCAAATAAAGGAATATCTCAGATTTGAGAGGGCTGGCATGAGTAATTTGGATCAGCAGTCTTCCGGAGCGACGGCTTGGCGCCACGCCCAAGGATCCCGGGCGGCCAGTAAGAGTGTGTTATGGGGCATGAATTCTACAGAAAACTGGCGCAGCAGGCGCGTGATCTCGCCGAGCGGGCCGATCCGTTCACCAGGCAGCGGTCGCTGAAGCTGGCCGGTAGCTACGACGTGAAGGGCGGAAATCTGGCGCGGGCGCCACGCCCGACGGAGCGTCCGCTGCCGATTCCGCGTACCGCGCCGCCCGCATCGATCTTTTCAGGTCCGGGCGAAGCTGGATGTCGGTGCAGGCCACCCGTTCGCCGATCCGGAGAGCCGCGGCACGCAAGCGATCGCCGGCGGCATCGAGCCCAACCAACGGCCAGTTCCTTTGCGATGCCAGCCGCACCGGCGGCGTTTTCCAAACGGGCCTGACATTGGCGGTTGAACGGGACTGGATCAAGCGGCATGGGTCCGGGACACATTTCAGACCGGCTGAGCACGGAATTGGATCTCAACTAGTTGTCGAGCGCGAAACCAAGCGCTCTCGCTCTCGGCTGCTTCGCTTGAGCCGACTGACCTTCTTGAATTGATCGGAAGCTCAGGCCGATCAGGCAAGCGAAAGCATCATCAACGAGCATTGGAAGGATGACGGCCATGATGGACGACAATTTGGCGCGCATGCGCACACATCTGAGCGCCATCCAGCGCCACCGAAGACTGCTGAAGACCAAGCTCACCGAACACGACCGGCAGTACGTCTGCAGACGCCTGTCGGAGGAAGAGTGCGCGCTCGAAAGCTTGCGAGCGTCGATTTTTCCCATGGTGTTCGAGAGCCCCAGGCCGATGATATCGGCCTCCTAGCCGGTACGGCCGTGTCGATGGCGACGGCCTACGCGCGCAGGAGCGCCGCTATGGCACTCACGTCAACGAATTCATATATCGGCTACCGATATTGGAGCCTTTTTTAGATGCGCGGCCTGCTAATCCTCTTTGTGACCTTTGTGATTATGCTGGCGGCGCGCAGCCAGCATCAGATTGGTTTCGTGCCGCGCCCAACCGCATCCATGCCACCGGTCAATGTACCTTAGAACCGAAGGTTTGGCGCAACCAGCGCGTATTGCGCTACAACGTGCTTCTGTCTCTCTGAGAATTCGGACCGGTTTGCGTTAGGCGGAGCCTCGCTTTCCAAGTTGTCTGAGGACCTGCAGGAAGCGGGCAAGCCATGCCTCAAGCCATGCGTCAGTTGAGGCCACTTGCGCTGCTGCGGTCATGCGCGCGCTCGTCTCATCAACAAGGAAGATTTGAGGACGGCAGTTTTGGTTTCTGACTGGATCTTGCACTTCTCCCACCCTTTCGCGAGGAGCGTGGCGAGGAGGTGTCCGGACCTCCCAAGCTACGCAGCCGCAACAGCTCAGTCGGCGAGCGGTTTTGGCATGTGCAAAACAGTATCGGTTCCCGGGCAGGTTGAATTGATCTAGCGCAAACACGAGAGCCGTTCGTCTTTAACCCAGCAGATTTGTGGATTGTCCCGGTTGTGTAATCCGAGAAGACCAGCTGCGTTTTTCTGGGCGCATTTTCACGGCCGCGCTTCAATGGTAGTGCAAATCGCGCGAGTTTCCTGATCGTGGTCCTCTTTTTCTCCCCCTGCGATGGAGTGTTGTCCAATCAAGCCTCTAGAGCACGCCCTCGAAACTAACGGGACCATGCGAGTAGACCGGATTATCGGCGCGGGCTGACGCCTGCCTTGATCCTGTGAACCTGCGGTCCGGCCGAATGTCCCTTTTGTGCGAGCGGATCAGGAAGCGTTTGCGCTTCTTCGCGCGTGGTCGGAGCGGCGGCGCTGCCGCCGCCCGTGCCGACCTGAGCGCGCGAGCACCGGCAGCGGGGCCGCGGGGATGGAGCACTCGGGCGGACCTTTTGCGGGCTCCGGACGCCTGGGGCGCGCTTCCATGAACTCCAAGACGGCGCGTCCCTTTTCCGTTATGCGCCACCCGCCGTTGATACGTTCAATCAAGGCTTGCGAAAAGATGTCAAGGTCGGGCACAAGCGAACCCAGACGTCGGGTGCGTTCGGCCCAATCGCTACCGCTGGTCGCCAGGATCGCCATGTCGCGCTTCAAGTCCGCCATCACGGCAAACCCATCCCGATAGCTCACCAGGATCTTAAGAACCGTGACCTGGAAGTTCACGCGGCACCCTCTTGTGACTATCGCCACATCGTCGGCGCCTTCGAGAGCGCTTCGCGGCGAACCTGCCGTACACAGTCGGTCGACGTCTCTCCCCCGGTGGTTGCTCCCAGGACTTTTGAGGCGACATTGGTCCGGCCGCCGGTGTCGTACCGGGACACATACTCGCAGATCTTGTCAACAACCCTGCGCATCCGAGCAAGAATGACCACCTGAATGTCCATAAACTGGAATAATGGGCGGGCTATGCTGGTATAAATAGGACTGGCCGAAACCCAAACTACGCCTCGCGATCGCAAGGTGCAACGGCCCCTCGACGATACCTGCATAGTCCGAGTAGCCATACCGAAGCAACTCACCGACTGGGGCGCAGACCACGTCCGTTCCGCGCAGTGCCGAGTCCTTCCCACGGCATTGCTGCCGATGACAGGCCGTTGGCTCAAGACGTCAAGAACCGCCGGCCGATCGGCGCCGATCATCAACGTCCGTATGAGTTCGCGGGATCCAGGCGGCTGCCGGTTGCCGCCGATTACCCCAAATGATGATGCAGCTGCCGATCCGACGCCGACAGCGCTGTCATGACAACCATCATCATCGGCATGTCGTAGGCAGCAGTGTCACAACGGCTACGACTCCATCCGCCACACCAAGGCCGCGGCCATTGTCCGGCTTAGTTCGTTTCGGCGCAGTACTACGGCCGGAAGCGCAAAGGCCACGATCGTCGCATCGCCGGAATGAATGGCGTCTTTCCTCGGGCTCGGTGAAAGCAACGTTCGGATCGCACCAATTCGCGCGCCGCGGCGTCCATTAGGGTTTGCTTTTTACTTTTGCGTTATCGATCGCGACGATTTTGACGTCTGCCGCCGACGGCCATGCCTCGCCAGCGCCTCGACTGGCGGCAAGACGAGCGAGATCCGCTTCGTCTTCGCCAACGATCCGCACGTCTGGTCGTGACCGTCGTCCCGGACTGCGTTTCCCAACTGGCGGCTCCCTGTCAGGCGGGTCAGCACTCGCTCGGCTGACAACCAGCTGTTGGCCGATGAGCTTCTTACGGCATGCCTACGCCGGCAGTGGCAACCTCGGTCCGCCATCCGTCCTCGCACCAACGCCACGTAGCGCGATCCACGGCAGCTGACCTCATGATGTCGCGACTGCGTCTTTAGCAACCTTGAGCGGCGACGCCTTGACCGACTTGCTGGCTGGCTTGGCTGCGAATTCCATCGGCTCCTTCGTGAAAGGATTGATTCCGCTGCGGGCTTCAGTGGCAGGCTTGCTCACGACCGACATCTTGACGAAGCCAGGGATGACGAACTCGCCAGACTCGTTCAACTCCTTGTAGCCGACGGTCGCCAACTGCTCGATGACGGCCTTTACGTCACTTTTGGAAACTTGCGTTCCTTGCGCAATTGCGTCAATGAGCTGGTTCTTGGTCATCTTGGCCACGATGAATTCCTTTGTAGCGCGGAACGATACAGTGCGTGACGTATCGCCGGCTCTTTTGCTCTTGTTCGAGCACGGCAAAACTACACGAAATTGCTTTCATTCACTGAGGTGATGAAGTCGACCGGTTTAAAACCTATCGGAAGCAAAAACACAACGATCTTTGTTTCCAGCATTCGCTCACGCGTCACAGGTGGACGGCGCATGCCCTATTCGGTATGCAGGTCAATGTTTGAAATTGGCCGATGCAGCAGTCAGCGCAGCAATCAGAGCCAATCCCTCTTGGATCTCGCAGACGAGTGATGATCGCAGAGCGAACCTCATTTTATTTCAAACTTCGTAACGCTCGCGCGGACAGGTCACCTCTGAAGGAAACTCGGGGCCTGCGAATACTGGTGGCGTCGGGACAGAAGCACAAAGCTGATCCCCTCTCTCTTACCGGCGATGCCCTAGAGAGATGCCGAGCTTGATTGCCTTTTGACGGAGAGAACCTTCCGTCCTTTTCATAGACTTCGCGATCTTCGCTACGGGCACCCTAGCCTTGGAGTGCGCGCGAAGTTCTTTGACATCCGCCTTCGTGTACTCGCGGCGGACTACCTTCTTCACTTTCTTCGCCATTGGAAATCTCCACTCGTTGTTGAGCGGGGCTTCTAGCACGAAAGATCAAATTAGCAATGTTGCGACGCGTCGCATTTCGTGCGATTTATAAACCGCTTTTGCGAGTTCACTTCCGTCCTGATATCTGCAAAAGTGCTGCCTTCTATTCAGTCAACTACAATTGAAATACTGAAGGGTTTTCCGGACACAATGGCGGCCCGATGTTCGGGGGCGCGCCATAGTAGCGCCGTCAAGTGTGACTCGCATGCGATAGGAGCGATGTGGTACTGGGACCTGGTCGCGCGGCGCTGAATCATCTCGGTGTGCGCCTGCACTCGGATGCAGTCACTCAGGAAACGAATTCCTAGCTCACCTCGATCTCGGCGGCCTCGTTGTCGGTCAGTTGGCAAATTCCTTTTCCCGGCCACGTATCGACAGAACACCCTCGTTCTGGTGGAGAAGCGAAATAATAGATCGACAGTGCCGCCCCGCATGTCGACGATCTCCGTCACGCTACGCCTGAACGTATCCTAAGATACCAGATATCTCGTCTCCGCCGGAATATCTGTATCGATTGTCCTTGCCACGCCATTCATAGAGAAATTCGGCGTGAGGCGTGGCAGTGGCATCGAAGAAGCGTTAGAAATCTGCCGTCTCGTTGAGGACGCGAACACTCCGTTCGCCCGTCGCCTTCCATTTGATGAAGGGGAGCAGGCGGACAGAATAGCTTTCAAGACTCCGCTGATAAGCGTTGATGTTATCCAAAATGGCCGCGGAGACCGGAAACATCATGCCCGGCGGATTGAAGCCGCGTTCCGCCAGAACGTAATCGATCAGATAGCGATGAAGGCGGACGTAGCGAACTTGGTGTTGAGCACAGCTTGGCATGAAAAGGCGTAATTTTCCATGAAATCCGTAACTTTTGCACCATTTGCGTGAAATATGGAGCCCCGAAGTGACAAGAGGGATGGTGCGGAACAGCCATTTCCTTGCTGACCTGATGGATAGGGCACGGTCGTTTGGGCAGGAAATGCGCCGATGCAAACCGCGTGACATTCATAATGGCCATCAGTCATCCGCACTTCGCCAGCAGCGGTGTCAGGATCAGATCATTCAGGAGGCGGTGCATTTGCGCTCAGTTGGATCGGCTCAAGCTGGGGTTTGAAGGCGAGCAGACGAGCGCCGGCCGCCCTCGCGTTTGGACCGCGGCGCAAACGACCTTTTCCAAGTCGAAGGCGTTCTGACTATCTGCGCAAATTCAGCACCGTCAGAAAGCATTCGCCCTGCTCGCGGGCGACGCGCCGGCGCTGACGGCGTACGCGCCGACCGTGATGCGTCAACGCGGCAAGCTGCGATGGCAAAGTCTGGAGCACTCAGGTTGAGCTTTTTCGGCCGCCGCGTTGAATCCCTACGACGAGCTTCCATACTCTCCGACACGGCGCGTCCTGTTTTCGGTTGTGCAGCACCCGCGGTTCGTACGCTCGATCAGCGCTTATGAAAAAATGTCAGATTGGGAATGTGCGAAGCCGGTCGTCTGGCCTCCGGCCCAATCCTGGCCGCTGGTCGCCAAGATCGCCTTGGCGTGCTGGAGGCCCGCCATCGCGGCGAGCCAACGCGTGCCCTTAAAGGCGGCTCGCGCTCGCATAGACCCTCAAGTCCGTCAGCTGGCGGTCAGCTACGCTGACTATGACCCCTCGCCGGCTTGACCAGCCTTGGCGCTGTAGACGATTCACAGAGAGGAACCTGATCCACCATGGACCGCCGAACCGACCGTTACTTCGACCTTAAATGGCGCGCTGGCGATGCAAGCCGAGGTTGTCCGCTGGGCGATTCCGACGAACGGAACTGGATCGGACCAAGGTAGAGCGTCTCCTTGATGCAAAGCTGTCAGAGGTCTTCGAAGCAGTCAAAGCCATCCTACATTGATCTGGCAACGAGCCGCAGGATGTCCAGCTAGAACATCATCTAGGTCGACAGCGGAGTTCAGCTATGACGAGACCGTTCCGTGATGTTTCGAGTTTCTCGACATGAGCCGAGCTCACTTCCTGACTCGTGCTGCAAAAGCCTGATCGTCTGGCTGCGCGCGACCTCGGCCGCTGAGGAGCGGGAACGAGCCGCGGAAGACATTTATCGCGGCACTCTCGGGCAACAATCGAGCCCGGGAACCAGGCGCTGCGCCGCAAGAGATTTCCCGGCGGCATGTGACGGCTGATGATCGGAGCTTGTCCACACCAAGATCGTGACCGCTCGGTGGCGGGCGCGATCGTTCTGGTCGACGAGATCGGCCCCTCGTCGACAATTGAAGCACACGAAATAGGAGATGAATGATGCACTGGCGCACACCAAAACTACACCTGAACGAGGGCGATGGCTATTTATCTCCTGATGCCTCCCAACCCCTGAGGACCTGGACTCGGTGGCCGCTCGCGGCACTTCTCCTCAGCTTGGTGCTTTGGGGCGCTCTCTTGCTCTTCGCCACGTTCTCGTGAGCGCCATGCCACTCACCGGCTCCGGCGCTCCCGAGCGACTTGCACGAGCAAGCATCCTCGATGGATCGAGATATCAGCCAGGTTTCGAGTTCAGCGACACGCCCTCTTCAGGGCCGAAAAGCTATGTGCGTTTCACAAGCAATCGTTGGTTCCAGGACTGCCTCGTGCTGGTCGCAATGCCGTTGTCAGTACGATTCGCAGCTAGACGCGATCGAGCCAAGCTCGTCCCGCCATGGGCGCGACCAAGGCCGCCAGCTGCGTCGATGCGGTTGGTCGGCCCGGGCCGCATACGGAAACTGCCGAGAGCGCAACTCTCCTGAACGATCATGCAGCAGCGCCTGCTTGCGCTCTCTAACGCCAAGGGCGCAAGTTCCCGTATGACCGTCATCCGGACTCATTTAGCGCCTACGGGCGGCGACCGTGTTCATGCAGCCTGTCGCTGGAGCTGGCAGCGAGCGCACGCGATGTCCAACCCGACTTTTCTCGGAAGCTTGCGCAGCGCTTGCAGCTCCTGAAGCACATTTCGTCAGAAGGCCGCTCCTGACCGACCTCTATCCGTGTTTGTGCTATGCACCATCGAGATGCCGCAGCTTTGGAGTTCGATTCACTCCGATTGAAGAAGATCGCGAGACATTAGTCGTGCCATCGACGCATTGATCATCGATCTGAAAAATCGGTGATGGCGTTTTGCGCGAGAACAAGGCGGCCCCGGTTCAGGTGTCGTAGTTTGGATTAATCCCGAGTGGCACGCCGGGACCTGCGCTGGTTGCGAGGTCACGCACTGCCGGGCCGTTTTCCTGTTCACCCGAGCCCAGCAGCATGGGGCAGATATGCGCACCATCACTTTCCTCTGCCCGATCACACGAGTTGTGGTTCAGCATCGGCTAATCGACGACGAAGCTGCCGAACACCAGTTTCAAGGCGTGTTTTGCCCGGCCTGTTCCCAGCTGCACTTCGTAGATCGCAAGACCGGAAAGCTGCTAGGCGGGAAGACGAATGACGGCGCGTCCTCGCAGAGCGGCTGAAGTACCCGCCGCCGAAAACTAATCCGGTGGCGATACGCCAGCATTTGGCTTCCGAGTTCCATCAGTTTTGAGGTGCAATAGTCAGTATCACTTTTTGCATAGAGCCACCACGTGATCAGCCTGCTCGGCACATTTCGTTTCCTAAATGCGTTGAAAGAACACTGGACCTTAGGCCCGCAATTTTGCACTACGAGAAACTCCGCCGGATGCCCGTAGCGGCAAGTCTTTACAGTGACATTGGGTGAACGCGGCCTGCTACCGTGTGAAGTCGGTGCGCCGGCGTAGGCTGCGGCGGCGGACGTACCGGCGGCACCACAAACACCGAGCGAAGCGAAGCAATCCAAAAGTCTTTCCGCGGTAACAGTCCGGATTGCTTCGCTTCGCTCGCAATGACGAGGAGGAGAGAGGGGGAGCACTAGCAATGATCGACCACATCTCCGTCGGCGTCAGCTATCTCAAACGCTCTGCAAGATTTTACGACGCCACGCTCGCTGCCCGCGGGCTCCCGCGCCTGGTCACACGGCATCGCACAACTGGCTTCCGCAAGGCCTATCCGGAGTTCTGGATCAATCTGCGCGAGGCGATGCCGTACGTAGCACCGGAGAGCGGCGTGCATATCTGCCTGCGGGCGAAGACAACCGCCGAGGTCGATGCATTCCACGCTGCCGCGCTTGTGGCTGGCGGCGCATCCGAGGACGCACCGAGCCTGCGCCCGCACGACCGCGTGCGTTACTACGCAGCCTTCGTCGTCGATCCCGATGGCAACCGGATCGAAACGGGACGTTTCCGGCTGAACAATCTTAGAGCTTCCGCACGATGTCCGGCTCGAGCTGCTTTTCCGCCTCGGCGATCTGGGCCGCCGCCGATTTCAGCTTCGGCAGGATGTCCTCGACGCGATCGGCCTTGAGGATATCGACGGAAAAGCCGGTGCGGATGAACTCGATCTGGCGCATGTGCGACAGCAGCAAGAACAGCGGCTCCCAGAAATTGGCGATATTGGCGAGGAGCACCGGCTTGGCGTGACGGCCGAGCTGCTTCCAGGTCAGTTGCTCGACCAGTTCCTCCAGCGTGCCGACGCCGCCCGGCAGCGCCACGAAGGCGTCGGAGCGCTCGAACATCAGCCGCTTGCGCTCGTGCATGTCGGGGGTGACGATCATCTCCTGCACGCGGGTCAGCGCATTCTCGCGCTTCCGGAGGAATTCAGGAATGATGCCGGTGACGGTGCCGCCGTGATCCAGCACGGAGGTCGCGACCGAGCCCATCAGGCCAAGCGAACCGCCGCCATAGACCAGGCGGATGTTGTTCTCGGCGAGCGCCTTGCCGAATGCCTTGGCGCCTTCGATGAAGTGGGAATTGGTCCCGGGACCGGAGCCGCAATAGACACAGACGGTTTTGATCGTGCTCATTGGTACCATGATGCTTTGCAGCGAAGTCTTTCGCTAGTCCAAGGTGTTGCGTTCAATGACGGGAGCCAGTTTGCATCTGAACAGGCAAGCTTTGGGTTGACGACTCCTGATCGCAAACGGCGCTCTTCGGCAACGCGACCGCACGAGCAAATGTGTTGCACCTTCGTCCGGGGCAACGGATCTCCTGGCCAGATTGCAGACCTGAATTCTTTGACGTGTCGCTTCATTGCAGTTTCGATTGACGGTCGCAGGTGTCGGCCAGAGAGACAAGCTTGTGTCGTGCACCGATCGGTCCATCTTCAGCCGATCAGAGGTGTTGGCCACCATTGATCGGCACTTCGACGCCGGTGATATAACTGGCGTCATCCGAGCACAGGAAGAAGATGACCTTAGCGACCTCTTCAGGGGTCCCCACCCGGCGCAGTGGAATGTTCGGTACGACCCGTGCTTCCGTATCCGGTGACAAAATATCCGTCTTGATCTCGCCCGGGGCGATCGCATTCACACGAATTCCATGCGGCGCGTAGTCGTGAGCCATCTCGCGCGTGAGACACGCAAGAGCGGCTTTCGAAGTCGCGTAGGCACTGCCGGCGAAGGGGTGCACCCGCGAGCCTGCAATTGAGGTTACGTTGACGATCGATCCAGACGCGGCTTTCAATTCGCCAAAGAGCCCCTGCGCGAGCAGAATTGGAGCCACCAAATTGAGATGGAATACGTCCATCCAGGTCTCGATCGATGTCGCCAACGATGTTAGTCGTGCGCCGCTCGTCGTCTTCGGTGACATCGCGGCGTTGTTGACCAGGGCGTGCAACGGCGCGCCCGCGAGGCGCTCTTTAACCTCGGTGATAGCGCGCGGCAGCAACCGATGCTCGCTGAGGTCGAGCTGGACATGATTGTCGGATGCGGCCTCCCAAGGACATCGCCGGGCATCGATCGGTTGCCGCGCGCAGGAGATGATCCGCCAGCCTGCTTCCGAAAACAGCTTTCCGGTGGCGTAACCTATCCCACGCGATGCTCCGGTCAGGAGCAGCGTCTTTCGGTCTCTCCGCCGGCTGCGTGCCTTGTCCGATTTGAATGAACTGCCCTCGTTGTCAACCGACATTCGTCTGGCGACCGCATCCTTGTTCGGCAGATCGGCCCTCAAACACGCCTCCTATCAGGTTACACTCAACCTTCTCGGTGCAGGATTTGGGCCATCTCTACCGACAGAGTGATTCACGCGTGTTGCGAAGCCAGGCCCCGTGGTTTACGACCTGCTTGGCGAGTTCCAGACATCAAGTCCGTTGGCTTTCCGACAGCGGCAACGCGAGGACCGCGGCAAATGACCTTCACTCTTTTCGCGCACAGCTGCGCAAAACTTCGTTCCGTAGATCTGGGCTGAACGCGCGAGTGAAGGTCCTGCCGATGTTGAATGCCGCCGCACGCGGCTCGTCCCGATCCTCGCGGAGCTATTAGCAACAGGAGGGATGGCACCCATCCGGCCATCCAATAGTGCCTGCCAATTCAAGACGCCCGCTCGCTAGCAACCCCAGCGGTTCATACCGCTGCTCTTGCCCCAATCCACCAAGGGGCATTCGAACGCGGGCGCCGAGGAATAGAAGGCCATCCTCAGGCGTCAACAGCCTCAAAGTACCTGGCGTAAGGTCCCTCTTTGAATTGGCGACGCAACTCATCAAAATCCTCTACGGTTTGGTCGAGCGGCCGCACTTCCTGGCGCTGAAGTTTGACGCGACCGGAAACATTCCGCATACGAACCCCGAGGAATTCCCAAACCAACTCCAAGCACAGGTGCGGCTCGCGAAGAAGCGTCTCATACTCCAGCTCGAGGATGTTGGTCGACGCGAAGGACTGCCTGATCCTATCGTGGAACTCAGCGGTGGTCTTGAAGTAGGTTTCGCAGGTGCTGACGCTTAGGCTGACGAGTGGCGGTTGCGAGTCGTCGCTATCAGAGCTGTATTTCAGCCATTCACCGGTTTGCCTCGCCTGCACGAGTGAGCGGAGCGATTCCAGCGGATTTCTACGACACACGATGACCTTAAGGCGCGGCCAACCGGCCAGCTCAGCCATCATCCCCGGACGGTCATGAAACTGCGGTTCGTTGATCTTGCAGCCAACATGAGTCACGTCGATTTTGTCGCTCGGCGTTGGATAGCGCAAGTAGGCGCACTCCAGAAGCTCACGATCGCTACGTAGGAGCCGCGTCTTGTCGGGCCAATTTGGATCATACTCATTGAGCAATTCCCCGTTGCTCACCACGTTCGGATGTTCATTGAGCAATTCTTCCAGATAGTGGGTGCCGCTCCTCGGCATCGCGAGGATGACGAATGGCTCAGGCGATCGTTCCGATTTCAACATTGTGACAGCTCCTGATTGACTCGGTCGAGACAGTTGGGCCCCTAACCAATGAGGCTAGATCAGCCCGCACGTGATACTATCGTTCCACAAGGCGGGATATATCGGTGAGATACGAGCATTCTTGCCGCTGGCTTCCACACCCGCAAATTTCCGCAGAACTGATTCACACTATGTGGGGCATGGTTTGTTCAACGCATCAGCCGGCGGCGAAGCAGCAAAGCCGATACGACGAACGCGACCAAAGTGTATATGCAAAGTACGCCCACATGCAGGCCGACGCTGCTGGCGTCCCGGTCCAGCATTGCCGGCCGAATGAGGTCAATCGAATGTGCTAAGGGCAACGCCTCTGCTACGCGCTGCAGCGCGATGGGCAGTTGAGCAACGGGAAAGATCGCGCCGCACAAGTACATCATGGGTGTGAGAAAGAGGGTCTGATAGAACACGAAGTAGTCGTAACTGGGAGCGAGCGCTATCACAACCATGGCGAGGCTGGCGAAGGCAACACCAGTGAGCGCGATAGCTGGCAGCGCATAAGGGATGGACGGCCACGCCGCATAGCCCAGCGCGGCGGCTACAATCGTAATTCCCGTTCCTGCCAGTACAGCCTTTGTCGCTGCCCACGCCAATTCACCGAGAACGACGTCGCCAAGCGTGAGCTCCGTGCAAAGGATGGCGTCCCAGGTGCGCTGGGCGTTCATCCGAGCGAAGGCCCCATAGACGGTTTCAAAGGTCGCCGAAATCATCGCGCTTGTCGCGACCATCCCAGCCGCCAGAAAGGCGACGTATGAAATGCCATCGACTTGGCCGATCATCAGTCCCAGGCCGAAGCCGAGACCGAACAAGGCGCTCATGGGCTCAGCGAGGTTTCCCAGAAGCGATGCCAGCGCCGCTTTGCGCCAAGCCATATAATTCCGGCGCCATACGGCGCTCCAGTTCCACGCATTGGCGGGCAGAGCCGCCGCATACTGCTCCCACATCATTCAGTCCCTCATCTCCCGACCGGTCAACCGTAAGAAGACGTCCTCGAGGTTCGGTGGCCGCTGAAGCAGACGAAGACCGGCCCGCCCACGCAGCCGCGCGAGCACCTGCTCTGGATTTGGCGCATAGCAAAAGAGCGTCTCGCCGCTGATTTCGGTGCGTTGAGCGAGCGGCTTGATGAGGCCGCAGAGCTCGTTCGGATCGCCACCGTAGACCTCAATGACTGGGCAACCGATCTGTTCGTCGATCAATGTGTGTGGCGGCCCTTCGGCGATCTTGCGTCCTGCCTCGAGGACGCATAGGCGATCGCACAATCGCTCCGCCTCCTCCATGAAGTGCGTCGTCAGAAGAATCGTCTTGCCGCGCGACAGCAGCGCGCGCAGCCGCTCCCAAATCAAATGCCGCGCATGCGGATCGAGCCCGGTGGTCGGCTCATCCAAGATAAGGATCTCCGGATCGTTGATGAGCGCCCGCGCCAGCGTAAGACGCCGCTTCATGCCACCGGACAGTTCGGTCACCCGCGCGTCTGCCTTGCTCTCAAGGCGGGCGAACTCGAGAAGGGACGGAGTGATCTTCTCGACATCCTTTGCTGTCATCCCGAAATAGCGCCCGAACACCAGCAGGTTTTCGCGTACGGTGAACTCGAGATCAAGATTGTCAGCTTGCGGAACGACGCCGATGCGCTTGCGCGCCAATCGAGCGCGTGCCGGCACTTTCTCGCCGAGCACCGTTATCTTGCCAGCCTCGGGCGTGGACATCCCGAGAATCAAACGCGCAATCGTGCTCTTGCCCGCGCCGTTCGGTCCCAACAGGCCGAAGCACTCTCCCGATGCCACCGTGAACGTCAGCTGGTCGACGACCACCTTCTCGCCATAGGACTTTTTCACGGCCGTGAAATCGATGGCCACGTTCGATACGCGCCCGGCCCCCGTGTCAGCCGGCGTGACCGGCGCCGGCTCCATCGCGATTGTTCGCCTTGAGATTGGCGCTGCTTCGACGCCGCCAAGCATTTTTTCCATTCCTTCTGCTACAATTTGTCGGCCGGACCAGCTCGCTGATCTCGCCTTCAACGACCGCGATCCGTCTGCGATACGGCAACTCTGACATAGTCACTTGTCAGCCTCCGAAGCGGGTTGCTTATGCAGACGGCCTCCGAAAGCTGGCGATCAAGCAATCTTCGTTATCCGACTCACCTTGGCAGTGGACACGCTCGATCTCGACCAACGCTTCATTCAACATGGCGATGACGGTCTCTGCACCGGCCACGTGTCCCCAGCGTCGGCAGATGTGGTCGCGCGCCGATCCGAACACCACAAGCCCGCCTGGCGCGAGCATTCCGACCAAGTTGTCGACCGCCGTGCGCATCTCCAGCGTGTCGCTGAGGTAATAGAGGACTTCTGCTACAACAATAAGGTCGAACTGCTCTGGTGGTGAAAAGTGTTGGAGGTCAGCGACTTTCCAGCCGATGTGTGACCATCTCTCCGTCCGGTGACGTGCGCGGCTAATGGCCTGCGGCACGACGTCGACGACCGTAAGCCGCTTGCAGTGAGGCGCGAGCATCTCGGTGAATGCGCCGGCAGCGCAACCGACCTCCAACGCACTTGTGATGCTTTGGCGGGAGAGCGACATCCGAAGCATTTGCGTGTATCGCTCCCGCTCGAACGGATTCGCGTCCAGACGCCACGGATCATCGGCAACCATTTCTCGCTCTAGCAACTGATAGTTCTTGTCTAGGCTCACGAGCTTCTCACCTCTTTGACGCGCACAGTTACGCGTCGCCTCCAGGCCTGTCAGGTACCGTCAACGTCAAAAGCATGTGCACGTGTAGCCGTTTCGCCCATCGACGGCGCAATACCCGAATGGCCTGTGGCATCTAACCTGGCGCTCTGCCTCGGCGTGCTGGCCTGACCTTCACCTGAATCTGGCATATTGGCGGACTTGCGCGACAACCAGTCACTGTTGCTCAATGTGCACAACGCATATACCTTCACAGGAAGTAACAGGAACATGCTAATCGGTTTGTGTAGAGCGAAAGCGAGAAAGCGAAGCTGTCGGGCACGAAATGCTGCCAAGCTGCAGCGAACCATGGTCATTGACGCGATGATCAGTACCGTCGGCCACGGCAACTCGCTCGTCAGTGCGATTTGCGCAAGCGCGGTCAGTATTGAAACGCCGAGCAGAAGCGGAAGGAGGTTCTGCCCCGCAATGTCCAGCGTGATGTAGAAGTCGAGGCGTGGCAGCAGGGGTAGCGCAAGCGCTGTATCCCGGAAGGTACTCCGTGCCCAACGCAATTGTTGACGCAGATATGGCACCAGCCTATCCGGAACGACGGTTGCTGCGATCGCATCAGGAACGTACTCAGTTCGAAATCCGGCCGCGAGCATCAGGATCGTGAGATGGCGATCCTCGCCAAAGTCGCTTGGCTTTCCTCGAAAATACTGCGTCTCGTACTCGTGGAGGACCAAATCGAGCGCCGATCGGCGATACATGGCGCACGGGCCACAGCAACACAAGACGGCTCCGAAGCGAGCTTCCGCCAAACGCTCTTCATTACAGGCCAGCCAGTACTCCATATCTATCAGCCTGGTCAGCCAAGTGCCGCTTCGATTGCTGGCTGTGAGCTGCCCCATAACAGCGCCAACCGCTGGATTTTGCATCTTCCGGACAAGCTTGGTCACCACGTCGACGGCGATTGTCGAATCTGAATCGACGTTGAGAACCAAATCGCCGGACGAGCGGCGCAGCGCTGCAATTTGTGCCTTGCGCTTGCCAACATTCTTTCCCAGCCACATGAAGTTGAACCGCGGATCATCTGTGTAGGCGTCCTGTACAGGCCACAGGTACCTACGATTTTCCGAGCCGTCATCTACCACGTACACCCGCACTTGCCCTTCGTAGTCTTGGCTTGCGATCGACTCCAGGCACGCCGCCAGCGTACGCGGGTCCTCGTTAAAGCAGGGCACGATCACATCGACGCTCGGCAGCGCGCCGGTCTCGGAAGCCTCGTCAGTCGGGGACGGGATCTGTGTTCGGAGCGCGTTGAGCGTCTGCATGCTCCTGTAGATGGCGGACAGCAGGGCATAGGACGACACGGCGACAACGCTTGTTGTGGCAAGCAGATTCATGGGGGGCGGCTCTTTTTCAATGAGACTGAGGAAGTGAGCAGATGGCGAATCCTTGCTCGCCCAATGCCGGAATAAGCCGGGAAAGCGCCTCGAGGGTCTGATCGCGACCGCAATCGATGGCTTGTTCGCGCTCGACGGGAGGACATCCGTCGTGCAAGAGCACAACAGCACCGGGCCGGACCGACGCCAGCACTGCGTCAACAATCGCCGGAACGCCTGGACGAGACCAGTCTCTCGGGTCTACTGACCAGTGCAAGGGAACCAGTCCAGCTCTGGTTGACATCGTGAATACCTGGTCAGTCCAGATGCCATACGGAGCACGTATGTGCCGCAGTGACGCCTCGGGACAAACCGTCCTGATGACGTCGCTCGCCGACTGAATCTCATGTTGCACCTCAGCTGGTTCGCATCGGGAGAGATCGGGATGTGTCATCGTGTGGTTTCCGACTTCATGCCCTTCTGCGATTATTCGTTGGATCAGTTTCGGGTGAGCTGCCGCGCACGTCCCGATGACGAAGAAAGTCGCCGGAGCCTCGTGCTCGGCAAGAACATCAAGGATAGACGCCGTCCAACGTGGATCCGGACCGTCGTCAAAGGTCAGGTAAACGTTACGATCTCCGGTGGCGCTAACGTGCTCGCTTCGCGCTTCCGACAAGCGGCCGGGGCAGGTCACAGCTCTGGCCCGTTCCGATCGATCATGGTCCCGACCGGCCATTCGCTTATCGGACGTCCGATTGGGAAGACCAGAACCACCAAGTCGTCGTCGGTACGGGTCGGCGGCAAGTCGAGATGAATATCCGGGCGCGTTGAACGCACGCTCACTCCCGGCAAAACCGTCGCGAGACCCTGACGGCCGACCAGCTTGGTCACATGCTTCTGTAACGCCTGCCGTACTGCACCAAAGCCAAACGGGACCGCGAGCTGCTGCAGCACCGGATACATCACCCGCATTGAGTGCGTGATCCCCAGCCCCTCCAGATCCGGACGAACACCGTACAATCCTAGCTCAGCCACGAGCAGGTCGACGTCCCCGACTTTGATGAAGCGGCGCAGTGCGCCAATATGAGCTGCGATGCCGTGCGCATCGTAGCCGATGACACGAATCTCGGGCCTCGCGCCGGCCCAGCTTCGTCCGCCTTCGAACGGCTTTGCATTGAATTCACCGGTCGGCCCGTACGTCTTACGAAAGAACTCGGACAGTTCGATGTGTTCAGCAAGTTGCAACTCGTTTTCCCAGCACACCCTCCACCGGACTTTGGAGTGCGTGGAGAACACTCCTGTATCGTTGGATATGGCAATGTTCATGGTGGTCCCCGTTGCGACGTTCGAGATCTGATCTGGTACTTTGTGCACGCGCGTCACTCATTCTCGCCGGCGCATTCATGCGCCAACGGGACACCTCGGCGCGCGTTGGCCAGTGCCCACCGGTCGGAGGAGCCGCGTTCACGATGCAGATGACATTGAGGCGCGGCGCCATTCGCATGAGATCGGGCGGATATTTCAGCCGCGCTTTGGGCAGATCGCCTTCGAGCCGCGATCCAATTGGACGCGCCGCCAGCGTGCTTGACATCCGTAAGCGGACCGAGGAACGGCGGGGTCGCGTTCGAGATGAGCCGCGGTGGATACTTAGAGGATGCTAGATAATCCCTCTCGGGGCTGGTCCAACGATTAATAATCATTGTGGTACGCCTCACTCCGATCCGACGTTTTTGGTATCTCGCACTGCATCAAATTGGTAAAATCGATTGTTTCTATGGTAGACATCCACGGGCTGGATACTTCCCACCATGCGTTTCAAAGGGCTTGATCTGAACCTTCTCGTCGCGCTCGACGCTCTGATGACGGAGCGCAATCTCACGGCGGCAGCGCGCAGAATCAACTTGAGCCAGCCGGCCATGAGCGCGGCGGTTGGCCGGTTGCGTTCCTACTTTCGCGACGATCTATTCGCGATGAGAGGCCGAGAACTCGTCCCGACACCACGCGCCGAAGGACTCGCCGGCCCAATTCGCGAAGCCCTGCTGCACATCCAGCTGTCGATTATTTCGCGGGATGCGTTTAATCCAGCTCTATCGGACCGCAGGTTCAGGATCGGCGTTTCCGACTTCGTCATGGTCGTGTTTTTTCAGGCCATCGTGGAGAGAGTCGCACGGGAGGCACCTGGCGTTGCGTTCGACTTTCTGCCCCTCGCCGACGACCCCGATGAGCTTCTCCAGCGCGGTGAGATTGACTTCCTTGTCTTGCCGGAAATGTACATGTCGCGCTCCCATCCAAGAGCGACGCTGTTCGAGGAAAAACTCGTATGCGTGGGGTGCCGGAGCAACAAGCAGCTCTCACGCAAGCTGACGTTCGAGAAATACATGTCGATGGGACACGTAGCGGCTAAATTCGGGCGTACCCGAAGGCCTTCGATCGAGGAATGGTTCTTGATTGAGCACGGTCTCAAGCGACGCATCGAGGTTGTCGTGCAGAGCTTCAGCATGATTCCACCCATGCTCCTGGGCACTGCTCGTATTGGCACGATGCCCTCGTTGCTGGCTAGGCATTACGGAAAGACGATGCCCCTGCGGATCGTCGATCTTCCGCTGCCAATTCCGTCTTTCACAGAGGCCGTTCAATGGCCGGCCCTTCACAATACCGATCCGGCGAGCATCTGGATGCGGACAATATTGTTGGAGCAGGCTTCGCGCATGCCTTCGGCGCGCGCGACTGCAGCAACTCGAAAGGCCTTGGTAGAGCATTCGCCTTCCAAGTGAATGGAACACTATTGCAAAGTTCAGATGTGAACTGAAAGCGACCTGCTAGTGAACGGCGGCAGAAGGAGCCAAACGTTCTCTTGTTGCATCTTCGCGTTCAACTGTTTCGCCCCGCCATCCGAGCCGGCGCATGACGCCGAGCCGAGAGCAAAGGGCTGCGGAGACGCAACACACTCGGGCTGCTGATGGCGCCAAGGTGTGTTGCGTCAACATCACCCAGTCGCCGCGAAAATTTGACGACGCCCCACTTTGGTGATAGCCGCGCAGTCCCGTCGTTCTCATCGACATGGAATGTGTCGCTTGCGATAGTCTCTAGGAATGGAGCCAACATGTCATTGGTCTCTGACAGTGCTGATCGATGTCGATCGACGACGAAATTGCGAATCAGTTGGTGCGACTGGCGAAGCGCAATTTGCGGCCGATTCACATGTCGAACACGCCAAGGGCTACACGGACGTTCAAGTTGATCTCGTTCCAGATCATGCGAAAGCCGCCTCGCGCCTGCGCCAGCCGGTGTCCCCCTGAACTCACCACCGCGCAGATATCAGCCGGTGATCCCGCTCCGGTATCCGCATGGGCACGGGAATGATAGTTCGAAAGTCGTTCACCCCTCGCGCAAACGAGCGCCTGCTCTCCCTCAATGACGGGCCCCAAACCACCCGCTCTCATCGGTCTTCTCACTTGCCATCACCGCGCACCGCCGGCCCCTCGCGGTGATCGTTCAGGCGCCGCGATGCGCTGACCCGAACAGTTCGCCGTCAGTTTCGCGCACGAGTCAGCTGGGGATTCCGCAGAGCATTCGATTGTTCAGATTCGTCTGGCATCCGCTGCCTGGATTTCAGGCAAGGCAAGTCCGTCGCTGTTGCACAACCGCGTCACTTGAGTGCGTATCGCGCCTTCCGCGCTGAACGGCGCCGCTCTGTCGTCTTTTCGCCCAACGGCGCAGTCAAGCGCCTCGGCCAGCTAACGATCACAAACAGGGAGCCGAACATTGCTGCAGTATAGTGGTGTCTACGATCCGGAAGATCTCACGGTCCTCGGCGCGATCTTTGATAAAGCCATCGCGTCATTGCCGGCATCTATGCGAACGCCTGAAAACCGGATCACAATCGCCAAACTTGTTTTGGAGCGTACAGCAGCAAGCCAATCCGGCTTGGCGTCCCTTATGCTCTTGCTCGACGCCCTTCCATCTGCCCACTCGGTTGAGCGGCGATCGGAGCAGAGCCAGCCTGCTTGCGCCAGAATGGACGACTGCCCAACCAGCTAATTCAAGTAGCTTGATTCTCACGTGACGTCAGGTTGTAGGCTTGCCAATTGAACATCATGATCAAAGCTACACCACGAAGGCGTCGCTGGCGCATTGGAGAACTTGCGGAGGCTACCGGGGTAACGGTACGCACGCTGCATCACTACGAGCACACGGGTCTGCTCAGTGCGTCCGAACGCACGGATGGCGGTCATCGAATGTACGAACGCGAAAGCATTCAACGGGTGTCGCAAATTCGCGCGCTGCGCGAACTCGGCTTCTCGCTGAATGATATTCGCACGGCAATGGGAGGCAAGACGTCACTTACTGACCTCCTGCGCAAGCATTTGGAGCAAATTGAACTTCAGGTCACGCGCACGACCCAGTTGCGGGATCGTTTGCGTAACATGACGACGGACTCTGACACGCAAGTCAGCATGCATGAGCTGCCTGCTGCTCTGAATGCAGCTTCGCGCGCTGAAGCGCGCCCCCAGACTCCACGATGCACGTGCGCGCTCGGCGCTGATCGAGAAGAGCGCTGGCGAAAGATCCGGGATGAGTTGCGCGATTGTGTCGATCGTGGCGAGCACCCTTGCGGCGAGCGGGCCGCTGCCGTGGCGCTGAAGGCGCGCGCGCTCATCACAGAAATTGCGGGGATCGACCCGGCGGCCTCAACCATGCTGAAAGTTCTTGCGCGACTGAGCACGCCGCGCAACCTGGCCGGCTGGAACCACAGTCTGATGCAGTACCTTGATCTCGCAATGGCCGCATTGCAGGACAGGCACTGACGCAGCAGCCGATTCAGATGCGTGCTTCATTTAAATGATTGGCGGCCGCACGTCGCGACTGCTGCGTTTCCGGCTCGGCCTCTTCCGTCAGTGCCTCCCCATCAACCTAGTTGCTGTCGCTCCTTCCACGAGAACCGCTCGCGACCTCGAGAGATGCGTCTCTCGAACAGGCTTGAATCGGACGTAACGTCAGATTGTACGATGGAATCTGGCTGATACCGGATTAACGCGCGGAACGCTCTCACGGGCGAGGGTTGCCCTGGCCCCGTACGCCTGGTTTTCCAAGCTGCGTTCTCGGCGTTCGACAAGCAATGAAGGATCGTTATGGCGCTACCAGAGTCTGATCAGCGCGTTTGCGCCGACCGCGAGTGCGGTTCGAGCCAGCTTTCGTCTGACCCTGCCCGAGTGCCTGCCGGAAGAAGGGATCTTTGGGGCATCCTTCGGCCCATCTTTCGCTTACCACGGCACGCGCGCGAGCACCGGGCGGAGAACGGCTCACAGCAAGGGCCGCCGGTCCGACGGCTGTCATTGTTCGACGCCTCAGCAAACATTTTTCAAGGCAAAACCAGCCACAAACTCAAGCCCGCATGGACTCTCATAATGTCAATCCATGGCGCCATTTCTCTCGCAGCTATTCCACTCCTTGCTTTGATGTCCGTTGCATCTGCGGCCGACGTCAATATTGCTGTGGCAGGACCGATAACTGGAAGCAATGCTGCGCTTGGAGCGCAGATGCGGGACGGTGCTGCTGCCGCCGTCGATGATTTGAATGCGTCAGGCCTCCTTCCAGGAACGAAGGTCGTGTTGAGCGTCGCCGACGACGCGTGCGATCCCAAGCAGGCGGTCGTAGTCGCCAATCGGCTTGCATCAGATCAGGTCAAGTTGGTCGTTGGCCACTTTTGTTCTTCCTCGTCGATACCGGCTTCCAACGTTTACGACGAGGCGCAACTTATTCAGATATCGCCCGGATCCACCAATCCCGCGCTCACGGAGCGTGGCATCAAATCCGTGTTTCGTATCTGTGGGCGCGACGACCAACAGGGTGTCGTGGCGGCCGAATATATCCGACGGCATTTCCCCAACACCAAGATTGCCGTCCTTGACGACAAGAGCACCGCTGGCAAAGGCATCGCCGATGTCGTTGCGACTCATCTTCGGGAGGTCGGGATATCGGATGTGAAGCGACAAAGTTACGTGGCCGGGGAGAAGGATTACATGGCCCTGGTTTCGAGGATGAAAGCGGACGGAATCAAACTTGCTTACATCGGTGGCTACTACAATGAGATCGGGCTGATCGTGCGTCAGGCCTCAGAAGCAGGTGCAGGTATGACCGTGATGGGCAATGATCCTCTGATGACCCACGATTTTTCGATGATCGCGGGCAAAGCCGGAAACGGAACACTGTTCACCTTTATGCCGGATCCCACCACGAATGCTGAGGCGGCGAGCGTCGTGGCACGTCTCAAGGCCTCCAACCGGTCTTCGGAAGGTTATTCGCTTTACGCCTATGCGGCTGTGCAGGCATGGGCGAAGGCCGCAAAGCGCGCCGGCACTTTTGATTCATCGAAAGTGGCAGCTGCGCTTCGTTCGCAGCCAATTGACACGGTGATCGGTGCCGTCCGATTCGACGCCAAGGGCGACAATTCGGCTCCCGGCTTCATTGTCTACCGTTGGCAAGACAACATCGTCGAACAGGCCGAGTGAATTGATCGCAACTCATCACGGTTCGATGGGTTCATTCAGCCGCTCGATACCCTGATGCACATGTCAAGGGGACGAGCGCACGCTCGTGCCTTTCGCACCCCGTAACAGGACTTCCTCGGCACTCTCACTAGTCGAGCCAGATGGTCAACTGGTGCGGTTCTCCGCGCTTGTTGACCTGGGCTGCACCACACCAAGACGGAGGCTCTCCAATGCGTAAGATATTTGTAGCTTGTAGCATGCTTGTTCTCGCTCAAGCTCAAGCCAGTGCTCAACATTCCCACCTGCTTGCCGCGGTGGAGGAACATGCCGCGCCAGGTGAGGCTGATGATCGATCGCCCCAAGCAATGTCTGCAAGGAAGCCATTTGAAACGCCAGAGGCTCCAACCCCAGTTCCGACTGATACCGCGGAGTCTGGGTCCATTGACGCGACCGTCATGTTTCTCGCGGACGTATATGGACCCGCGCCGGAAACAACGCAGCGTCGCACTCTTCGTTATGAACAAGCCAAGAGATATATTGACGCGCATCCGGGTACGCCTGGCGTGCTGTTTATCGAAGACGTCATCGACCATCGTGGTTCGAACGGCATAGCACCGCAACACGAACTCGAGTATCGGGAGACACCGGCTCACTATTACGTGGGCGGCGGGACCCTAAATGACACTGTGTTCGGGTTCGTTGACGGACCGTATCCTCCCGTGTGGACGATTGAAGCGGCACCGGTCTATTCGAGCCTCATCTATGTCGACGCACAAGGCAATGAGACATATGTTAGCGAGAGCAAAGTCCGGCAGATGAACGATCTCGCCCCCGAGCTGCTGGACGAGATGATGCGACGCGAGGATGCGGATCGACGTTATCATGCCAGTCAAGGCTTTCTGGCAGATGAGATTCAGCGAGCCGCGGACAACGGCGACAACTTGCGGCTGGCCCAACTCACCGAGCAGCAACAGCAAGCACAAGCTGCGTATTGTGCGGCGATGCAGATGCGTCAGCAGCGCGACGCGGAGATCGATCGCATGTATGACCTCAACTTGAAGGCCGACGCCGGTACGATCAGCACTCCCGAACGAGGGGAACTCGACAACTTCTCCAAGCGATCTGAGTTGATCGAATCGACTGCACCGATTTCTGACCGCGATGCCGCCGGTCCTCCGCCAACCAGCTGCCCATTGTGTCGGAGCACAAACATTGCGGTGTTGCGAAGTCGACATTTTACCGGGACATTCCAGTTTACCTCTAGCGATGATCGGTCTGTGGTCATGGCTTATCGCCACGGCCACGCAGGTCCCATTGGCGTGCTGATCGGTCTGCCGAAGGATCTGTCAGGACCGATATTTGGTAGCTGGACCAACGCGGGAATGACCTTGCCGCCACCCCAGAAATGACAGCGGTTTGGACCGCCGCCCAGCCTTGTCTGCGCAGGCACGATCAGGACTGATCCGTCACTGCCCGTGCGAACCTAAGCCCCTGCTTGCTGAAACACTCGGCGTCCGCTCAACCCTTCCTTGGCGGTAAGGAAGCTGCGAAATTGGCCGTCCACGGGCACCGCTCGCCACGGCGACGTGCGGCTCAAGGCGATGTCCAGCTTGGTCGGTTGCACATCGCGGGCAGGACGGTCGTCCCTTACCGAATGATACTGCCGGGTGCAGGGGCGGGCCGGGCATTCAAATGAGGTTTTGGCGAATGGCCTTTGCAATTCCGTGGGTCCGGTTTGAAGTCCCGAGCTTTCGTATCGCGTTCTTGAGATGGAAGTTGACTGTATTCTCGCTCACCTCGAGTATCTTGCCTATTTCCCAGGAGGACTTGCCCTCTCCCACCCATCGCAAGCAATCTTTTTCCCGCTCAGACAGTGCAACTTCGCAATTTGATCCGCTACCGGAGGGCCGCGAGATCTCCGCAAGAGCAATGTGGAAGTGCCAGGCCAGTACGTTGAGATGACCCATCTGGCAGTGCGGATCAGCATCGTCGAACGGGGATGCAAAGGATGCCAGAGCCACTTGGCCCAATGGTCCGTACAACGGCACGCTCACACCGTGCTTCAGACCTGCCTCTCTGGCTTCTGCGAGTACGCGCTGCTCGCTGGGTTGCAATTGACATTTTTTGGCAAGTTGATCCCACAGGAACGGCCGCGAAAGCGTTGGCGCCCGTCGTACCACCGGATCGATGACACGGTACTTGCGTTCAACGTACCGGCCGCACCAATCGGACGGGAAGGTTACCGTTACCCCGGAGGGCAGATATTCAGGCAGACCACATGCCTCCGCGAAAGTGAGGGCTCCATAAGCGACTTCACTGAAGCCTTTCTCGCTCGCACAGCTTACGAGAAGGTCAAACAAGACTTTGATAGAGTGAGTAGCCTTGGCGCATTCGATGAAATTGAAAAGATCCATGTAGCGCCTCACGAGGCCCCACGGCCCAAAAGTCGTACTGCGTCATTGCGCGCAGAGCTTGGTGAGGGCGGGCGTCGTTCACTCGCCTTCACCGTTGGGCTTCGCGTCTTTGCAATGCGAGCGCTCGAGCGCTGCGGCACGCAGTTCCAGAGCTGGGTAAACTCTCCCGAAACGCGCTCGGAAGGGATAGGCGCCTCGAAGCAGCGACGAGTCGAGAAGGCCGCGGACGCGTGTCGACGGATTAAGCCCGCCACGTCTTAACTGTCGTGTGGACAGCTGCGATTCGGCTCGTCGCAGCGCGCAGGGCCGGCTATCATGAACAGTGAGAGCGGCCGCTATCGGACTGCCGGCGAGCTCCTCGCTGAGTTGAGGATGACCGACTTCTAAAAGAGTGCGGTTGTGCAATCGCAGGCGCCATAGCGGTGGCGGAGCCTCGGGATGCCTATTTGCGTTTCCGCAACCCGGATCCGCGGTAGAGCAAAGCGCATGCGCTCTCTTTGTTCGATGCTGGTGAAGACGCCCTCGGCGAGCCGCACGAGATGGCCGTTGCCGAAGACGAGAACCTCGCACAAGAACCGCATGCCATCTCAAGCGCCAATGACCAAGCGTCTCAGCGCGTCCGACGCGGACCCGCGCGCAGTTGCAACTTTGCTTCATCGAGACGAAACGGTGCATGCGGGACTCCGGAACTTCCGAGCTGGCCTTAGGACAGCAAGTGTCGTACCAATTTCCGGCAGTCATGAATTCACGTCTGAAAGCAGTGTGTTGAGCCACTCGTCGGTCATTCGACGGGTCGGAGGATCGAAGCAACTCCGACATTCGTCCGAATGCGACACTGCGCTTTGCTACAGAAGCGACATTTGCAGGTCAGCAAAGCTGCCAACAACAAGATACGTAGCCCGTCTGCGGCACAAAGGGGCGCCCCTGTAATCCCATGCGCCGCGAAGCGTATGGTCGAGAGCTGCTGAGCGCGGCCGACCGCCAGAGCGGGCGCCGTTTCAGTTCCTGCCAACAGCCATCGAACATCGTAAGCCTCAGAGGGGAGACGCCTTGCGGCGGGTTGGCCTGATGGTTGAGAACTGTACGTATGGACAGCCATACGATCAGTACGGTGAATCGACTGGAAGTGGTTGATACAGGCCGGCGGCGGCGTTGGTCTGAGGAAGAGAAGGCGCGGATTGTTTTGGAGAGCCTATCGGAGCCGCGCCTGGTTGCGGCGACAGCGCGGCGATACGGCTTCTCGCGTTCTCTGTTGGTGACTTGGCGAAGAGCCTTCGCGGCGACCCGGACCAAATCCGAGACTGGCTTTGTCAAGGCAGTTGTGGCCGATGGGGTGCCCGCTGCGTCGGTGGCGGCGCCATCGGAGAGCGCGACCGCACATTCGACGGAGCGTCGGATCGAGATCGAGCTAACCGGCAGGCGGCGGGTCATTGTCGATGCGGGCGTCGACGTTGAGGCGCTTCGCCGGATCATCGAGGTTTTGGATTCGCGATGATTCCGGTTCCTACGGGAGTTCGGGTGTGGCTGGCGACGGGCCACACCGACATGCGCAAAGGCTTCGCCTCATTGTCGTTGCAGGTGCAAGAGGTGCTGCGCCGCGATCCGCTGAGTGGTCATTTGTTCTGCTTCCGCGGACGCAGGGGTGATTTATTGAAAGTGATCTGGCATGACGGCCAGGGAGCATGCCTGTTTACAAAAAAATTGGAGAGAGGCCGTTTTATATGGCCGTCGCTGGCGGATGGCGTTGTGTCGATCTCGCAGGCGCAGATGAGTTATCTCTTGTCCGGCATCGACTGGCGCAATCCCCAAGAGGCCTGGCGTCCGCTGGTGGCTGAGACTTTGTCATTTGAGTTTGGCAGCGAATGTGATTCCATCTGGCTATGGACTCCAGCGCCGACCTGCCGCCCGATCTTGCCGCCGCGCATGTAATGATCCTAGCCGAGCGCACGGCCAGGCTTGCGGCGGAAGCCAGACTTGCTGAAGCGGCCAATGCCCAGGCGAAGCAATCGAGCACCGAAGCGCTGATTGCCCATCTCAAGCTCGAGATCGAGAAGCTACGACGCACGATATATGGCGCGCGCTCCGAGCGGTCGGCGCGGCTGCTCGATCAGTTGGAGCTTGAGCTTGAGGAACTCGAGGCGGCCGCGACTGAAGATGAACTCGCTGCCGAGAAGGCGGCCGGGAAGACGCAGACGGTGCGTTCGTTTGAGCGCAGGCGGCCGGTGCGCCAGCCCTTTCCCGATGATATCGAGCGGGAGCGCGTGGTGCTGCCGGCCCCGACGCAGTGTCGCTGCTGCGGGTCGGCGCGACTGTCGAAGCTCGGCGAAAGCGTGACCTCGACGCTGGAGGAGATCCCACGCCGGTTCAAGGTGATCGACGCAGTGCGGGAGAAGTTCAGTTGCCGGGATTGCGAGGCGATCACGCAGCCGCCGGCGCCGTTCCATGCCACGCCGCGGGGCTATATCGGACCCCAGCTTCTGGCAACGATCCTGTTCGACAAATTTGGTCAGCATCAGCCGCTAAATCGACAGAGCCAGCGCTTCAAATGCGAAGGGATCGACCTGTCGGTCTCCACGCTGGCGGACCAGGTGGGCGCGGGAGCCTTTGCGACCAGGCCGATCTTTGAACTGATCGAAGCCTATGTGCTCTCCGCCGACAGGCTCCACGGTGACGACACCAAGATCCCGATACTGGCGAAGGGGAAAGCAGATACCGGCCGGATTCGGACCTATGTTCGCGACGATCGGCCATTCGGCGGGCGAGATCCACCGGCGGCGCTGTTCTACTCCTCACGTGATCGGCGCGGCGAGCATCCCGCGCGGCATCTTCAGAACTTCGCTGGGATCCTGCAGGTCGATGCCTATAGGGGTTCAACGCTCTCTTCGATCCCGGGCGCAAGGCGTCGCCTGCCACGCCCGCCTTCTGCTGGGCGCACGGCCGGAGGGCGTTCTTCGAACTGGCCGATATCGCCCAGAACGCGCGCCGCGGACGGTCGGCGACGGCGATCTCGCCGATCGCGCTGGAAGCGGTTCGTCGAATTGACCAGCTGTTCGAGATCGAGCGCGAGATCTACGGATTGAATGCTGAGGAGCGGCTGCGGATCCGTCGGGAGAGAAGCGCGCCACTGCTGACCGACCTTGAGGCTTGGCTCCGGGCGGAATCTGCCCGGCTCTCGCGTTCGTCCAACGTGATTAAGCCGATCAACTATCTGCTCAACCGTTGGGAGGGCTTTGCCCGCCTTGTCCACGACGGAAGGATCTGCATGACGAACAATGCAGCAGAGCGAGCGTTGCGCGGTTTTGCTCTGGGAAGAAAGGCATGGTTGTTCGCCGGTTCTGATCGCGGCGCCGAGCGGGCTGCCGTGATGGCCACGCTTATCATGACGGCGCGTCTCAACGACATCGACCCGAAAGCCTGGCTTGCCGACGTCTTCGCGCGCATCGCCGACATGCCGCAGAACCGCCTGCACGAATTGTTGCCCTGGAACTGGACGCCTCCTGCGTCAAGGTCCTCCGCCCAGGCGGCGTAGCCATGCACGTCAACAAGGTTCACACCGTCTTCACCATCGCTCGCGTCGCAAAAGACCTCGGCGTAGACCAAGACTGGCTCTGGGACGTGGCCAACGGAATGGACACAGAGGATGGCGTCATCTGGGTTTACGGCATAGGTGACGACCAGGTCAAGGCGTTCACCGACTTCGGCATCGAAAACCTGACGGAGCTCATCAGGATGCACAAGGAGGACCCCGAACTCCTCAAGCGGTGGAATCGGTGAGCCCCTGTCCGCGGCCTAGCTCGGATGGATACCGAACATCCCGGTCCGGCACCAATGCTCTGGGTTGCGATCAGCGATCGCGCTCCCACTCGATGGCACTGCATACTCAGCCGTTGGCTGGTCGACTTGCGGATCGTCGGCCAGCTCGCCCTGACTGGATGCTGGACGACACACGCGGCTGAATGGCCGCTACCTTCAAGATCTGTACGATAGACCGGCGCTCATCGCACGAGGAACGAGCTGCCGCCGACCTGCGCGGTTTCCGACAATTTGGCGTGACGCGCTGGCAATCTGAAGCGGCACTACTCCTCAATTGGGCTTATCAAGCTGCGATCGTGTGTCACGCGGCGGACCAAACGTCGCAATGGTTGCTGCCAACAAGCCCGGTTGCGTTGCACCAGATACAGAAAGTGTGACGACGGGGATTGTGCCGCGGACCAGTATCGCGTCATCCTGGAACGTTACCTCGCGCCAAACGGGAATGCGCCACAATCCAAATGCGCGACCCGCGAGCAACACCCTCGGCGCCGTTTACATCCGACGTACGCCGAGGGCTTTTGCGTGCACGGACAGTGGTTCCGCTCGCAAACTCACATCAACTCTATTGGTTGCTCATTGCAACTCACCGGTATTAGGACCGACGAATTCCAGAATCCACTCTGCCTTCTGAACCTCGTGCGCGAGGCGCTTGAAGATTCGAATGGCAGACGCCGGCGTAACAAGGAGTCCAACTCTCTTGCAGGCGAGCTCGAAATGATGCGCAACCTGTTCGTTACTGGGGGCAACCCGGGTCTGAAGCGCGCATGTAGTTAGCGAGGCGAGCATGTGCTCGACGACATCCATTTCAGCCTGACGCACCCCTCTTCCTTCTTTCAGCTGTTGGCCCGCCCGCAAACGTCATCTCGCGAATTGACGGCCAAGTTATGACCGACAAAACAGCGAACCGTCCTGCGGCGGCGCCAGCCTTGCGACGGCCCTAGCATGATGTGCGCTCATTTCACAACCCCGCGGTGGCTTATGTCGACGCTCATGCTGCACACTTGGCTGCGCAATGTCGCTCAACTGTAAAGCCGTCGACACGTCCATCAAGGCAACACTTCAGTCGAAAGCTCGCTCTCTTGATTCGACCGAGGCACGATGCCCTCTTTCGGCCAAGCTGGTCCTGCCGCCGATCCAGTTTGTCTAGCTTTCGCGACCGCTCTCGTTTTGCCCAAGATATCTCTGCGTGGTCCCCTCGCCTGCAAGCGAGCAGGCGGCATATGACGCCGCACCGTTGGCTCTGTGTTGCCCATACGCGATAGACGCCGAATGTGCCTGGCGTTCCGAGTTCAAACCTGACGTCACGTCAGATCGACGACGAAGGCCGCAGTCCGGATTCTCCGAGCTGTTAGATGGCCGCAAACCTGACGTAGAGCGCTGCCACGTCAGACCTCGCTCGCATAAATTTGCAAAACTTCGACGACCTCTTCTTTCTGCCATGTTCAGGTCCAAAGCAAAGACTGTCGATCGCGCCTCGCGGTTGGCGTAGCGCGTGTCTTAAAGGGAATTCGATGGCGAAGCCGGTTGTGATTGTGGTGGGCGCGGACAAGGGTGGGGTCGGCAAGACGACCGTATGTCGGACGCTTCTGGACTATTTCAGCGTGAACAAGGTGCAGACCCGCGCCTTTGACACGGAGTCACCGCGAGGTACGCTGAAGCGCTTTCATTCCGACATCACTGAGATCGTCGATATGACGACGACGGCAGACCAGATGAGGATCTTCGACACCCTGAACGCCGGGCTGTCGGTCACGGTGATCGACGTCCGCGCAGGTTTGCTATCGGTCGCTCTGAACTCGTTGCGGGACATCGGGTTCCTGGATTCAGTAAAGTCTGGTCAGATCACCTTTGCCGTCTTCCATATCCTTGGCCCTTCGATCGCCTCTCTGGACGAGATCGCCGAAACTTCCAATTTCATGAACGGCGCGAAATACTTCCTCGTCAAAAATTTCATAAATGATACCCAGTTCTTTCAGTGGGATCAGTCGACTTACGACTCGTATTTTCACCGCATCAAGGGAGCCACCGAACTGACGATCCCGAAACTCAACGAGATGGCCTATGAGCAGGTCGAGGTCGCTTCCGTTTCGTTCGTCAATTTCGTCGCGAACAAGGGGCCGCTCGATGAGATCGCGAACTACTCCTTTGTGCTGCGGGGCTATGTCCGGCACTGGCTGGCCAACGTCTGGTCCGAGTATGACCGCATCAATTTGACCGATGTGACTGGCGCCACATCAAGGCCCCGCAGCAGTGAAACGTAGCCCTTTTGGTATGCACCTTGGGGAATATACGAAGTCGTGTGATGTCGCTGGAGATGCCGCCCACGCCGGTCTACATCATCTGCTCTCCCGGCCTGCAGGTCGGCAAGACTCTGATCGCGCGGCTCTTGAGCGAGTTCCTGTTGCTCAAGAACGGATCTGTGCTCTCCTTCGACATCAGTTTGAGGGAGCCGTCGCTGGTCGACTACCTGCCCACAATTACCGAGACGGCAGATGTGACAGACACTTGGGGCAAGATGCAGTTGATGGACCGGCTCATCCTGGACGACGGGGTCGCGAAGGTGATTGATCTCGGTTTCCACGCATTCGACGAGTTCTTCAAAATGTGCATCGAGATTGGGTTCATGAGGGAGGCGGTACGCAACCAGGTCGCACCAATCATCCTATTTGTCGGGTGCGCAGATCGCGTCTCCTCACGGAGCTATGAGGTGTTGCGGCACCAGATCCGGGCACCAGCGCTGATCACCGTCCATAATCAGTTCGTGCTGCGCAGCGAGTTGCCCGAAGCAATGGACCGCGCTCCTGTGCTGCGCATCTTCGCACTGCCGCAATTTTTGAAGACCTATATCGATCGCCTGACGTTTTCCTTTACGGGGTATTTGCGCCACGAGAAGGATTCGACCACGGAGCTGCATCAATGGATTCGGCGGAATTACACCCTGTTCCGAGACCTCGAATTGAGCCTCATGCCGGCGCGCTCATTTTGAGGCCAAGCGATGAATCGCTGACCCGTGCAGTCGACGGGCCCTCTCCATCTTGAAATAGGAGACGTGGACCGACGAGGTCCAGCGTCCGAGTGCATTGGGCCGGGTGTCAACCGCACACTTCGATCACGATCGTGCTCTCATTTGTGCCACCAGCGACGCGGCCTCGGACGGTCCGAGGCCGACGACGCCTATGAAGGATGCCGGTGGCCTTGGAATATTCTCACGAATGGGCTTCCAGAGGTGCAGGCAGTACCTGCTGTTGTTCACATATTGCGAGTATGGCGGGTGCAGCTGCATGACGCATTCCTCTTCATCCCAAAACAGGTCCTTGACGAAGCACATCTCTTCCCAGTTCGGACAACGCCGCGGCGTCGAGACGGAGACGTGCTCCCATCCCGGACGGACCAATGCTGCGATTTGCAGTTTACAGCCGCAAGGTCCTTGAACAAAAAAGAGACCACAAGGACCTGACCCTGGCGCGCTGGCGAACTGCCCATGCTGTACGCGGCCGGCCTCCAATCTATCTATGATCTGCGCTCTCACGCGTCCTCCTTGGCTTTTCAACTCATCTGAAGTCGGCGCACACGAAGGTTTCGCCGGTGCTTCATCGACTTCACCCAATGCTACCGCACATAGGTCAGCCTGAAACAATCCCAATACGTCATCTATGTGGCCGCAGCCGTTGAGTTCGTCAGGTCAATCAAGCTCGCGCTCGCATTCGTCGCTGCATCACTCTCTCTCGAATGATCAGTCTGTGGGAAAGTGGCGTTCAGCGACGCATTCCGAAAGACCTTGGGCAGCTTCAGATTCGAATATCCCCGCTGGGACGCGTGGAGCAAGAACCAAATCATGGGCTGCGAGCGCGTCAATCCAAGATGTCGTAGACTCCAAACCGCGGGATTCGAGCAACTTCGATATTGCCTCACACGAGTTTGGTTGACACAAACGGAAAAGACCGCCTGCGCACCGCTTAGCATTCAGGTCCGGTTCGTGACGAAGATGTCGGAAACCGGACCCTAAGCGCGACACCATTTGCCGCGGCGACGCCAAAACGCTGGGCTTTCTTGCGTCAACGAACGCCTACAGCACCGCTTCCTGCGGCACGCCAATTGCTGAGCGGAATATGCGGCAGCGAGCGCTTGCGTGCAGCCCACCAACGCGGGATCTCTCGATGACACTTGGTCAACCCACGCAGATCAACACGCGGACGAATCGCGGCTTGGCAATTGTCCGAGATGCACTTGACGGTCTCGCAATCACGATCGAACCGATACCTGCCTCGACCAATCCGGAGATTGGCCAGGGCTAGGCTTGGCTTAACGTCCCAATCGGCTGTCGATGAGGTCGGCCGGGCGTTGGCCGTTCCGATCATCAATTTGCGAGCAACGGGCCGTTTCGCCTGGTCATGGTGACATTCGATTTCTCGCGGATGCGACGCTCGCCTCGATTCACTAGGATAGATGAGTGCTGATGATGCACTGGCGTGAACCAAGACGACGCCTGATCAACGCGCAGGACGCGCTGCGAACGGCGCGTTGTGATCTCACCCTGAAGTCGGGCACGCCACAACTTTGGTCGCTTGCGGCAATCCTCGCCGCGCTTGCCTGGATGAGCATCTACGGGCTTGCCGGGGTTTTTCGATGGGCGACTGCAACCCGCCACAGGTGCGTGCTGCGCTTAATGCGCCGACGACCCGGCTCGCCGAGCCTCGCCCGCGCCAAAGACAGATACAAATGAAGTGGGCCATCGCGTTTTCGGTAAGCTTGTGGGCCATGCTTATCGCCTATTGCGTTGACGCTCCGGAGGCCTTCATCGCTGCGAGTCTTGCCGCAGCGGTAAGCCTGTGCCGGCTCTTAGATTAGCCAAGTACCCGGAGGATGACGCATATCTGCCGACGAGAGTTGCGCACGAGTCTCCCTTGCGGCACGCCGATCATCGGATCGGCGCCTCACCCGCGTCGGGTTGGCGTTCGTCTTCGCTCCGTGATCACACCTCCCGTCTTGAGCCACTCAGCCTCGCTCTTGGAAGGTAGATCCTGAGCTGCGGCGTTGCTCGGTTCGAGCCGCGCCCTGGTCCTAAGAGCGATGTCGCCGGTCGATAGCAAGGATGAAAACGATCGCAATGCCTCAACGTAAAAACGCCCGACGCCCTCGGAGCAGGCTGGAGGGGCGTCGGGCTCAACCTGGCGAGGTTGAGGCATCGACGTGGCGCTGGGGAAGCCCATGTCCATGCCCACGATGATTGTTGCAAATGATGTGCCGCTGAGCTTGGCCGAGAAACCCGACGATCATTGAATGTGTTGCCGCGAGCTATCGCCGATACTCCTGCGTGAGGGTTGGTCCACTATGTCTTGCCTGCCCGACAATGTCCCAAATCTTACGAACCCAACACGACGTGCGTCGATGTTCAACACGGCCAACGATGTCGCATGCTGGTTGATACAGCTCATTGCGCGTCTCTCGGCTGAACAGCCCGAAAAAGCCCGACGCGCCTTGCCGGGTAAAAAGGCGCGTCGGGCCGGCGAGGCATAGGCACTGGAGAGCCCTTCCCCTCAGAGGCTTCAGCAAACCACGTGCCACCCTGAAGGCTGCCGCGATGATCCGTCGCGTCTGTGAATGGGCGGGGGCGACGCGCGTGCTCACTTCCAGGTACGCGAGCCTATCCGAACGTCTAGTTCGATGCCGCTGGGCGACAGCACACGTTGTCGTCGCATTGCTAGATCCACTTAAAAGTTCCATCGAATTCGAGTCGGTGAGACATCCTTCGAATTCCGGAGATCGAAGGCGACGTGCGGATCATGGGCGCGGGATGTCAGGGGTGCGGGCGCATGGGTCGAGGTCACTTCAAATGCTGCGGGCCAGAGCCGAGAGAGATCTTCTCGGAAAGCCACCGGATTGAAGATATTCATTGCTCCTCGTCGGCATCTCTTCTCAATCTTTCCCGCTCGTCGGCCCACCGTTCCAGCTTTTCATATTCCTCGGCGATTTTAAGCAGCTTGGCTTTTGACTTTGGACAATCGAACGACTCCGCCTTGGCAAGCGTCGCCTGAGCTCGCTGCCGCCAGTGTGTTGGACCGCTCGATGGGCCTTTGCGCTTCATGGAAATGGATATGCAACGGCTAGACCAGGTGAAGCGGCGCCATTTTTGGTCAGGGCGGACATTATTGATGTCGCGAAGATCGTTGGCGGTAATACCCGAGAGGCAAAACGAGCGCAGGTCCTGGTTGTCTGAACGGACTCTCCGCGCTGACAAGTGAAGAGTCGTCGGCGGTTGGACCGCCCTGCGGACCAGGATCTGGTGACGACTTCTGCGCAGCGAATTGTCCGCGGAACGGCGTGAGCCAGAACACGCTCGCACCGCCTTCATGGGGGCTTGAATCGCACGTGGCGTCAGATTGTACGGTTTTCGGATCAGGCAGGCGGGCCTTTGCTCGTCCTCGATCTCTTCCCGCGCAGTCACAAGGGGTTGCACATGTCTTGCTGTTTTGGGGGCACCGCGCACGGGCTGCCGGTACGGAGTGGACCTGCGCATGACTGGCGGACCGCGGCGTCGCAGAGGTGCTGCGGACGACAGACCCTTTGGATGATGGCGTTCCTCGGGTCTCTGCGCCTCGTAGCTCCGCCGCAGTGGATCTGTCGTTTCGTGCTCGTGACCTCGGGTCTGATCGGCCGTCCGTCAGCTACAGCATGCGCAGGACGTTAATCCTGGCTGCAGTCGCAGCCACCACAATGGTCTCTCAAACGATGACGACCGCTCGATCTGCCGATCAGAGATCGTCGGGTATGCCGGCGATCGCGGTGTCGGCGTCTCCGCACCTCAAGCTCGACCGTCCGGCGCTCCCTCCAATGGCATACACCATGTTCTGCCTGCGCTATCAGGATGAATGCCGCCTCCGCCTCCTGTTTCGCGGCGGTCCGGTCCACCTGACCGAGGCACGGTGGGCAGATTTGAAAGAAGCTAACCAGACGGTGAACAGCGCCATTATCCCGGAAGCCAGTGAACCCGGTCCCCCGGTGGAAGCCTGGCTCATTGATCCGGAGCGCGGCGACTGCAACGATTACGCCGTCAGCAAGCGCCACCAACTTCTACAGCGTGGATGGCCGCCGCGAGCGCTGTTGCTCGCCGAGGTCGTGACCGCCTCGGGCAAACATCATCTGGTCCTGGTGGTACGGACTAAGAGCGGCGACCTCGTGCTGGACAATCTGACTCCGCAGATCCGATCGTGGTCGCGTGCTCCCTATCGCTGGGTTCGAGTTCAGTCGCCAGGCGATCCGCGATATTGGCGTACTATCGCGCAGCGCGGCGAGTAAGCGCCTCACGGAGGAGATCGGAAATGTTCCCGGCTAGCGCCACGGACGCACTGCAGATGATCGAACCCTTGGGCGACTTCGTTCAGCACGCCACCGGCCGGTCTTCGACCGGCGCTGTAACTGATCTGTGGTCCGCGCTCTGATCGGGGCCCGTCAGCTATGATGAAATCGCCTGCTATCAGACCAGCATCGCGCGCTGTTGAGATCGCCAGGCCCCGTTTTGATTGATCCATTCCCCTTGTTCCTTGGATATTTGCCTGGCGTGGTCGCGCATCTGGAATCTGCGGAGCTTCGTAAGCAGAGCCGGCGGACATCACGCCTCTTTTGGCCGCTCCGAGAGAATATGGATGATCACGATGAATGAACGTCAAAGCCGATCGGACGCTCTCACGGACCGCTATTTGCAGTGCCGTCGGTATTGTCCTCCTCCAGCCTGAAGGAGCGGATTCGCTACCACTGTCCCCCCATCGTATCCCCGAAGCATTTCGAGGAGATCGGCTCTTCAACCCCGATTTGGCAGCAGCAGACGAGATGCGTGGTTTGGAGCGAAAGGCAGATCAAGCGGATCGATCAGAACCGTACCAGGAGAGTTCACCTATGCGCTGCCCGAAATGTGAGGCCGACAAATGGTACGAAGTTGCAACGCACGATCCCTGGAGCGGTCGGCCGGTGATCGCCTGCAAGATCTGCGGCGAATATGCCGAGCTCGAGGCGCTCAAACGTGAGGATGCGCACGATGTGATTGCCCGGACGCTGGCGGATGATTTGGTCGGTGAGGGGCAGGCTGACGCGCGGCCCATTGCGAGCAAGATTCTCCAGGCGCTGGAGAATGCCGGCCTGACAATCAGCGGCTCCTGACGCGATTTCCCTCGACCTACCTCATTCCGTGCCCGCGGAATCAGACACGATCGGAGTCTCGTTGCACTGGCATCCGCGACGGGTTGATGTCTGGCAAGTCTCGATGATCAGTTGCAAAGCTGAAACCCGGCCCATTGGAGCTTGACGGGGCGTGTGGAAGTGCCCGCAGACGTGGTCTCGACCGTTAGCCATGACGATGGAGCCGCTTGTCTCAATGCCGGTGATTGCGAGGAGGCACATTTTGTTGTTTTGAGAGTGAAAAAAGCTCCACTCGGCCATCGAAAGGGCTTGAACCTTACGCTGCGTAAGATTGTAGGCTTGCGGTTGCGGCGAAAGCTGGCTTGGCTTGCCACCGCCGAGATTATTGAGCCGCCAGAATATCTGGCTATTCGCTTGACGTCGGCGGCTGTCGCTAAGGAAGAACCGATGATACCGGGGCGAATGACGACAACGCTCACCTCAATCGACCGCATGTTTCTGAAGATTCGGGAACTGATCGACACAGACGACTCGATCCCGCTTGAACTTCGTGCGTCGCTGCACACGACACTGGACAGACATCTTCGCCTGGCAAAGGAAGGATTCTTCAAGGCTCCTGTGAGGAGCCAATAAGCGGCTTGCGTTGCCCGGCTCCTGCTCGGTTTGCCCGAGGAGCCCGGTTTTCGGTCAAGTTGTCCGAATTCACAACCATTTCCGCGGTAGCAAACGTGGACTTTGTGACAGTTGCTTTAGCGGGATTCACCGCACGCCGATATACTTCTGCATTTGGATGCTGACGCGCCAGTTGCGTACAGTTGCCTCTCGGATGCACAGCTCCGTCGCTTTCCGGCTTTGGCTCAATGGTTGTAGCCATATCTCTGGCTTGAGCGCATACTCGATAGGCAGGCTCAGCAGGTTTTGGATGTCGGCAGGCCTGCCCACCGGGTGTTTGATCTCATTGGCACGCAGCAAGGCCTCACCTAGAACAGATCGCCGACCCGGCATGCCAACTTTCGGACTAACGGTCACCCATGTGTAGGGATGCGCCTGAATGGCTTGGGTGCCCGATGTCTCCAATTGCACCGAGAATCCGGAATCGACGAGCAGCGTGGTCAGTGGCCGCAGGTCGTACAGCGCGGGCTCGCCACCCGTAATCACGACATGCCGGGCGCTGAACGCCTGCACCGCGAGCAGGACGTCCTCCGGCGACATCATGGCCCAGGTGTTGGTGTCCTCGGTCTTGATCATCATATCGGCTATCGACACTCGCCGCTCTGGATCGACGAACCAAGTGTGCTTGGTGTCGCACCAGGGACACCTGACCGGGCATGCCTGCAACCGTACGAACACGGACGGTGTGCCCGCCTTGCAGGCTTCCCCTTGGATGGTTTCAAATATTTCGTTAATCGGCAGCACGGCCTGCCTCCCGATACATGGCGCTGTTCGCGCCGTGCTCCTTCACCTCGACTGACACCAGCCGGCAACGCGGAGCAAGTCCCTTTTCCGACAACCAGTTGCTGCCGACGCGGTAGACGTGTTCGGCAAATTTTTCACAGCCAACTGCCGGCAGCACAACGACGTCTGCTAAGCCGCGCCGTGCGGCTTCGCGAAACCATTCGAGCTCGGGGTCGTCTGCGGCCACGACCGTCTTGTGGTCGAACGTACCTTCGAGGATCGCCCTCAGCTCTTTGAGGCCGCCAAAATCGACGACCCAATTCTTGTCGTCCAGGGTGTAGGCTTCGAACTCGAAACGAAACGACAGCGAGTAACCGTGCAGCAGGCGACAATGCGACTTTGCGCGCCACTGGCGAAACGTGGCAGATAGGCCGACCTCATGGCCGTATGTCTTCGTCGATAGGTATGTCACGCCTAGTCCTTGATCTGCGCCACAAATTCGCTACGCATTGACTTGCTGTCGCGGAAGGCTCCGCGCATGATGCTGGTCGTCATGATGGCTCCGGTTTCACGAACACCGCGCCAGACCATGCACTGATGCTGTGCCTTGAGGACGACGGCCAATCCCTTCGGCTTGAGACGGCCCTCAAGCTCGTCCGCCAGCATGACGGTCGCTTCCTCTTGCAGGTGGGGTCGCGACAAGATCCAGTTGGCGAGGCGTACAAACTTGCTGATACCGATCAGCTTGTCACCAGGCAGAACACCGACCCACATGCGGCCGGTGACGGGGACAAGGTGGTGGGCGCACGCCGAACGCACTGCGATAGGGCCAAGCGAGTAGACCTCATCCAGGCCGCTGTCGTTCTGAAACTCCGTGACCTCGGGGCCAGCCTCAAAGCGGCCGGCAAACACCTCGCGCACGTACATTTTGGCAATTCGCTTCGCGGTCCCCTGCGTATTGTGGTCGCGATTGGTATCGATGACCAGGGCATCCAGCACAGCCTGCATGTGCCGCTCGACCTCGGTCTGTATCACCTCAATGTCACCGGGCAGCAGGTGTTTTGCGATGTTGGCGTTTGGCGCAAACGACACGCCAGCTTCGAGGAGGCGTTTACGAATTGCCTGCGTTGAGCTTATCAAAACTTCCTGCCTGACACTTTGCCCTGTTTCCGCCGAGCACTGATCCGCGGTCCGATCGCGTGATCCGCCTACCACATCTGATCCGTTGGCCGAAAGAACTGAGGAATGGCCGCCTGGACAAAACGCATTTGGGGCATAAGCTGCGATTGAGAGCACTTCAAAGACCGGACGCTAGTCAGCGGTGCAGGCGCGCGCTTTTCAATTTGCACAAATCGATACATCTGAGATGAACTCCTGGGCTGGTCGCTGCGAGGACCGCAATTGTTGAAATGGGTCTTCTCATCTCTAGCAATCAGCATGCCGGATACGACTCTGCGCGAGGTTGCCCGAAGGAGACCATGGGCTTTGCGCCGCTCGTGCGGATGGAATACGTCGCCGCATTCGCCCCCAGACATGGACGTCTTCGACCCGACGGCGACTGATACGGCCACTCATTCTGCGACCCAATCGGCTGCCAGAGACATGACGCTCCCCCTAAGTGGACCCTAAGTTGGGCTAGAGTCCGCGGCCGAGCGGCTCGATCTGGAAACCAAGAGGCAACGCCAGAAAAAGAACGTCTCGGCCGCAACTGTGCGACGTCTTCTCACCGACCTGGTGGGGCCAATCACCATATGCTGTTGACGCTCCCGTTCGGTGCAGCGCATCGGCTCTGAGCTTCACGCTGTCAGATGCTTCAGCGTCGAGTTGCAGGCTTGCTCGGCATCGGCGAACGTTGTGAAGGGCGAGCCAGCGATCTTGATTGCGCTACGACTTTGATGAAGCGGGCGCCATGACGCCACATAGCCGGGACGGCCGTGAAAGCCGTGGCCTGCGCGGCTCGCATAAGCGATCACGAAGGAGAAGCCATGTCCGCTTGCACTCCACACGTCCAAATGCTCGACGGCGCAGTGGAATCGCAGGATCATCGCCACTCGTAGCCTGCAACTTTCGGCTTAACGCTCTGTCCACCCACCTGCTCTGCCCCGGCGTAAGCTCGTCGACGGCCGCTGCTCGTCCTTGCCGATCGCCCGAACCTCTCCCCGGGTCATGAGCCTCGGGCGAGAGCGGCAAGCTCAGCTTCTAGCTTGGGCTTCTGCTTGAAAATGGTGTCGATCAAGGCTTGCGCCGGCTGCTCGGCAGCATCCACGATGGCTGCCTTCTCTGCGCGCGCCGAGGGCGCGAAGACGCGTTTAACAACGGTGGGCGAGCCTCTCAGACCGCATTTTGAAACATCCTCGACGCCAGCCTCCTGGGCGTTCCATTTTACAATTGGCGCTCGAGCGGCGCGCAAAGCATCTGCCATTGCGCCACGGCGAATCTGGTTGGTGGCCTCCATCATGGTGATGAGCGACGGCAGGCTTGCGCGCAGCACCTGGGTGCCGCCCTCGGAGCGCCGCTCCGCTTCGATTGTGCGCGCGGTGAGATCGATGGTCATGATCTTGGCAACATAGGTTAGCTGTTGCACAGCAAGCCGCCTTGCGATACCAGGCCCGACCTGCGCTGTGTCGCCATCGATCGTCTGCTTGCCCGTGAATATGAGGTCAGGCTGGCCATAATCCTTGCCGATCTTGCGGATGGCGGTCGCGAGTGCGTAGGTGGTTGCCAGGGTGTCCGCACCCGCGAAGCAACGGTCGGTCAGCAGCACCGCGCGATCGGCGCCAAAGGTGAGGGCTTTCCGAAGAGTGTCCTCGGCCGAGGGTGGGCCCATTGTAAGGACGGTGATCTCACCACCAAACTTGTCGCGCAGATCGAGCGCAGCTTCGAGCGCGAACAAGTCATAAGGATTGATGATGGTGGGCACACCCTGACGCATGATCGTGTTGGTCACAGGGTGCACGCGGATCTGTGCGGAATCAGGGACCTGCTTGATGCAGACGACATTGTGCATGTGCTTCTCCAGAGACCTTCGAAATCCGGAGAAAGCACAGCAAATGTCGTACCATTTGCGGTTTAAGGCATGAGTCGATGTAAACAACAAGTTCTGAGAGCCTGACGTGCTCCAACACGTGCAGACGCATTTCGGACATTCGTCGTCATCGCGACAGCGCTATGGTCGCACCGCCCCCACACCGCTCAGAAACGCTTGATCTCGATGCCGTATTTCCTCAGCGCGTAGCCAATCTGGCGGGGAGTAACGCCAAGCAGGCGCGCCGCCTTTGCCTGAACCCAACCCGACCGCTCCATGGCCGCGATGACGCGCTCGGGATCGGTCATCTGTCCGGTACTTACGAGCGCGGCGCCGGCCGGCCCCAGCCCAGCCTGCGCGTCCCGGACAGGCGCGACAGCGCCGGCGGTCGACCGACCAGCTTCAGCGCTGCTCGGCTTCGGGGCCCCTGCGCAAGTTGGGCGCGCATGCGGCGCCACATCTTCAGATCCCCCCTTCCACAGCATCGCCGAAAGGCACTGGCCGTGGCAGCAGGCGAAGTCGTCTCTGCAGATCGAAGGTCCTGGGGCGAGGGTCGCTGTCCGCTGCACGCAATTTTCGAGTTCACGGACGTTACCCGGAAACCCGCAATTCATCAAAATATCCGTCGCACCTTGATCGAATGTCAACGTGCGGCCGTTTTCGCTGTTGAAATTCCTGAGAAACTCGGCGGCGAGCAGCGGAATGTCGCTGCGCCTTTCGCGCAGGGGCGGCAGCAGCAAGGGAACCACGCTCACACGGTAATAGAGGTCAGCGCGGAACCCGTTATTTGCGACCGCTTCCTCCAGGTTTCTGTTCGTGGCTGCAATGACGCGAACGTCGACTTTCATGGTCTGATTGCTGCCGACACGCTCGAATTCCTGCTCCTGCAGGACGCGCAGCAGCTTTGCCTGAAACGAGGGCGAGATCTCTCCGATCTCGTCCAGAAACAGCGTACCCTTGTCGGCCAGCTCAAAGCGCCCCTTGCGCGAACTGAAGGCACCGGTAAAAGCACCTTTCTCATGGCCGAACAATTCGGACTCCAGAACGGTCTCGGGGAGCGCCGCACAGTTGAGCTTGATGAACGGCCGCTTGGAGCGCGCCGAGAGGGCGTGAATAGCCTTGGCCACCAGCTCCTTCCCGGTACCGGATTCGCCGCGCAGCAGAACCGTGCTATTCGATTTGGCAACCACCGCGATCTTGTCGAGCAGCGCGCGCAGCGCCGGACTATCGCCAATGATGCCTTCCACATTGACCTTCTTGCGCTCGCGAGCGGGTTGCTGGATTTCGGCCAATTGCTTTTGCAATCGATCCTTTTCCGCCATCAGTCGCTCGCGGTCTGTCGCAAAGAGCCGATGCAGCTTCACGGTCTGCCCGACCAGATTGGCGATCATGGTGAGAAGTCTCACGTCGTATTCGAGCCGTATGCTTGAGCTGTCGTCCAGAACACGGTCGATGGTCAGCGCGCCAACTGGTTTCGCGTCGATCCGAATGGGAACGCCGATGAACGACACCCGTGCGTTATCGCTGGCACCGAGCACCTCGAGGTCGGCCGTCGTGAACGCCGAATGGACTGCGATGTCCTCGGCCACGAGCGGCATGTCCGTCGCCATGATCTGATCAATCGCTTTCGGTGGGAGCCGCGTCCGGTACCGCTCGTCGCTGCCTTCGGTCCAGCCGACTCCGACCGTAATGTCTGGCTGGCCATCATGGTCGAAAAGCGAGACGATGCCGTGCCGCATCTGAACAAACGAATGCAGAATATCCACGACGTTGGCCAACGTGAGCTCGAGCCGGCAGGGGGCGGCGAGTATCTTCGAGATTTCGAAGATCCCGACAACGGCGCTTTCGTGCAGCGTCACAATGGGTACAGTTTGGCTCGTCTCCGACACTGAGTCAGGCCTTTCGTGTGCGGAAGCGATGTTCAACATGACGACGTCTCCGTTATTTTCAGCATCCTCCCTACCATCTTGTTTGGATTTTGCGAGTTTGATGCTGCGCCTGATGCTCGTGCGCAATTCAGGTCGCCAGCTAGACATAGCGCTCTTTCATGGCACTGCTATAAACGCATCGTGGTCCTAACGTCCTTGTTATGAGGTCGTCCTGCGTTCACAGTGCACGGCACGAGTTCCATGGACCTGCATCAACGATTTTCCGACTCCATCTGTAGCCGACCGCGAGCCGTCGGCAACCTTTGAATAACAATTTGGCGCATGCGTCATCTTTTTCCCGATCAGAATGGGATTTTTTCCCGGCCAAACATTGGAATGCGATGCTAGCGGTCTCTCCTGGTGCAGTCCCATGCGAGGAGCGCCGATGTTTTGCAGGGATGCTCATTCCTCACCTGCGACAAAACGCCTGCTCTCGCATGCTATCGCATTGCCGGGAATCTGACGCGGTATGTTGCTGCGTGCGATTTCGCTCGTCAGAATCGAGAACCTCGCTTTGCAAGGAGGTTAATCGCTGCTTGCAAAGGCAGGCGAACGCGCAAACGCCGGCGATCACAGTATCGATGTCGGCGTGGCCCTTAGCTGACGAACAGAACCACGCGGTTCACATCGGGTCGCCAATTCAAGTGGAATGGGCCGAGCGAAGTCTTAACTGGACTCGTCAACGGCGAGCTTGGTGACGTCCGGCTCCGTCGCAGGAATGCCGCCAGTATCGATCGATGCATGCGATTGCGCCCGCCATTCATCGACGTCTAGGGCGGCAAATAGTAGCTGCCGATATGTGCCGCGATTGACCTCGATCTTGACACTGGTTGCCGGGTCGCACCTGGATCGCCCACATTGAAGCGGCGGATGTGTGCAGAGGGCCATCGGCCAGCCGGCGGCCCGAGACGGCGCTCCAGCAAGGCACTCGGGATTGCGCGAGGCCGCGGCCGGAACCAGCGTCTTGCGTCCTCGCTCCGGATGTTACCTTCGAAACACGTGAGGCCGACGGGCGCCAGTCGTCGGCTCCGGCCGACTGAATTTCCCACGTTCTTCGCCAAGATCGAGGCCCAAACACACACCTTATTCCCATAACGCGATCTTTGGGCGCGTTGCAGGATCTGGGCCACTGCGATCAACAACGTAAGACTGCGCAGCCAAATGTCGTCTCGCGAAGGGGCGCGGGCTCAGGACATGGGCTGTGTTTGCTTTCTGACAAAGGGGGCAGAATTCCAACAGTCGATTGCCCGAGAGCCGTCCAGCGCTCGCCCCGGCGACCGATCTTGCCCCGTGATACCGCCCGAACCGCCCTTGATTCGCCGCAGGCGCTCTCAAAGCCCGAGCTCGGCCCAACGAGCGTTCAGCCACGAGCTTGCGCGAATTCGTGCGACGAGCACGTCGACAGGACTTGATTCGCACGTAGCGTCAAATTGTAGCTTCGGCAAACAGGTCGCCACGGCCTTCAGAAAAGCCGGCGCAGGTCAGTGCCTCGCCGGGGAGCATCGCATGACGCTGCCAATGTACCGACTTTCAAACCAAGGCTTGCGGCTCGATCGTGCTGGGACTGCAAGGGCTGGCTTAGCGACCAGACTCGGCTGCGCGCAGTCGGCTGAGATTGACAGAGCGATCGCAACGTCGCGAACAAACAGCCAGATCGTTCTTGCGATGCGCTGCATTCTAACCGCCGCCTTTTGGCTCGTGCACCGCCAACGAGCCAGGCGACGCCACGTCAGCTGTGCGAAACGGATTTCTCGCTAGACCGTCAAGCACACTCTTAATGGCGACTGCCGTCTGCGTATCAAGAGGGACAAGAATATGGTCGATGCAAAACTGCAAAGTGTGCTCTCTTCTCTGGCGCAGCCGGCTAAGGATCTAGAAGCCCAGTCGCCCGGCCAGCGGGCGCCAGATGCGCGTTACGTGAAACTAAACACCAATGAGAACCCATTTCCACTACCAACAATGGTATGGCGAAGTGCAATCTCGGCGCTCGAGCGTCAGTATCTGTATCCGGAAAACGATAACATCGGTTTGAGGGAGGCTGCCGCCAATGCCTACGGCTTCTCAAAGGACCATGTGATCGCCGGCAACGGATCGTCGGAGCTTCTCGGCCTGATCTACAGGGCCTTTCTTGCGCCGGGCGATAGCGTCGCAATGCTGTCTCCCGGATTTTCGTTCAATCGTAAGCTAGCTGTGTTGCAGAGCGCCAAATTTCTCGAAGTTTCGTGGAGCGACTCGCATTCGATTCCGATTGATCAGCTGCTGTTCGGTCCGGCAAAGGACGCCAAGTTCATCTTGTTGGCTAATCCGAACAATCCGACTGGGACGTTCGCCCCCATCGCCGACATCGAACGCCTCGTGGCACAATCTGACCGCTTGGTCGTGTTGGATGAAGCCTATGTCGACTTCGCACCTGATAACGGTCTACGGCTCGTCCGCCGCCACCCCAATCTCCTGCTCCTCAGAACGCTTTCAAAGAGCTATGCGGCCGCCGGCATTCGCGTCGGCTTTGGCCTTGGTCATCCAGAGCTTATTGGAAGACTGCGGAATATCCAGAACGTCTTCAACATGAATGTCATAGCGCATGCGGTCGGCGTCAGCATCCTTTCACATCGCGCGGCCTACGAAGAGAACCATAGACACATCAGGCACGAGAGAGAACGAGTTGCGGCCGCACTGCGTCAGTTCGGGTTCCACGTCGCGCCCTCTCATACCAATTTCTTGCTGGCGCGTGTCCCGAACGGACAGGACGGCAGGTGGTGGCACGCCGCACTGGAGAGAGAAGGAATACTCGTTGCCGCTTTTCCAGGTGACGGCATCGACCACTGCATCCGCATCAGCATTGGCACAAACGGACAAATGGACTCGTTTTTAGCTGCCGTTGCCGCGATCTCAGAACGCCTGAAGCGAGGTGGATAGCCAACCGCGCGTCGATGTCCACTCTCTTCGTTATACTGCTGATGAAACAGGAAGCCGATGATAGCGGCTCGAGCCAGGCGAGGACCCATGCAGGTGACGGCCAAGTGACCGCGCGTTGAGTGCTTGCGCCTGCGCGTGTTGCAGGGCTGAATCGAGACAACGATCTCGTGCGCTCGACGCACGGGCACCCATCGAAGTTCAGACCCGACGGTCGTGAGATGTGGCCATAATAAATGCGGCGCCCTTAAGCCCTCCTGGGGAACGAGCAGGCATTCCGCCCAAAAAGGATCTATGCAAATGACACAACAGCCTTCGTCAAAACTCACCTGCGGGATTTTCGATCACCTGGACGACGACGGCCGCGATGTTGGTCGTCAATACGAAGATCGCCTTATCTTGGCGGAGGCATACGATCGCCTCGGCTTCTATGCGTATCACGTGGCAGAGCATTGCACGCCCCATGGAAGAGGTCCTTCGCCGGGTCTTTTCCTGTCGAGTGTCGCCCAGCGTACGCGGCACCTTCGTCTCGGCCCATTTGTCATGCTGCTCAACTTCTATCATCCGCTCCGCGCTTTTGAGGAGATCTGCATGCTTGATCAATTAAGCGGCGGCAGGCTCGAGCTGGGTCTCGGACGGGGGGGCTTTCCAGTGGAGTTGAGCTGTTTCGGGATCTGCGAGGACGCGGCGCCAAGCCGGTACGAGGAAGCCAATGACATTCTCCTAAAGGCCATGACGGGCGGAGCCTTGTCGTACCAAGGCCGACATTTCCAGTTGAACGAGGTTCCTCTGACATTAACGACTCACCAGCGTCCATCTCCCCCGATATGGGTGACCACCAATCGGCTCGACACGGCAATTTGGGCCGCTGGCAATGGCGCGAACCTCGCCTGCGTGGGTCCCTCCGTCGGTGTTCGCAAAATTTCCGATGCTTACCGCACACATCGAGAGCGCAGTCCCTGCGCCCCTGATCGCGGGCCATTCGTTGGATTGCTGCGCATGGTCGTGATTGGGCGATCCGAGACGGACGCTTATTCGCTGGCTAGATCCGCCTACGAGCAATGGCTGCGGAGCTTCAAATTCCTTTACGAGCTCAATGATATCCCGCCGCCACAGGCCCTTCCGCCGACATTCGATGCGGCAATCGAGAGCGAATTGTGCGTCGTCGGAACGCCAACGCCCGTCCGACGCCTTCTGCTCAATCAGCTGGAGGAGGCAGGCGCAAATTACCTCCTTTGCCAGCTCGCGTTTGGGAATTTGCCACTAGATGCATCCCTATACGCCGCAAGTACCATCCAATCCGAGCTGCTAGGCCAACCCTAAGTCGTCATTTGGTACACCAAGCTACCGTGAATCGTTGCCGAGTTTCCAGATGACGGCCTTGACCACTGCATCCGCATCAGCATTGGCATTAGCTGCAGTTTGCCGCGATCTCAGAATGCCTGAAGCGAGCTGGATAGCCAACCGCGCGTCGATACCCACTCATTTCGTTATCCCACTGATGGAACGAGAAAACGATGATAGCGGCTCAAGCCATGCATTGACCTATTGCAGCTGACGGCCAAGTGGCCGCGCATCGAGCGCTTACCCCAGCGTCACGGAGGCGGAACGCAACAACCATCTCGTCGCTCGATCCGACGGCACCTATCAAAGCTCAGACCCGACGCTCGCGAGATGCGGCCAAAACAAATACGGCCCTTAAGTCCCGCCCTGAAACGAGCAGGCCTTCCCCCTCAGCAAGGATATATTCTAATGACACAACAGCCTTCGTCAAAACTCACCTGCGGCATTTTCGATCACCTGGACGACGACGGCCGTGATATTGGCCATCAATACGAAGATCGGCTCATGTTGGCGGAGGCATACGACCGCCTCGGATTCTATGCGTATCATGTGGCGGAGCACCATTGCACGCCCCATGGAAGAGGCCCTTCGCCGAGTCTTTTCCTGTCGAGTCTCGCGCAGCGTACGCGGCACCTCCGTCTCGGCCCATTGGTGATGCTGCTTAACCTCTATCATCCGCTCCGCGCTTTTGAAGAGATCTGCATGCTCGATCAATTGAGCGGCGGCAGGCTCGAGCTGGGTCTCGGACGGGGCGCTCTGCCGGTCGAGTTAGGCTACTTTGGAATTTGCGAGGATGCGGCGCCAAGCCGATATGAGGAAGCCAACAACATTCTCCAGAAGGCCATGAAGGGTGGAGTTCTGTCCTACCAAGGCCGACATTTCCAGTTGAATGAGGTTCCTCTGACATTAACGACTCACCAGCGTCCATCTCCCCCGATATGGGTGACGACCAATCGGCCCGAGACGGCCATCTGGGCCGCGGGCAATGGCGCAAACCTCGCCTGCGTTGGGCCCGCCGCCGGCGTCCGCCAAATTACCGATGCCTACCACACCCATCGAGAGCGCAGCCCCAGCGCCCCTGATCGTGGGCCATTTGTTGGATTGCTGCGCATGATCGTGATTGGGCGATCTGAGGCGGACGCTTATTCGCTCGCCAGATCCGCTTACGAGCAATGGCTGCGGAGCTTCAAATTCCTTTACGAGCGCAATGACATCCCGACGCCACAACCCCTTCCGCTGACATTCCATGCGGCAATCGAGAGCGAATTGTGCGTCGTCGGAACGCCGAGCTCCGTTCGAAACGTTCTGCTTCATCAGCTGGAGGAAGCAGGCGCAAATTACCTGCTTTGTCAGCTCGCATTTGGCAATTTGCCGCTAGATGCTTCCCTCTACACCGCGAGGACGATCCAATCCGAGTTGCTCGACCAATCCTGAGTCATCATTCCGCCGTTTCAACAGCAGCTCGCTTCAATGCTCGTTCGCGTTTGGTCAATGCGCGGAACCAGCCACGACCTCGACCTTCGCCTACTCCGGCAGGCGTTGGTCGCGTTGAAACAGTATCATGACGAGTGCGTTCGTCCGCGTTTGCAACGCGCACGTTCGGTCCACCTTCCTCCTCTTGCGCGCGCAATCTCTGAATTGCGCGCGTCCTCCGAGGCAGGAACGGCGTCAGCCATCGCGATCGCCGTTTCCACATCGGGCAGATCGGCCTGGCGGCCGAGGCGTGCAAGCAGCGTGATCCGGTCGAGCTCGCCTTCCCACCAGGACACGAACACAACAGCAACGCCATTGCCTATGATATTGGTGAGTGCGCGCACCTCGCTCATGAACTTGTCGATCGAGAACACGATCGCCATCCCTGGCACCAGAGCCGGGTTGACCGCGGACAGGGTCGCTGCCAGCGTGATGAAACCAGCTCCGGTGACGCCGCTCGCCCCTTTTGAGGTCAGCATCGCCACGATCAAAATCGTGAGTTGCTGGTCGAAAGCGAGGTCGAGCCCGAGGGCGCGCGCGATGAACAACGTCGCGAGCGTCATATAGATATTGGTGCCGTCGAGATTGAAGGAATAGCCGGTCGGCACCACGAGGCCGACCACGGGCTTCGAACAACCCAGCCGCTCGAGCTTCTCCATCAACTGTGGCAGCGCACTCTCTGAGGACGATGTGCCGAGCACAATCAAGAGCTCGTCTTTGAGATAGGCGATGAACTTGAAGATGGAGAAGCCAACGAACCGCGCGATCAGCCCGAGAACCACGATCACGAATAGCGCGGCGGTCGCGTAGAACAGCGCGATCAATCCGATCAGATTGGCCAGCGCCGCGGGTCCGAACCTGCCAATTGTAAATGCCATGGCGGCGAACGCTCCGATCGGCGCGGCCTTCATAATGATGGCGATCACGCCGAACACGGCCTGCGCGGCGTCGTCGATCGTGCTGCGCAGCCTCTCGCCGCGCTCTCCGAGCGCCATCAGTGAAAAGCCGAGCAGAATCGCAAACAGCAGCACCTGCAGGATGTCACCGCGCGCGAGCGCGCCGACCACGCTGTCTGGAATGATGCTAAGCACAAAGTCGACGAACCTGGTCGCCTTCGCCTGCTCGACATAATTGGCGACTGCGGTCGCATCGGGCTTGGCGGCAAGGCCGCGGCCGATCTGGAACAGATTGCCCATGACGAGACCAATCACGAGCGCGAGGGTGGAGACGATCTCGAAATAGACCAGTGCCTTGATCCCCACCCGACCGACCTTTTTCGCATCCTGAATATGAGCGATGCCGGAGACCACGGTGCAGAAGATGATCGGCGCGATCACCATCTTGATGAGCTTGATGAAGCCGTCGCCGATCGCCCTCATCCAGTCGGAAGTGGCAAGCGACGGCCAGCCCCAGCCGACGATGATGCCGAGTAGGATTGCCAACAACACCTGGACGTAGAGGACCTTATACCATGACCGAGACGCCCGCGCGGTTGGCGCAGCTGCAATGGTTGTCATAACGCTCCTCCCAGGTTTGGCGGCGGTCCCGCTTGACGGGGTATCGGAGCTGTTCCGACACCATCCCGCGAGCGAACTTCTGACCCAGGAATCGTAGGCCAGAGCATCTCGATGACGAGCGGGTCTCTCGCTCTTCATCAAAAAGCGCCGATGGCGTTGCCTTTACGACTCGTTCACTGCCGACTTCTGTCTTGGCCAAGCCAAGGTTCGGCTTCGAGTTGACTGCGCTTAAGCTCGTTTGGAGCGCTCAGCGACAAGCGCATCATCGTTGTCCGGATCAAGGCGACTGCTTCTTGTCTCCCAAGCCGCAGCGAGCGCCTGATACATATCCGCGATCAGGTCGCTTGCGTCCTCCAAGCCCGCGTGAACCCGAATCAGCGGTCCAGCGAGAGCAAGCGATGGTTCCGCGCGTTTCACTGGGTCAACATGCATCACGAGGCTTTCATATCCGCCCCAGGACCAGCCGATGCCAAAAAGCCGCAGCCTATTGAAGAAAGTCGAAAGCTGCGGCTGCGACATCGGTTTCAGCGCAAGGCCAAAGAGGCCGCTCGCCCCCGAAAAGTCTCGTTTCCAAAGCGCATGGCCAGGATCGTCCGGACACGCCGGGTGCAAGATGTTGTCGACGGCTGGATGCGACCGAAGGCTTTGGGCCAGCTTGAGGCCATTGTCCCAATGACGCTTCATGCGGACCGCCAGGGTACGCAGTCCCCGCAGGGCCAAATAGATGTCGTCCGGCCCAGCGATCTCCCCGAAATCATGGGCACTCGACCGCAGCGCCGGCCACGCCGATTCGCTGGCAGTGGCGATACCAAGCAGCGCGTCTGAATGGCCGACGATATATTTGGTCGCCGCTTGGATCGAGATGTCGACGCCGTGCACAAACGGCTTGAAATACAGGGGCGTTGCCCATGTGTTATCCATGATCACGACCGCATCGGAGCGATGGGCGATGGCAGCAAGCGCAGGGACATCTTGCACCTCGAACGTGAGGGACGACGGTGATTCCAGATAGATGGCTCGTGTCTTCTTGGTGATTTTAGCCGCAAGTTCTGCAGGCTGCGTTGGAGAGAAGTATTGCACCGTGATCTGAAGTCTTGAGAGAACCTCGTCTGCAAATGTCCTGAGAGGTGTATAGACGCCGTCGCTGATCAGGACGTGGTCGCCTGCGTGCAGAACGCCGAGAAGCGAATGCGTGCAGGCAGAGAGCCCCGACGGAAACAGGAGCGAGCGATAGCCGCCCTCCAGTTCGCAAACGGCAAGCTCGAGTGCGCGGGACAGAGGCGAGCCAAAGCGGCCGTAGTTCGCCGTCGGATCGCTCCGCCTGCGCGATTCGTATTCCTCCAGGGTTTCCGAAACAATTGTGGAGCCTCGGTAGACGGGCATGTTCACCATCCCGGAATGTTCGGCGGGCGCACGGCCGAGACGAGAAAGCCGGGTCTCGACGTCCAGGTCCTTGCTGTCCTCCAGGTACTTCATTGCTTCTTTCTTTTGAGATTGGGTTCGGCCTGGCCGGGGGGAAGCGCACCAGGTGCGATTCGGATGGGCCTGATCGATGCGAGTCGTTTTCGTAGGTCGCCTCCTCGCTCAAAATTTAATCGGCTCGCTCCTTCGCACCAGAACCACCTGCGTTGCGTGCGCCTCATCAAGATTGGTTGCACATCAGGACGGCGCAGTATCAAAGCACGCTCCCTTGTAAGATCCACCAACAGGCCGGCATTCACCGCCTCCTATCAAGTCGAGCCAAGTCCTTTAAGCGCCATCGAAGCAAGAGGCGGGCCAAACCTGCTGGGCCCTCGATCGCAACGGCTCATCGTGACTGCGCAGCGACGTGGACGTCGCGCGCGCTTTGTCGCGAACGAAACACATCGTGTTGAGAACCCGCCACCATCGGGCGACTATATTCGAACTGGCTTTTTCCCGATGATGTTGTGAACGATGTCGACGAGCAGCGCGCGTGCCGCGTTTGATGCCAGTGCAGTCTTGATCGTTTAAACGTTCAGCCCAGTCACGGACCGTGACGTGATCCGTCATGAGGGACCAGATAGGTGGCTGCGTCCGGTTTCCGGGTGACGATCAGAGGAACTGGAACGACATGATAGCGCTCGCTCGATTCTCTACGATCGTCGCTGCTTCAGTGTGCGCGCCTGTCGTGATCGCTCTGGTTCGAGTGCAACGACGCCACGACTTCATGCCGGAGTTGACGCGTACATCCTTGGGTTCGATACACGATGAACCTACTGCGTGTTTGTCGGTTTGATCATGATTGATGAGCGCGCAACCTGACGCGGCGTTAGATTCAAGCGCTTCTGGAAGCGAGAATGTTGCGCGAGAGCTACAGCAATTCGCGACAGCACTGTTAAGACGCGCGTGGCGCAGGGGACATGTGAAGGAGCGTATTCGAAATGAAGAAGTTGTTGCTTGTGACTGCGAGCATCGTCGCGTTTATCGGGGCAGCGCCCGCATTCGCCGCCGATCTCGCTCAGCAGCCCATCTACACCAAGGCACCGCCGCCAGCACCGGTCGCGGCCGCAATCTATGACTGGAGCGGTTTCTATCTTGGTGCCAATGGCGGCTGGGGTTCGACCCATAGCTCCTGGGATTTTGGAGGCGTCACGCCCGAGGGCTCTCACGACGCGAGCGGCGGAACCGTTGGTGGCCAGTTCGGCTATCGCTGGCAGACGGGCCAGGTGGTTTTCGGTGTCGAAGGCCAAGGCAACTGGGCCGATTTCAGCGGCTCCAATGTCAGCGCCGCCTTCCCGGCCGACATCAATCAGACGAAGACCGGGTCGTTCGGCCTGCTTACAGGCCAGGTCGGCTACGCCATCAACAACGTGTTGCTTTACGCCAAGGGCGGTGCCGCGGTGACCGGCAATAGCTATCAGATCAACACTCTCGCCGGCGCGCCGCTGGCGAGCGCCGACAATACCCGCTGGGGCGGCGTGGTCGGGGCGGGCATCGAACTCGGCTTCGCGCCGAATTGGTCGGTCGGCCTCGAGTACGACCATATCTTCCGGCACGACGCTAACGTGAACTTCAGCAACTCCGCGGGTGCGGTCGGTAGCGAGCGCATCGGGCAGGATTTCGACCTGCTGACCGCGCGGCTCAACTACAAGTTCTGGGGCCCGGTCGTTCTGAAATACTGATTCCATCGCGTTAGAGCGGCGGATCGAGAGCCCCGGCCCCCAGGCCGGGGCTCTTTTTTTGACTATTCATTTGCCTCCAACAACGAGCTGCGCGCCTTCTCGTGCAGGCCAGGGTGTTGCGCCACGACGTTAAGCTTGCGTGTCGCATCGGTTGAGTATGTTTAGGTGACCGCCAACGGGAACGGTCTGATGGCGCTGGCGTGGCTGTGGCGGTGCTCCTTGCCAAGCATCTGACGCGGCGTTTTCCGTGTGCGATATTGTGCGCCCGAGCTCATGCGAACGCGCCGCATCGCTCGGCGACGATTGCCTTGACGCGCTCCTCTATGGACTTGGCGCCTTCGCCGTCCCGCGCCATTGCTGGCAGCGAGATGGCGCTCGCGGCTTTGCGCGTCGCCGCCGTGACGCTCGCCATAGCCTCTTCCGCACGCGCGATGGAAAGCTCGATCGTGCGGGCGAGCGTCAGAAAATCACGTGGCGTGAGCCGTTCGTCCTTCCCGTTCAGCTTTAGCGCCATGCGATCGCTGGCGAGGCCGGGAAAGACCCGCGTGGTGACAGCATCATAGAGCGGCGCGAACCGGACGCTTTCAAATTGCCGCGCGCCGGGCGCGGCGACACTCAGCAGCGCCAGGTTTTTGAGGTGCATGTCCCCGTCGGCTACCAACCACGCGAACAGTGCGCGCCGGAATAGAATATCGAGATCGTCGGCGGGATCGGTGGACAGCGGTCGAAGCCCGCGCGCCACACGCTCGATGGTGCCGTCGTACTTGGCCGACGCGGGCAAGTCGAGCACCGAGCAAAAGTCCTCGAGCGCAAGGCGGCGCTTGTCAGCCTTATCTCGCCTGATGTCGAACCGCTCGACGACGAGCGCGGGCGCCATGCCGTCGGGCATGCCGACGAGCGCCGCGTCGGGAACGACAAACCCCGCTGCGCGACCGAACTCCAGGCATATCCATTCGACGATTGGCAGCGCCTCGAAGCCGGCCGTCCCGGCGGGCTTGAGGATGTGAGTGAACGGCGCGTCGATCGCCGCCATCAGCGCACCCGTCGGAGGTCAGGCACATCGGCGCCTTGATTTGCACGCCGGACAGACGAGGCGTTTTCGCGCGCTCAAACAGTTGCGCGAGAATCTCCTCGAAGCTCTGCTCCAGCTCACCCTTCGACAGGCCGACATAGCGTCCTATGAATTGCCCGCGCTTGGCAAACTTCGCGAGCGGCGCCTGCAGGACGTCGAGCGGCGGAGCGGCGAGCTCCTTCTTGGTGGCAACGACCGCGATGTTCGACATGAACCGCTTGCCGTGCCGAATGGCGTCGCGATCATCGCGCTCGTGAAGAACCTGGGCCAGCCAGCCTTCCGGCAAGAGGGACTCCACAAAGGCTGGCAGCTTGCCGGGCGCCGTCTGGCGGACGAGCGGCGGCGCCGTATTTGCCGCGGCCTTCCAGCGCCATTCGAAGCCGTCATGCGTCAGGCGGCCGAGGGGCTCGCCATGCCAGGCCACGATCTGCTCAAGCGCCGCCTTGTTCGCAGCGGCCTTGCCGACCGCCGGGCGTGTCGTCAGGTAGCGCTCGGCGTCCTCGCCCTCGCGATACCGTATATTCTCGCGAGCCAAAGCCCAGAGAGCGTCCGCCGCCGCTTGTGGTGATCCAAACTCCTCGACCAGCCGCGTGGCCATGTCGGCGCGAAGCTCGTCGGTAATTGCGCTGGCGTGCTCGCTTCGGAGGCGGAAAGCCTCCAGGAACCGCTGGCGCGGCGACGACACCTCGATCCTGATCTCGTCCTGATCGTCGCCTACGATCGCAGGCGCTGTCGACGGATGTGCCGGCGCCTGGTTCTGGACGATTTCGAGAGTGCGAATCCGGGTGCGCTGATTGCGACGTCTGCTGAGGAAAAGCCGACCGTCAGAGGTTGGCCGCAGGAGTGCGGCCGAGGCGGACGAGAGATAAGCTGCCGGGTAGAGATAATGTGCGATGCGCACGGCGTGGGCCAAGACCGCCGTGTCGACATCGGCATTGGCTTTGGCATAAGACCCCGCGGACGAGCTGAATTAGCTCGCCTGCCGACGCCTGGGCATGGGCGCGTCGCCTGTCAATGGCCTCACCGACCAGGAGGATCGTCACAGACTTCCTCGCACTTCAGATGCGCGAAAGTCGTCAAATCGATCCAGTTGTCAAGGACGATCACGCATTTCAGATGCGCGAAAGTCAGACACAGGCTACTCCGAACCGGTCGGTTCAGGCGACCAGCCTTGTTCGATAGGCCTCAAGCCGCGCCAGTCGATCCTGCAGACTCGTCCTGCGCCAGCGCGATCAGCGGCAGCATCTGCGGCGTGATCGCCGCGCTCTGTTCGGTGATCAGGTTGGCCGGGACCGCCACCTCATGATGCCGGCCCAGGCTCGCGGCCAGATCGGCCAGCACGGCCTGGCGAACAGGGTGCGCACCTCCACCCCCAGAGACAGCTGCCGCAGACGCGCCATCAGCTGCACCGCCAGCAGCGAGTGGCCGCCGAGTTCGAAGAAGTGGTCGTGGCGTCCGACCCGCTCGACGCCGAGCAGCTCGGCCCAGATCTGCGCGAGCGCGATCTCGATCTCGCCCTACGGGGCGGAGTAGCTGGCCCGCGCAAAGGCATCATCGTCCGAAGCCGGCAGCGCGTTGCGGTCCAGCTTGCCGTTCGGCGTCAGCGGCAGCGCCGCGACCCGCACGAGCGCAGACGGCACCATGTAGTCCGGCAGCCGCGCGGTGAGGTGCCTGCGCAACGTGGCGGCCAGATCGTCTTCGGCCGCATGCTCTGGCGCAACGACATAGCCAACCAGTCGCGGCTCGCCACGACCATCCTGTTGCGCCAGCACCACCGCCTCGCGCGCCAGCGGGTGCTCGGCAAGCCGCGCCGCGATCTCGCCCGGCTCGATCCGGAAGCCGCGGATCTTGACCTGATCGTCGTTGCGGCCCAGGAACTCCAGATTGCCGTCCGGCAAATAGCGGGCGAGATCGCCGGTCTTGTACAACCGGTCGCCGGCCTCGCCGCTGAACGGATCGGCCACGAACCGCTCCGCGGTCAGCTCGGGCCGGTTCAGATAGCCGCGGGCAACGCCGGCGCCGCCGATATGGATCTCGCCCACCGCCCCGAACGGAACGGGCGCGCCATCAGCGTCCAGCAGGTAGATCCGCGTGTTGGCGATCGGCCGGCCGATCGGCAGCCGACCGGCTGTCTCGTCGATCGCGGTGATCTCGCAGACCGTCGCCAAGGTCGATGTCTCAGTTACGCCATAGCAGTGCAACAGACGTTGCGGCCTACACTGGCGTAACACCCGTGCGACCACCGCCACATCGACTGCACCGCCGCCAACCAATAGCAATCGCAAACTCGCCAGCACCGGCGCCAAATGATCGGCGCTCCGGTTGAACAGTCCGGCTGTCAAATGCAGCACGGTGACGCTGTTCTGCTGAACCAGCCCGCACAGGATATCCGGCTGCAGAGCGGCAGTGTGTGGAACAACAATCAGGCGCCCACCGTGGAGCAGTGGCGCCCAGACTTCCAGCGTACTGATACTAAAGGCGGGATTGCCCACCCACGCTACCCGATCACTCCAGCTAAACTCCGCATATCCATTGTTGATCACAAGCCGGTTGACGGCACGATGAGGAACAGCAACCGCCTTGGGAACGCCAGTCGACCCCGACGTGTACATCACGTAGGCGGTGGCCTCGGCGGCCAATGTCAAGCCTGGATCGGCATCACATCCCTCTCCAGCGATGATTGGCTCAATGGCCTGAACGGGAATGGCAGCCTCGACCTCGCCGTCACTGTCGGTTGCCGTGAGCACCAGGCGCACAGCACAGTCAATCATCATCCAGCTCTGTCGCGCGGATGGAAGCCCCCGATCGATCGGTACATAGACCGCGCCTGCCTTCAGAATGGCCAGCTGCGCCACGACAAGGGCGATGGAGCGATCCAACACGGTCGCGACGCGATCCCCTGGCTTGAGTCCAAGCCCAATGAGATGATGCGCCAGCCGGTTCGCCCGGCTGTTGAGCTCGCCATAACTTAAGTCTGTCTCCGCATCGACCACCGCTACCGCATGCGGCACTTTCCGGACCTCGGTCTCGAACAGCTCATGGATGCACTTATGCGACGGATAGGGCTCAGCTGTTCGGTTCAGTTCCTCCAAGAGGTAGGTGCGCTCTTCACCTGACAACAGCGCAAGCCGTCCCAGCGGCTGCCCTGTATCGGCCATCACGGCGTGCAAGAGATTGTTCAAATGCGTCGTCATCCGCTCGATTTGCGTAGATGGCAGCCGACTTGCATCAAAGTGCCATCGAAAGCTTCCATCGAGCACACGGATTTCCAACGTCAGCAAATCACCACATGGAGCCGCGTCCGAACTGGCGCGCAAAGCCAGATCATCAGCAGCGGAAGAGCCGATGTCCTTGATGGTGATGCCAATCGGCCAGGGTCGGCAGGACCGTAGCATCCCGATCTCCCGCAACGCAGGGCAGCGCGCGATCAGATCCCAGGCAAAACTATCGTGCGCTCTCAGAACGGCGCATTCGGCCGCAACGACCCTGTGCACCTGCGCAAAGTCATGAGCAAGATCAATGGCCACCTCCATTGGCACGACGGAGGCGACCAGCGCTTCACCCGCGTTCAGGCCCGCTTGCCGCGGCTTGGGTGCGGGCTCCCAGCCGAGTTGAAGCTCAGATTCACCTGTGATGCGGGCAAGATAGATCAGGAAAGCAGCTAGTACGCACTCCGTGCGATCGATCGGCAGCAATTCGACCAAAGCATCAGGAGACAGCCAAGCGCTCGACTGCCATCGGGGCGACACTTCTGGCGAAAACGACACAAAGGGAAGCTGCAATGACTTGAACCGCTCAAGGCGCTGTCGCCAAAAGCTCTCCCGAGGCGCCAACATTTCATGGGCAACAGTCATGCCGGCGCAGCTCGTCGTCGCTTAGAAATAGCATTGCGAAAACTCCGGCTAGCGCACCTTCACGCCGACAACGTAGCGGTCCTCGCGTTTGGCTTTGATCGAAAGACTGAACGGCAACGTCGGGTCATCGAGGATTGATCCTGCGGAGAACGGCGCTTCGAACAAATTCCCGTAGTTGAAGTTCGCCGTCATTTTGGCCGGCACGATTCCGACCGGGCTCTGTCCAGTCGGGATGACGGCATCAACGCTATAGACAAGGACACCGTCGCCGGTGGTTGTGCCATCGTGGCCTCGGATCGGCTGTGCAAGTTCGATCGCGTACACTTTCGATGGATTCAACGCACCGTCGGCTGGTACCACAATCATCGAGGTTCCTGTGCTGCCTGGCAATGGTGTGAGGACGGTCTCACACTCACCGTGTGCCAGGTACGCCTTGCGCTCGTCTGCAAGCCAGCCAAGTTTGTGGCGATGCCAGCCGATCAGCGAAGTCCCCCGAAAGATATCGCCCATGATGTCCCAGGAGCCGGTCGTAAATCGCGGTGGCTCGAAGTTATAGAGATCAGGCAACCCGAGGGTGTGGCACACCTCATGACACAGGTTCATGTGGTTGTTGGTATAGCTGTCCTTGCCGAAGGTCACGCCCCAACGAACCGGCCCCGTTGGAGTCATAGCTGCATTGATCGGCGTGGCGATAAATGTTGGTGAAATAGCAATCCCGTCGGTCTTCGCGCTAACGACAAGCAACAGGGGGTGGCTTCGGACATCGAGTTCTGGGAAAAGTGCTGCGGCGTCTGAGATATAGTCCTTCTGCTGCTGGAATGTGAAACGTTTGTTGGTGCCGGTGTAGCTGGTCGAGGGCTTCGGCATGCGCCGCCAGCCAGGAATTCTGGCAATCTCGAAGGTGAGGCGCCCGTACGATTGGTCCCTAAACCATTTCTCGGCCTTACCGTGTCCGGTGAGATGATCTCCTATCCCTTCCGTGCCGCTGACATCACCGGGTGCGTCAGCGAAGTCTACAAACACCATCATCGCTCTCAGCGCCCCAATAGCTGGGAGGCTTCGAGGGTCCGTCTCTCCTTCGCTCAAATAGATATTCCACTTTCGGTCAAGAACCGGGATTCGGTCCGGCCCGGCGAATCGCGCCGGGCCTCCGGACATCACCGGAAGCCACGCTGAAACTCCAAGGGCTAACACATGACGACGCGTGATCTCTGACATGCTTGTCTCGAAGTCGCCTCCAGTCTGGGCCTGACATCGCCCAGACTTCATTTTGAACCTGTCGAAGGGTAGAGCGTCATCATGAGCACGCTGTTTTGTGCAGCGCGGACGCGAGATTTGTCCGATCTCTCGCGATGAAGCTGCAACAAGCTTAAGTGCTTGCGCGAGGAGGGATTATAGAAGTGAACCGAGCTCACGCTCCTCCCAATTATGGTAGGGAGCTGCGATCCGGCTTCCGATATTCTTCCATTTGGACCGATAAAACTTCTCATAACCGAAACCGCCGCAGCGGGTGGAGAATGACGGGTCGGTTCGAAGAATGGCGAGACGCTCTCGGAGCCGCCGTGGGACTTCGCCCAGGCGAGCGGAAGCAAGATTAGAGGTAAAGACCGGAGGGCGATCATGAATACACTGCTGGCAGGTCACGTGCGCGCGGGGGCATCTGATGTCCTGCTGAGCGGTCTGGATGCGAGCGAGGTCAAGCCACTACAAAATGGCAGCAATGACCTTACTTCGAGCGGTTGCGAAGGGAAGATCGCGGCGACTCTTGTAGAGATCGTGTCTACGGTCCGATTGGTCCATGACACCGTCATGAGCTTGAGCTGTTAGCGCATCCGGCTCCTCGGCATATCGAGAGACCTAGGCGGAGGGCGAAGCTGAGTGGAACGACTATTGCAGTGGGCGTTGTGTCGAGAAGATGCTCGCAGCCCGCCTCGACCCCGCCCCAGCATCTTGGAAAGCGTCCTTCTGCGCAGCTTGTCGCTACGGATTGGCCATCGCTCTACGTCTTCACCCCGCCTCAATGTGCAGGGTCAGCATCAATGCGACGAGCTGCAGGCCTCACGGAGGGAGAATGACTGGCTCATCTTTCAAGGAATTGGGGTTAGGCAGAACGCAAAGCACCGTGAGGTTCATAGATCGGCCAACATCTGCAATAAGAGAGTACCGGTCGAGGCAAGAGCCTCGGGCTTACGTGCAAATTGAACTGTGGAGACGTGGGGTTGCGAACAGATTTTTCGCGTATCAATCAGGATAAAGCTATCTTCGATGACATCTATGCTTCGGATGATCCAAGAGCGTATTTCTCCGTCCTGGGAGGCCTGGATTACATGATCCCGGATGTGGCTGAGCCGGTCGTGCGTCAGATTCTGGCAGCGAAAGCTTTGGCAACCAGCGTTAAGCCGATCGTGCTTGATGTCGGCTGTTCATACGGCATCAACGCGGCGGTGCATCGGTTTCCACTGACCTTCGGCGGCTTGCGTCACCGCTATGCCCGGCGCGAGATCAGGGCGATCAGTTCCGAGACACTGGTGCGCCTCGATCGCAATTTTTATTCGGCTTGGCCTGACGTTGGACTTGCGCGGTTTATCGGTCTCGATGTATCGGCACCGGCCGTCAGCTATGCAACCGGCGTTGGCCTCCTTGAGCAAGGTGTTGTCGCCGACCTTGAAAAGGAACCGCTTTCGACCGAAAGCGCGCGTATTCTCCGCTCCATCGATGTCATCATGTCAACGGGCTGCATCGGCTACGTCACCGAGAAAACGTTCAGCAAAATTCTCGATGCGACAGAGAAACGTCCATGGATCATCTCTTTCGTGCTGCGGATGTTTCCTTTTGATTCCTTGGCTGCGACGTTCGCGAAGCGTGGTCTTGTGACGGAACGTCTTGCTGGCGCGACATTTATTCAACGTCGATTTCGCGATGCTGAGGAATTTGAAAGGACTTTGGCCACGTTGGCGGCTCTTGGCATCGATGCGACCGGACTGGAATCGGAAGGTCTGTTCCACGCCGATCTGATCTTGTCCCGCCCTGAATCGGATGCACGCGCCGCTCCCCTGGAAGACATTGTCACCGTCGCCAGCGGTCGAGGTCGGCCAATCGGGCCGCGTTACGTTCACGTTGGAGGTGACGAGGGCTTGCAGATCGCACTCGAGCCGTGAGAGGTTCGCGTTTTCGAAGATAGCCGCGCGTGCGCCCCGGAACGGCACACCGAAGTGGATCATGCTCCCGTCCTTTCGAGGTGGAGCATGATGAGGCTTGACTGCGCGGCTGCGACAAGCGTTTCCGCCATGCACGGTGGTACCGGGTCCAGGCGATAGGCGCGCATCGAGCAGCGCGAGGAGATTGGCCTGCGCCCTGTCCAGGCCTCGCTGTGATTCCCAGGCAGCATTTTGCCATTGAGGCGTATGGCGCGCCCCAAGACGCCTTCATTCGCCCGGCGCCTGCAAGGGCGCTCTCGCTCTACATATCCCATGAGCTCGCGGCAACGGCAAATGCGGACCGCCTCGAGCATTGGGCAGGTACTTTGTTCGGCACAGACCCTTCTGGCAGCGTGACGGTCTCGACCTATTCTCGCGAGCGGCTCTCAAGGGGCTTGAATCGCACGTAACGTGAGTTTGTATCATCATACGGGTAAGGCGTCGGACCACGTCCGACCGTCGGTCACTTCCTGGCGTATGATGAGAATAGTGAACCTCACAGACTCTCGAACCTGCATCGCGACACTCCGTTCTGATGCCCGTGCACTTCCCACACGGCCAAGGGGTCACCACGCGCGGACCGCCGGTCCAGCGGCCGCTCGGGTGAACCGGGCACCTGAAATCGGAGCGCGGCATTCTCGCATCGCGGCGGGGCTTGAACGCAAGCTCGCCCATCGGACGATTTCCGATGCGAGGACGCAACATCGGAAGCACGCCAACCGCTCGTGCAGCTGAGAGCGTCGTCGGCGTCTCTTACGCGCTGGTGTCGTTTCCAACAGCATGAACAATATCGTAGATCACACCGACAGAGGATAGCCATTGAACCACAAGCAGCGAACCACCGGGTCGTCGCGCCCCAGAGCGCATCGCTCTACGATTGTTCTTTTTGGCGTTGCGATGACGACAGCTTTGTGCTGCGGAAGTGCAGGTGCGCGAGATCGGCCGGTCCCAGCGGAGGCGCGACAGGCGTGCACACCGGATGCGTTTCGCCTCTGCGGCGCCCACATACCTGATGAGGACGCCGTCGCGGCCTGTCTCAAAGCCAATATCCACCGCTTGAGCGTGCAATGTCGCCAAATCATCTCAGTTCGGGATGCTGCCACAGGCAATGGCGGCCCGAGATGAGGTATGCGCGACAGCTGGTTTCGCTTGATCGTGTTCGTGCCGCGACATGTGTGCGTGCCGCCGCCTTAGACCGATCCGATCAACGATTGTGACACGTGACGCCGGGCTGACAGGACGATCGTCGCGTCCAGGCGCAACGTCTGTCGTCGGGCACACCAAGCAGCGGAAGGTACGGACATGCACGAACTGCCTTTTGATACGGTACTGATCGCCAATAGGGGGGAGATCGCCGTTCGTATCATCAAGACCCTTCGCAAGCTGGGGCTTCGTTCTGTGATCGTCTACCACGACATTGATGCCCGGACGCTTGCCGTCTCTATGGCGGATGCAGCCATCGCGATCGGAGGACGCACGCCGATTGCGGCCTATCTCGACATCCCGCAGATTATCGCCGCCGCCCGAAAAGCGAACGCTGGTGCACTGCATCCAGGTTATGGATTTCTGTCGGAGAACGCGGAGTTCGCCAGGGCCGTTACGAGTGCCGGCATCACGTTCATCGGACCTGCTCCCGAAAGCATCGAACTGATGGGCGACAAAATCCGGGCTCGGAACTTCGTACAGCGGCACGGGTTTCCAGTCGCTCCTTGCGCCATCGAGGAAGATGATCCAAGGACCTTTGTGCGCAGAGCCCGAGCCTTGGGCCCCCCTTTGGTCGTAAAGCCTTCCGCGGCCGGTGGCGGCAAGGGCATGCAGATTGTGCGCGAGATCGGCCTCCTGGAGGACGCAATTGCGCAGGCGCGCAGCGAGGCGCAGCGCTACTTCGGAGATGGGCGGCTTTATGTCGAACGATATATCGAACGCCCTCGCCATATCGAAGTCCAGGTGCTTGGCGATGCCTTCGGAAACATTATTCACCTGTTCGAGCGGGAGTGCTCGATCCAGCGTCGGTTTCAGAAGGTCATCGAAGAGGCGCCCGCGCCGGGGCTGTCGTCGGGGTTGCGTCAACGGATCTGCGATGCCGCCGTCGGCATCGCCCGGGCAGCCAACTATCGCAGTGCAGGCACTGTCGAATTCATCCTTGACGGAGAAGAGTTCCATTTTCTGGAAATGAATACGCGTTTGCAAGTTGAGCATCCCGTGACCGAGATGATCACCGGCGTCGATCTTGTTGCCGAACAGATCCACATCGCCGCGCGCCGCCCACTGAGATTGGCGCAGTCCGACATTGTGCCGAGCGGACATGCGATCGAAGCCAGGTTGTGTGCCGAAGCGCCGGAGCGCGGATACGCTCCAACAACAGGTAAGGTCCTTGTGCTCGAATATCCCAACGGCGACGGTATACGTATCGACAGTGGCCTTTCGCAAGGTCAGAAGATCACGACAGCATTCGACCCCCTGCTCGCCAAGATCATCGTGCATTCCCCATCCCGTATCGAGACTGCGCAAAAGGCGCATCGCGCGATGCGGGACTTGGTGCTTCTCGGTTGCGTAACCAACGGAAGCTTCCTTGCCCGAATCCTCGCGGACGACGGATTTCTGCATGGACACATTCACACGGGTTATCTTGAGGAACATCCGCATATCGCCGCAGGCGACCCCCGGGCCGACTTATCGGCCTTCCTGGTAGCAGGCGCCCTCCTGACCGGACCGGTCCGCGAATCGGCAGATGCCGTGTCTGACCTTCACACGGCGCTGGGCAGTTGGAGAAACTAACGTGAATCACTCTTTTGAGGTCGATGGCGTCGAATATCAGCTATGGCTGTCACGATGCCGAGAGGACTACCGTCTCTGCTTGCATGACAGGGTGATTGCCCCCGTCGCGTTCTCCCATCGCGGTGACGGCTGCGGTGTTGTTGTTATTGCGAGTGAAAGCCAGCCCGTCAGGTTCGCCATTGATGGCGAAACCATTCACGTGCACATGAGTGGCGAAACGCGCAGTTTGCATTACCGCGACCCATTGCGAACGCTTGCCACGTCGAAGCAGGAGATAAGCCAAGCCGTCGCTCGCGCGCCAATGCCGGGCGTCGTCATTGTCGCCCGAGTTTCGCCTGGTCAGGCCGTTTTTGCCGGGACGGCCCTGATGACGATCGAGAGCATGAAGTTGGAGACCGTCATACGTTCGCCGCAAGATGGCACTGTCGAGCGAATTCACTTCAAGGAGGGCGAGAGCTTTGAACAGGATGCTGTACTGGTTACGCTCCTAGAGGAGCGGACCTGAAATGCAGCAGCTCTCGTCTCTGGTGGATGTCAATTCGGAAGACTATCGGCTCAACGAAGTTCATAACAGGCGACTTGCAAAAGAATTGGAGGAGCGCCAGCATGCCGCCCGCTTCGCGCGTCCGGTACGGGATCTTGAGCGTCTCAAGCGGCAAAACAAGCTGTTTGTGCGTGATCGGATCGAGGCTTTGCTTGACCCAGAAACCCCGTTCCTCGAGCTTTCGACGCTGGCGGCTAACAAAGCCTATGATAGCGAGGTGCCCGGCGCCGCTCAGGTCGCTGGAATCGGCATTGTCGCGGGTCGAGAGGTCGTCATCCACGCAGATGACGCTAGCGTCAAGGGCGGGGCGTGGTATCCGCTATCGGTCAAGAAGATCGTGCGGGCCTTGGACATCGCGATCGAGAATCGCCTGCCGGTCGTTCATTTGTGCGACTGTGCCGGCGGCTTCTTGCCCTTACAGGCGGAGTTCTTTGCCGATCGCTATCATGCGGGTCGAATCCTTCGCAATCAGTCCATTCTTTCAAAGATGGGAGTACCGCAGGTCGGTATAGCCATGGGCCATTGCAGCGCCGGCGGCGCATACGTCCCGGCGCTTAGCGACTACAACATCATTGTTGAGGGCACGGGAGCGATCTTTCTGGGCGGTCCTCCGGTCGTCAAAGCTGCCACCGGCGCAGAGATTTCTGCCGAAGAACTCGGCGGCGCTCACTTGCATACCAGCGTATCGGGGACGAGCGACTATCTTGCGAGTTCGGAGCTGCATGCGATTGCAATTGCCCGAGATATCGTCGCTCGCTTCAGTGATCCTGTAAAAGCCCTGATCAACCGGGCCGCTCCGGAGCCGCCCGCCTATAGTGCATCCGAACTGTACGGTATTCTTCCGAGGGATCCTCGGACGCAATTCGACATGCGGGAGATCATTGCCCGTCTGGTTGATGGCAGCCGGTTCCACGAATATAAGTCACGTTATGGCGAGACTCTTGTGTGCGGCTTCGCGCGTCTGCATGGCTATCAGGTTGGTATTCTCGCAAACAACGGTGTGCTCTTGAGCGAAAGCGCACTGAAAGGCGCTCACTTCATCCAATTGTGCGACAAGTCTCGAACGCCTCTGCTCTTTTTGCAGAATACGACCGGCTTTATGGTGGGCCGCGACTACGAACGGCGTGGCATAACCAAGGACGGCGCCAAGCTGATCATGGCTGTCTCCGGGGCATCGGTGCCAAAATTCACAATCGTCTGTAACGCCTCCCACGGAGCTGGAACCTACGCTATGGCGGGACGGGCTTTCGATCCGCGTTTTGTGTTCACCTGGCCGCAGTCTCAGATTTCGGCGATGGGCGCCGAGCAGGCAGCGGGCGTGCTCACGCATGTCAAGGCAAGACAGCTGGCCCGTCACGATGGGCACCTCTCCACGGAGGAGTTGACAGCCATTCGCCAGCCGATCCTGGAAGAATATCGGGAGCGGTCGAGCGCGTACTATGCGACATCCGAGTTATGGGATGACGGCATCCTTGATCCCATCGATACCAGAAACGCGCTTGCAATCGTTCTGAGTGCCTCGCTCAACAGCCCAATCACCTCGCCGCATTACGGCGTACTCCGAATGTGACGTCCTGCCGATTTGGATAGGTTGCGAGCACGAGAGAAGACTCGCAAAGGCGCCGCGCCCCGATGAAATTGCTGAAGCGCCTCTGCCGTGAGTAGGTCAAGAAAGCGGTCGCCGTCGGTGCATCTGCTGGTGGCGTGACGGTGATCACCGATTCGGTTACCGCGTTCTCCCTGAAAATCCCGCTCATTGCACGAGATGTTCATTCCGCCGATCGGCAGATCAAGCTCGCGGATTTCGATCTATTCGCCCCCCTCGTAGAACAGCTCGAGGGGCAGGCCGACCAGCGATTTGCCGATCCAGTCCCGGGCAATGATGTTCGAGGGTCCCATCGCGATGGCTGCGCGCGCGTCGCGGAACGCGCGCTCGATCGGCCCACGGTGATAGCCGTAGCCGCCTGTCACTGTCAGTGCCGTCGCAGCGACTTTGTTCGCGACTTCGGCGGCATGGACCTTGAACTCGGTCAGCGGGATCAGGATTTCGCTCTGTGGCTTGCCAGCACGCCACAGCGCGTCAAGCCTTGCGGCCAGTTCGAGACGCCACGGCCGCAGCGTCTCGACTAGCACCTTGGCCGCACCGAGCTCCTGACGAATGGCTTGGTAGTCCGAGAGACTCTTGTTCCGGTCCTTATGCACGAAGCTCGTGGTGTGCGCGACCGCCGCGCTCAAGGCGCCGCGGGCCACCCCCTCCCAGACCGCGCCGAGCCCGATCAGATAGACCGGTGATACGCCGTTATAGATGATTTCCTTGCCCTGCCCTTCGGCGCCGAGCCGATCCCGTCGCGGTACCCGCACGTTCGTGTAGCGGATGGGGCCCGAGTGATTGCCACGCACGCCGAGGGCATCCCAAGGCTTCGCTTCTATACCCGGAGACTTGCCGTCAACAATGAAGAAGACGATATCGGCCTGGTCCTTGGCGCCGGGCGTGCGCGTCTGCATCACATAGAAGTCGGCCTGACCGGAACTCGTTGTGAAGGATTTCTCGGCATTGACCCGATAGTCCTCACCATCACGCGAGGCCTCAGACAAATTATACCACCAGTGTCCGCCGGTGGCGCGTTCACTGGTCGAATAGGTGCCAAGCAGGCCGCCATTGCGGGTCTTGAGCCAGCGCTCCTTCTGATCATCGCTGCCAAACAGATTGATGGTCTGCGCCGCACCGACATGCATGATATAGACGAGGCCGGTCGACGCGTCGGCTTGACCGATGCGGTAAGCGGCTTCCGCAAAATCGACATGACCAAGCCCAAGTCCGCCAAACCGCGGCTCGGTCAGCACGCCGGTCCAACCAGCCTCCGCCAACGCCGTTAGATTCTCCCTGGGAAAGCGGCTTTCCAGATCATTACGATCGGCGTTGGCCTTTACGGTCGCATTGATCGCGGCATCCAGCCGGGAATAGACGTCCTGATCGATCTTGCGCGCCAGATTTTCGTTGGCCATGTCCTTGTCCCCTGTGTTGATCAATGTCCAGCAATGGCGCTGATGAGCGGTTTCCCGCCGACATCCGTTTGCTGTGACCGGCCGAGGTAAAGTGCCTTGATGTCATCGCGGTTGCGCAACGCGACGGATGCGCCGGACAGCACGCTGCGGCCGTTCTCAAGGACGACCGCATGATCGGAAAAGCGCAGCGCGACCGTCGAATTCTGTTCCGCGACGAGGATCGAGAGACCCTGCTCGCGGTTGAGCTGCTTCAGCGCATGGAAAATGCCTTCGACCACGAGTGGCGCGAGCCCCATCGACGGCTCGTCGAGCACCAGCAATCGCGGCCGCGACATCAGCGCGCGGCCGATCGCGGTCATCTGCTGCTCGCCACCCGAGGTGAGCCCGGAGATTGTCTTGCGATGGTCCTTCAACCGCGGAAAGAGCTTGTAGATGTCGTCGAGACCGGCGCGGATCTCGCGAGATTTTGCGTCGCGGCCGATCGCGCCAGTGATCAGATTCTCTTCCACCGTTAGCGATGGGAAGCAATGCCGGCCTTCAAGGACCGGAACAATTCCGGCGCGGACCAGCTTCGCAGGCGATGCGGATGCAATGTCGCGACCCTGAAAAACAATGCGTCCGGCGGCCACCTGGCCCCGCCGCGCCGGCAGCAGCGCCGAGACTGCCTGCAGCGTCGTCGACTTGCCGGCGCCATTTGCGCCGAGCACGGCAACGATCTCGCCGGGCCGAACCGCGAACGATACGTCATTCACGGCACGAATGGCGCGATTGTAGGTTGCGGCCAATCGCTCGACTGAAAGCAGAACGTCACTCATGCCTGACCCATTGATCTGAACCTGCGGGAGCCTCTGCTCCCGTAGGTATTGAGCGTCGCGTTTACGCTACTGGCCCACCGGATCGTCACCGGAGGTACGGATCTTGATGGCGTGCTCCTTCGCATAGGCCGTCGACGATTTCTCGATGATCGGGCGGAGGAACGCCCAGTCCGGCGCGATCCAGTCCGAGACGACCTTCCACTTGCTACCGTCCCACTGCTGGAAGGTGACCCGGCCGTCGCCTTCATGATTGTCCCAGGTGACGTTGATCGAGTGGAACAGGCCCTTGGCGCCCAACGCCTCCACCCGTGCCGGATCGAGTTGCAGGTGCTCAAAGCCCCAACGGACCTCGTCGCCGTTCAAGGTACGCTTACCGAACTTTGCCTGCGCAATCCGGACCGCTTCGACGTTGAGGATTCCGTTTACGATCCCAAGGTTGTGATAGACACTGCCGATCCGCTTCTTATCGTCGAGATTGCCCTTGTTCGCGCCATAGACGGTCTTGATCACCTCCTGCAGCACCGGATATTCGGCGCCAGAGGCCTGGGTCGTGATTGCAATGTAACCCTTGGCCGCATCGCCGGCGGGGATGACGTCCTCCTCGGAATTGGACCATACATTGCCGATGATGTGGTCAGCGGGGAAGCCGACCTTCTGCGCGGTTTTCAGGGCCACCGGGTTCATCACGCCCCAGCCGCGCAGCACCACATAATCCGGCTTCGCCCGACGGATCGAGAGCCATTGCGATTGCTGCTCATTGCCGGGATGCGGCACCTCGATCTGCTCGAGGCCAAACCCGTATTTGTCCGCCAGCAGCTTGTAGATCGGAATCGTCTCCTTGCCGTAGGGCGAACCATGATAGAGCACGGCAATCTTCTTGCCCTTCAGCTGGTCCGGACCGCCCTCCCTTGAGGCAATGTAGTTCACGATGCCGGAGGTCTCGCTGTAGGGATTGAGCAGCAGCGGAAACACGTAAGGGAATATACGGCCATCGGTCGAATCGGTACGACCGTGATTGATGGTGATCAGCGGCACCTTGTCCTTGGTGATGCGGTCGATCATGGCATAGGCAATGCCGACCGACAGCGGATTCCAGGCTGCGATTCCTGGGCGGCTCTTCAGCCGCTCATGGACTTCGATGCCACGCTCGACCTCGTACTGGGTCTCGCCTTCATCCCAGGTCAGCTTCACGCCGTTGACGCCACCATTCCCGGGTGTTGACCAGATTGAGATAGTCGATGAAGCCCCCGAAGAACCCGGTGCCGCCCGCGGCATAGGGGCCAACGCGATAGCTCTGGAGCGGGAAAAACTGTTCGTCGGCGTGCGCCGCCAACGTACCGGTTAGACCGACGACGAGCGCCGCGCCCACCGTCACCTTCAAACGTCTCAACATGTTCATTGCAAGCTCCTTTTGATGAAGTCCATCTCAACTCGGGATCGCTGGGCGATTCGCGGGCCGAACGGCGGACCAGGCACGGTCCCACAGGGCGATCAACCCGCGGGGCTCAGCGATCAGAAACACAATGATGAGCGCGCCGATGATGATACGCTGGCTCATCTCCAGCACACCGGAATCGAACACGCTGCCGAACAAGGCGGCGCCGATCCGCGACAGCAAAAGCGGGAACACGACGATGAAGGCCGCGCCGGCGAAAGAGCCGCGCAGCGAGGCCAAGCCGCCGATGATGATGATGAACAGGATCTGGAACGAGCGATCGAGATTGAAGCCGGCCGGCTCGACCGTGCGCAAATACGCAAACGCCCAGAGCACGCCGGCGACGCCGATGAGGAAGGACGAGGTCGCGAAGGCGAGCAGCTTGGTGCGCAGCAGCGGCACGCCGATCACCTTTGCCGCGATCTCGTGGTCGCGCACCGCGACGAAGTTGCGGCCGGACTGGGAGCGTACAAGTCGCAGGGTCAACAGCGTCAAGACGACCACGATCGTCAGCGAGAAGACGTAGCGTTCGGCGGCGCTGGTAAACGTGATGCTGCCAATCTTGAGAACCGCCGCGTCGATCACCCCGGACGGATTGTCGTTGGAGAACCAGCCGAACTTGGTGAGCGCCCACTGCACGAAGAATTGCGCGGCGAGCGTCGATACCGCGAGATAGAAGCCACGCAGCCGCAGGCTCGGCAGCCCGAAAAGGATGCCGATTGCCGCCGCAATGCCGCCGGCCAGCACCAGATCGACGAGCAGCGGCAAGGCCGGGACGCGAAGATGGAGGTTGTAGGCGGCATACGCGCCGACAGCGAGGAAGGCCGCCGAACCAAGCGAAACCTGCCCCGCATAGCCGGTGAGGACGTTGAGCCCGACCGCGGCAAGCGCCAGCGCCAGGAACGGCGTGAGCACGGCATCCAGCACATAGTCCGATCCCGCAAGCGGAACGACGCCGTAGGCGGCCAAGATCGCGATGCCGATCCACAGCGTCTTGGCCGAAGGCCAGCGCAGTCTGGCGGGTGTAAGAGCGGTCATAGCCTACACCCTTTCCACCAGCTTCTGGCCGAACAGGCCAGATGGCCGGATCAGCAAGAGTGCGAGTGCCACGACATAGGCCGCCCACGCCTCGATGCCGCCGCCAAAGAACGGCCCGACATAGACCTCTGCCAGTTTTTCGATGGCGCCGACCAGGAGACCGCCGACGATTGCACCGGCGATCGAATCGAACCCGCCGAGCACCAGCACTGGCAGCGCTTTCAACACGACGAGCGACAGCGAGAACTGCACGCCGAGCCGTGCGCCCCACATGAGGCCGCCGACGAGAGCAACGATTCCGGCCACCGTCCAGACCGCGGCCCACACCCGCGGCAGCCGCAGGCCCACCGCAAGGGCGGCAAATTGATCATCGGCTACGGCACGAAACGACAGCCCGGTGCGGGTATAGCGAAAGAACAGCGCAAACAGCGCAACCAGGCTGCCCGCGACGGCCGCCGCAAACAGGTCGAACTGACTGATCAGCACGCCCGCCACTTCGAACGGCGTGTCGCTGATGCCGATGTCGAGACCATGCACCTGCGTGCCCCACAGAAGCTGCGCAGCGCCCTCGATCACGTAGGAGAGTCCGAGCGTCGCCATGAACAACGTAATCGGTGGCTGGTTGACCAGTGGCCGCAGCACCGCCCGCTCAATGACGATGCCTAACACGATCATGATCGCCAGCGTTGCCGCCAGCGCCGCGGCAAACGGTGTACCTCGCTCGACCAGGCTAACGAAGGTCAGCGCCGCAAACAGCAGCATCGCGCCTTGCGCGAAGTTGAGCACGCCGGAGGTCTTGTAGATCAGCACGAACCCGATCGCCACCAGCGAGTACATCACCCCCGAAAGCAGGCCGCCAATCAGAACCTCGATCAGAAATTGATAATCGAACATCAGATCGCAAGCTCCGTATCGTCCTCATGCGCGACGCCGAGATAGGCATCGATCACTGCTGGGTCGGCACGGACCTGGTCGGGCGTGCCGTCGGCGATCTTTCGTCCGTAATCGAGCACGGCCACGCGGTCGGACAGCCCCATCACGACGCCGATGTCGTGCTCGATCAGGACGATGGTGGCGTCGAAGCTGTCGCGGGCGTTGCGCACATGCTGCGACAACTCCTGTTTCTCCGTGACCGTCACGCCGGCGAATGGCTCGTCCAGCAACAGGGCTTCGGTCGGGCAACCAGTGCCCGCGCCAGTTCGACCCGCTTCTGGAGCCCGTAAGGCAGCGTTCCGGCCATGCGATCTTGAACCTCGGAGAGGTGCAGGAAAGAGATCACCTCTTCCGCAGCCGCGCGATTCTCTGCCTCGATCCGCCGCGCCAATGGTGAGCCGACGATCTGCCGCAGAAAGCCGGCGCGCACGCGATGCGCCAGCCCCATCAGCACATTGTCGAAAGCGGAAAGCCCCTTGAACAGGGCAAGGTTCTGAAACGTCCGGGCCACGCCATGCGCGGCAAGCTTCGACGTCGGCACTTCGCGAAATGAGCGATCGCCGAACCACACCTCGCCCTGATCGGGTCGATAAACCCCGCTGACGATGTTGAGCAGCGAGCTCTTACCGGCGCCGTTCGGCCCGATCACCGCCCGGATTTCGCCCTCGGCGACGTGCAGATCGACATCGCGAAGCGCCGCGACCCCGCCGAATGTCAACGAAATATTCGCAAGTCCGAGGACCGGCCGCGCGAGCGTTTGGCCGGCCGGCTCGGTGCGGCTCGGTATCGCCTCACCCCGTTCTGCACTCGACCCACGCACGTCTCCATCCGGAGGCAGCTCCTCCAGCCGAAGTACGCCGGCTCCTGTCGCAATCCCCGCCACCTGGCTGCCTTTCCTTGCGCCTATTCAGCAGCCTGAACGTGTGCGGGCACTCTCGCCTCGAGCTCGCGGACCAGCGGGATCACATGCTTGCCGAAATATTCGACCTCTTCCTGGAAATGCAGGAACCCCAGCAGAATCAGATCAGCGCCCGCGCGTTTGAGCTCGATGATGCGTTCGGCGACCTGCTGCGGCGTGCCGATCAGATTCGAGCGGAAGCCGTCGTTGTACTGGACGAGATCCTGGAAGGTGGATTTGGCCCAATTGCCCTCACGCTCGGGGCTGGCATTGCCGGCATTCTGGACCTCATGGTGGAAGCCACGCACGGCATCCGGGATCGCTTTGTCGAGAATTTCCTGCAGGACGTCCCTGGCTTCCTTTTCGGTTTGCCGGACGATGCCGAACGCGTTGATGCCGATCTTGGTTCGCCAGTTCTTGCCGAACGCCTTTTCCTTGCTTCTGATGTCGTCGACTTGCGTCTTCAGACCGTCTGGGGTGTTACCGTTGGTGAAATACCAGTCGGAGACGCGGGCGGCCATGTCGCGGGCAGCGCGCGAGGAACCGCCCTGGAAAATCTCCGGCAGCGGGTCGAGCGGCTTCGGCTTCACGGAGTAGTCGCGAAATCGGTAGAAGTCGCCGTTGATGGTGAAGCTCTCCTCGTTCCAGATCCCACGCAGCGCGTTGATGAACTCTTCCGAGCGGCGGTAGCGCTCGTCATGATCCAGCCAGGGTTCGCCGATCGCATGGAATTCACCGCGGAACCAGCCCGAGACGATATTGACCGCGACCCGGGCATTGGTCAGGTGGCTGATCGTCGCAATCTGCTTTGCGGCCAGCGCCGGATTCCATGGGCCGGGAAGGATGGCGGCGATGACGTTGAGCTTTTCGGTGGCTGCGAGAAGTGCGTGCGAGAAGCTGACGGATTCGTGCTGCTTGTCGGCACCATAGCCTGCGGTGAAGCGGATCTGGCTCAACGCGTAGTCGAAGCCGGCCTTCTCGGCGATCTGGGCCAGTTTGCGATTGTAATCGACTTCCCAACTGGTGCGCTGTTCGATCGAGGAAATGACGAGGCCGCCCGACACGTTCGGCACCCAATAGGCGAATTTGATGGCATTGCTGTTCGTGGTCATGCTGTCACCTCACGTGATTGGCTTGTGATCGGCGAACGGCGGGTTAAAGCAGGCAGCACAGTGCATTCACGCCGCTCGGGACAAGCGAGTGCATACCCAATTCAATCCGACGCTAAGCTAGAAGTCGTAGAATTCTTGGCGATCTGCGGTGCAGGTGCCATTGACGCAGGATGGCCTCATCAACAGAGCGGCGCGCCCACCATAAGACGCGAAGTCCTCCGCGTGGCGGAACGTTCGGCCTCCTCGACGAGATCATTGCAAACCATCAGCGCTTCCCTCTCTCAAGCACCATTGATTGACGGTCGATAGTCCCAGAGAACCCATGAGCGCGCGAGTCTAAGACCAACTCTTTTTTGAGGTATCCGAGAAACTCATTTTTTTAGATTCGCAACAAGCGGCTTGTTTGTTGCTCCACGACCAAGACTCGCGTCGCACAATCACCGATGCCGACATTCCCTGGTCGCGACCGTCTGAAGCGGACGACTCCCGCGTTGGGAGCGCAACCATTCATCTTCAAGCGGTCAGCGTTGCCTCCAACCGTTTTGCGGTGCCTTCACCTGGCCCTGACCCGCGCGGACGGCCGACGCCGCGCCCCTCAGCCGTGGGAGCGCGATCGCTCAACGGTCCCACCGCTCCCACACAAGCTGAAACGTCTGTCTGCCTTGGGCTTTATGGCGCTTGATTGCCGGCGCCGCGGCGTTGCTCGACAAGTGCCCTCGCCGCGCGTTCCGCAGCGCGGGCGGAGCCGAAATGACCGCCGTCGAGGCTGTCAAAGACCCGCTCCGATGAGAAGAAGCGATAGCCGCGTCCGTCGCTGACGACGATACCAGCGGTTCGATCGAATACTTCGATGACATAGGCTTGGGACATGTCTGCTCGATCGCCGGCCTCTGGCGCTCCTGCCTGATTGTTGATCAATTCGGTTTTGTTGGTACAATCAACTACAGACGCCGGTCGCAGCCGAGACGGCGCGATGTGGCATGCGGCTTCGCATGTCGAACATCAACCTTCCGTCGCATTGCGGCGACCCTGAGCCGCACGATCTGCTGCTGACGACTATCCGGCAGAACAGCACGATGGTCAATGAAATGGCTATCCAAAGTTGATGAATTGGCGCGGTGCCGCATTCATCTCAGACTAGAAATGAGCAAAGTTCTAGCGACGCCGGCTGCAGAAGGTCGTTGCGGCGCGACGCCTCCTGACCGACGCTGGCTCAACGCGCGGCCCCCAAGCCCCGCATTTGCACTCGGGCACATAGATCATTACGCGTCTCCAAACCTGCAAGCATCGACACTATGTTGCTGAAATGAATTGTCCTGTCTCGCGTTTTTCGAGAGAATTGCTTTTCTGCCAGTCTAAGCGCCCTCACACGCACAAGATTGAATTGGTTCCCGTCGAGACCGACGGTGACGCCGCAACGTTTCGTCCGTTCGACCGAAATCGGCCCACAGTGTCGACGAGGTCATCACCGTGACGACGACGTCGCCCGCGACGGTATGTGACTTCGATCGACCGCTGGCGCCGGATTGCGGCGCGGCCCGCGCAAAGCAGTGACGTGTCCGTCATGAGCTCGTGTGCTTCATCCCGATCGTGCCGTTGCACGACGCTCCCGGATCGGGACAACATCGTCTCCCGGCCGCCCGGCAAATATCTGCCGGCGGCAACGCGCCACCCCATCGCGCAAACAGCCGTCGTGAATCATTTGGATGCGTACCTCCCTGCCGACGCGGGGCAGATCGGCAAGCTGTCCATGGTGGCGAGCATTGATTCGGCGCGAACGCATCCCGCACAACGGGCAGTTGGCCGCCGCCATCTCCGAACGCGCTGTCAGAATTATCTGCGTCGGTCGACTGGCTTAGGCTGTCAAACGCAAACCCACGAGGCACAAGTGACGAAGCTCGGAAGCCAGTTCGCATGGCGTTGATACCTATGGAGAACCCGAGGTCGCCGGCGACACTCGTCGGAGTCGCACAAGGCCTCCGCGCTCCAATGCCGATATGTGTATGATGTGCTCACCTCGGTTGGCTAAACCCCGTTCGCCCGGCCGTCCTCACACAGCTCGTCCATCACGAAATTGCGCAAAGAGTCCTTCCGCGTGCGGGCGCCGGTGGATGCTGACAGATCCATACAAAATCACGCGCTTGCCCGAGCTGGGCCGGCGACACCAGATGACGATGGCTGCTGCCGCCGGCTTCACGGCGCGGCTTTGTTGCAGCCACTCTACTCACGGCAGAATGGCATGCGGTCCAGCGGGATCATCTGAAGGCGCTTGTATCGCACGTGACGTCAGGTTGTAGGCTGCCAATTCGAGTAGGCGACTTCCTTCGTCCTCCGGATAGGTTTTACACGAGCGTGACAGAGGCCTCTGTGGATATGCTTGATGTCATCGGCATCGGGATCGGCCCATTCAACCTCAGCCTGGCGGCACTGATTGAACCTACCCCGCTACGCGCGCTCTTTTTAGAGAAACGCGAGGGATTTTGTTGGCATCCGGGACTGGCGCTGCCGAACAGCAGGCTACAAGTGTCGCCACTTAAGGATTGCGTGACCCTGGTAGACCCTACCAGCCCCTATTCTTTCCTCAACTACCTTGCACTGCACGGGCGGCTCTACAGCTTCGTCAACAGACGCGACGCCTCAACCTCGCGGCGGGAATTTACCGACTATTACCAGTGGGTCGCACGACGGCTCAAGACGCTCCGCTTTGGCGAAGAGGTGGTCGACGTAGCGCCCTTCAGGGACGGCTACCGCGTCAACACGAGCACAACCACATACCTCGCGCGCGCTGTGGTGATAGGAATTGGCGTAGAGCCGAAGATTCCCGCGTGTGCTAGGCCCCTGATCGGCAACGCCGTCTATCATGCGGCCGAGTATCTCGAGCGCGATCCACCTGACGTCGGCGAGCATGTGCTCGTGGTGGGAGGTGGTCAGAGCGGTGCTGAGATTGTTGAGCACATGCTTAGTCGTCCCGTAGCGGCCCGGATTACGTGGGTGACGTCGCGGACAAACCTGTTTGCAATGGACGACAACAGTTTCGTTAACGAGGCTTACATGCCGGGGTACAGCCGGCGTTTTCACGCTCTCCCGCTCCAGCAACGTCGTGCCATCGTGGAGCAAGAGAAGCTGACAAGCGACGGCATTTCCGTCGAGTTGTGCAATCGCCTCTATGACCTGTTGTACGAACGCGGCGTTGAGGGCACGCTGGACGACAGTTTTCGTTTGTTGTCCAACGTTGTCCTAACGGACATCACGTCCCACAACAAACGTTGGCAAGTCGATCTGAGTGAGATCGCGGCGCAGCGAAATCACAGCATCCTGGTTGATCGCATAGTGCTCGCCACAGGCTTCCAGCCGCGCACCCCGCCCTTTTTGCAAACGCTCCTCCGGGGCGCGCGTATGGAGGATAGCCTGCCTGTCGTCGGCCCGGACTACGCGGTCCGGTTCGATCAACACATGCCAGGGCCGGTATATCTGCAGAACCAAAGCCGCCTGCAGCATGGGCTGCAGAGCGTCAATTTATCACTGGTCGCATACCGCAGCAGCCTCATTATCAATAGCCTGCTCGGACAACCGTTCTATCTCGATACGTCAGATCGGCAGATCCTGGACGGTCATGACACATCAGACATGCCCGAACCATGTAGTCGAGATGCGATGCCGTCCACGCAACCCATGGCCGCAATCACATGAGCCGAGCGTCGTTCTCCCCCGTACACGGCCGTCGTGTTGATGCGTCCGCTGTAGCTGCGGACGAGCTATCTGTCAGGCTACATCACCGCGCCTTTGGACCATTTCTGGTCGCATCGATTGTTATTGCAGCAGCTTACGGCACGAGCTTCCTATTGCCGGACTACATGCAGGCGCTCGGTAAGAGCAGTGAAACCGCAGGCTTTCTGATCTCCAGCGCCATGGTTGTGACGATCGTGTGCTGCTGCTCGGCAGGCTGGGTCGCGCAGCGCATCGGCATTATGCCGACGGTGGCCGCCGCCTCGATCACCATGGCGCTAGCCATGCTGCTCGTTGCCGGCGCAGTCCTCGACGAGCGAGCAGCTTATGCTGGCAGTATGCTGATGGGCGCGGGATGGTCGGTGTCCTTCATCTTGTCGCCGCTGCAGATCATTCGCCATCTCCGGCCCACCGCACGTATCCAATATTTAACCATTTTGTCCGGCTCACAAATGGCCGGGCTCGGTCTAGCCGCTCCACTCGGTCACTTCTTGGCAAACGTCACCGGCTCTTTGGCCATGGTCTATGTCCTGTTCGCGATAGCATGCGTCATCGCGACGATCTGCGTAGAAGTCGCACGACGTGCCATGTTGGACCTGTCCGCAGTGCCGATGCCGCATATCGAACTCACGGTAACTGAGACCGTAGCGCTCGTTCGAAAATCCACAGCTGCCCCCATCGCCATGATTGCGGTTGCTGCCTGCACTTTCTCGGGACTGTCGACGTATCAGAGTGCCTATGCCGCATCCCGTCACCTGAATTCCGACTTGTTCTTTTTGATATTTACCGCGTCCAGCGTGGCGCTACGCTTCTCTCTCGCCCACGTGATGGGCCGCCTGCCCGTACACCGACTTGCGCTCATGCTCTTCGCAGCTACTGGTGCGTCACTGGTACTATTCGTTGTCAACACCGGCAGCACCGCGCTCTATATCGTGGCCACGGCAATCTTCGCGACAGGCTATGGGCTCACCTACTCCACCCTGAACGGAATGGCCGTCAATCTTGCTGGCGACCACGGCGTGTCCGTGCCGGTCACCTCACAAATCTTCACGCTGGCATATTTCCTCGGATTGTTCGGCTTTCCGTTGGCCGGCGGGCAGTTGATCCGCGGATTTGGTCCCGACGTGATGTTGCTGACGCTATTGGGCGCGACGGCCTTGAATGCGCTGCTGGTAGCTGCGCTTCGAGTGAAGGCTACAACTGGTTACCTGTAATTTTGAGAAAGGAGCTCGCATATGCTGACCGAGGCGCAAAAAGCGAAATGGCAACAGGACGGATACCTCCGGCTCGAAGGCTTATTCGATCCGGCCGCTCGCGACGCGATTTCCAATTTCGTGGACGACGTCGCGCGCTGGGATGTAAGTGCCGACAAATGGATGATGTGGTTCGAGAAGACGGCCGGCAATCGCAAGATCATCTCAAAGGTGGAGAATTTCCTGGATTACCATGACGCTCTGCGCGAGGCGCTGTTGGCCGACGGCCGCATTCGCACGGCGGTCGAGACGCTACTCGAGGAGGACACGCGGATGTTAAAGGAACTGCTGATCTTCAAGTATCCTGATAGCGGCGGCTACCGCCCGCACCAGGACATTTATCATATCCCACACAAGATACCGGAACGCATGGTGCATGCAGTCGCAGCCATTGCCATCGACGATTCGCAGCCTGACAACGGCGGTCTTTTCTTCACGCCCGGTCGCCATAAGGAGGGAGTGTTTCCAATGGATGCCGGCGGCGTGATCAATCCAGAGGTCGCCGAGACCTTCACATGGGAACCGGTGTCATGGAAAGCCGGCGATGTGTTTATTTTCGACGACTACGCCCCCCACTATTCACTGCCAAATAAGAGCAATAGGCCCCGCCGCGCGCTTTATCTTGTGTTCCAGCGCGCATCTACGGGAGGTCCAACGCGTGCCGAGTATATGCGCATGAAGCGCGCCTACAACCCACCGGAAGGCAAGCTATCGGATCCGGAAAACCTGAACGCGCCTAACGGCATATTCTATCGCGATTGAGTGCCAATTCGAAGGAAGGACCGTCGTGTACACCAAGCAGATCGATCATTCTTTGATGCGAACAGAATATGGCGTGCTGGTCTGCCGTCTGTTGGAGCATCTTCCGGATGGTCTCAGCCCCGGGTTCGGCGCCTCGGTGGTGGAGGTCGCGCCCGGTGGTGCGGTCGATCTGCACGGGCACCACGAGCACGAACTGTGGGTGCTGATTTCCGGACGTGGAGAGTTCGAAGCTGACGGCCAGATGACGCCGGTGAGTGAGACGACGTTGTGCTACATGCGACCAAACCAGCAGCACACGATCCGCAACGTCAGTCAGGACGGTTCTCTCAAATTTCTATCTATTTGGTGGGACTGACATGCGCACCTATTTTGTCTGTCCCGCTCCCCCCTGCCCCAACGGCAAGCTGCATCTCGGTCACGTCGGCGGCGTATACTTACTCGCCGATATGTTCACGCGCTTTCAGCGTATGGCCGGCCATCGCGCGTACTATATTACGGGTGCGGATGAGCACGGCACGTACACGCTGGTGAAAGCACGAAAACTCGGCCAACCGGTTAGCGACGTCGCACAGAAGCACATTCACGAGATCCTGGAGTGCTTGCGCGCGGTGCAAATCACGCCCGATGCGTTTGTGCGTACATCTAGCGAGATCCACAAAGACAATGCGTTGGCGATTTTCCGCGAGTTGCAGGAGGCCGGCTATGTCGGCGTGCGCGACGGTCTCCAGCTCTATTGCGAACACTGCGACGAATTCGTGGCCGACTCGCTGGCAGTTGGCACCTGTCCGGCATGCGATGCGACCACCGACAGTAATTTGTGCGAAAACTGCGGCCTAGCTGTCCAGCACGACACCCTACGCGACGCGCGGCACACCACGTGCGGCGGCACACTTGGGCTAAGGCCGATCAAGCAGGCCGTGTTTGATATGCCCCGGCTGGCTCAGGTGCTGGACAAAGCTATTGGACAAAGCGCCTGGCCCGGCGTTATCCGCAACAAGGCGCGCACTTGGTTAGCCGGCGCCGTACATGGCTTGCCGATGTCGCGCCACTTCAGTCATGGCGTCAAGCTAACACAGCCTGAACATTTGATTGGTCAAACGCTACTCACATGGTTTGAGGGCCTGTGGAGTTTCGACACTGGAATTCGCGAGCTATGTGCCCGTGACAATCTGGACGCCCACTCGGCATTGCACGATCCGAACACCCAGCTTTTGTTTTTCATGGGCCAGGATAACCGATTCTACTACACGGTAGGTGTGACAGGCACCCTGCTTGCGCGCGGCTACCCAATTCCCCAAAATCATTCCGTCCAGGACTTCTACAAGCTCGAGGGCGAAAAGTTTTCGACCAGTCGTGACCATGCCCTTTGGACCGATGAAGTGACGCGAGAGGTCGACGCCAGTGTACTCCGCTACGCACTGGCGCGCGTGGCCAAGCCATTCGACAGCAATAAGAACGACTTCGATGTTGACAGCCTGATCATGGCAGCGTCACGCCTTCGGATCTGGGAGGATGCGTTACGCCACTCAGCCAACAACGCACACACAGTGGACAACGAGCCCCTCTGCCCTACTCTCCGCAGCCTGGTTCAGCGTTATGCCGATGCGATCGAGTCACTGCGTTTCTGGGATGCGCTTGATATCATCGACATGTACCTCGAGGTGGCGACTTTGCGCGCGAGGATAATGGTATGTGGAATGCTGCGAAGGTCTCATTGTTCCTAAGTCTGCTTTATCCCGTGGTACCTGAGCTAGCGATACGCTACGGTCAGCATTTCTTCGGCGCAGCCTGGCAGCCGTCCCTCGAGAACCCTGCTGCAACAGCTGCCTTGCCGAGCGCGAGAGTGGACTTCCCGTATTTCAGTGCGGCGGTATCTGCGAACTTCATTGCAGCGTACAACACGCGTTTTCGCACAGAACAGGTGAGGCAATCTGTTTGAGAGACGAAACCATGACTTCGCGGGCCTCCAACCGCAGCGCTCTCGCTCAGGACTTTGCCCCGTTCTCTTACTCAGGTGCGAAGCACGCCATCAATTTCGGTTACGGCCTGCCCGATCCGGTGATGTTTGCAGAGCTGGCCTGGCCGGATGCATTTAACCGAGATACCGGCGTGGCCTCCACCGATCTGCCGCAGTATACGGATGCGCTGGGTTTACCCGAGCTCCGTACAAAGCTCGCAGGGCGCTACCGTGTGCGCCATGACCAAGTTATCCTTACGGGTGGCGCTTCACAGGCGTTGCAATTGATTGCCGACGCTTGGATCGACCCAGGCGATGTGGTCCTGACCGAGGACCCGTGCTATTTGGGCGCACTGCGAACGTTTTCGATCGTAGGTGCGAACATCCTCCAGCTCGGTATGTGCGCAGAAGGGGTCGATCTGAATGAACTCGAAGCAACGTTGCGTAGTCATACCCGCGTGAAGCTTTTCTATACGACGCCAGCATTTCATAACCCGACTGGGCGCCAGATGTCGCGCACCCATATGGCCCGGGTCGCCGCGCTGCTGGACCACTATGGCGTGGCGTTGGTACAGGATCTTGTGTATGCGGAGCTGCCCTATAACGGCACGGTTGATTGGCTGGCACCAGGCGGCAACGTGATCAACATTCATAGCGTCTCCAAGGTCGCCGGACCGGGGTTACGGGTAGGCTGGGTGCTTGCGGAGTCGGACATCATCAACGGGCTTGCACGGCTAAAATGCGATGGCGGCGTAAGCCCCATCGTCAGTAATATCGTTTTAGCGTTGTTGCAATCGGGCACCATTGATGCGCACATTGCGCGCTTGCGCCAGCATTATCGTGCCAAGCGGGATATCCTGCATACACTCTTGCAGTCCAGCCGATTTTGCGAGCCAGAGTATGTCGTACCAAGCGGTGGATTCTCGTTTTGGGTGCGGTTGGCTGCTGGTCTCGAAGTTGAGACTTTCATTGAGGCTGCACGTCGCGAGCACGCCGTTCATCTCATAAATGGTCGCGATTATGGCCCACGAAGTGGCGATCATGTACGCCTGTGTTTTAGCTATCTCCCCACATCGCTCATTGAGCAGGGCCTGGCGCGATTGGGGACCTTGCACGCGACCTAACTAAACTCCACACGACATAACGTCGCCTGCTCCCGCACGGCTTCCAGCGCGATCTTTGCCTTCAGTGCCGCGTCGATCTTGCGTTTGGTCTTCGTCGTCATCATGGGCTCCGCCTATCAAACGGAGCGGCCCCTTCCAACTGAGTACGTGGCCCCACAATCGGGGTACATTACAATCCAACTGATCTTGTCGGATATCCTTCAGTGTCGATTGTCGGTTTTGAGACAGTTCGAGCAATGTGACGCGACGCACGCCTCAAGGGCTCTTGAAGATGCTTGTATCAAGGGCTTGCAGAAGCGCCAGTTTCAGTTCGGCACGCCATTTGCGTGTTGAAAGGACATCACTGAGCAATCGGTGATGTGGGGCGGATCCAGCGCCTGACAATACCCGACGTTGGGCCACCCCGCTTGTAATCGGATCGAGGTGGTGTGCAACGAGACGTCTGGACGATTGCGGTGCGGTCGCTCACAGCCTTCGTCGTGATGCCCTCGGGTGTACGAACACGAAGCCCCTTGCGTACGACAGGACAGTCGTCCCTGTACGCAGAAACATAGTGAATAGATGGAACTCCAATGCAGCCTATTGAACGAGCCGCGTTTCCATATCCGGACCACTGGCGCTCCAAGTTCGAAGATTTGCCTTTGCTGATAGAGGGCGAATCGAAGGTGATCCGCGTTATCGACGATCAAAGCGTCATCGTGCGTTTAAAGCCCACGTTGTTTTCGTACTCCGCAAATCGCGCTGCCACAGTTGAGGGCACCGACTGGTTACGTCTACGCATCAGCGAGCGGCTTTGGCGGATGCTAGAGGATGAGAGTGTGCCTTCCACGATCGTTCACGTTGGTGAAGACTATTACATCAGTCGGCGAGTTGCGGCTCCGCCTATCGAGGTCATCGTGAAGGCCGCCTATGTCGGGACACCAAAACATATTTACCTCGGGTTGGAGACTTTTCCAACGCGTCATGGCGGATACCTCCGACCCGATCAACGACACGAACCCTATGTGCGCTTCGACTGGCGCAACCCACTACCACATCGGGACGAATGCATGCCGAATTGGCTCGCGGACCGCTTCATCGATACCGATGCTGCCAGGCATTTGGCTTTGCGGGCCTTCAAGGCGCTGGCGAGAGTCTTGGCATCGTGCGAAATTGAACTCCTCGATATTTGCTTTTTTATCACCGCCGAAGGCGATGCGATATTTGGCGAGGTTTCACCAGACTGCATGCGAGCCAAGCACGCGTCAAATGATTTAGATAAGGACCTTTGGCGTAAGGGCAAAGATCCAGAGACTATTCTCCGCCAGTGGCGAGCATTTCTGGATCGGCTGAAAGCGCTTCCATGAAGATGAGCAATCCTGGAGCCATCATCTTTGACTGGGGTAACACCCTTTGCGACTATCCATTGCGGACCGAGGCCGAACAGGTTGAGTTCTTGCATGATTTCCTCACCGATCCGTCCAGCTGTACAGATTTGGCCACCGTCCCAGCGCCGAGATCCATCGCTAGCGCAGCGTTGCAGGCGCTGAACAGAGAGCGCGAGGATTGTCGTGTGGTTTCTTTCGCCGACCGGGTGAGATGCGTACTGGCACCCGACATGGATGACGCGGATGCAGAGCTACTCGAGCTGCGCCTCTGCAAACGAATCTTTGCTAGTGGCCAGCTCATGCCAGAAGCGGAGACAGTCATTGCTACAGTTCGCCGAATGGGCTACCGGACGGCGATCTTGTCTAATACGCCTTGGGGAACGAGCCACAGGTTGTGGCGAGCCGAGGTAGCTCGGCACACTCATGTCAGCCGCAACTGCGACCTTGTCATGTTCTGCGGCGATTGCGGTTATCGCAAGCCCAGCCAAGCCGCTTTTGAAGCCTGTTTAGACCTTTTGCGTGAGGCGCCGGACGGGGTCATCATGGTAGGTGATAGCTTTCGCTCGGATGTTCTGGGCGCGCGCGGCGCGGGATGCCGAGCGGTCTGGTTTTGCCGTGACGCCTCGTTGCCAAAAGAAGAATCGGTCGCTGTCATGACGTCGCTCGATGAGATCATTTCGCTCCTCGGCAAAGGTGCATAAGCAGTACCGGTAATTTCATTTCTAAGAAGCGTTTTGTGAACAGGATGCCTCTGCGCCACACTCAGATTGAGCACTCCAGTTGGTGCGCCGGGAAACCGGCAAGGAGTAGGTGTGGAAGTCCACTGCGAAGAGGCAGTAGGTGCTGCTCTTCGCTCTTCACCGGCACGAAGCGCATGCTCGGTCGCGTCAACGCCTCGCAGATTGCTTCTGCATCGGCCGCATGGTTCTTGCCGCGCCTGAGGTGGGCCTTGACGTAGCTCGGCGGCACCAGCCGGACCTGGTGGTCGAGCGCGATCAATTCGCGCGCCAAGTGGCACGCAGTCGCGCACGCCTCGATACCGATCAGGCACGCAGCGAGCCCGGCCAAGAACGCCAGCAGATCGATCGGTCGCGCAGAAACGTTGGCGTCGTCTCGATGGCCACAATCGCTTGCCAAAACTCGTTCCCGGTCTGACATTCAGCGAGCGGATCGAGGTCAGTCAACCCGCAGCCGCCGCCTCCTGACCGGCCAAACCGTCACCGGAATTCAGCGATAGCTCGCGATGACGCTGCAACCAGCTGAGCGGTTGTGCGAGGAACGATTATAGCAGTGAACGCAAGCTCACGCGCCTCCCAATTATGATAGGGGAGCTGCGCTCCGGCTTACGATATTGTTCGACCCATTCAAACCGATCAATCGCTCGCAACCGAAAGCGCCGCAGCGGGCGGAAAATCATCGGTCGGTCCATTCAAAGATCGTGGGACGCTCTCAGAGCCGTCGTGGGAATTCGCCCAGGCGAGTGGAGGCAAGATGAGAGTTAAGGCCGGAGGGCGATCATGAATACAATATCGGCAGGTCACGCGCGCGAGGGGGCATATGATGTTCTTCTGAGCGATCTCGATGTCAGCGACGTCAAGCGCTTTCAGGATGGCAGCATTTGGCCCTACTTCGAGCGGTTACGAAAGGAAGATCCCATCCACCACTGTAGCGATAGCCCGTATGGTCCCTATTGGTCCATAACAAAATACCACGACATCGTTGCAGTCAACATGACTCACGGAGTGTTCTCGTCAGAGCAAGGCGTCACGATCGTCGATTTGCCGGAGGAGTATTGGACTCCGAGTTTCATTAAGATGAGCCCTCCGAAACATGGCGAGCAGCGCAACACGATCAGTCCGATAGTGGCACCGGAGAATCTGGCCAAGCTCGAGGGCTTGATCCGTCGGCGGGTCAAGGCCATTCTGGATGGCTTGCCGCGCAATGAAACCTTCGACTGGGTCGATAAGGTCTCGATCGAGTTGACGACGCAAATGTTGGCGACGCTGTTTGATTTTCCATTCGAAGATCGGCGACTGCTGACCTACTGGTCGGACGTCGCCGCCACAACTCCGAGAACTGGCCACGAGATTGACACCTGGGAGAAGCGACGGGCAGTCCTGTCCGGGTGCCTGGACTATTTCACGCGACTTTGGAACGAGCGCAAAAATGCCGAGCCCCGCGCCGACTTGATTTCGATGATGGCGCACTCACCGGCGACCCGGAATATGGAGCCACGCGAGTTCCTGGGCAACCTCATCCTGCTGATCGTGGGCGGGAACGACACCACGCGCAATTCGATGAGTGCAAGCGTATTGTTCATGAACCAGAATCCGTCCGAGCTGAGGAAGCTACGCGGGAATCCTGTGCTCGTGTCGAGTGCCGTCTCCGAGATCATACGCTACCAGACGCCGATCGCACACATGCGCCGCACCGCCGTGGTCGATATCGTGATAGGCAACAAGCATATCAGACGAGGCGATAAGGTCGTCATGTGGTACATTTCCGGGAATCGGGACGATGAGGTCATCGACCAGGCTGACAGCTTCATCATCGATCGGAAGAATCCACGGCAACATCTCTCGTTCGGATTTGGCATCCATCGCTGCGTCGGAAGGCACCTTGCGGAACTGCAGCTGAAGATCCTTTGGGAAGAAATGCTTAACAGGCGCTTGGACATCAAGGTGGTCGGCGAGCCGGAACGAGTCGCATCTAACTTCGTGCACGGTTATTCCGCCCTCCCAGTGCAAATGGTTACTTAGGGAGTAACGCTGTCTGTCGGCATCGAGTACGACTAACTATTCCGGCTAGACGCCATGTGACACTTCACTACCGCCGCTGGCGCGGCCGCCAGCGATCGCATCCAGATCGCATCCAGCAGGATTTCGTCGTCCTGACGGCACGGCTCAATTACGAGTTCGGCGGCCCGGTAGTTCTCAAATACTAGCGCCATCGCATTAGAACGGCGGTTCCTAGGCCCGCTTCCGGCCGACGCGTTTTTCGAGCTGGTCATTTGCCGCAAAACGCCAGACTTCGCGCCTTTCGTCTCGTGCAGGCGAGGTCTTACGCGACGACGTTAAGCCTGCACGCCGTATTGGTTCGGTATTCGCGTCGCCGCACTTCATCGATACAAGCGGAGACGTCTTATCGAGTTATCGAGGACCTTGATACCCAGAGCGGCGGCCATTTCGTCGGTGTGCCTTCGTTCAGAGATTCTCGCGGCAAACGGCAGGACGTTCTCGGTTCTTGCGTCCAACACGGCCGGCGCAACCCCTATACAGAACCACAAGGTTCGAACGCTGGGCCGTGTGACGCTCCCGGCCATTTACCCATTCGAGAATTGCGGCCGAGGTCGCGACACCAGGGAAGCCCCTGCTCGGGTCGACGCCGGCGCCGACTCCCGAAGGCACGCCCGATCTTGCCGCTCAAGCCTTTCTAACTTTGGCACTGCTCGACGTGTCTGGCCTCAAATTCTGCCCGATGATCTTTGTTTCGGCGAACCAGGTCTTGTGATTGGAAGGGCGGCAGCCGCGTCTGGTGCTTCACCTCAATATTTACCGGCAACCGCTTGCGCTGCGGTCAACTACCAAGCCTAGTGATTGATCGAGAAGACAGAAGGATGTCAATGATTGGTTCATGAGATCTGGCGGGTCATACTTTAAGGAATTCGGCATGCAACACCCCCAATCGGCTATCGCAATCAACTCCGATCGATGGGGTCATCGCCTGCTGAACTCTTGCGCGCACAGGTTTGCTCCGATAGCGAACCCTCATCCCTCATAATGATTTGTCTCCTTCGAGGCGCGGGATCTCGCTTCCAAGGATCCCGGCAGAGCTCACGTCTTCGCTACTGCTGCGATTAGCGACATCGAACCGACGGAGGCGCTCATGTTGGCGCAACGGACAGCCTTGATCAAATTGTCAGGCACCGCCGCAGCTAGGAGCGCGGCCAAAGCAACTGCCGCGAACGGCGATGAACTCATTGATTTGACAGCCGGAGAGATCTGGAGCGACTTAGCTCCATCGGTGCGCGACGGCGCAATCGCAGCGATTGACGGTAACTTCAACCGCTACACCGACACGATTGGTCTGATCGAGTTGCGCCATGTGCTTGCTCGCAGGATTTCCGCGGAGACCGATCAACCCTGGTCGGTCGACGAAATAGCAGTGACGAACGGCGCCAAACAGGCGCTCTTCAATGCCGCCATGGCTCTTTTAAATCCCGGTGACGAAGTACTGATACCCGCGCCTTACTGGACTACTTTTCCAGCCCAGATCGTCGTCGCCGGCGGCAAACCGGTTTTTATCGAGACCCGGCACAATAACTATATCCCGAAACTTGTAGACCTCGCCTCGGCGGTTTCATCGAAGACTAAAGCGATCGTGGTCAATACGCCCAACAATCCAACCGGCGCCGTTTACGACCGCGACACTCTTGCTGGCATTGTCCGTCTCGCGATAGATCGAGATATCTGGATCATCTTCGATGAGTGCTATGGGGCTTTCGCCCATGCCCCACATACCCATTACCCGCTCGTATCGGTTGATCCCCGTGCGCGAGAGCGTACGTTAAGCGTCAATTCGTTTTCCAAGTCGCTAGCCCTCGCGGGTTGGCGGATTGGCTATCTCGCCGGACCCAAGGCGGTCATCAGCGCGGTCAAGGCGCTGCAAAGCCATACAACCTCCAATCCAAATGTCGTCGCACAGCATGCGCTGCTGCATCATCTGAAATGTGGCGATCCTGCCTTCCAACTGAAATTGCAGCGTCACGTGACTAGCGCGCGGGCGCTCGGGCTCTCGATCCTTTCAGAGCTTACGTTGGTGCCGCAGCCTGCTGCGCAAGGAGGATTCTACTTCTATCTCGATGTCAGCGAATTGCAGCGGCGCAACACGGCTCATGATCGAGAATTCAGCGCGGATCAAGTAGCTCACGCGTTGCTCATGAATGCCGGCGTCGCAACTGTTTCGGGAACAGCCTTTGGCGACCCCGCCGGCATCCGGCTCTCCTACGGCATCGACCTCGAGTTGCTCGACAAAGGCCTGAGGCGACTAACCGCAACTCTGAACGCGTGGCACTGAATAGTTGCATGACGCGTAGCCTCGACCCAAACACGGTGACATTATGCCCCACGTTCCAGACCACGCCACCATGCTTGAAGCGAGAGTCTGGTCGCTTCTACGTGCTCTCGCCTATGGGAGGGGCCTGCGGGATTCAAGACCGACTCTACTACGGCTTGCTTCAATCAAACTGAGAAAGGCGATGCTTCCTGCGTTGGATGACATCAGGGCTTCAGGTGCCACACATGGGCACATCCAGGAAATTGCTCGCCTATCCTGTCGAACGGCGGGCCCTACGGCTTGCCGCAGCGTGTTGCGACGGTCCGCGGGCGATTTGCGGATCGCTGAGGGTCGCGTCGCACCGTTCGTCGACCTGACCTTTTAAGCATCGTGCGTTCGATAGGGAAATTATAGTGGTTCGCCAGCTTCTCGATCCGGCCAACGCGGTGACTGCAACAGGTCTCGTGCTCTCGTCCATCGGTCTCAAGTTTGCAATCTCCGGCCTTCCCGAGATGGGAGTCGCTACAGTGCTCTGGGCATTGCTGGCCGATCATCTCGACGGTGTCGTGGCCCAGCGGACGCATGGCCGCTCGGCAGAGACAAGGCAGGTCGGAAAAAATCTGGACTCGCTTGCCGATCTGGTCAGCGCCGGTGTGTTCCCGGCTGTAACGTCGATGGTCATCGGTCGTGGCTCAACGGTGTCAGTTGTCGCGGGCGCCATTCTCCTTCTGGCCAGTGCCTTGCGGCTTAGCTACTTCAACGTATTTGGATCCCCGGGCGGCCGATTCATCGGGGTGCCTACCACATACGCCGTACCCGTAACTGCAACTATGTTCCTGCTGCGCCCACTCATCCACGAGGCGGTCTTCCCGAACATGGTCGCGTTCGTCCTCGTCGTACTTGCTGTTCTGCACATTGTTCCCCTCCGCATACCGAAGACGGCTGGCATTATGTACGTTGTCGTCACCGCTTTCTGTGTTGGGGCATCGATCGTGTTGGCAATGAGAACATAACTGAACTGGTCCCAAATCGTTACGAGGAGCTGATGCCCGCCTCCAAGCTGGACTTTTCGATCGACCTCACCACGGCGTTGCCGCCCGCGCCGCACATTATCCACGAGGCGCTTGAGCAGGCATTTCGGCAGCTTTGTCAGTCCGATGGGACCGCAATGGACATTCGCCGCAATCGCCCAGGCGGGGCAAAGGAAGATGTTGAATCCGGATCGCACTGGCTTCGTGGCCGCTTTGAGGAAGAGCTTGATCCTGAGCGGATTGTTGTGACGAACGGCACGCAGAGCGCGTTAAAACTTCTATTTGGAATGATAGGGCCGGGAGCGACCTTGTTCACTGAAGCAGTCACTTATGCCGTGCTGAGACAGCTTGCGACGGGTTCTGGGCTGAACCTAGTCGGTCTACCTGTAGATCAAGAGGGAATCATTCCCGAAGCTCTTGAAGACGGCTGCCGTGGAAGATCGGGACAGCGCGTCTTGTTTTGTAATCCTACGGTCCATAATCCGACGACTGCGGTGATGGGGGTCGCCCGGCGGGTCCAACTCGCGGAGACATGTCGGAGACTTGGGATTTCGATTATTGAAGATGACGTATTGGGCTTCCTGCATCCCGACGCTCCGCCACCAATAGCTGCGTTCGCGCCAGACATTACGTGGTATTGCATGAGCGTCTCCAAGTGCTTTGCGATGGGTTTGCGATTTGCCTATCTGCTTGCGCCGACTGCTGGCCGTGCACGGAAGCTAATGGTACCGGTTCAGAGATTGTCATGGTGGTTTCCCAACGCTCTATCCTCTCTCACGATAAACCAATGGATACGCACCGGCCTTTCCCAACAAATTGTTGACGCCATAAGAGCCGATATTCGCGAACGCCATAAGTTGGCATCCGAAATCCTGACAGCTCTCGAGTACGTTACTAAGCCCGGATCACTTCACATTTGGGTACCTTTGCCGGATTGCATTGACCGCCAGACGCTTGTGCAAGCCGCAAAACTCTGCGGCGTTCTTATTCGTCCCGCGGATGTCTTCGCTGTTAGTGATTCCCGAGTTCCCAACGCGGTCCGCGTGTCGCTCACGGCGCCGCCGACTGGTAATGACCTCGCCGTTGGACTCTCAATCCTAGATAACATTCTGAAGCGAGAGCTCCAAAATGCGAAGGGAAGTCCGGTCGAAGCAATTCCTCTGAAAGCACATGGCTAAGGAGGAGGATATGCGCCAAACATCAATGATACGCGTTCCTCTTTCGGCCGTCATTCCGCTGCGAACGTCAGAACTCCGACCAAAAAGACATCCCAAGGATACAATTTCATTGGGCGATCTTCTACCGGAGAGCATCCACGTAGCCGCAATGTCAGAAGATCGATTGATTGGAGTTGCCTCGGCAGTCAGAGAGCCAGCGCCTCCTCCGTTAGGCAGCGCTGCCGCTTGGCGGATTCGCGGTGTCGCAGTTATCGGCCATTTGCGCGGAACTGGACTTGGACGCCGGCTCGTTGAAACTGCATGCAATCTGATCACGGATGAAGAAACCTCGGTCTGGCTTTACGCACAAGAACACGTCAGCGGCTTTTACAGGAAACTCGGGTTTGCACCGGTTGCTGCCTGTGTCCCGCATCATATCGCTGGCCTTGTCGGCCTGTATGAGCTCAAATTGAGCAATCAAGAAGACGCAGCGTCTAACCAGCATCGCAACACGAGGATGTGACGATGGATACTGCGGTCCAATGGGGTGATTTCACGACGAGTGCTCACGACTACAGCCAACGCCCGCCGCATTCTCCAGAACTTCTGAGAATGTTAATTGCGGGCCTTCGCATCGAACAGAAGCGACGCCATGTGGTTGACTTGTGCGCCGGAACCGGGAATTTGACAGCGACGTTGGCGTCGCTCAACCTCGAAGGATGGGCGCTTGAGCCAGAGGCGGTGATGCGCGACGAGGCATGGCGGCTTGGTCGCGGAGGCAACTTGTTCGAATGGCGCTGCGGTACGGCTGAGCGATCCGGCTTGAACACCGAGAGTGCTAGCTGGATCCTGATCGGAAATGCATTTCAGTTCCTCGATCCGCAACGAACGCTCAAGGAATGTAATCGCATCCTTCGACCAGGCGGCTTCCTCACCGTGCTCTGGAACCCCAGAGACTTGCTCGTAGATGCCTTTCAGCGTTCGATTGACGAGCACGTCCGAGCATCTTCCTCTGCAATCTCTCTAACATTTACAAACGCCGAGAAGGCTATCGAGCCTATCGATACCTCCTCATACTTTGCACCGTTCCTTTATTGCGACCGCATGGATTGGCACGAGATGTCGCCGGAGACCTTCATGGCGACTTGGCGATCCGCACATTACGTCCCAAGCCAAATTGGGCGAACGACATGGCTGACTCTCCTGGAAGACATTCGCGCTCGAGTCAGCAGCGTCCGATCATTAAAGACCGCCTGGCGAACAAGAGCTTGGACTTACAAGGTATCGAAAAGCTAGAGGGTCGGAACGACCGTTCCGGAAGGGTCCAGCATCTTCGTTGCCGAGCATGAGGAGGACTTACAATGCTCAAGCAAGAACGCCACATCAAACTAGGTCTATTCCTCATAGTCGACGGCTCCCACGAGGCCGCCTGGCGCCATCCCGACGCAACCTCGAGTCGGGGGATGGCGCTCCAGCGGTATGTCGACATCGTGACCACTGCGGACCGCAACTTCTTCGACTTTGTCTTTCTTGCCGACACTATTGGTATCACCTCGGACAACGTCCCAATGATCAGCCGCAACGCGCGCACGGAATGTTACGATCCTATCGTTCTGCTGTCAGCTCTAGCGCCGTTCACACAGACAATCGGTTTGGTGGCGACTGCCTCCACGTCCTACAATGATCCTTATCAAGTCGCACGCAGATTCGCCTCGCTCGATCATCTAAGCGATGGTCGGGCCGGGTGGAATGTCGTTACTTCAGCGAGCCGGTTCGAGGCGCTGAATTTGTCAAATGACGATCTTCCTTCCCATGAGGCCAGATATCGGCGTGCTCGGGAGTTCGTTTCTGTCGTCAAAGGCCTGTGGGATAGCTGGGACGACCATGCATTCGTCCGCGACAAGGCATCGGGACTCTATTTCGAGCCAAATAAGATGCATGTGCTTGACCATCGGGGAGAATTCTTTTCGGTTCGAGGCCCGTTGAACATTCCCAGGTCACCACAAGGTCATCCGGTCATCGTTCAAGCGGGATCGTCGGAGGATGGTCAGGATCTGGCTGCGGCGACGGCTGACGTCGTGTTCACCGCGCAAAATAATCTCGCAGATGCGAGAGATTTCTATGGAAAGTTGAAGGCAAGACTCCCACGCTATGATCGCAGCGAAGACGATCTCATTATCATGCCCGGCCTTTTTCCGGTGGTGGGGCGAACCCAGCGCGAAGCCGAGGATTGCTTTGAACGCCTGCAATCCCTTCTGCATCCGGACGTTGCCATTCCTTTCGTTAGCCGCCTCGGTGGTCTCGATCTGTCTGGGCTTACTCTCGACGACATGCTTCCGTCAGATATTAACGCGACCAACTCAAGCCAGAGTAGACAGAAATTGTTCGTCGCCACCGCGAGACGCGATTCGCTGACAATCCGGCAGATGTTCATGCGCTTCGCAGGAGCTCGAGGCCATCTTCAGGTCGTGGGTACAGCCACAACGATTGCTGATTGCATGGAAGAGTGGATCAGCGCGCGAGCTGCAGACGGTTTCAACGTGATGCCGCCTTTGCTGCCGGGCTCGATGAACACGTTTAACGATTTAGTCATTCCGGAACTTCAACGTCGCGGCCTGCTTCCTTCGATCCGCGCGGGCACTCTGCGTGAGAAACTTGGTCTCCGACGTCCTCCCGATCCGTCGCTCGTCTATGCAATTGATCGACCTGACGAACCGGCGCTACATAGTCGGACCGAACCGTAGAAAATAGACATATGGGACATGCCTGCGTGAGCGTCCGTTGCTTGAATCCAGGAAAGATGTCGGCATAAAGCTTTCGCAAGCGTGTTGAGCCGGCGCGCCGGGAGGTCGGCGTTCTGGCGCTTGGAGGAAGTGTGCGGTCTCCCTCAGGCGGCGGCCGCCTTGGGAGGTTTTACCGTTGATCTGAGGATGTGGCCTTAAGTCTAGCTCTAAGGTCATGTGGCGAATGCGGGTGAAGGTATTCGGCGCCGAGCGTCGGCGCCGGTGGAGATTCGACGAGAAGGTTCGTCTGGTCGAAGAGAACTTGCTAGCTGGTGAGACTATCTGCGGGAACCCTGGCACATGCCTTGGGACTGGTCTGTACGTCGCTGCGCCTGGTCGAAGCCCCTGTCATGGCGGCCGTGCGCCTTCGTGCCGATGATACGACCGTTCCGGTGCTGACCAAGGGAAGGACCGACACGGGACGCTGCTGGATTGACGTCCGGGATCGATCGGCCGTTTGGTGGCGTAGGCCCACCGGCGGCGATGTTCTACTACTTGCGCGATCGCCAGGGCGAACATCCCCAGACGCATCTGGCCCGATATGCTGGCATCCTGCAGGCCGACGCCTATGACAGGTATAACCAGCTTTATCTGGCGGGGCGTACTCCCGGACAGATCTGGGTAGCGGCGTGTTGATCCATGCCGGGCGCAAGGCCGCCTCGATCCTAGGGGATCCACGAGGTCCTCGTCGTTGCAACGCGACTATTATAGCGACGGAATTCACTTGAAGGAGCCTCCCATGCCCCTATTGAGCCCTCCGGCCCGTATCGACGATTTTGCGCACTCAAGGGATCCTCAAGGAGCCGCACAGAGGTACAATGACAAAGTCATCGGGCGCTACGTCTCGGCCGCCGTAGGTAGTTCGAAAAACTTCTTCTCTCCGCTCGAATTGACCGCTGGAGCTCCCGTCGCCGGCGTACCTTGGAACGGCTTTCCGAAATCGATCGATCGTTGGATGGACGTGGTCACCCATGTCGGTGATCTTTCCAAAGTAGAAGCGGCCGAAGCCGTTGCGGATGTCCTGCGTCCCCAAGCGTACGTGGTAATCGACACGCAGGACGGCCCGGATTTGGTTCAGGTCAACCTCGATGCAGTTTCGCACTACCGCAAAGACGACGCGAGATCTCAGGCCCGACCCTTGCGGACGGCGTCGGGCAAAAACGTCACCATCCGCATCCGCCAACAGGACGAGTACCTGGAGTGGTTCGCGAAGCGGAACGGTATTGGCGCCATCGAGCACATCGACTTCACCGCCGAGCCGTACGATTATTGGCAATTTCTCGCCAGCGAAGACATCGATCTAGTCACGAGTCTCTACCAGCTGCACATCGACGGAGGCATCACAAAACCGGAGCTACAGTTCCAGGAGGACATCCTGGTGTGGTATCCCTCGCAGAACGGATGGGCAAAGCTCTACGACAAAGGCGACTACAACCCTTACAACGAATGGAATACCACTCATGGCGCGATGCACTTGACGCACCCGGCCAACTCGCTCGGCGCTGAGGTAAACTTGGCCGGCGGAGCATCCGTTGTATGGGATTCCGACGGCAAGCCGCCGGATCCGGTCTTCGACAACGATCGCGCCACGATGCGCATTGCGTGCGCGGGCTATGGCGATATCAACCGAAGCAGCGATCCTTCGATCGGCAACGGCGTCGGACTACAGGTCGCAGCCGGAAATCGCGTGACGTTGGTGGATCCGGTCGGCCTCTACATTCGCGACATCGATTTGTCGAGCCTCAGCGATCGGAACGGTGTTCCGATTACCAATGCTCTCTCCGTCAAGCGTCAGGATGCATCCGATCCGAATAATCCACGTATCTTGCGTGCAAGGATCGGCCTTCCGGAGAATTCGGCTCTCAAACTGAGCGATTGCCTGTTGGACAACAGGCCTTTGACCCGCGGCGGACAGATCGCGCGCGCCACCACGATGACGATCTACGCGTCCGTTGTGGCGGGCAACGTCGATCGCGGCTCAAGTGCTTGTAAAAATCTGCTGTACTGCAAGCACCCCGTACACCGATCGTTCTACGGTAATTGGGGAAAAAACCAGATCGCCAAGTGCACGGACGTGACGGACGAAGATTGGAAGACCCAAGGACATCTCGAAAGTGCGATCGGGGACGCCACAGGTCTCGTCCTCGATGCTGAGCCTGCAAATGACGTCGTCGTTAAGGCGGAAGTGCCGCGTTCCGCATTTTCCTTCAAGCGAAAGACGTCGTGAACGAGGACCAACTCGAGGCCGACGACATCCAGGGCCATATCCTTGTCGGCTTCGGTGGCGGCTATCAGACGATCCTTGGCTTGAAGATCGTTGACGGTGCGCATGCGGAGGCCAGGCGCGCATTGCTGTCGCTTTGCGACCGGGTGGCCAAGACGCGTCAGCTGATTCCGCTGAAGACCGCGCGTTCACTGGCTCGCGCGGCCCAAACGGCGGAGCCGCTCCCGTCGAGCGTTCTCATGGCGATGGGTTTCACGAATTCCGGCTGCGCAGCCTTGTCTTTCGCGGATTCTCCGCCGGATGCCGCCTTCAATGTCGGCGCCGCGCGTGACGCCCGGTCATTGGGGGACGAAATCGATGCGCAAGGTCGACCGGTGGGGTGGTCGTTCGGCATGACGCCGGAGAAGACCCCGGACGTCGTCTTCGTGTTCGGAAGCGGCATGCCGGGCCTACCGGATCAGGCCGCCGACGAAATCCGATTGCTGTCGGCCAATTGGGCTACGGAAGCGTTTCGTGAAGTCGGACAACGGCTGACGGGCGACACCGAACATTTCGGCTTCGCCGATGGCATATCTCAGCCAGGTGTTCGCGGACTATTGGACGACGGCAGTTTTCTGACCGCGCGATCGTACCGCGAAGAGGATCCATTTTCCGGATATTTTTCGCGTCCAGGCCAACAACTCGTTTGGCCCGGACAGTTCGTCTACGGCTACTCCTCGCTCGATCCCGGCGACGTTCTGGTCCCCGGTCCTCGAAAATTTGGCGACCGACCGTTGTTGAAGAATGGCTCTTTGTTGGTGCTCCGCAAGCTCGGCCAGGATGTCCAAGCGTTCCGCGATGCCATGACCGTTTTAGGCGACCAACTGGCGCAACGCTTCGGCATTCCCTCTTCGCCCGACCTCGCCGGGGCGATGTGCGTGGGCCGATGGCGGGACGGCACGCCCCTTACCCAATCTCCAACAGGACCCGACCAAGCGATCTCCTGCGCCCCGCTCCGGATCAACGGCTTTCGATACGATGCCGCCTTTCCGGCTGCGGACCTAGACTATCGAGGCAACGTCGTCCCGTTCCCGGGATCGCTCGCGGATCCCATCGGGACGGTTTGTCCGTTTTCGGCGCACGTCCGGAAGGTAAACCCTCGTGACCAGACGACGGACCTGGCCCTCCCGGCGGATACTCTCACCACGCAAATGTTGCGTAGAGGAATCCCGTACGGCAAACCTTTCGACGAGGATCCGACTGGGGCGCGCGGCCTTCTTTTCATGAGTTATCAGACGTCCATAGACGGGCAATTCAGGCAGCTCATGCAGCGCTGGGTCAAGAAAGCTGATGTACCCAAGGCTCCGAGCTCCATCGATCCGATCATAGCGAGGGCGCCGGCGGAAGGGCGCGTGATCACGGTGACGCTTCAGGGCCGAACCGAGAGGTTCACGATCTTAGGTGATTGGGTCAAGGCCGCCGGCGCAGCCTATGTCTTCATGCCGGGCGTGGATGCAATGCGATCGCTACTGAGCGGCGCCACGGCCTGAATCGCCCGCGTACACCGGTCCGGCGATCGGCTGTCTCAGCCGGCCCCGGGACCTCCCTAGTCCCGTCAAGAAGCATGTTGCCTTAGGATCGCCGGGCGGGCGCACGGAAATTGCTCGCGACGACGCGACACGATCTGGAGATCCGCATGGGCCTTCTCGCAACGCAGACGGTGCATCCCGCCGCTCAAGTGGACGTTTTAGGAATCGAAATATGCCAGACGATCCAAAGCCCCGCGAACGACGTCCCTCTCGTCCGCAGAAAGCGTACCCTCGTGAGGATCTATGTCGGACCGACGGGATTCACAGGTGCGACCGACGTTCAGGGAGAGATCGAGGTCTCGCCGTCCGCGAATGCGACGGCCAAATACGTGGCCTCGACGGGGTCAATCTCCATAAAAGCAACCGCCTATCCCGATGTGAACGCCCAGCGCCGGGACATCCGAACAAGCCTCAACTTCATTCTTCCCGTCGATGTGCTGTCCTGGCCTAGCCTGACCATTCGCGTGAAGCGCTTGTTCTCGGGCGGCTCCGACGTACCGGTCGGAGTGAATGCGCCCGTGACCGTTGCTATGGTCGACGCCGCTCCGTTACGTATCAAAGCGATTGGTCTCCGCTACGTGCTCTCGACGCATGGTGCGCCACCGAAGCAAATCGCGCCGGCTGCATACCACTTCGACTATCTCCGTTCCTTTCTCGACAGGGCCTACCCGGTGTCGACGATCGACTGGTCGCAGCTCGTCGTGCAGGCCGACCCGCGCCTGGCCCCGCCATTCTCAGGCCCAACGACCCCTGACGGCAACGATCCGTTGTGGCTGGGCAAGCTCAATATAGCGCACAACCAGCTCTCCGCGATCCGCGCGAAAGACATCGACGCCGGAACCGATCCGCGCACCCACTATTACGGCTTGATCTCAGACGCCGATCAAGGACTGTTTTTCCGAGGAGCTGCGAAAGACGTCCCCCAGCGTCCGAACCCTTCGGTTGTAGCGGTCGGACCGACCGGTAATCCTGCCCAGTATCGATCCCTCTCGTGGGACACCGAACGATCCTACGGCGGCTGGTACGGGTCCCACGAGCTCGGACACACGTTCGGAAGGTTTCATCCTGGTTTCTGCAACCAGGATGCCAGCGACCCTGCTTTCCCTTACGCAGACGGCCGCATCGGCGACGCGGCGAATGGGGATATGATCGGCGTCGACATGGGCGACCCATCGCTAGGCATTCCCATGCGGGTGATGGCTAACGAGAGCTGCCATGATATTATGACCTACTGCGACAATCAGTGGATCTCAGCCTACAGTTATCGGGCCATCCTGGACCGCTTAAGCGCAGAGGACACCCTCTTCGCGCCGGCGGCCGGAGCATAGGAGGACGCGATGGGCGCCGGAGTGCTCGACGGAAGCTTCGCTCACGTAAGCGGTACGTTTGATCTCGATCGCAAGAAAGGAACGATCGACTACGTCACGCCGGTCAAAGTGGCAGTTCGATCGGAGGATTTCGAGGACGAAGGGATCGAATTGGTCGGCCTCGACGCCTCGGACCAACATATCTTCGATCAGAAGGTGAATCCTCAGCGTAATTCTTGCGCTCCGCATGCGGCGACCGGCACCTTCGACGAATACGTTCCCGTTTCGCCGCAGTTGCGCCGGATCAAGCTTATGATCAAAGGCACCGAGGCCGCGCAGTTCGCCCGGGGCGCATCTCTGCCTTCGGGAGTAGTTGCGATGGGCGGCCCCAATCCCGCTTCGCCGAACCGTTTTACGCTCGATTCGGCGCATACCCTTACTCCCACCCCTGGCGTAACCTATACGGTGCAGGCCAAGGCCGAACATGAACCAAACTGGCAGACCATAGCCGTGGGGCTTCCCATTCCGAACACGGACATCGACGTAAACCAGTTTCCTGGCGCGAAGAGCGTGTCCGTCCGTGTGCTGCAATCGGATGGCTTCTCGGAGTCCAAGGTATTCGAGGACAAGAAGATCTTTTAGTTTTGTTGTTCGGTGAGATCACGACGAGGAATGGACGGTACCGACCGCGATCCATATCCGTAACGGCTAAAATGACGGAATCCCCGGCGTAGGATATCCTAGGGAATGAGCAGCCGATCGGGCGAACGTCTTGGAGTAGCGAAGTGTCCGATCGGGGAGCGCCGAATAGGACAGTCGGCGTCCGCGCTCCGCGTATTCGAAGGTTCGCAGGACAGCTTCCGAGTAGCCGTGAGCGGCCGGTTCTCCCAAGCCGGCGTCCGAAACTACCGCCCCCGCGATCGCAAGCGCAGTAGATAGGGCGTTCGCAATTCCCTGCGAGCAGAGAGGGTCAAACGAAGTGGCCGCATCGCCAATGGCAGCCCACCCTCGACCGGCTGAGGGAAAGGTGAGGACCGAGGAGGCATCGACGACCGGGTTCTTTGACCCAACCCGATCACTCTTTGAAAACACCTCCCAAACCTCCTCTCGCTGGTTCGGGCCGACGAGGCGATAACCCCATCGTGTTCCCGGGTGAGATTCCACTATCAAATAGCCTGGCGCCCCGTACGCAGACGCTTCCGTTAGTCGAGCGAGCATGGCTTCGTAAAGCACCCTTCGCGCGCCGAGCCGTCGCGTCAGCGCGGCAGTTCGTCCGGACGCATCGACAACGATTTTGGCGAGGACCGTCATGTCCTTTGCGGCCTGTTGCAGTCGTACACGGAAGGACGTCCCTTCTCGTTCCACGGCAACCACTCTGCCGCAAACGAGACGCGCACCTGCCTTTCTACTGATCTCGCGAAGGGCAACATCCAGCCGATGCCGGTCGACGACATACCCCTTCCCGCCTCGATGGCAAATGAACTCGTCGACCGAAATCTCGCCACCCCAGTTTCGCCGGATACCCGGGCAAAAGCTCGCCAGGCTGGAATCTTCCAACAAGTTGTCACCGACAGCATCGAAGAGCCGGACGGCAGAGGGCGCTACCAGTTCGAGACGTTCGGTCGTCCTCGTCATTGGATCTACAACGGCGACATTCATTCCGCCTTTGGAAAGCAAGGCTGACACCGTCGCACCGGCGGGTCCGGCTCCGCAAACCAGCACGTCGAGCATCAAATCTCACCCTGCCGATATTGGCGTTTTGGCGGCTGAGGCGATTGCAAGGTAGATCCCGCGGCGGCCTTCGCAACTCGAGTAGGCTGGTCGTTTCGGAGGTCTTCGACGAGTGCCACGAGACTTGGCTTCGGATCGGCCCCGGGAAAGTCGCGGCTTCGCCCTTGCTCGACCCGCAGCCCGGCGGGGAAGTCCGGCGATGGATTCTCGACAGCGAGCACCATCCCCAACTGCCACCACTCGTCCACCATGTGGGCTATACGCGTGTAGTAATCGAACCCCCGAATGTCCCTCAGCCAGTCGGAGCGGGCCATCAGGTATTTAGCGAATTGATCCTCGTTCCCTTTCTTGCCGATTGCGGCCGCGATGGAATAATTTTCGGACGACATTACTTGGTCGGGGACGCGCGCGCCCCAAAAGGTAGGCATCGACAGGAAGGTGCTCGGACTGTAGTCGGCGTCCGAATTACAGGACGCTCCGTCGGTCTGCCAGGGCACGCCGAGGAACCGCGTCAACGCACCGGCGGCGACACCGTCGAAGGGTCCGCCGCTGCCACAGCACGTCTGAGGCGATAATTCCGGCCCGAAGTCCTGCTTTGCAGGATCATCGGTAGGTAGAACCTTAAGTCGATAGGAGCCCTTCCAGACATGCGGAATGCGCATCGTCCACGTTAGTTCGATGCCGGGATGAAACGGTCCTCCCAGGCACTCGTGCAGAGGCGCACGGTTCAGATGCTCGATCTGCTCGGCTGGCGGGAGCTTTCCGAATTCGGCAAGTGCCGGAAAACCGTTCCAGTCATCGACGAAGTTACCGGCGGCCCAACGCCCCAGGTGCTCGAACTGTGTGCGCGTGACCGAAAGGTAACTCAGCGCATCGGGAGGCGTCCCCCTCGGATTCTCACCGTACGCATCTCCGAAGATCTGCGGCAGCGCCGGTTCATTGAAGGGCCCAGCTGCGGCGGGATCGCGGAACAGCTTGAAGACCCTCAACCTCCATGGCGCCATTGCCGCGGCGGAATCGCGCAACTTCGCGAGCACCTGGGTGTTTCGGGCATCGAGAGGTGAGCCGAATCCGTGCATGACGAAGAGGCCGTGGTTTACCCACTGCAGACCACTCATCCGATCGAAGATTGGCCAGATATCCTTGGTAAAGGAGGTCGAGGCCGGAGCCGCGGTCCACCCCTGATCTCGGAACACCTCGTTGACGGTGTCATCCATAGTGACCAGGCCGAACGTTCCCGGCGCAAAGTTCGGCGGCGTGACCGCGACATACGCCGGCTCCGCTTCCTTGGACGAGCCATCGGCGAAGGTCACGGTTGCGCGAACCGGACCATCGCACACGTCGTCGTGCCAGCCGTCGTTGTTGGCAAAGGTCGTCGGCAACAGGCCTTTGCGGAACGGTCCGGATGCGCCGCGCGCGCCCAGGAAGATCAGCCGCCCCTTATCATCGGTCCGTAGCTCACCGAGATAGACCGGTATGGCGGCCCAGAACGTGCCGTCGTCAAAAACGAACTCCGGGCCTGATCTGTTGGGCCCCTCGATCTTTCTCGGGGTCGGGGTGATATCCAATCGGGCGCCTCTCCCCGGCACAGGTATCCTAGCATTCCTCTTTTGTGCAGGCTTGGCGATGCCGCGCGGCAGATCCATGGCCTGATTGAATTCGTACCAGCCCGCTTTCAGGTTGGCCACGCCGACCCTCCATTCGATGCGGACCCCGTCGCGAGCCGTGACCTCGAACGTTTTGCCGTCCGTCGACGTTGCATAGATGCGGAAGCGAACCGCCTGACGTTTGATCTTGCCGTTCTCTGTCCTGAAGTCGGATTCGTACATCGCGATCCGCCCATTCGGCAGCGTCGGCCATCCACCCACGACTTCCGAAGCGACTACATAGTCTTCTTCGCCGTCCGCGTTTCCGACCCTGGCTATTCCCAAAGGCGGATATATCGCAAGAGAAGCGATCGTCGCTCCGGATATCACTGGTGAAGTCAATTCTATCTCAGGCATCGCCATGTAGATCCTTTGCCAAAACCGAGAAAGATCTGATCGCAAGCCTTGATCGGCTCGCGGCCGCCACGCGCAGCCGTGTAGGCTCGCCCGTCCCGTCTGATGGTGCCATAAGTCGGAAATTTCTCCCCTAGGGGTCTCCCTAGGAGGGAATAACTTGCTTCGCCATGCGTAGCGTTGCTTGTGCCGGCTGCACCGCAACTTTTGAGCCGGCCTCTTCGTGCGCTTGCTCGCGGATCCGTCTACATGACATGACCGACTGAACCCGGGACGATCAGATTTGCGAGCCGGATAGTGAGATATCGATCCGCCGCCTGTTGACCGGTGTTATTGCACGTGTAGGATGAGCAATCATAAATTGTGAAAAAATCCCATTGGCTACGTGTTAGCGGCGTGTTGCCGCTCCCCTTTTTGGGGAGGACGACTCATGATTTTGCGTAATTGTTTCGTGGGAGGCCTCAACCTCCAGGTGCATCACCGGAAAGCCAGCCGCACTGGCATTTTGTTGATTCACGGCAACTCGTCCTGCAAAGAGGTTTTCTCCGGGCAATTGAAGGCCTTGACCAGAACAAGGCTGGGCATCGTGGTGCCCGACCTTCCCGGCCACGGAGGATCCGACGACTCGCAGCGTCCGTCTACCGTATACAGTTTTCCAGGTTACGCGCGAACGCTGAGCCGGCTCATGAGGTCGCTCGGCTACTCGTCTTTCCACGTGCTGGGATGGTCGCTTGGCGGCCATATCGGCATCGAGATGCTGGCCAGCGATCCGGCTATTCGCTCGCTGCTGATCACCGGCACGCCTCCAGTCCGATTGACCCCGGAGGGAGTAGCAAAAGGATTCCGCTGGACGGCGACCACCGCCCTCGCAGGGCGGCGGATCTTCAGTCGCGACGACATCCGTCGATACACCACCGCGATGATGGGTGGGAAGCTCGCGAACGATCACCTGCTTTTGAAGATGGCACGCCGCACCGACGGCAACGCCAGGCATTGGATGGTCGCCAACGGAATGGCCGGTCGCGGCGCGGACGAGATCGATGTCGTATCGACAAGCGATCGACCGGTCGCCGTCGTGCAGGGAAGATCGGATCCCTTTCTCCGCATGGATTACCTCGGACGCGTACCCTTTCGAAATTTGTGGCAGCGCAATCCGATCCTGATCGATGCAGGACATGCACCGCATTGGGAGACGCCAAAGCAATTTAACGACGCCATGATGGATTTCGTGACGCATCACTGAGCGCAAATTCCAACGGCGTGAGGACGCGATGGGAACGGACATAGAGACCTTCATCGAAGCCACGCGCAAAGTCGCCAATCCGGCCGCCCTCAAGAGGCTCTTCCTGAGCGCGGTCGCGGATCAAGGTTACGAGAATGCGGTCTTCGCACGGACAAACAACCGGCGCCTCGTTTCCGTGCCCTGGAGCGAATTCCCACCAGGCTATCTAGACACCTATAAGGCCGAAGAGTGGGACCGTATCGACCCCGTCGTGCAGCGGGTGCAGTCGGTCCGGGGACCGTTCAAATGGCGCGAGACCTGCCCGACGGGAGGCTTCACGAAACAGCAGAGGAACTTCTTCGAAAGCTGCCGGGAATTGGGCGTTCACTCGGGCATCACCGTTCCGATCCGAGGAGCGGGCCAGGAAGTGGATCTCATCAGCCTCAGCCTGCGCGTTCGCGATGAGCCGTCGTCCGACAGAATGACCCATCTCTATATGGTAAGCCTCCAATACTGGCTGACATACTGCGAACTCGCGGACCGCCGCGACGAGAAGACCGTTCAGTTGACGTCCCAGGAAGTGGAATGTCTCCGCTGGTGCAAGGAGGGCAAGACGAACTGGGAGATCGGCGAAATCCTGAAGATTTCGGAGAAGACCGTGGAATTCCACCTCAGCAACGGCATGCGCAAGCTCGGGGCGGGCAATCGCATCACCGCCGTGATCATGGCGATCAAATGCGGCCTCATATCTCTCTGAGGTCGCACTTTGCGACGTCGGTTCGTCGGAGGATGCATCGAGCACTTGCTCGATCGCCCTTTCGACCAGGTCGAGCCCTTGGTCGAATATCGCCCAATCAATGTTCAGCGGCGCCATGATTTTTCAGAACCTCGTCATGAGGTCCGCAACATTCCACGAGCACGCCGCGTCTCAGAGCCGCGCCGGCGGTGCTTCGGCCTTCGCGAATCGCAAACGCGAGGCCCTGCATCATCCCCCGTCCTTGGGACGCAAACGGCTGGCGAAGCGCCGAGCCGTGCGCCTGCACCACTTCCGATAACAACCTCGAATTCAATTGCACCGACGCCATCTCGCCGGATCGCTCCAGACCCACCGCCGCCGGCGGCGGCGAACGCGAGCTTGTTGCGGGGCCGGTCAATGCCGCGCGCAGCAGCATTCCGAATTGGCGATTTCTTCCAGCTTGTCCCGGACCCCCATCAGGTCCGGAACGACGATCTCGAGCCCTTCTTCGACCGCCACGCGGCACAGATAGGTGACGGCATCGGCCATCTTGCCCGCCGTATCTTTCGGATCGGGCCGATGCCGGCGCCCTTGATCAGGCGGCTCTTGCGGCATGGGCGCAGTCCTCCGGATTGGCGAGAACGCTTCGTCCGATCCCGTATTTTCCGCAATGGTATTCGGGCCGAATGCGTTCGGTGGGAACGAAGAAGGCTCTTTCGAGCTCGCCTTCGATTTCCGCGGTCGTGCCCAACCATCGGATCCCGTCCCGGACGAAGTGCGAAAGCAGATGTTCACGGGTGACGCCCACCATCCCCTCGCCGCCCGTCGCGCGAAGAAGCTCCTGGATGGCGCACAGCAGTTCGGGAAAGACGATGCGTCTCGACGCCGGCGGAAGCGACTTGTCGATGCACACGCGCGTGACCTCGGCGATGCCGTCGGAGCAAGGCAACCGACCGTCCGCGACCAGAAACGGCCAGTACGATTTCAACATGTAGGGACGTACGGTCGGCAACAGCCGCGCCATACCCCGGACCACGCGTCGATCGTCGCGCCAAACGAGATATCTTGCGGCAGGCGTATCGAACTCGTCGAACTCGAGTCCTTCGTATGAGGAATGAGGTAGTCCGCGCCGCTTGACGAACACGTCGTGCCGCAAGCGCGCCTGCGAGGCCAGCGCATCCTGGAAATGATGGGCGGTAGCGAGCGAAAAGACTTCGATCATGCCAAAGCTCCGGTTTGTTCGCCGCGGATCAGAACATCGAAGCCGACGCCCGATATACTCGGGGTTCCCCGAGCATCACGATAGGTTGACGCTATCAGATTTCGTCCTTGCCGGTGCCGGTTTCGCGAAGCGAGCTTGGCATGGACGGGATCGTCGTCGACTAGGACTTCCCCTAGTTATTGGACGGCTTATCCGACCCTAAGCTCCATCTTCGGCTTGCGGGTTCCCGCTCCTCGAAGTGCGGCTGCATTCGCTTGAGTTCGACCCTCGGGGAGCAGCGCAGCTCGCACTATCGGACGGCGAACTCCGCCGCCTGGGGCCTCGGCCGATACTTCACGCTGCTGCCTCTGTCGGCCGGCCAGACGACCGACGTCAACGAGCGTTTGGCGGACGGAAGCCTACCTCCGGTCCTCGTCGCCAGCCGCCGGCGCATCGAGCTGCGGATGCGACGACCCTCGAACTGAACCCGGCCGGCGACCGGCACATCGATGTCCTCCTCCACGGAATTCTCACCGCGCGTCGCTCGGACCTGCGCAGGATCGCTCTCAGATTCGGAAGACCTTGAGCGCGATCTCGATCAAGCGATCGTGTCGCCGTCTAACCACCGTCGCGGTCCAATCCGCTTCCGCAGCGATTTTACGATTCAGCTCTGTGGTCGACTTCCCCAAGTGCAGCTTCTTCTGTTCGAACGGCTTGGCTCCGGCAGCGTCGTTTTCGGCCGGGCTCAGGAACGTGAGATTGCCCAGCGTATCCAATAGAGGTTCCAGCGCTTGATCGGGTTGCGCGGAATTTTCGGCATAGACGTGCTCGATCGTGCCGTTCTCGAAATCGAAGATGCGCAACAGGTCCCGACAACGAGGCTTTCCTTGAGCGCCTTCGTCGTACCATCGGATGAAGTGCTCGATGGTCATGAGGAAGTATTTCAGAGGCTTGCGGCTCTCGGCTCGCGGATAGCCGAAGGTTCGCAAACGCGCCTCGAAGACTTCGTCGGAAGCGTGGAGATCGACAAGGGATCTGAGGTCCGCGGTCAACGACGCGACGTTATAGGCCGCGGGATTCCTCCTGATTTCGAGAGAATGCTTGTCGAATATGCTGATCGCTTCCGACCGCGGGCCTTCGGCCAAAAGTACGTATCTGAAGCAGAAGCGCTCCAGGATCTGGACGATCTCCGAAAATTCGCCGGCGGACAGCAGCGAAGCCGCCAGCAGCAAGGGAATGCAGTCCTCCTGCTTGAGGTGCAGGATGAGCAGGCGCAGTCGATCGCGTTCCCAGGTACACACGTTGTTTGCGCCTTCGAAGGGCATCTCACCGTTCGCGATGCGCTCCAGTTTGGCGAATTCGTCGCGGAGATCGGCCACGGACTTCGCGAGCGATGCCGCATCGTCGGCATTTATCCCGTCGTCGCGAAGCATCGGGAACATCGCTTCCTGGAATTCGGTCAGCAGCGTGGCAGGTCCGGCGGACCGCCCGAAATGCGATGCGAATATCCATTGCAACGCCCTTCTCACCTCGATGGCGCTTTCCGCGAGCATCGTGTCCCACGCCTCCTCGGCCAGCCGCATCTGTTGCACGGGAAGATGCGGCTCGAGGGCCTCCAACGTGGAGGCCCGCATGAGCTCGCCCTCCGTCAACCCCACTCCTCTGTCGTTGAGGACCTGATAGAGCATGTAGGCGCTCGTTCGGGATTCGGCGCCCATATGGATGAGCGTCCAGTCCTGTTCGAGTACCTCGTGCACCAGATCCAGCGCCTGCGCCTTTTCGGGGGGCGTCGCCTTGCCTTGGACGACTCCGTCGAAATAGTCGCCGATCGCGTCGAAAGCGCTTCGAAGAAGCTGGTGGGAACGTCGCGTGGCTTCCGGTTGCTCCGCCCGAAGCAACGCCAAAAAGAAATCGTTGTCGGGCACCGACAGGGTCAATCGCGGGACGTGGATGACGTGCATGTTGATGGCGTCTTGGAAGGCCTCGTATCTCTCGCGGAGGATTTTGGCCCGCGCTGCCAGGAATTTGGCGATCTCGGCATCCTCATTCTCGAGACCGGTGGCGAGCTTCGACATGGCCGTCGCGAGCTGAAGAATGAGGATCATGAAGGTGGCGAGACGCTGCTGTCCGTCGATCACCTGGAGATTTTGGCGGGTGCTGCCTTGTATCGGCGCGCGAGCGGTGACGACGCCGCCCAGAAAATGGTCGCGAGGGCGCCGGTTTTCCCGAGCCGCCCTGCTGAGCTCGAGATCGCGGATGAACGTGGCGATCTCCTTTTCCTTCCAGGCGTAGTGGCGTTGATATCGAGGAACTTCGAAGGTCAGCGCTCCGCCGAGAAACATGGCGACGGAGACGTGCGATGGATTGATATGCATTCGCTCGGCGCGACCATCCTGTCCCGTCATGGCGCCGCCCCCTGCCAAATCGCATGATACCCGACCAGGAAATCCTCCAGATTGTCCGGCTGCATCATGCCGTCCCTGAGCAGGTCGAATCCCGTCACGGCATAGCGATTGAGCAGACGGTTGCCATCGGTGCTTAGTCGCGTCACCGAATTCAAATCGAGCAGACGAACCATTTCGCGCTCGATATCGGCGCGGTTCTCCGGGCCGATGCCGAGACGTCGCAGCTCGGCCTCCACGAGCAGACCTGCGACCAGCTCGATCTGCCCTTTGTAGCTGTCGGGATAGTGGTCGAAGAACCGGTCCGGCTCCAATCTCGTTTCGTCGCCGAGGCGCCCCGCATCGAGGCCGAGGAGGAGGCTGAAATAGTAGGCGTCGAACATCAGGAAACGACCGGAAGAGTCCCGCTTTCCGCTCGCGCCCCTGGCGAACGGCTTCGCGCCTTCGAAACCGAAGAAGGATCTGAGATGGAGCGGCAGGACGAAGCTCATTGTGCCGCCTCCCGGGAATGAAATTCACGGAAGGGCTTGATGCCCTTGACGACATGCGCCTTCCCTCCGCCTTGTGGAATCACGGTTATGTATTCGACGTCGCTGGGCCGCTCGTAGAAGGCGTCCGCGAAGCCTTCGCGTTCGCTCGAGATCACGAACATGATCATCTGCCCGAAGAAATCGGGAATGAGCTCGCCGACTTCCCGTCTCACGGCGGTATCCAGCGAGACCGCGGGACTGTCGACGATGAACGGCAGCCGATAGGGCGCTTCCGCGAGAAGCGCCGTCAGGAACGCGTATGCGACCGCTAGGCTCTGGCCTTCGCTCACGCCCCCCTTCGAGGCGAGGCCGCCGCTCGAAAGTTCGAGCCCCCCCTCGATGCGCGCGACCTGAAGGTTCTCGTTCTTGATGATCTGGGCGAGCTTCTGGTTCGTCGAATTCCGCACCCGCTCCCTCAGGATGTCGAGTGCCGCGCTCGAGGTATGCGATATCAGGTCCTTGAGCCGCTCCCCCTGAAGGGCGAATGTCCGCGTTCTGGTTGCGGTATCCAGACGAGAGCTTCTGACCTTCAGCTCCGCGTCGCAGAGCGGAAGGTTGGTCTGCCATGTCACGCGCAGAGCCTTCTGCCGGATGGGATCCTTGGTCGTGAGCCTTTCGACCGCGGCTGTGAGCGTGGCGAGCTCTTCGTTGCATGAACCGATCTGGGCCCTCAGTTTCAACAGGATCTCGTCACCTTCCGCGATGCGTTCCGAAGCCAACCGGTCGCGCACCGCCTTAAGGTCTCGTCGCCGATCGAGCTGACGGCGCAGATCTCCGATCAAGTTGGAGAGCATGTCCGGGTCGCCGCTGCTCTCGCGGAGAGCGAATTTCATCTGGTTGATGATGGAGATCTGATCTTGCGCCAGGAAACGCGAGGCGCCGGTCCGGATCTCCTCGCGCTCGGCATGACCGATCGGCCTGCCGCAGACGCATCGGTCCTTGGTAGCGAGTTCGCGGAAGAATTCGGCAGAGATAGTCTCCGGAAGCTTGAGCTCGTAAAGCCGGCCGCCGAGATTTTGAAGGCGTTGCAAAAGCCGCGGATGAACGTGCGGCGGCTGACGGAGGACGTCCAGCGCCTGGGACGCGAGAAGGCCTGCGGCCTCCTCGACCTCGGCCTCGTCGTCCCGCAATTTCTCAAGGCGTTCGCGCACTCCGGCATCTTCCGCCAGCCTGCTTGAGATCTCCTCCTCCAGCCGCTTCCGCTCGCGTTCGTGCTCCGCTAATCGTGCGGCATGCGTTCGCTGCTGATGCTCGAGACGCTCCTTGGCCGCGAGGACTTCGTCGCGGGCGTTCTGCAGCCTGCGGATTCCGCGCTCCTCCTTGGCGGAAGAAATCGAGGCGGCGCGCTTCTGTTCCTGCTCGACGAGCGCGTCTATTCGCGCTTTGACGTTGTCGAGCGTGTCGAGCCTGTACAGCGATCGAATCGCGTCGGCGGCACGCTTCTTGCTTAGGTCTCTGATCTGGGTTGCAAGCTCGCCATTGAAGACGAACAGCTCAGTCAGAGACGGCTTGAGCAGTTCGCGCAGGTCCGCCGGCAACGCTCGCCCCTCCTCCATGCCGCCTCTTCGCGCTTCGGCACGGACCGTCCAATAGCTGCAGCTACCATCGCGAAAGTCCAATCTCATTTGCAGACGGAACGGCTTACCGTCGATCGACAGGCGCACCTCGAACAGACCTTCCTCGACCGTATCGTCGGCTCTGAGGTCTCGCACGGCCTGCGCGGAGAGCTCGGTGCCCGACAACGTCGCTCGCAGCAGGCTCATGGTCGTCGTCTTGCCGGTACCGTTGGGCATCTGCACGAGGGTCCAGCGAGGAGGCAAATTTCCGAGATCGATCTCGATGTCGCGAAGACCGCCACGGATATTCTGGCTCTTCCAGCCAGTAAGCCTAACTTCCATCGGCCAGATCCTCCGGCTGAAGGACGACCGCTATCGCCTCCATGACGCTCCTCACGTCGCTGTCTTCGTAGTTTCCGGTGACGACCAAGTCGATCAGGCGTCTGTATCGGCGCCGGAAATCGTCGGGCTGATCTCTTGCTTGCGCCAAGGTCGCCTCGATGGCCTTTTTGAGCGCCTGATCAACCGCCATGAGTGGCTCCCCCTGTCTGGTCCTGAAGACGCCTCACGGAAGCGAGATCCAGAAACCAATCCCGCCTCTCCTGATCCGCCGACAGTTCGCCCGTCGGATCGGCCTCGTCTTCCGGCTGCTCCTGGACGAGGTCGACGACGAGGGCCCGCTTGTGAGGATTGGCGGGATCGACGCGTAGACAGCGGCCAAGCCGCTGGACGGTTTCCAGACGGGCGCGCGAGGATGCGAAAAGCACGATGTTGTTGACCGACCTGATGTCGATGCCCTCGGAAATCCTGTGGCAGGTCAGGAGGCACTGCAGATCTCCCGAGGCGAAGAGTTTCAGATTGGCACGGTCGTCATCCTGGTAGTACGTGTGGAAATCGGTCTTCATTTCCATCAGAATCGGTTGCACCAAGGCGCCGAATTCCGCCGTCTCTACGAAGATGATGCACCTGTCGAGGACTTCCGGATTGCGCTCGATGAAATCCTTGAAGGGCGCGATCTTCTGCGTCGAGACCTTCCGCACGAATGCGATATCGCGATAGAGCGCTTCGACCGGAGCAGGTTGCCCGGCCTTCACCCGCGCATGATGTCGTTTGATGGCCGCCCTTACAGCCGCTCGATCGTCTTCGGACAATGTGTACCCGATCTCCCGGTAGTCGAACTCGCACAGGATGCCCCGCTCGATGGCCTCACGTAGACCGAAGCGAAAGATGACCGGGCCGATCTCGTTTTCGATGAAACGATTGCCGTCCTCGTCGTAGACGCGCTCCGGTGTAGCGCTGAGCCCGAGCCTGAAAGAAAACGGCTTGAGCCGACCGGTGAGCGCCGTCACGAGCGCGGCCGATCCCAATCCATGGACCTCGTCGCAGACAAGGAGCGCTTTGGCCGAGACTCGTTCCTTGAGCTTCGGCAGAAGCCCCTGAAGATTCTGCCTCGACGTGAGGAGGATCGCGCCGGAGGGCGAATTGACGAAAGATTGAGCCTGTCGGTGGTTTTCGTAGTCGCGATAGACCGGAAGACCCGTGCGCTGCACGAGTTCCTTGTACCACTGGTCCAGGAGATCGGTGCCGTACGCCGCGACCACGGCCGTATCGATCAGATGGCGCGCCTTCAGTTCATCGAGTATCTTGAGTGCCGTACGGGTCTTGCCGGTACCCGTCGCCATTTCGATCACGCCGTGTCGGTTGGCCAGAAACGCGGCCACGGCATCGCTTTGGTGGCGCCATCGCTCCGCTTCGGCGTCGACCGGTGCGGGAACGACATACGGGCGCGGACTTCGCGATGCGAACTCGATCAGCCTCTCTCGAACGGCGACCGGTAGCTCGTACACCCGCAGGTTCGGATCCCGATTTTCCCACAGAAGGCGAAATCGATCACTTTCGTGCGCGACGCGGCCCGCCTCCCGTTGATCGACCCACGAATAGTACGCACTGAGCGACTCGTAGTTGCGGAATGCCTGCTCGCTATCGTTGGGAGAACCGTGAAAAGCGACGGCATCTCCGCTCCGGTCGCGAAAGATGCCGAACTTGTCGTGGAAGTCTCCATCCAGGTCCGCGCAAGGTAAGGCGACCCTGAATTCGAGAAGTCCGTCGGCGACCATCCATGCGAGGGCAGCGAGCGTGTCGTCGGCCAGGCTTCGAGCGATGTCCGACAAGGCTCGATCGAGCGCTTGGCGCAATCTCGGGTCGTTACGCGCTTCGGCTCCTTGATTGATGGCGGCGCAATCGCCTGCATCGAGGATCGGACTCGCGATAATCCTGGCGACCCCGCCGTTGGCCGCCAGACCGGCGAGGCCGGTCGCGGCCAAGCGCAACCAATTCGACGTGAAGAAGCCGACGCCTCGATCGTACGAAGTCGATCGTGACAGACACGGAATGTAGAAATCCTTCAGCAGGCGCGCTGTCGAGGTGGACAAGTGCGGTTTCGCGGCCAATTCTCGCAAACTCATGAAATCTCGTGTCCGCCGACGGGGCGCGAATCTTTAATCTTTTCTGGACCATAGGATGACTTGGTCGCGGAGGATAGCGCTGCGCTCCGATGTCGCAATCCTACAACGGCTGATTGCGCTTGGCACGCGCAGGCTGACGGAATCCACGTGTTGAGGGGCGTCGACCGCGGCAAAAACGTCCTTGGACGTTTATTTTTGACTTCCAAAAGACTTCCAAAGCCGGTAAAGCAGACTTCCGAGGCGGAGATGCCCACGGAGCGGAGCTCATGACCACGAACACTCTCGACTTCACGGCGATCCGAGGAGTGCAGGCTTCGAGCGCCTATTACGTCATCATGGTCCCGCTTAAGGTCGTTCCTCGCCTCTTCCAATTCGATGACGGGATGCTCGGAGCGGCGGATAGGGCTCAGCGCGTTCTGAACCGCGCACGGGTGCCGGCAATCGCGAGCTATATCGTCGACAATCCGAGCGAATACATCCTGTCGTCCCTCTGCGCGTCCATAGATGGCGAAATCGAGTTTCAACCCGCTTCCCCCGAGGGCGCCTTGAGGGCGGTCGGCAGACTTCGCATATCCATGGATGCGACCATCCTGATCAACGACGGTCAGCACCGGCGGGCGGCCATCGAGGAAGCGATCCGCGAACGTCCCACGCTCGGGGACGAAACCATCTCCGTGGTGGTCTTCGCCGATCGCGGACTGAAGCGATCGCAACAGATGTTCGCGGATCTCAACATCCACGCGGTGAGGCCAACCAAGTCGATCAAGCTCCTGTACGACCATCGCGATGCGTTGGCCGGCCTCACCCGGAACGTCGTGAAGCGGATACCGCTGCTCCGGGATTTCACGTGCTTCGATACCAGCAGCATCTCGAACCGTTCCATCAAGCTCTTCACCTTCAGCAGCCTTCACCAGGCCACAGCCGAATTGCTCGGCAAGGCTCGCGGTGGGAAGGTCGAGGACGACGATCTCGAAAAGGCTGTGGATTACTGGACCGAGATCATCGGAAATATGCCCGATTGGCAGCGGGTGCTGGCAAGGCAAGTTGCGGCATGCGACCTGCGGCGCGACTATGTCCACGCTCATGGCGTGGCCGTGCAGGCGATCGCGATGGTGGTAGGACGCATGACGACGACCAATCCCAGGAATTGGCGGAAGAGGCTTCGGCGCCTGCGCGAGGTCGATTGGTCGCGCTCCAATCGATCTCTGTGGGACAACCGCGCGCTCGTGGCGGGCAAGGTGAACAAGTCGAAGAACAACGTGGTGCTGGTCGCCAACGTCATATCGAAGGCGCTGGGGGTTCCGCTTTCTCCCGAGGCTCAGCAGATCGAAGAACTCTATGCGCCCGTCGCTGGAGTCCGGACCGAGGCGACGAACGCGGCATGAATGGTATGCTCGACAACGACACGATCGAACAGCGTTACGCCGAGATCCGGGAGGTCTACCTCTCGGATACGCGGCCCTGGGTCGTCGGCTATTCCGGCGGCAAGGATTCGACATGCGTCCTCCAGATGGTCTGGACCGCCTTGTCTTCGCTTCCTCCCGAACAGCGCGTCAAACCCGTCTACGTCATCAGCTCCGACACGCTCGTCGAGACCCCGGTGATCGTCCGCTATATAGACGTTACGCTCGCCCGCATCGACAAATCGGCTCGGGAGCAAGGGCTTCCCTTCTCCTCCAAGAAAGTCGTGCCGACCGTAGAGCGCAGCTTCTGGGTCAACCTGATCGGCAAGGGATACCCGGCCCCGTCCCGGCGGTTCCGCTGGTGCACCGAACGGCTCAAGATTGAGCCCGCGGATGCGTTCATCCGGGAAAAAGTGGCGGAGTTCGGCGAGGTGGTGATGGTTCTGGGCGTGCGCTCGTCCGAGAGCGCCACCCGAGCCCAGGTGATGTCCTTTCATCGCATCAAGGGCTCGGTCCTCTCCCGACACTCTTCGCTTCTCAACGCGTTCGTGTACGCGCCGATCGAGGGGTTCTCGACCGACGACGTGTGGTCGTACCTGCTGCAGAATGCCTCTCCCTGGGGCAACGACAATCGCGATCTCGTCGCGATGTACCGCAACGCCCAGGGAGAATGTCCCGTCGTCGTCGACAAGACCACGCCGAGCTGCGGAAACTCGCGGTTCGGCTGCTGGGTTTGCACGGTCGTCGAACGGGATCGATCCATGGAAAACATGATCGACTCGGGTGAGGATTGGCTCGAGCCCCTGCTCGAATTCCGGGACCTTCTGTCGGCGACCCAGGACCCCGAGAAGAAGAAGATCTATCGCGAACACCGGCGTCGAAGCGGACACGTCGCTTTCATCGGCGATACCGATCAGCCCGTTCCCGGGCCTTACAAGCTGGACTTCTGCAAGTATCTGCTCGAGCGACTGCTGGAGACGCAGTTGAACCTGCAGAAGAACGCTCCGCCGGGCGAGGACAGCCTTCTGATCCAGGACGCCGAACTGCATGAGATCCGGAAGATCTGGAGATCGGAACGCGGCGATTGGGCCGACAGCGTCCCGGGCATCGCGAGAAAAGTGCTGAAGCGCGAGCTGAATTGGGTCGTGGAGGATGCGGTGTCGCTCGGCGCCGAGGATGCGAAGCTGCTGGACAGTCTGTGCAGCGCTCACGACGTGCCCACGGACCTCGTGATCCGCCTTCTCGACGTCGAGAAGGCCGCGCACGGGCTGAAGCGCCGCCATGCCGTGCACACCCGTATCGAGGAGGTGTTTCGGCAGGAGTGGCGCGACCTGGCGACCATCGTCGCGGAGCGTGCCGCATCCAGGATACCTTCACCGGCCGGCAACGCCGAGACGGATGCCGACCAGATGGAATTAGACCTCGAGCGCGGAGATCTGCCGTGATACTCCGAAAGATCAAGCTCGACGACTTCGGATTGTATGCCGGCAGCAACGAGATCGATCTCGTCCCTCGCGCGCCCAGAGGTCAGCCGAAACCGATCATCCTGATCGGGGGCAAGAACGGTTCGGGCAAGACTACCTTGCTCGACGCCGTCAGGCTCGCGCTCTACGGTCGAAGGGCTCTCGGCACGCGGGTAGCCTTGTCCGACTACGAAGCCCACCTTCGCGACCGCATCAATCGTACGGCATCGCAGCCGAGGGCGGCGGTCGAGTTGGAATTCGACTATGCCGAGGGAGGAGAGATCCACCGATATCGCGTCCGGCGCGAATGGGAGCTTCGCGGAAAGACCTTGACCGAAGAGCTTTCTCTCGAAAAGGACGGAGCTTCGGTCACGACCGTGCCGCGCGAAGAATGGCATATGTTTCTTCAGGAGTTGATCCCGCCGGGCGTCTCCCAACTCTTCTTCTTCGACGGCGAAAAGATCCAGCAGATCGCCGACGACGACGCCAACGAACAGATGGCCGACGCCGTCAGAAGCCTGCTCGGCATCGAATTGGTGGCAAGGCTGCGGACCGATCTTGCCCTTTTCATCGCGCGGCATGACGGTCAAGCGGGCCAGGAGGCCGCAGGCCAGCTGAACGACGTCGTCCATCAAATAACGGCTAACGCTCACCGCATCGAGGAATTGACCGGAGAAGTGGCGGAGCTTGCTTCCGCGCGGGACTCTCTGGCCCGTTCCGCCGAGCGGATCCGTCGGCGCTTCGTGGCGGAAGGCGGGGAAGAAGCGATGGCCCGCAACAAGATCGAGAGCGAGCGGGAGATCGTCGGCAAGGAAATCGGGCGCGCGGAACACGAGCTTAAGGAGCTCGCCAACGGGCTTTTGCCTTTCACCGTGGCGCCGAAACTCCTGTCGGGCTTCGCCAAGGCGCTCGCGGCGGAAAACTCGTCGGGAATCGCTCAATCGGTCGTGGCCTTGCGCACGGCGATCAATGCCTGGAAGAAGAGCGAAGCCCCGGAGCGCGAAGCGCGGTGGACCGACAAGCACTGGTCCGATCTGCGCCGCTTCGTCCATCAGCAGGCCAAGACCCCTTCGGGTTCCGCGCATGCTTCCGCATTCGCGGGACTCGGCGACGGGACGGCGGCGATCGCTCGACTTAGCGAGGTCGAGAACGTCGTCAATCCGAGAGCCCAGGCGCTGTTGCGCAGGCTCGAGCAGCTGCTGAGGCGCGAAAAGGATCTCGAGAAGAAACTCGCCCGCGCCGACCACGCGGCGGCCGGCGCCATCCTCGACGAGCTTCGACTCGCCGATCAGAAGCTGGGCGCGGCCGAAGCGGAGCTGAAGTCGCGACAGGCCGAACTCGATGCCGTCCGGGGCCAGCGCGTGACGCTCGAGCGGGAGCGTGGTCGTCTGCTCGACCGGCAGAGCGAGGTCGCGACGGCTTCTCATCGTGTCGACCTCGCCGGTCGAACGGCCGGTGTCCTGGCCGAGTACGAGCAACGGCTTCTCGACCACAAGCTCGTCCAGTTGAAGGCCGAGTTCGTGAGGTGCTTCCGTCATCTGGCCAGAAAGCCCGACCTGATCGGCGATATCAGCATCGATCCCGCGACCTTCGCGAGCAAGCTGCTCGATGGCGAGGGCAAGGAGATAAAGAAGGAGGCACTGTCCGCCGGCGAAAAGCAGGTCTATGCGATCGCGATGCTTTGGGCTCTCGCGCGCACCAGCGGTCGACCGCTTCCCATGATCATCGACACTCCGTTGGCTCGCCTGGACTCGGACCATCGCTCGAAGCTGATGGAGCGGTATTTCCCGGCGGCGTCCCATCAGGTCATCATGCTTTCGACGGATACCGAGGTCGATGCGCAGCGTGTCGAGGAGTTGCGGCCGAACATCTCTCATTCGTTCCGCCTGGACTACGACCCGGACGCGCGCCGGACGCAGGTATCGCATGGCTACTTCGCGGCCTCTTCGCAGGAGCAACCTCGTGCATTACAGCAAGCTTAGGATCTCGACCGACGCGACGAGCAGACTGCGATCGCTGCGTCAGAGGACCGGCTTGACGCCGAACTTGCTGTGCCGGATCGCCTTGATGAGCTCGTTGGAAGAGGGTCCCCTGAGAGGCTCTCCCGTGCCCGACGACGCCGGCGCGGAGTTCAACGCCTACACGCTCACCGGCGAATACGGAGCGTTGTTCGGTGCGCTTGCCAGGTGGGTCGAACGGAAGCCTGGCGATGACGCGGAGATCACCAACGAGGAGCTTCTCGAGCTGGTGCGCGCGCACATCCACCGTGGCGTCGGAACTCTTTCCGTCCGGGTGAAGTCCCCGGCCGACGTGCTCCGTCTAGTCCCCGCCCGCTCGTGAGAAGCTCATATGTCGGAACGCGTCTACCTCGACCACAATGCGACGACCCCGATCGATCCGGCGGTGCTCGCGGCTATGGAGCCGTTTTTCAGGACATTCTACGGCAATCCTTCGAGCGTCGAACATGAAGACGGGCACCTCGCCGCGAGCGCCGTGGAGCTCGCGCGCGAGCAGACGGCCGAAAGCATAGGCGCTCGCCCCAACGAGATCGTCTTCACGGGAAGCTGCACCGAAGCGGACAACATCGCGATTCTCGGGTTCGCCAGGGCTAATCCCGACAAACGGCACTTGATCACCACTTGCGTCGAGCATCCCGCCGTCCTTGAACCGGCCCGCGCGCTGGAATCGGAGGGTTGGCGGGTGACCTATCTGCCGGTCGACGAGTTCGGCATGGTCGATCCGGCCGAACTCGAGGCGGCGATTACGGACGAGACAGCTCTGGTCTCGGTGATGGCCGCCAACAACGAGGTGGGCACCCTGCAGCCGTTGGAGCGGATCGGCGCAATCTGCTCGGAAAAGGGCGTGTTACTGCACTCGGATCTGGCGCAGACATCCGCCTATCGCCCCTTTGACGTCGAGAAGCTCGGCATACACATGGCGAGCTTGTCGTCTCACAAGGCCTACGGACCGAAGGGCGTCGGTGCCCTGTACGTGCGATCGCGCAAGCCGCGCGTGAAGATCAAGCCGCTGATCCTGGGCGGGGGACAGGAACGCTCGATCCGACCCGGGACACTGAACACCGCAGGCATCGTCGGCATGGGCGAAGCGCTGGCGCGAGGACGGACGAACGCCGCACGGGACTCCGCGCGGCTTCTCGGAATGTGCAGAGGTTTCATCGTCAGATTCCTGAAGGAAGTGCCGACCGCCAAGCTCAACGGGCATCCCGAGATGCGCCTTCCGAACAACATGTCGTTTTCGGTCGAGGGCATCGAGCCGTTGGCGCTCATGCGCCGCCTTCGCGACCGCGTAAGCATATCGGCCTCCAGCGCCTGCGCTACGGACAAAGTCACGACCTCTCACGTGCTCAAGGCGATGTTCGGAGAAACGCCGCGGGCGCGCGCCGCCTTCAGAGTCGCGCCGGGCCGCTTCACTTCGGCCAATCAGCTCGAATGCGCCCTCGAGCATATGATTGCCGAGATCAGGAATCTTCAGGGCTACCGAAGCGGGCCAAGCGGTTCGATCAGGGCTGCAAGTTGATCGCCTCCTCGATCGCTTTCCGGATGTAAGAGCGCCCCGACCCCGATGCGTTCTTATACTCGTCGGCGGAAAAATCGATCGTTCTTGCGGCGTCCAAGCTCTTCGTGAAGAAGTCGACGCTGATGCGCTTCTTCTCAAGCGCAGCCGGTGCGAGTTTGCGCAGAATATCGAAGAGTGCCTGTACTCCCACAGTCTTGATTATGTACGAGCCGCCTTTTGCGTCCTTCCAGAAGACGTCTTCGCAAGCGGTCAAAAAATTGAATACGGTCGTGTAAATGAGTGTGTCGTTGCCTTCTACGAATATCTCTCTCGGCTGGAGCGCCAGCGCGACTTCGGAAGGTCCGGAAGCGCACGGTCGCGGGCGCCGGTCGGGCAATCAGGAGGTTTTGCGAGCGCCGCTTTTCGCGTCTTCGACTTCGTGCCGGACGGATCCACGGTCATCATCTTGAGGAGTTCGATGACCTTGCTGCGCCGTTCGCGGTCCCGGATGCGCGCGAATACGAGAAGATCGTGGGTTCGCGTGCGGTTGGCCGTAAGAAGCGTCGAACCGTCGCCCACCGAGATGCGGACGAGCTTCCAGGCTGGGTTCACGGTGCCGGACGAGATGACCACGAATTTTATGTGGTACGACATGACGTCCTGCTTGAACGTGTCGCCAGCGTCGCTCGGTATTTGCGACGACGGCAGCGCGCGCTCGGTCTGGAGCCGGTCACGCAACCAAGACGAAATTCCCAGCTCGCTTTCCAGAAGTAACGAGGAACCATGAAAGGACGGTCTGTCTGCGGCGCAGGTCCCGCCCGAAAATCTCCTCAGCTTGTCGAGATTCCAATAGGTACTGAACTTGTCCTCCCGAGTGCCTTGAGACGAGAGGGTGGCTCCCAGACCCAATGAGCGGGACTGGCTTTCGGAAAGCGGTTCGATAAACGAAACACCAGGGTTCAGCGCACCAGTTTCGTCCACCTGCAGATCTACAGTAGTCTGCACGCCCCATCGCGATGGTAGCAGAATGTCGTTATCGTGTACCGCCTGGACGATATCGCAGTAGATTTTCTCCCGGATCTTGTACTCTAGATCGCCTCCTGCCGTCAGGACCGGCGTACGGGTGGTCTCCCATGCTTCCTGCATCTGGGGAACGTACGTGCCGCAGCCTCCGAGCGTGAGCGCCGGCACTCCCGCTGCGAGCCAGATCCATTTGCGCAGCTTCATGACTGCCATCGTCATTGTTTCGGCGACTTCGTCAGCGCGTCGAAGAGCGATTGGACCGGCACACCGTTCACGGTAAGCCCTTCGAAATGGGCCGCGCAGGACCAGAGACAAGCCGTCCTGCCGCCGGAACTGCTTTTTGCGACGTTGCAGAAATTTCGATCGCATCTCTCGGGCTGCGCCGGTAGAATATCCTGGCAGGAGGGCTCCTTCTGCGTCGGGCAAAGTATGTCGTCGGCCGAGGCGAGCGTCGCCGACATGAGAATCAAGCCGCACGAAAGCATCAGCGCTCGATACATGTGGGCCCCCCAAGAATACGCTGCGAATTCCGCACCAGAACAACGGCTCCCGATCGCGGGGTCCGCAACCCCGGTACTCCCCGTGCAGTCGAGCGGATCGCCCCCCGCTCGACTGGAGCACGTTCCTCCATCGTCCGATGGTGGGCTATTGCACGATCTCGATCTTAAGCTTACCGAATCCCTTGGTCGCATCCACGTCGTCCCAGCCCGCCGGAAGATTTGCTATGCCGGGGCATAGGAGATCCTTGCGCTCCTTGTTCGCTGGCGTGACCGAGAACGTCTTGAGGGGCGGATCGACGGGCTGACCTTGCGCGTCGAGCGGTCTCATGACGTGGCGATAGACATGGCTCGCCACCTTGTTACCCATGACGATCCCGTCGTCGGCATCGAAGACCCAATGGACGCCCATGAACACTCGACTATCGGCGTTCTCGCGTTCCGCGCAATCGAGCATCAAATCTCGATCATTGCAGACCTTCGGATCGGTCAGCTTGTCGTCGGGCGAGCATCTCACGTAGTTGAACACGTCCTTGTTCCTTCCGTTGAACTCGTCGGATTTGAACTTGAACTTTGCGGTCGGCTTCACGAATTGGCGAAGCTCGCCGAAGAGCGCTCCTCCGAAGACGGCATGCCCGGACGGATAGGACGGAAATGGCGGCGTGATATTGAACGGTTGGTCCGAGTTGGTGATTTGCGCGCCTACAGGAAACCATTTCGCGGCAACGGTTTTGCCCATCTTCGCGGCGTCGAGTTCGTCGAGGGCCCGAATGTAGGTCACGGGTCGAGGAAACTGAAAATGGAATTTCGAGTCCCATGCCGCAATGGCGGCATCGGCCATCGCGATGTTGATCATGGCATAGAAACGAGCCACGTCGGTTACCGAGGCGATATCGATCACGCCGTAGCCGTCGCTCGGGTTCATTTCGATCTGCCGCAAGGCGGCTCCGGCGATCTGATTGTAGAGCCGCGCCGGCGCGCAAAGGTTGGCCGTGCCGTCGTATGCCCAGAACTGCGCGATGAGAAGCCCATCGCCTCCCGCCGGCGGTTGGGTGATCTTGCCGGCGGGATCCAGCCGCGTCTCGCGGGCGTCCTTGTTCACAGCCGCGTAGGACGGCAGCTTGCCGTAGGCGCCGTTCAACTGGGCGACGACACCCGCGGGTGCATCCTTCTCTGCGATCCGAAATTGGAAGCCCGACGTCAGAACGAAAGGTCTCACTTCGCCCCAGGAGGCGCCAAGTGCCGTCTGCAGCGACGAGACCGGATCGACCTGCCATTGCAGGAAGGCGTAGTCGGCTCCGCCGGGTGGACGCCGCGGAACGAACTCTCTGTTCCAGATCGGCTCCTGGCGCTCTGCGCCGTCGTGAGACCGTTCGCTCATGATCTTGCCGGCGACCGACCGGCCGATGTCGATGCCAGCCTTACGTTGATTGTCGTCCGAAATCGACTTCATCGAGCACACGTAGTACGCAGCGAGGCTGAACTGTCCCTTTGTGTTCGAAGGATCTGCGGCGTCCGCAGGCTGATCGTTCAACCCGGGATAAAGCCAGGCGCTGATCTGATAGGCCGCCTCCACGATGGCTGCGTCCTGCGATGCGTTGCTGGTCGGACCGCTATCCCAACCGGACAGCGTGGAGACGAACTTGCGATCGAACGCGTTCGCCGCTTCGAATATCGCTTGATGGATGAGAGCAAGGGCTCGGGAAGCGCGCGCGGGCCCGAATTGCTGATGGTATGTGTTGGGGCTGTTTCCGATGAGGGCGCGATGATCGAGCGCAGTCAGATCCAGCGAGATCAAGTGCCAAAGGATGACGTACTTGCGCTTGTCTGAACTATCGACGACACCACACAGGTCGGCCGAGTTGATGGTTTGAGGCGTCGAAAGCGTCTGTAGAGCGACCGATCCTGAAAGAACGTTCTGGCCGAACACGCGCTTGAGCTCTGCGGCGCTTTGCGTCTGAACACCGCTTCGCTGGGCCGCCTGACCGGGCTGCGGCAAGGCCGGCGACGTCAGGGCGCCGGGAGAAGAACCGTAGATCCGCTGAAATTCCTGTCGGCTTTCGGGCGCCAATCCCTCGGCTCGAACGACGACGAAAAGGTCCATCGAGATCAAGAGCGAGACTGCGAACAATGCGAAACGCATGCGACCTCCGAGCGTGCACGTCTTGGAATGAAATGACTTCACTCAACGTTCCGTAGTCGAGAACGAGCAACATATCGCAGCCCGGCAAGCGCCCGACCGCCTCGAATTGCCCCGCCTCTATATGTCACGCTGTTAAGGCAGAAGTGTCCTAGGAACCACCCTAGGTACGTTGGGCGCATTCACGCGCAATTCGACAATTACAAACTGCCTAAGCGCTGCATTGGGCGCGCGCCTCGATCCAGCCCTGAAGGACGGGGCTTGCGGCGCGCAAGACATTTCAGGGCGACGTCTGGCCCTGATGGAACAATGATTGGTGGTAACCTAAGCCCCGGAGCAGGCAAGGCGGATGGCACGCCTTCGCTCGGTGCAGAAGGCTAGCTTTTCTCCGTCGCACTCGCAGAGAATCTGCATCGCGAAGCGGCCTTGGAATCGAACCAGATACTACGGTTGGGCCGGCATCATGTTCAGCTTAAGCGCATAGCGGGCACCAAGGCGAGGATATTTGATCGTCATGATCCTGCCCAGCGAAGGGTCGAGGTTCGAGAAATGCACTCCTTCTACCTCTTCGGCATCCCAGCGACGCAATAAGACCTCTTCGATACCCCCCACCGTTAGCGTGGGCGCTTCACAAAAGAGATCGGGGTCGTGGGAAAGACGAATCTCGAGTGCCTTGGTGGGTTTCGTGACATCAAAACATATTAAGTCGCTGACTTCGGGATCCAGGGAAAGGGGTTTAGTTTTGTAGTTGAATTCGATGCGAACCGCTTCGGCTACTGCATCGCCTCGCGGTATCGCGTCCTCGAGTGCGACTTTCGCGAAGATGATCAGCTCCTGAGCCATGACTTCAGCCGGGCTTTTCTTGTCCGCGATCGACACCACGGCCGCTTTGGTTGAAACGTTGCCTTTTGTTCCCGTGGGGTAGTCCAATCTCGCGTTTTCGACTTCGATGTCGCCCACGACGCAATGCGTCATCGCGATCCGAAGCGTTTGGTCAATCTTACTCGACGGCGTGCCCATTACGTCGATCGTCATGACGTCCTGCAACACCAACGCGTCCTTGCGGATCGTCATCGCGATTATTCGGGAGCTGATTGCCTCTCCGTACCCCGCGGACTGATGCAGGAACATGGATGCGTCACCGGCCCCGATGTGCTCTTCGCGGTCGAAGCCAGCGGGCGAGGCCATCACCTTGTAGGCCAACTCGCCGGGCAGGCCGGCTCCGGAACGGCCGATAGCGATTGCCGCCCGAGCGCACAATTTGCTACCCGGGATGCTGAAGAAGCGGACGCTTCCTCGCGATGCGAGAAGTCCGGGGAGTATCTGGGCCAACCAACATGGGAATAAGGCGGACAAGAGAAACGCCGCGACGAAATCGCCGAAGAACTGCTCCGACAGGTGCGCGATCTGATGCGACAATGCGCCGACGGGCTCCGGTACTGCCGGGAAAAGTCCGGCAAGATATCGAAAGAACGCGATCGTATTCGCGCGAACTGCATCATCGCGTGTCTCTGGCGACTTTTCGATCGCAACGGCGAGCAAGGCTACTGCACTCAGGCTTATGATTTGGCGGCCGATCAGAAAGCCATCGAAGTTCGCAAAGACCGTTTCGAGGAAACCCGGAAGGCTTTTCCGCTGCTTGTCCAATAAGTTCGGATATCTGGCAATGGCGGCTTGCAGCCCCTCGCGATCGGCCTTGTGCAATTGCGTCACGCTATGGCTGACGCCCTCTGACAGGAACAGCACGAACAACGCGACGAGGTAGAACAGAACGACCCAAGCCCCCCATTTGTCATGGGCTGCCTGACGGCTGAACGAGAGAATACCTCGCTCTATTAGAAGGCCGAGCGTTATGGCCGCCACTACGATCCAGAACAGCTCTAGGCCATTACGAAAGCGATGCGGCGGCGAACCGGCAACGGGCGCAGGCCCGGGTTCGGGGAAGGTCATTTAAGAACTCTCGCATAAAATAAAACGGAGCGCCGGTATAAGAAATAAGCTAAAACTATCTAAGGTTGCAACTTCGGCGCTAATATAGAACTTCCAAGACTGCTTACCGCTTCAGGATTGGTCGGATCTTGCCTGATCAGAATGCGGGGGCCGTTCGGAAGGTCCTCCGGAAGGTGTCGGCCTGCTGCTCGGCGCAACGGGTGGTGGACGATGAGCCAAATCCGGATTTGCCCTCCCGGAGGAGGTGCCGATTTCCTGGAAATCTTCCCAAGACACGATGCGACCCGATATCTTCATCTGACTAACCTCGTCCCCCGTACTCCCATAAGTAGTAAATTATTGACAGAGAATCACGTCCAAGTTAGCGATAAGTTAATAACTTACGCGCGACTTCACGGATTTGTGGTAGTATTTTATGGAAAAGGGGCCCATTCGCAAAGACAACTTGTTGAATAAGTTATGTTTTGTGCGTTTCGGACTTTCTCTCGAACAACAGGGCAAAGAGTTTCGCCAAGAGCTTTTCGGCCGCCTGGAGAGGCTCGATCCGCCTCCAATTTCGTCTCAGACAATCCGATACTGGTTCGAAAAGAACAGCGCTCCCACCCGCCAGCCGGCCTTTCAATTCTTGCACGACTATTTCGACGAAGCCGTGGATTACACCGCTCTCACCCGCAATCGCAAGAAGGTCTACAATCAAGTTTCGGCTTTCCTGCGCGACATGATCGCGATCCAGCCGACGGAAAAGGTTTCCGAGAAAATCTATGCTTCCTCCAAGGGACGTATAGTCATCGACCTGGGCGGCCCCGAACTTGATTTCGTTCACGCAAATATTGCGCAATTGCAGGGCGTCTATCGGACCTATCGCGTGCGCCTCTCTGAGGCGGAGGTGAAGCCCTACGCCCAGGAAGTTCTCCGCCTCTATCGCCGAAAGACGGAAGTACGGTTCGAGCACTACTATCTCCAGGAAGGCTCTCGGTTATCCAAATTCGAAGGAGTGGCCACTGGTATTGGCGACATCCTTTGGCTGATCGGGGCGTCGAATTCCTCGCCCGAGCGACTGCGGATCATGAACTTCCGTTTCGTGCCGACAAGCAGCGACCGATATACGCAATTGCGTTGGGGACTTCTGCTCAGCGACGTCTCGATTCCGTCCTCGAGAGATCCCGCTGCGTGTCGGATCGTGCTTATGAAGGTCGACGATCCCGGTCCTACCATCGCCGGGTTCGTCCGCGACAATGTAAGGTTCGTGTCGACCGAGGATATCAAGGAGCCCGCCGGAGCGTTGATTACGAGGCTGATCGACAACAATTTGACCGCCGCGTCATCGCACCGCTCGGCCGAACCTGCGGTCGAACGAGACGGCCGCCCCGTGCGGGATATGATTTTGAAGGTAAGCCAAGCGACGCTGGACGCGGCGATCGAAAAATTGTCATCGAGGGCTGACAGCCAGGCCTAAGGACATCGGGCGCCGACACGTACTCGGTTCGCGCTGCAAATTGGACGTCGAGTTTCGGCGGCGGCGCGCCAATCGTCGCGCTCTTCATCGTCAATAAAAATCTGGTCGGCGGCGGCACGACGGTTGTTGGAAAGAGCCGACAAGGGCCTCGACTCCGCCAAAGCGACCGGCCGTAACTGCACCGCATGGCCGCCCTCCTCCGACCGAGTCGCGGCTCCAGCCCTTGTTCCTGACGAATTGTCCGGCGCGTGGGCCGATCGAAACGCGGGTCGTTTCGAGAAACGTCCCACTCCGACGCGGGGCGCCGACGCTTCGGCCGTGCGCCGGAGCGGCGCCCATCTAGAAAGAATTGTCGCCCCTGCGCCTCCAGAACGTGCCGCTTCGCCGTCGCTCGGCGGCGTACACCGAGAACCGCTCCGAAAGGTATGCCTCGTACTTCGCGTCGAGGTGCTTTCCGTATTGCCCGAGCACTGCGCCCGCCAAGAACCTGCATCGCTCGAGTTCGCCGGCGAGGTACTCCGCATGTTCCAGGGCATGCATGATACCGCTCGATGAAAGCGGGTCCGTGCTTTGAGCACAGTCGCCGGCAAGGCACCAGCCTGGGCCCACGGCAGGGCGGGCGCGGAAGGAAGAAGCGTCGGCGCTGAACATTTCGGCAATGCCGTCGGCGTTGCCGCTGAGGACGCGAGACGCGGCTATCCCGCATTGCGAGATTTCACCAAGGAAGAACTCGGCGGATTTGGATGGGCGAAGAGACGACCCGCGCTCGGATTCGGTGAACAGGTTGATCATCAACTCTCCGCCCGGCACCCCCACCGAGTAAGCCCATCCGTTCTCGTAGGTCTCCACCGCGGGTCGCGCGTCGCCTGTATAGCTGGTCAACCTCATACCGAGGCAGACGAGCTTGTCGAACCGTCGACGCTGCACTGGTAGGCAGTCGATGCGCGGCCCGTTCCTGCCGCCGCACAGGATCAGAAAGGAAGCGCTCGCCGAGTGCGACCGACCGTCTTCGTCGAACGCGATTTCCCATGATCCGCTCGGCCGCCGGATCGAGACGAGCCGCACCCGGTCCCGCAGAACGGCGCCGGCTCCCCGAGCTGCGCGTGCGAAGGACAGATCGAAGCGAGCGCGATCGAGGACGATGGAGCTTCCGCGTACGTCGAGGATCGAGTTTCGCTCGCTGGGCGGTCCGCCCCATGCCGAAATGAACTCGTTCGACTCTAGATGCTCGCTCCGCCAACAAGGATCGAGCAATCCCGATCTGTCGACGACCGAACATGCGGACGACGACAGGTATTCGCCGAAGCGTCGTGCCGTCCACTCCGACCTCTCGAGAAGCAGCACACGAAAGCCGGATGTGCATAGCTTGGCGGCGGCAGCGCTGCCGCACACGCCTGCACCGACGACGATCACGTCGAAATCGCCCGACGGGATCACGTTCGTTCAGGCGCGGGGAATGGATGGATCGCGTTCGCGCTCGTTGAGAGGAGCATCTCCGACCCGCGGCTTCTCGACGAGACCAAGCATCCAGAACTTGTCCACCAGTGCTTGATGATCCGGAATCGACTCGCTCCATTCCTTGCGTCCCGCGGCGTTGTCGACGAATACGTCGATCGGCCGCTGAGAAGGCCACCACGCGGATGTAACGCTCTGCATCTCGCATTCGAAGAAGTCGGATTGCCATGGACATGCCATGGTACGGGTGATGAAACCTGCCCTCGGTGTTTGCTGGACGCCGGCGTAAATGAAGGGCTTATCGGTGATCCGGAAGGGCGAGGAATACATATCCGGCGAAGTCATCCGGATGCCGGCCTCGATGCCGGGAAAAAATCCTCCGCCAACTCCCTGCGATAGGGACGCCCGATCGAGCCCGGCAGGCGTAAGCGCTTCTTGCGCAGGCGCCGGCTGGTAGTCGGAATCGAAGTTGCCGTTTGCCCAGGCTTCAAGCACCTTCTTCTGGTTGGCGGTCAACAGATAGTTGGCAAGCACGCTCCCCTGTATTCCCAAGAGCAAGGACTGGGTATCCTTGCGGAGCTTGTCCGCCGCCGGCGTTCCGGATCTCGAGAGCGTCGCATAGTCCGTAGAGACCCTACTCCAGATGCCGAGCTTCGACACCCGCTGTAGACCGCTCGCGGCCGCGATGATCGGCAGCACGTCCTTTTGGAAGGACGGCCTGGCTGGAGGCGCCAGGTTCGCCGCCTGTGCCGCGACGTCGTAAAGAGTGGTGATGCCGCCCGTATACGGGGCGAAATCAGGCGGTGCGACGATCACCCAGGCATGCTTCGCGACTACGCGGTCGGGCTGGCCGTCGATCCGAATCGTCGCGCTGATCGGCCCATCCGAGACGTCGTCGTACCATCCCCAGTTGTTCGCGAAGTCGTTGAGCGGGTGACCGGGCGCCTGAGAACGGTCGCCGAGCGGCTGCCCGGGAGGAACGCTTGCGGAAATTCCGCGTCCCCCCAGGACCAGGAGACGCCCCTTATGATCTGTCCTGAGCTCGCCGAGATAGACCGGCGTCCCCTTGAACTTGCCTTCGATGCTTGCTCTCACGGTCTTGTTCGCGCCGACGATGGGGGCGAAGGCCGGCCGGATGACGAGATCGACCTGGTTGGCGTCGGGATTGCGCAAGCGATGCGCATCTTCGGGCAGGGTTTCGCTGGTGAACCAACCGGCGGCGGCCTTTTCGTTCGCCAGATTGACGCGCCATTCGATCTGAATGCCCTCTCCTTCCACAACTTCCGTGAAGGTCTCGCCGCCGTCCTGAGCGATATCGACGGCGTAAAGGCGGAATCGTGCCGCCTGTCTCCGAAGCTTGTGATTGGCATCCTTGTATCGCTTCACGGGGACGACCGCGTCCTGTGGATCCAGTTCGATCGGTCCCACGTTCGGGATTTCGGGGGCGAGGAAAAAGTCGTCGGGACTGTTTCCGAGCCTGGCGATTCCGATTCCGGGATAGATCCGATATTCGGTGGGCATGCGACCTCCTCAGGACGTTCTTGCTGGAAACCGGTCTTCGTCGTTCTGACGCATCGTGTCGATCAGGTCCTGCATCGACGCTTCCACGCCGGCGGCGAGCGCATCTTTCATCGCGGCGGCGGCCGACACGTGCAATTGCTCGAGAACCGCGTCGAGGCCGGCCGCGTCGTTGGGCAGCACGAAACCCGCTATTCCGAACGTCGGCGCGGCCGACGGGCCGCCGCCCCCGGCCTTGCAAGGTACGTTCGCCAATCCCAGGGCCAATCCCTTCAAGAACCCCAGCATCTCGTCGAACGCCCAACCGACGTATTTCGTTCGGGTCGCCATGTCCGAGGCTTTGGTACGATCTCGCGATAGAGAGGCGCGGATGGCGGTCAGGGCGATCTGATATCGAAGATCGAGCAGACGGGCGAGCGCCGCGGCGGCGGGGTTGGTGATCCTGTTCGCTTCTCGCGTCGGATCCTGCGAAGGTTGCGCTGAGACGAAGGGGTTCGTCGGCCAGTTGCTGGCCGGCAACGATCCGAAGTCCGTGCTCTTGTAGATCTGGATGAACTGCTCGAAATGGGAGAGCTGGTTGCCAAAGGCCACGCCCTCGCCTTGGGAAGCGATCTCGAAGATCGTATGGAGCGCGGCGTCGCGAGAGCCGACGCTCGCGAAGACTCCGCCCCGGTCGTGTCCGCTACTCCATTTGCGTTCCGCGACGGGATCCACCTGATAGGTCGTCGCAGTTCCACTTCCGGGAAACGCGACCATGTGCCGACCGGGATCGAAACCCGCCGACGCGATCGCGGACCATTCCTCGGTCGGAAAATCGTTCTCCTGAAGCAGCCAGTATAATTTCGCGTAGATCAGGCCGACCGGATGCACCGTTCTGCCCTGCTGCCGCGCTCGGGCGATGATGGGATCCATGATGGCCCGCTGGTCGGCGGTCATCAGGTCCTGGCTGGGCATTTCGGTCAGGAGGAAATCCTCGAGCACGGAGAACGAGAAGGGCCTCAGCGTGAACGGAAACGGATCGAGAGTCGGCGCGGGATCCTGGTCCTGGCGGGCTATCGAAGGCATCGACCCCAGAAACAGCATCAGATTCTGCACCGTGATGAAATGGCACATCTCCTGGATGGCGATATCCACGATGGCGGTCGCGATGGGATTGGAGCCGAGGGACCAGGCGGCGTAGAGATATTCCACGAGCAGAGCGTGCTCGATCTCGGAGCCGGCACGTAGATACACCAGTGCCTCTTCCGGCGGCGTCGTCCCGGGCACGTGAGGAACGCCGAACGCCTTCACCAGCTCGCGCAGCGGCGCCGGCATCACATCCGCCCGACCGGAGAACTCCCGAGAGCTGGAGAGATGGCTCTCCGGCGCCTTCCATTCGATCCGCTGCCAAGGGCCTCCATCAAGCCGCGCCACTGCCGAACTCCCTCTATCGAAAAACGTCTGCAATCTGACACACGGCCGACGGTCGTTGCCCTAGGAGCGTCCCCAGGTCGGCTTCGGCTTGCATGGGTTGTCGGTCAAGCGCATCGGCCAAGCGCGTGCTTTGCGGTGTAATCTCGCTTTTGTCCGCGATATTCTCGAGCGCTCTTCGAGAATCGAACGGCTTGTCGTCGGCGCGGAAATCGTCGCTGTCAGTCGGGACATCCCTGGTTGATCCAGTCGACGATCTCCTGGACTTGATCATCCGGGATGAACGGACCGCCCTTCGGCATCCGCAGCGCTGGACTGCTGATGCCGGTGCGCAGATCGATGACGAGATTTGTCTTGTCGCCGCTGCTGCCGATCAATTCCGGCTGGATCAGCCGTTTGTTGTGGCCGATCGCAGCCAACAACTCTGCCTTGGTCGCCCAGGAGAACGTCGGCCCGTGATTGGAAAGGTCGGCCGCCGAGCCGTTCTGCTTCTCCCATACGGACATACCCTGATCGAGGATGTCCTTCACCCGTTGAAATCCCATTGCTCTCCTCCCATTATGGCGTATCGCTGACGAATCTCGAGAATATGTGGCTCACGTTGAGCTTCTTCGCCGTCATAAGCACGTTCCCCTGCGTGTCGGTGACCCTTCGAGCATCATGACAACTGAAGCAGTTCACGAACGTATCCTGCGTGAACGATTCCATCGCCATGCTCGACAGCCCGTCTTCGCCGACGACGATCGCGCCATCCGAATCGGGCCCGACTCCGGGGGGATTTGCGAGAGGTTTGCCGAGGAGGAACGTAGTCTCGGGATGATCGAGCCAGATCGCCCCGACCAGCCGATAGCGACTGCGTTTGTCGGGGCCGCGTTTGGCGAAATCATCCCGCATGTGGCCGTTGAGGCTCACGACGTCGTCGTCCTCGGGCACGTTCTGCTGTTTGGAGGTCGGGAAGAGACGGAAGATTGACGTCTGGAAGGTGGCGCCCTTCGTGAAGCTTTGGGCGACGGAATCGAAGGCCGCCACGAGATCCGCATCGGCCGGCAATTGATTGGCCGGGGGCGTTGAGGTGCCACCTTTGTACAGAATAAAGTTGTTCGGGTTTACGGGCGCATTGTTCTTCGAGCCGTCGGGAAACGGTCCGGCTGGCGCGAGGTCGCCTACCCCGGCCTCGTCTACGTGCTCGAAGGTCGCCCAAATCATTTCGGGATGCCCTTCCAGAGCGAAGACGACGTGGATCGCCAAAAGCGCGACTGTCACTTCCCGGGGGGGTGCGCTTTCGTCGACGTCGATGGACGAGCCGACCTGCTTCAACACGGGCACCAAGGCCTGCGTCGTGATGAAGCCGTCGCGCGAACTACCGGCGGGTACGATCTGCCAGGCGGACTTCAGCTCGAGCACCCCCTTTTCCAAGGGCAGATTGGCATCCGCGGCCTGCAACGCAGCCTTCGTGGTCAGCCCATTGCGACCGACGAAGTCCGCGAAGGTTTGATTCATGTGGATGGCGTAGAAGATCGGATTGCCCCTCTGGTCCACGAGCAGTCCGTTCAGACCGGCCTGGCGGGCGCCAGCATTCACGACCGCCGCCTTTCCCGCAGGATCGGTCGTAGGATCGTTCGACCCCTTGAGAGAACGAGGCGCAAGCGAGAGCATCTTGCCGCGCTGTGGCGCGAACTTGACGGCAAATTTCCGGCCGAACACGTCGGAAATCGTCGGATAGGAGAGAAACGCCGCTCGTCCGTCGGTGTCGGGCTGCGTAGCGAACAGGAAAGTTTGCCACGCCGGCTTATAGAATCCGCAATCCGGCTCAGGATGCGGTGGCGGTTTGTCGTAGGTCGGCGCGGGGGTGTTGGGCAACCAGGTCGGCTCGCTCGGGCAGTCCGCACACGCTCTGCTCGCAGACAGCAAGACCACAATGGCTAAGACGACGCAATGTATCCGGCTTGGAGAGCGCATGACTTGTCCTCCCATCATCGGACGCAGCATCTCACGCCAAGCAGGTCGAGCGTCCTAGGAAGTACCCTAGGCGGATGCTCGGTCGCAAAGTCGGTGGCACCCGTACCGTCGAACGAGCCGCGCACCGAGCTAGGGACATACCTAGGATCGCACGCCTCGCCTGCGCGCTAGGGTTCGCACGAGGTCGGCTACGTGTGCTGCTATGACTGTGGAGCGATCGACCGTGACTTCTCGCCGCTTGGGACTCAATTGCGTCCAGAAGCCCGCGAACGGCGCTTGCGTCGTATTCGCGCATGGTGTGCTGTCCGACGGCGAATCCGCTTGGGGTTTGCCCCCGTGGCCGGAACTTCTTGCTGGGGATCCCACTCTCCAGGGCGTGGGCGTCTACTCCTACACCTACTTCACAAGTGTGGGATCGGGCTCCTACAGCATCGGCGAGGCCGCCGACATGCTGCGCGAGCTATTCGATCTCGAAGGACGGTGGGAGATTCCCAACCTCGTTCTGATCGGCCACAGCATGGGCGGCATCGTCTTCCGGAGGTTCCTCGTCGCGAACGAAGCGCGTTTGCGCGAAGCAGGAACGCGAATAGGGCTGGTCCTCGTGGCGTCCCCGTCGCAAGGCTCTTGGCTCGCGACAAGGCTGAGGCTCCTGCTCTGGGCAGCCGGGCACTCCCAGGCGTTCGATCTGTCGGATTCGACCCTCAATACTTGGCTTTCCGGCCTAGACGGCGATTTCCAGGCTCTCGTCCCGCGTCTGGACATTCGCGGAAGGGAGTTGCTGGAGGGCATGCCCATCCCGATGCTGCGGTGGTTCGGGGTCTTCAGACGGATCGTCGAGCCGCGTTCGGGAGGTCGGTATTTCCCGTATCCCGTGACCATTCCCCTCACCGATCACTGGACAATCGCGAAGCCGCAAGGCCGGGACGAAATACAATACCGCGTCGTGTCCCGCTTCGTTTCCCAACATTTCGACGCCTGGCCACAGCATCTTCATCCGATCGAAGACGGGTCTTCGCTGCGCGTTGACGAAGCGATGAAGGGCCTCTCTGCCAAGATAGCGAGTATTGCGCCGTGGCGCGACGCCATAGTCGCGTTGCAGGATGCACTTCTCGAGACTCGCCTTTACATCGCACGACGCCGCGAGGGCGGCGAGCGGGACAAGGACGTGGAGGACGCCTTTCGCGCGTTTGGTCGGATGTGTCGGCCCGGCTCATGCCGCACGACATCGAGCTGGCGATGCTCTGCGGCCTGAAGGGACAAGCTTGGGCGGATCCAGCTCTCCTTGACAATGTAGCATTCAGGGAGCTTCCGACCGAGCTGGACGACATCACGGCTCGCCTCATTCTTCTTTTAAGCGCCGGCAAGCCGCCGAAAGCCGATGCGGAGCTTCGACGGGCAATTCTCGCGATCCGGAACAACCTCGAGCGGTCGAACTCGTAAGGGACTTCGACCAAGGAAACGTCGGAGCGCGACGTCAACCCACGTCCGTGTTTCATCGGCTCTCGAACGATGGCACCGCAGTGGAGTTTGTCTCGCCATACGAGACCGCCAGTGTGTCCATAGAGGACCTCCAGAACCGGCTGACCGCGGAGGAGCGGAGAGCCGTGGCGGCGTCTGAGGAATCGATGAGGAAACTCGCGTTTTCCTGGGAGGAGATCGTCCTCAAGGGGCTACTGGACGAGGAGGACGAACGGAAGCTCAAGACGATCGCCCGTCAAATGGCCGAGCAACTCGATGTCGTTTTCAAGATCGTGGCAATACGCCCCGGCGGATATTTACAGGACCATTATGCGCAGCAGCGTGCCATAGCGGACAAATATAGAAGGGAAGCCGCCGGAGAAGTGCGAGCGAAATAGTGGAGTTCGAATTTGCGAAAGGTTCCGCGTGCAACGATGTGACTGCGCGGCGTCCACCCCGGAAACCACGACATTTTCTTGGGTTATCGACGCGACGCCGGCGTTGAACGGTCACGTCACGACACGGGCGGGCAATTCGAGCTCGTCTACATCATTGTCCTCCATGAGAGCTTCTTGATAGCGCTGGAGCAGTTTGTCTTCGTCTTCGGTCACGCCTACCATGTGGAGCACCAGGTCTCTGGCGAGAGCCTTGCCCCTTCCGATGATCCGGCCGCGTTCGACGTCCCAGATGACACCGGCATATGGCGGCTCGTCGAGTTGGGTTGGCAATCGCTTGAGAAGTTTCACGGCACGGACCAGCGAAATTTCTCTCGTGCGCGCCAGCGCGATCGCGGCGCGAGTGACGGTATCGAGGCCGATGGGACGGAACAGGATATGACCGCCACTATCGGTCCGATGTTTAGGAGTGACCCTCGACGGTTGAGTCGCCGACATCAGGTCGGCTACCGGCTTGAAGGTGTCTCCCAGGGCATCGAAGTAGTCCGTCGCCAGCGCATAATACTCATCGAGTCTTTCGTCCGATGGCCGGTTGAACCTGAGATGACGATCCGTGCGCCTGCCGCCTTCGGTCGAAAAGATGAGCTTGAGAATATCGTAGAGGTTCGCGATCGTCGTCAGACATTCCCTATTTCCCGCCGGAATCGATTGGCTGGAAATGACCGCGATCTTGGGACTTTTGAAGGACGGGTTCGTCTCTACGAGGCGGCGGCAGGTGATCGCCATCACGTCGTCCTCGTCGAGTGCGATGATATCCTTCTTCGCCACGGGCACGGCCGTCTTGTTCAAAGTGGTGAATAGTCGACGTGTTCGTCTTAATCCCTCCACCGTCTTCTTATGACCGACCAGGATCACCGGCACCTGATCGCTTGAGACGCCGACACCATCTTTGAGCGCCTGCTTGATGCCCGCAAGGCGATGTTGCCCATCGATCGCGAAGATCTTCTCTTTACCTGACAACGCCAAAAAACCGACCGCATCGCCGGCACGTTCCCTGATTTCGTCGAGTAATTCCGGCTTCTTCGTGGACCTGAAGTTTCCTAGTTCGAGCCAATCCGGATTTCCACCGTATGTCGCAAGCACCAATGAATTGAAGAATCTTTCGGGATTCGAGGAGAGATAGCTTGCGATATGTCTGGCGCGAGTACCCTCCAGGCTTCGCTGTATGAGCTGCGAGAGAGCTTCGTCCGGATGTATTTCCTGCGCGTAGTTGACCCTTGACGCCACTTCGGACAGCTCCATGACGCATGAGTAGTAAATCCAGTCGCCGAACGCGCCCCTCAATGCCGGAAGAACCAGAGGTTTCATAGACATCAGAACGCCGCCTTTCTCGCCGCGGTTATATCGGCGCTCATGTCTCGAACGTTTATCGGCGGAATGATCGCGTCCAACATTGCCTTTTCCAGCTTGGTCAGACTGACGTTCGCCGCAGGTAGCGGCACGAAATTGAAGAACAGATCGCTTCCCCACTTCTTGAGCATGTGGACCACCCGCGGACGCCCCTTGCTGTCCTTCATCTCGCGCAAGTATTGCGCGAACCGCTTGCGCAGGTTCGAAGCGGAGGTATCGCCGGTGATTCCGATGTACATGATGTAACCGTGTGCGGGCAGCTTCGTCGGAGACAACTCGAGGGTGAAGGCATAGATTCCTCTTTCCTCCGGAATCGACGTCAGACTCCCTGCTTCGAAGCGCATCCTCTGCCACACGAGAGTATGTCGGGTCTTGAACGCCTTCCAACTGTCCACGTCGAGAAAGAAGGCGTGCATATCGGCCTTGTACTTGGCAACCTGGTTCACGATGTCGAGTGGGCGAGGCACGCATTCTCCAAATTGAAACACATCCAGCCGGGTTACCCGCGACGAGGGGACAATCAAAGCGGGTTCGAGCGGACTTGGCTATCTGGAAATGTGACTATAGTAACTGGACTCATCGTTCGTATCCAACTACCCGGACTAGCGGAATCCCGGTCATGGATCGATTGCGCTATTGGCGATCGGCCCCGGCAGGTCGTTCAATCTGAAGGTTTTTAAGATCCTTTGTTATAGCGTTGGTACCCGTGCCGCCCGTTCCGATGCCGGACCCTATGCCTCCGTTGTCGGGCTTGCCGCCGTTCGGATCTGGCTTCGGCGACGGTTTCGCGAGAATGCGGCAGACGTCATCGTCCAGATGGCAGTCACCGGATTGTTGCCCCGAAGGTGCGTCGCCCTGCGCATGCACGACTGGCACGATAAAGGCGAAAAGCAAAAGAAGCATCGCGATTCTGGTCATTGCGCCCCTCCGAACGTCCAACGTACTGAGCGAAACCCGAACGCCACCGGCCGCTGGAGGGTTTCTATCGTCGATACCACCGACGAGTTTCCAAACTGCAGCGAACTTACTACTCCTGGAGGACCAGTTGGATTGGGCCCGTCGGCCGCCGGCCCGGGGCGATGGTCCGCGGGCTTCCCCGAATCCGAGGGGGCAGCCGCCGGACCGGATGGCGCGGCGGAGGCGTCTTTGGTCGAGCCCGCTGCCGACGCACTGCCAGTGTACCGTATCACTGTGTGGATCGACCTCGCGAGGAACACGCGGGTGATCAGACCTATCTCGAGGGAAAACCTTGGCACCGACTTCCCCGTCTTGGTATCCTCGACTTTGTCGTGGATCTTGCTTCCGATGACGATCGACATCTGCTTGCGCGCGTTCTCGTCGGTGCAAAAGATCTTCGAATAGGCGTCGGTGCAGAATTCCTCCAGCAGCGCTTCGGAGACAATAGCTGGCACTCCGTAGGTTTCCGCCGCGGCCAATTTCACCTCCATGGTCGATTCCGATTTGGCCGAACCGGCGACCGTTCCCTTCAGCAATTCCCCGAGGAAAGCGCTTCCGTCCACGCCGCGGGTAGTCGCGAGCGTGAATCCCGGAAAGACGACCAGAGGCAGGTCGGTGCGCGGCGAAGCGGGCCGGAAGATTGGCCCGTTGGCTTGGGCGAGTTTCCAGGCCTTTCCTTCCGATGGCGGCTCGGGCGTTTCGGGGAAGCGGTAGACGTCGGCATACGCCTTCTCGAGTTTGGCGGTCATGTCGATGTGCCAAAGCTTGAGCGAGCGTCCCGCGAGCGGCTCCTTCTCGACATCTCCCAATTCGTCCTTGGTCAGATGACGAAGACGTCGCCTACTGCGATGTCCTCTTCGGGTGGGTAGACCGGCTCGATTCCCAGACGACCGATGGCCTCGTTCCACTGCTGCGCGACCGATTTATCCGGCGCAACTGGCGTCGTCCACTGATAGCCGAAGTAGCCGCAGACCCCGACGAAAGCGAGCACAACCAACGCAATCGCGACGCGGGCGATCAATTTTCGGCCTTGCTCGTTTAGCGGCATGCATATCTCCGGACTTGAAACACTCTGGACGATGTCCGAGGCAAGACCGATTTTGGACTAGGGAGATCACTAGGTTGCGAAGCCCGTGCTCGAAAACTCGCGGGCTTCTGTCGGTTAGTTGATCAGCAGCGCGTCACGTCCAGGTCGACGGGTAGCCTGCATGGATCAGGGCCCGACCTTCCGTCGACGGCGTTCGGGTGCCCGAGCCAGCGCACCTCCCGATCAACGGAATCGACTTGATGACTGCTCGCTGTCGATCCCATCCCTCCGATCGGTTGCGATCCTATCTTTGCTCGCAGGACAGCGCGCCGGAGCGGCGCAAACTCGCCTCCCTTCGCCGCTCGCCTCTAATAATCGAGCGCTGGCTCTCCATACGGTCGCTGGTCCGCATTCCGCGCGGGTGCGATTTGTGACGTCGAGAGAAACCTGAGCCGCACGACCCGACCGGGATTGCGTTCGACGAGATCGATAAAAGCATCCAACGCGTTCACGACACCTTGCGAATTGATCTTGGCTTTCGTCGACGAGGTATCCTTCACCTCGACGGCATTGATGGCGTTACCGGCCACCACCGAATAGTCCTTCGACCTTCAAGTAGAGTGTTTCGTCGGGCCCAAGAGCCAACCACGCGAGTGCGCTCGCATAGAGCTGGTAGATGTAGCCCTTGAGGGAGGCGACGGCCTGCGTCGAAGGATCGCCACGGGGCGGATCGGACAGTGCAGGTCCCGCATTAAATGGCGAGGCTATTGGCATGAAGAGGCGACTCGTGGGTCAAACCCTATGCTACAGGTTTTGCCGGCCTTCCGCTAAGGCTACAGCAATCATCCTCGGAACGGTCGGGGCGATCCTCCTGGCTTGCTGGTTGGGGCAACTAGAGCTGCGGCCTGCCGTCGCCGGAATTGTCGGATATCGTTGGAAACCTTTCGAGATCGGAGCGGTCTTCGAATTCCGGCAACGCAACGAAAAGCCCGCTCAGGCGCGTTTCGTGATGCCGTACGTCCAAGCTCTCCGGCGCCAGCAACCAGCGGGTTCTGGATGGCCCAGAGTATCTTTTCGGTCGTCAGATCGACATCCCGAATGACATGACGCGTGTGTAGAACCTCGTGATCTTGCGGCGAGGTGTACCGAACTTTGGCCCGCTCGGTGATCGCCTTGCGGCCGCCCTCTCCGATCACCGGAACTCCTTCCCAGCTCCATCCTTCGAACGTATCGACGGTCGTCAACACCAGGGGCTGCACGATCGCGACTTCGTCGGCCGCACGCCGCCCCAGCACCGAAGTCAGCCAACGCCTGTTCTCGAGAATGAAATCGGCCGCCAGGCGGGCCTGGCGGCATCCCCAGACGATGGTCTGTCGATTTCGCCAATGATCATAGACCGTCATTCCCGATCCGATCAGCGCCTTCACCTGAATGACGAGAAGCAGATCGTTCTTTTGCAGAAGGATGTCGACGTCCGTGACAACGCTGTGGTCTCGACGCAGACGTACTCCGCGCCCGACGACCTTCCAGTGGGTCTCCGCGAAGCTCCGGACATAGAATTCTTCCCAGATTTTTCCGTAGCCGGCGCCGCGGCGGCCGCCGCCGATCAGCGCTTCCCTCACCGTCGTGTTCCACGTGCCGTAGTCGCCGCCAGGCACGTAGCATGCGAGGCCCGGCGCTTCCCGGATGAAGGGACGTCGTGCTATGTCAACGTGGCTTCTGGCAGGAAGCACACAAGTGAGATCGTCGATGACCTCGTCGACACTCTTTCCACCGCCGCGTTCGAGTTCTTCCTGAAGACGATACAGAGGGACGCGCGTCATCGCTCCCGCGCGTTCCGACTTTGCCTGTTGACCTCGTTGCACGAACTCGGAAGCCATCGAGTACCACCGCATAACCATTGCGGTCGTGTAATAGGTCGCAGCGCTCAAGTCAGGTCCATTTGCCGCGTAAAGCAGATCGTCCTCAGCGTTGAGAAGCACGAGGTATGCAGCGCTATGCCGCTTCAGCGCCTCGAATTCGATTTCCAGATCGCCAAGATTAAGTGTTTCGCGGTAGTATTCGAGAGCGTCGGCGAGAAAGTGGTTCTCCCCTTCTCTGAGTCGCTCGCGCACGAAACGCGGCGCCCGAGCTCCGTTCAGGTTCAGTATCATGTCGCGGCGGATTGCGAGCGTGCGAAGAAGGTGAAGTCTGAGGTCCGCGTAGTCAAATTGAAACCTGATCGGGCCGCGGCCGGATAATCGAGTGACAGTGAAATCGCCGTAGCTGACGGAATCGAAGAGCCATTCAAGCGCATTGATTTTTGACGCGACGGAGCTCGCCTTTTCCAACGCTCTGACGTTGCGTCTCCACGGTCCGTCTAGGAGTGGCGGAGCGCCAAGGTCGAGAACTTTCTTGGACGCCTCATTTAAGGCGCGAATCACCGCGAAGAAGACGTCATTCGCGAGCCCGTTCGAATTGCCGACGCGGCGCTCGTATTCCGCAACCGATCGTTCCGGCTGCGCGGTGACTCGTGGCAGTCGGTCCAGGTAGCGCCTCAAGACTTGGCCGCTGGCGGCGAGGAGCTGCGACAAATTCATGGTCGAAAGCCCGCGAAGGGTCCGAGACAACTCTTCGGCCGCGAGGCTATGTGCTCTTTGCCACTCGCCGGCGAATTCGAGATACGCGCGGAAGAAGCCAGCTTCGGGCTGCGGCAGATGGCGCGAGGCGGCTTCGGACATCACTTCGTCGAAGATCTGCTTCATGCCGACCGGCACATGAAGCACCAGCTTCTGTTCTCGGCAGGAGGTCAGCAGTTCGTCCGAGCATTCGCGATCGATACCGACGCGAAAAGCGGTAGCGTCCTTGTCTTCGAGATTGTGCCTGAGGCACTTCAGAAGCTTAGCCGTTTGCTTGCGTTCAGCATCCATCGTCGTTGCCTGCGCCCAAGCGCGGTCGCGGGATCATAGTCTATCGAACACTGAGCCCATCCTGGGGCTGAACAGCCTATCGTACGTCTTCAGCAGGAAGTCATCCGTCATCCCGGCGACGTAGTCGCAGATCGCGCGTATGTCCTCGCCGGCAGCGAAGCGGGCATAGGCATCTGCGGGAAGGAGCGCCTTCGGATCGGACTGGATCGCTTCGAAAACCGAAACGACAAGCTTCTGTCCTTTGAATTCCAGCTGCTGCACGTTGGGGCTGAAGATGACCTTTTGCTCAATGAGCTTTTGGAGTTCGTCGAGGAACGTACGCTGTGGAGCCTTGATCTGGGCGCGATAGCGGATCAGAGGTTCGGCGAATTGGCTCAAGGTCACCAGTTCGACATTGGTCAAAAAATGGTACACCAAGCGTCCGATGAAGCGCTTACGCCAGTTGCCGTCCGAAAAAAGTTTCGAGACAAAATGGCCGTAGACGTCGTTGCCGCATTCCTCGGAATACCGCTTTTTTAATACATCGAGAAATGGAGCACTTCCAGCCTCACTGACGTGCTCGCGAAAGTCCTTCTCGTCGAGGAGACCCAGCGTGATGGCGTCCTCCAGATCGTGCACTCCGTAAGCGATATCGTCCGAGAGATCCATGATGCTGCAGTCGAACGACTTGTGCCGCGTCTTGCCGTGCTTCTCCGGAATCGGATCGAACGACTGAAATTCAATGCGGTCTTCCGGCGATAGCGGATCAAGGATCCAGTCGACCACGTCATTCTCGGCACCGAAGTAGCACTTCGGCGGCTTGCAGGTAGGACGATCCAAGATTTGGATCGAGTTGGCTCCCGCCTTGAGCTTGGGCAAGATGCCATGATTGACGAGGGCTTTGAAGGGCACCGGATATTTGAGTACAGCCAGAAGAGTACGGCGCGTCAGGTCTGCTCCATGATCCCGCGAGAAGTTTTCCAATCTGGCGAGGATCCGGAGCGTCTGCCCATTGCCCTCGAAGCCCCCTCCGTCGCGCATGCAGTAGTTCAGTGCGGCCTCCCCGCCGTGGCCGAACGGCGGATGGCCGAGGTCGTGGCAAAAACCCGCGGTCTGGATGAGACTGAGGGGTGGAAGAAAGGGGGCGGCTTCGTGCCCGGGATAGTCCTTCTGAAGCTGGCGCATCACCCCTCCGGCGATCTGCGCGACTTCGAGCGAATGGGTCAGCCGGGTGCGGTAGAAATCGCTATCGCCAAGATTGAGGATCTGGGTCTTGCCCTGCAGTCGTCGGAATGATCCGGAATGGACGACCCGCGCATAGTCCGCGTCGAACGCGTCGCGCGCGTCGTCAGAGTGTTGCTTCCAAGGGCCACGGCGTTGCAGCCAAACGTCGTCCAGCATTGAGCCTCCGCAAGTATTGAGTAGTCGGTCGCTCCGGTCTGCCGGCGATCGAAGTTTGTGACCGAAACTTGACCCAGATTTTTTGAAGCATGCCTTGCAAGTCGATCGCCAAGCTTAAACCACTGATTTCAATGCTTGGTGGGCGCAGCAGGGCTCGACTCCGGGACATGATTGCATAGTTTTTAAACAGCCTCAATCACGCGCGACGTGTTGAAGAAGAGGCGCGACCCGGAAGTGTGACGATCGATCAAGGGCGCACTTGGCTGATCTGAACGTAGAGACAGTCACGGGAATGATCGAGTCCCTGCGCACTCGGATGAATGCCGCCACCGCGTACGCTGCTCGGTACGCCTCCGTGAGGTCGGTGTGCGAGCGAATGCGCTGAACGCTAATCGGCAGCAGATCATCAGGGCATTTTGGTGATAGGCGCCCTTCGCTCGTCATCGTGGGACGTCTTTACTGGATTCGGTAGCTACCTCCCTTTGCAGGTTGAACTGAAGTGCAAATTGCTATTTTCAGGACCCATGTCGAGCGCGATCGCGGGGCGTAGCGCAGACAGCGCGCATGAGAATCCCGAAAGGTGTTGCATGGCAACTAGCGCTGATCTTGTGTCCGAACAGTGGACTTTGTACTGCTCAAGTAACCCCACTCGCCGATGGCTGCACGGTGCGCGCCGCGCATGGATCACGGATGCTGTTCGCCGATTCGCTCAGCGGAAGGGAAGAGCGGTCGAGATCGGGCCTGGCTCAGGCATCTATATACCCATGCTTAAGGAAGTCTTCTTCGAGGTTTACGTGGTCGACTGCGAGAGAGTTTATCTTGAACCGATTGAAGCGCGTTATGCGGAGGATGCAGCAGTCCACATCGAGCTCGACGACATCACTGCGTCACGACTGCCAGAAGCGCACTTCGATCTTGTCCTGTGCAGCGAAGTGGTGGAGCACATTCCAGACTCTCGCGCAGCCTTTCTGCATATTGCACGCATTCTGAAACCTGGGGGAATTCTCGTGCTCTCTACTCCGCAGCGGTATAGCTTTCTCGAGCTTACAGCACGGGTCGCACTTTCCAAATGGCTCATTTGGCTCGCAAGGCTTGTCTATCGTGAGACTGTATTGGAAATGGGGCATATTAACCTAATGACCGACACCACAGTGCAAGCACAACTTGCTGCCGCAGGCCTTGAGGTTATCGCGCGTCACAAAGGCGGACTCTATCTACCCGGCATTGCCGAATTTCTCGGCGTCTTCGGCCAGCGCATAGCTGCGCGGTTAGAGTGTCTAATACGCAACACCAGACTCGACGGGGTCCTGTGGACGCAATACTACATTGCCGGCCGTTTCGGGCATGAAACTGCCGCTCGTATCAAGAGGGATTCTGGTTCGCTTGTCGGCACGGCCACATAGCTGTTGGGGACGAGAGCGCTGCCGCACTAGACTTCACGGCAATTGACAGACCTTCTCGCCGCCCCTGGACGATGCGTTCATTTTGGTGATTGCCAGAGCGACATCTACATTGGGAGTTGGTTCGTCTTCTGAATGCCACTTGAAAGATATGCATTGGCTCCGAGCATCCCAGACATTTACACTGGTCCGCGCTGGCACGGCGATCGTCGCCTGAAACAATCTGTCGCACGGCTTTTGGCGTCGTAGAATGAGGCCGCTAGGCAATACGCAGAGGTGCACCCGCGGCCGTGTTTGAGTTTTCCTGAACAATGTCGGCTTCGGCATGTTCGGCGAAGCAATCAAGCTCGGAGCAACTCTGTCGCGCCGCAGTCAGTATCCGACCACTCACTGATGTATCACCGCGATCGAACTCTTGAGAGACTCGCAGCTGACCCGCGCAAGCCGTGTGATGACGCTCATTCCGCGGGAATCCCTCGGTTCGCGCCCTCGCGCCCCTCGACCTCGGATCACAGCTTTCTATTTCTGGCCGTACGGCCATTGCCGCCTGGTACGCATACGACGAGGACCGCCTGATTGACGCATGCGCGCGGGCACAGTGAGCTCTATGATCGGTTGGGTGAAGGTCAGGCGGCCTGCTGACCGGCGGGCTTATCGGCTTGGCGCAGGAGCTTCCATTCCCAGGGCAGCAGTTCGTGCAGCCGCGACGTTGGAAGATCGGCGATCCGGGCGAGGACGTCGGCGAGCCAGGCCTTGGGATCGACGCCGTTGAGGCGACAGGTGGTGATCATCGTCAGCATGATAGCGGCACGATCGGCGCCACGCTGGCTACCAGCGAAGGTCCAGTTGCGCCTTCCCAAGGCAATGCCTCTCAATGCACGCTCAGCGCAATTGTTGGTCAAGCAGATCCTGCCATCGTCGAGGAAGCGGGCGAAGTCGTCCCAGCGCCTGAGCATGTAATTCATAGGCTTCAGGACCTCAGAGGAGCGCGAGAGGGTTTCGCGCTCGTGGAGCAGCCAGTCGTGCATGTCGTCGAGAAGCGGCTTGCTTCTCTCCTGGCGTACGGTACGCCGCTCGTCAGCATTTCGGCCGTTGATGGCGCGCTCGATCTCGAACAGGGCGTCAAGACGCCTGACCGCCTCCAGCGCGATCGGGGAGACAGGTTTGCCTTTCAGTCCGTCTCGGGCGGCCTTCTCGATGTCAGCCAGCTCGAAGAATCCCCGCCGCGCATGGGCCAGGCAAAATGCCGGCGTGATCGGCATCGCTTTCCTTTTTGGGTCGAACAACGGCTCGAAGCCGCTATAGCAATCCGCCTGCAGGATACCTGCGAAGGCGGCCAGATGCTTCTGGGGATGTTCGCCCCTTCGGTCGCCCGAGGCGTAATAGACCGCCGCCGGCGGCGCAGGTCCGGAGAACGGCAGATCATCCCGCACATACGTCCAGATCCGGCCGGTCGTGCACTTGCCCTTCGCCAGGATGCGGATGGTGGTGTCGTCGCCATGAAGGCGCTCAGCCGCCAGCACATGACGCTCGATCAGCTGGAACAGCGGCATGACGGCGAAGGTCCCGTGGCCGACCTGGTCGGCCAGCGTCGACAGCGGCAGGTCGATCCGCTCGGCCTTGAAGCGCACACTCTGGCGGTTGAGCGGGATATGCATGCCGAACTTGTCGAACAGGATCGTCGCCAGCAATTGCGGACCGATGAAGCCGCGCGGCGTGGCATGGAACGGTGCCGGCGGCTGGCTGATCCTCTCGCAATCGCGGCAGGTGAACTTCTCGCGTACTGTTTCGATCACCTTGAAGCGACGCGGGATCTCCTCCAGCGTCTTGGTCACATCCTCCCCGATCTTCGCCAGCCGCGATCCACCGCAGCAGGCGCAGCTTGTTGGAGCCTCGATGACGACGCGCTCGTGTTCGATGTCGTCCGGCCATGGCTGGCGAACCGGCCGCTTGCGCATGAAGGGGCGGACGTTCTGCGTCTTCGCCGCTGCGGCCTGCGCGGCAAGCTCATCCTCGTTCGCCGTGGTGACGAGTTCCTCGAGCTCCAACTCCAGCTGCTCGATCAGCCGTGCCGAGCGCTCAGATCGCTGCCCGTGCAGTTCGCGTTTGAGCTTCTCGATCCGCAGCTCGAGATGCGCGATCAGCGCCGCGTTATCCGACAGCTCCGCCTGCGCGCTGGCAGCCATCGCCTCGGCTCGCAGCCGCGCCTCACGCTCGGCTTGCAGCGCTGCCAAGGCACTGACAAGGTCCGACGGGAGGTCGTCCGGCTTCGATATCATGAAGCCATTGAATCAGATCGAGCAGCAGATTCAAACCCAAAACGGTTATCCGACCCGCGTCGGACGCTGGGTTTCTTGCGGATTGCGCCAATCGATCCCAGACAGCAGATAGCTCAACTGCGCCGGCAAGATCGTTACCGATTCACCGGCAACCGATGGCCAGATGAACTTTCCTCTCTCAAGTTTTTTTGTGAACAAGCAGGCTCCCTGGCCATCGTGCCAGATCGCCTTCACGAGATCGCTGCGGCGGCCGCGGAAGACGAACAGATGGCCGCTGAGCGGGTCTTTGTGTAGCATCTCCTGCACTTGGAGGGCCAGCGACGGAAAGCCTCTGCGCATATCCGTGTAGCCTGTCGCGAGCCACACTCGCACGTTCCCCGGCATAGCAATCATCGGCGTCCAAGCACATCGAGGACCCGCGCCAGCGCCTCCGGATCGACGTGCGCATCCACCCGGATGCACCGTCGGTTGCCGAGATCGATCTCTATCAATCCAGTACGCGCGGCTGCCACCGAGCGAACTCGGCCATCAACCGTAGGCAAAAGCTTTGGAGTTTCCTCAGCCGAGGCCGCTACGGCGGCGATCTGCACCGGCGTAAAAGATGGTACAACTTGTTCCGATGTCCGTGCTTGTCGACGCCAGGTAAACACCAGGCTGGCCGCTACTCCGTTGCGACGCGCAACCTCAGTTACCTTCGCGCCCGGTGCCAGCGTCTCCTCGACAATCCGTGCCTTGTCGTCCTGCGACCAGCGCCGCCGCCGCTCCAGCCCGCCCAAAACCTCGACCCGCATCGCCTGATGACCTTAAAGCTAGACTTAAGGTCACACGCTTCGCGAATTACCACCCGTCACGCAAGACGGCCCTCGTCGGAGGCGTACGCCGCCTGGCTTCGCGGCACGATTGCTCTGCCAGCGCGACGGGGCGCACGGGTTTCAGCAGAGATTGCCTGGCAGCATTTGGATAATAGTCGTCAAAGACAGGAGGGTCGACCGTAGCGGCAGCAATGTAGTCCGCCTGCCCGGCTCCAAAGGAGGCCATGATACTGGATTGGTCAAGAGGACGCGGGCCGTCCGGTTCGATCAGTACCCATGCTTTGGCCAGATCGATGCAGTTCTCAAGTCCAAGCGCTTCCAGCGCGACTGCGTTACTGCCGCTGTATTTCCCATTCAGCCATGGTAGGCCGAGCGCTCGCATCTCAAGCACATATGGCAGGCTCGGGGAGCCGCCAGAGAGATCGACCACGGGGGTATCGACTTCAAGGCCGGCCGCACGAGCCTGAGCTCTGGCGGCGGCCAGATAGTTGTGGAAAGCTTGCGAGACCACCAATTTGCCACCACCTGGCAGAGGCGTGACAGCGGTGTAGGCGCGCAGATCTCTCACCTGACGGTGCGGTTTGAGCATGCCACCCTCGAGGACAGATGAAGTGAGCAGCTGTGCAAACACCGTCAGGGGCAGCAGGCTGGTGACGCTACGTCCCGATTTCGCAAGAGGACTCAGGAAGGCAACGACCGCGAGCATCCAGAACAAGGCTGCTTCCGAACCGAGGCCCCAGTAATTGCGACCGGAGCCCAACGCGAACAGGTGCGGCAGGACCAAAAAGATCAGCGCTAGAGCGATGCTGGTGGGAGCTTGGGTGCGCAGAATCAATCCCCCACGATAGAATATCGCTCCAAGGCATGTGAAGGCCGGCACGAGGAACAAGGTCGAAGGCTCGATTCTGATCGGATCGATCCCTAGCAGCACAATTGCCATTGTTACGATCAACAGCGCAGCGAGAGTCAGCGATGTGAACACCTTGTGCTCAGGCCCCATGAAAATAGTGAGCAGAAGGGTTATGGCCACCAACATAGCGATGGCGAGTTGCGAGGGACCAGTGGGGAGCCAGTCGATTCGAAACACGTGAGATACATCGTATCCGACACCCAGCAGTACTGACAGCTCCTCACTTTTCATCATCCGGGTCATCAGCCCAGTGGTGCCGCCGTCAATCAAGTAGGCGGTAACGATCAGTAGAGCGAGGGCGATCAGCGCGGCGCCAATCATGGGCAACAGCGACTTTCGCCGCAAAACGACCACATAGAGCATAACGACCACGGCAATGGCCGCAGCGGTGGTCGGCTTGGCCATGAAACAACACCAGCCTCCAATACCGACCAGGCCCCACCCTAGGACCTGGCGAATGCGCCCTGGTCGATCGGCTAGCAGCAAGCCGATCATCACCATCAAGAGCGACTGAACATTCAACGTGTTGTAGTTGGGGGTGAGCAGCCAGAGGTCGAAGGCTCCGAGCGCCGGGCCGGCGATCCCTGCCGATAGCACCATCGCGTGCGGCCAGCCCACTGTCCAAAGGCGCCGGATCACAAGGAAGCTGAAAATCCAGGCCAGTGCCACAGTGAACGTGACGTTCGCCACTCGAAGCATTGCGATGTCGCCACCCGCCCACTGATATGGCCAGTGATAGACGAAGCCGAAGAGGGACGGCGGGACAGCGACTGCGTAGCCGAATGGGTTCGCGATAGAGTTGAGATAGTGACCTTCGTCGGATGGATCGAGGCCGTAGCTGCTGTAGTATAACAGCCAAGCGAAAATTGTCGCTGTGGTCACGGCCGACAGAATGAGCAAAGTCCGATCCAGCAAGCTTGGATTGGCGACGTGGCTATCTCTTGGCATAGGCCCTTTCCGCCAGCCTCGCAGACGAGGCCCATTCCAATGGGTATGAGTCTCGAGGAGCTTGTAACTGAGCTTCTAACTGGCCTGAGCCCCCGCAATCTCCTCCCAAATCTAGTAGAGTCTATCGCTTCGGAGCGGGATGGACATGAAGTCCCTCGATCAGGTATTCGGCCCCCCAATCGTCTGGCCTGTTTCCCGAGTAGCCGCTTTGACTGGTGACCATGGACGATTCCGTCGAAAGGAGGAAATTCATGATCAACTGGGCCTCGATGAACTCCATTGCGATATTCGCGGTGGACGAGACTGGAAGGCGCGTTCAGGAGGGAACGACGCGGATGGATGGCGCCATCGATTCTGCGGCACCTTGAAGCATGGGCTAATCAAATGGGCGGGTGCGTGAGACCGCCATCCAGCCGCCTCGACCTCGTCATCCTCGATAACCTCGCCTATTTCGCCAAGGACTGGGTCCAGACGAGTGCGTTGTGCGATCTCATCAACCCCGCTACGAGCGGCGCTCGATGCTGATCACGGCCAATCAGCCCTCTAGCAAATGGACTTCACGATCCTTCTGCTTCGAGCGTTTGGTGCGTCGTACGCGCTTGCGAAGCTGACTTATCTGTTCGTCCGAGACTTCGATCTGCCATGTCTCGCCTTTGGTTTATTGACGACCTGCCAGCATTCCGCGGGCGAGATAATTGGACACCGTTTGCGGGGTTACTCCAAGCTCAGCCGCGGCGCTCTGAATCGAGAAGCTATCGTCAGGTCAGCGCATCGCATTCTTGTCCACGCCGTGTCCCAGCCTTACTGGATTTCCTAGCTCGTCGAAGCCGACGCTACGCTCGTCGATGCGGTTACCCTGATCATCGATTGGGTTGCCTTCTTGATCCATGCCCACACCGTTCGGATAGTGAGGACGATCTAGCGTTTTAAGGAAGAAATCCCTGCTAGGAAGACCTTGCAGGCTGTGTTGTTCAAAAACGGGATAGTCAGCTTCTCCGCTACCTGGCGGGACGTCTTGGGGAATGCGGGTCTCGATGCCCTTGATGGTGTTGGCCCTGATGGCTTCAAAGAGTCTCTTTTTCCAGAGGTTCCTCCCTTCGGGAGCCGGAATATCCATCGGCTCGTCGGGATCGACCACATAGGCCGACGATGTCTTGATGCGGTAGGCGGTGGAGATGCCGTCGTACACGCCAGTCTTCGCATTGTACATGCCGTCGGCATTGCGGCGCAGCGCATAATAGAGCGAGACATGGTCTTCATGACGGCTTGTGTCTGCGCCAGTTTTGTGGACGAAGGTGTGCTCGGCATAAAGGTCGCGCCAGTTGCGATAGCCGCCGATCAAACCGGTACCGCTACCGTCGGGTGCAAGGTTCAGACGGATTTTGCCCTTGATGAAGTTGGTATCACCGGTATCTTCATAGTACATGGCGATGCGCGGGGTGTGCAGATGGTCGACCTGCTCGGTTTCCACCGCGCCATTTTTGATCGTGGCTTTCAGCTTGGTGTACTGGGCCGACTGCAGGATGCGATAAGTATAGTCGACGGCAATCCCGCCACGGGCATCCTTCACGATCTTGTCAGGCGAATAGCCGATCTCCATCGTCGCGTCGCTGTCGTTCATCGGGTCCTGGTTTCCAGAAAGCCGGATCACCATAGTGAACAGGCCTTCCCGCATCTTGTCGTTGGCGAACACCGCGTATGATGCGTTGCCATTGCCGCGCCACGGCGTATCGCAGCCCCAGGCGCGATACAGCGCATTGTCGATACCTTTTTCGCCATCGGGGCTGACGAAGTCGTTCGCCCCGATCTTGCTGTCCAAATTGAAGCCCTCGCCGATGCGGCCGGTCACTTGCGGTTGGCCGGGATCGTCTGCGGCCCACGGATTGATATAGGTTTCGATGCCGCGCTTGTATCCGCGATAGGCGATGGCGCGCCTCCAAATCGCAATGCGCGCGGCCGGCCCCCCTCGGGCCTGGTCCAGCCCCGGGGGCTCCAAGATCCAGTTGATCTCCTGCTGCGAGCGCCACTTTTGGCGCGCCACCGCAATTCTTGTCTGTACGTCGTTGGCGAAATGATTGGAGCTGCCGCGCGGGCAATCTACCCCCGGTTCGATCTCAGATCCACGACCGCCAAAGCGGAAGGCATATTCATAAGCGCCCACCACATAGCCACGGCTCCAGGGAGCTGCCGCGGCGGGCAGCGCGGTATGGGCGCTCAGGGCTAAAACCGCCGTGCAGACCATCAGATACTTTTTCAGCACCATGACGTCCTCCTTTCAAAGGCAGGATTTAAGAGACGACGACAGTTCCAACCATTCCCATGGTTTCGTGAAACTTGCAGACATATCTGTAGGTGCCCTTCACCGTGAAAGTGTGGCTGAAGGTGGTGCCCTCCTCCATGTTGCCGGAATCGAATGGCGCCACCCCCGCCGGCAGGACGACATCCGAAACCGTCGTCGCCTGAGCAGGATCGAAGCTGACGGAGTGGGTAATGACCGTGGGATTGGTCCACTTCACAGTGTCGCCCACACTGATGTTGACGGTCGCGGGCACGAACATTCCCTTGGGGCTGTTCTTCATAGAGACCTCGACGGTCTTGCCCTCGGCCAATGCGGGAGCAGACACAACAACTCCGAGGCTGACGAGCAATTCCGTAAAGGCGCGACGATGGATCTTCATTTGACCTTCCCTGGGATTATTCTGGCGGCGAGACTTGGTTGACCAGGAGGTCGGATACCGCTCCGGCCTCAAAAGCGAGCGGATTGGCGTCATCCATCTGGCCCTTATGGAGCACAATGTCCGCACTGACCTCGAAGTCCGTCATGATTTTCGGGCCGTCCGTAATGAATGCTGCGCCTGTGAAGGGACTCCAGCTTTTCCAGCCCGGGGAGCCGCTGGACTTGTAGCGCCACACCGGGCGGAAATATTCCATGCGGAAACTGTAGCGCAGGCCGGCAGGATCGCGTTTGGGTTCGGGCGCGGTGTCACCACTGGAGCGGGATTCAACAAATGTGAACCAGCTCGCCTTCTGTTCCAAGGTCAGTTCTGCGGCGCGATAGGCGAGATATTTCTCGATATCGCTCCGGGTCGTGAATTTGTGGCCGGCAATCACGAGCTGAAACCGGTCGGCGCCCTTTTTCGTCGCTGTGAAAACACCGGGCTTGGCGGGCGGCACCATGGGGAGATTGTCGGAGGAAGCTTGGTCGGGATTGGCCGCCGCCTGCGTCGATGCCGGGGTGGCCTGCGGATCAGCTGCCAAACTGATTCCGGCCGAGGCGCAAAGCGCAGCAAGGGCAAACCCCGCAGCAATACTGTATCTCATTCTTCCATGCCTATTCTTTCGTGGATTCCTAGAAATAGAAGCCGATCGACACTGCGTACACGATGGCGGTAGCAACGACAGCACCGATCACAAATCGCCAGAGGCGCGCGCCCTCCGTTTCCCCACCGGCAGTATCGCCAATATCCCCCGCATCAGCCGGGCGCTTGCCATGGATCATGGGGCCAATGAGATTCTGGCGCTTGTAGATCAGGTAAAAGGTCACCGCCGCCAGGTGCAGCCCGATCGCCCATAGGAGGATCTTGAACCAGTGGTAATGGAGATGCGCGAGATGGCGGCCCTGCTTGAAGGTGACGTAACTGGACAAGGGCCCCGAATAGAGCCCGTCCACATCGACCGCAAACAGGCCAAGGATTCCCACCATCAGGACCAGGCCCAGCATCAAAACAATACTGATCGCTCCCAGCGCATTGTGGCCATAGCTGTGCGGAACGTCTCGCCGGTGCAGCGTGCTGGCATAGTCGAGAATGGCTTTGGGGCCGCGCACGAAATTGACGAACCGAGCGGTCGAGGAGCCGACCAAGCCCCAATACAGGCGCATCAGCACGATCCAGAGGATCGCGTAGCCGCTCCACAGGTGATATTGGAGTTCATTGTTGATTCCGGTCCACCAGCATATGCCGATCCCGATCGCCAACAGCCAGTGCATGGCGCGGACCGGCAGATCCCAGACCCTGAGATCCGTTGTATCAGCGAACGCCGCTTCCATGCGGCCGGCGTCAGACGAAGTCATGGAACGCCCTAGTCTTCATCTTTTTCGTAATCGGGGGAACGATAGCTGTCGTGGCAGGCCTTGCAGACCTTACCCATCGCCTCCGCCTCCGCTTTCAGCGCATTGCCATCCTTGCTGAGCGCCGCTTGATTCAACTTGGCGGCTTCGTCTTGAGCCGCCTTGCCCAATTTTATGAAGTCCTCGTTTTTCTCCCAGATGGACGGCAATGCATAGGTTTTGGCGCCGGACTCGGGGCCGCTGCCCTTGGGAAACCAGTTCAGCAGGTAAGCGCTGCGGTCCTTGAGGGTCTGGGCGTTGGGCACGACGATGTTATCCCAATCTATTCGTCCCTTCTTGAGTTCGTCACTGATCGCCTTCAAGGCGCCGCCCATGTCGCGCAATTTATCTCGACGCGGCTTGATCTGTGCGACTTCCGCCGGACCGGCGGCAGCCTCCAAGAAAGCAAAACTGAGCGCGACACATACTGCTGCGGCGACACAACGAAAGCTCAGGACAGGCATACGAACAAACACTCCCAACCGAAGTGACGGTCACACTGGTGGTGGATCAAACGGACGATGTCAGTAGATCGGTGTAAGGCTGCCTGACTTCCATGGAGCCCTTGCCCCAGACGTCAAGCGGCACGCCCATGGCCTTCTGGATGGTCAGGCCGACGCGTGACACCGGACTAGAATCGCCAGTGACATGGAAGCCCGCCTTCATGCGGCCGCCGGCGCCACCGGCGACAAAGATCGGAAGGCCATCCACGGCATGGATCTTGGCGAAGCTCTGGTCGGTAAAGGCAAAGACCAGGCTGTGGTCGAGGACAGTGCCGTCGCCTTCGGGAACCGCATCCAGTTCCTTTAGGAGCATGGCAAACAGTTCCATGTTGTCGAGATTGTACTGTGCGACCTTGGGCTGATAGCCGAACACGGGATCGATCGGCTCTTCATGAGTGGACTGGTGATAACCCAGCGAATCCCCGGGCACGAAGATCTGGGACGTGGGCTCCGAGACGCTGAGATTGAACACCCGGGTCTGGTCGGTTGCCAGGGCCAAGGCCCCTAGCCGCGCCATCAAAGGAGTGACGCTACGCAGGTTCGGCAACGCGTTGTTACACACCATTTCGGGGGGCGCCGGGGGAATGGTCACCTTGGCCTTGATTTCAGGGCGCTGCAATTGCGCGGCCATCTGCAATTCGGCCTCTCGCACCGAGGTGAAATACTGATCCATGCGGGCACGATCGGCTGCACTCAGATTTTGCATGACCCGCTTGCGATTGTCGGCCACCACCGACAGCACGCTTTGCTGGATCATGACTTGCGGATCGGGTTTCCAGTCGCCCTTGGTTGGATCCTGGAAACCCGGCCCAAACAGGCGGGTGTAAAGCGCCAGAGGCGAGGTTTCTGCCGGAATGGCATTGGCGGCACCAAGGCTGGAAAGGCTCTGCTTGGGATCGCCGGCGGCGGAAGCCGAAATCGATTTGAAGCGGGCGCCGTGCGAAATCACGTCGGCGATCTGCTGGTCGATGGTCTTGGATTCGAACTCGTTCAGCTTGGTGGGAGAAATGCCCGTGGCAGCAGCCGCCGCGCCGGACCAGTGCTGGTAGTTAGGATTGTCGTCCAGGGGGACACGCAGTCCGCTAAACACGTTCAACTTGTTGCGGAAGGGCTCCAGCGGCTTGAGCTGGGAGGTCATCTCATATTCTTTGCCGGCGATCTTGGGGATCCACAGCTTGCTCGTCAGGCCCAGCCCGAAGAAGAAAGTGTTAAAGCGCTTGGGAAGCGGCCGTCCGGTCGCGGCGAGCGCCTTGCCTTTGCTGTCCAGGAAGCAATCAAGGAACGGCAAGCCCATGACGGCCAAGGCGCCCTGACATGTGCCGCGAAGCAGAAATCTGCGATCAACCTTCATGACGGATTCCTTCTATTGGGGCGTGATCTTGCTCGCGGTCCCAGCGGCTTCGGGTAGAGGCACACGGAAGTAGTCCTTGTCCTCGACCATGGCCTTCAGCAGGGCACGCATGCGGAAACCGGACTCTTTGAAAGCCTTGTTGGCAGTCCGGAAGGCGGAAGCGGGAATGTCTTCGCTATTCTCGCCGCGGGAATAGGCGAAGACCTTGCGCGCCAGACAGGCCGTATATTTGGGATTGTCGTGCAGGAACTGGCCCAGCCCCTCGGCACCTACAAAATGCTTTCCTTGGATCGTGGCCGATACATCGATCAGCCTGTCATTCTCCATGGTGCGGCGCTGACCGATGGTGTCGAAGCCTTCCAGCGACAGACCGATCGGATCGCTGTGAGTGTGACAAGAAGCGCAGGCGCTGTTGGTGGTGTGGGCCATCAGGCGCTCGCGCACGGTCTTTAACGGGCCACTGGTATCATTGACCACCGAGAAATCCACATTGGCCGGCGGGGTCGGCGTGGGCTCGCACAGCAAGATATCCATCACTGCCACGCCGCGCTTAGTGGGCGAGCTGCGGCCGGGATGAGAGAACATGGCCAGCGTGCTGGCGCGGGTCAGAATGCCGCTGCGCCCGGAATCCGGAGCGAATTCGTACGACACCCAGTCGCCCTTGAACTGGAACGGCAGCTGATAGTCAGCCGCGAGGTCGCGGTTGAGGAAGGTCTTGCGCGTGGTCATCAGGTCGCGCATGTCGCCATTCTCATGCAGCGCCAGGTCGATGGCGGTACGCAGCGTCTCTTCCTTCGCCGCGGCCGCGATGCCTGAGCTCCATTTGGGATAGAGGATGCTGTCCTTGGATACCGTGTCGAAATTGTCGAGCTCCAACATGTCGTTGAAAAAGGCCCGCATGCCGACCTCGAGCCGCGGCGAGGACATCAGCCGCTCGACCTGCTTCTCAAGCCCGGCAGGCGTGTCGAGGTCACCCCTCCCGGCCGCCTCGAGCAATTCTGTGTCCGGCGTGGAATCCCACATCAGGTAACTGAGGCGTGTCGCCCGGCTGTAAGGATCCAGGGCCAATTGCTCGTTGCCGGCCGGCACAACCGTTTCCATGCGAAATACGAAATCCGGCGCCTGAAGCAAGCTAGCCAGGCCATAGCGCAAGCCGGCGTAGAAATCGTTCTGCGACTGAGCCAAGCCGTGACTCAGGTTGACGGCGCTTTTGATCTCGACCTCTGTCAAGGCGCGGCGGTATAATTGTCGGCCATAAAAGCTCAGCACCTGGGTGGTACAGGCATCATCGGGCTCGTTCGGAGCCCTAGGTGCACAGGGCAGCTTGGCGCGGTATTTTTCCCCCGAAACCTGAGCGGCAATGCTGTCCGCCATTTTGGTGAAGGACTCGAAGCCGACGGGCGTCACCGAAAGCACGGAGGTGCTGGACGCCTGCAAGCCGCCAACCCGGATAGTCGGCTCGAAGGAGCCTCGCACTTCGATCTCCTTCCCGAAAATGTCGGCAATGGAGTTGCGATACTCCGCTTGAGTCAGGCGCCTCATGCTGACGACTTGGGCATTGGTGGCAGCCGCGGCGGACGCAATGCCGAGTGCATCGGGCGCCAATACGGTGAGAGATAAAAAGGACACCACGCAGGCGTCCCGGCTCGCGCCTCGCGCGTTTGCGACGGTGGAGAGTATCCACCTCCTGAACGCGCCCTCGAATTCTTTGCCTATGGTCACAATAGCATCGCTCCTTCGTACGCTTGCCCAGCCGATTCATTCGTCCTGACCGCGTGAGCGATCGTGCGGGCAATTCGTAGTATTCCCACTCAAGTCGTTGCTGCGCTCATACGCACCTCCGGCTATCTATCGGTTATAGAATTATAGAACACTAATACATGTGAATGACCATTCCGTGACATGTCGATCGGCATCGACTTCGATTGATGGGATGCCGACCTTCCAAGTGGCCCATTGCCGCTTAGCGCTTTCTCCTGCTCCGTGCTCGGGTTCACTACTGTGCTTGGAGCGCGTCTTCAGGAGCTGCGTGACCGGAGGCTGGTACTCGGTCATGGCCTTTTTTGCCCTGACAGCAAGGGCAAGGAAGTTGCGTCTCTCAGGATCGGGCAACGCTCTGCTTCCTTCAGCTCTGTCTCTCGAACGACTACGACAAGAATCCTGGTGTCCTTCGCGACAGCGCATTCCAACTTTTCTCCTGATGCGAGGAGCGGCGCCATGGTCACCTGCAACTCCTCGAATTGTTTGCACAGATCCTCAATATGCGATGCGGTTTGCGCAGCGCCTTCGCATCCAAGAAAGAAGAAATGACCGCCCTCTACGTGTCGACAAAGTCGGCTTGGGAGCTGCGAAGCTAAGTCTCGCAAACGGCTCCATGCGACGTCTGTTGCCGCCATCGATTTTGCGGCAGAATATTCGGTGAAGAGCTTCTGGCCGTTCAGGAAACCCCACGTCGCATGATCGGTAAGAGCATGCCGTGCATCGCTTATGCGCGTAGGTGTGATCACGCCGGTGAAGGGATACTCGGCGTAGTTGAAAGTTCCCAGATCAGCGATTGTATCGAGGAGGGAGTTGTTTTCCAGACAAGCTCGCTGATGAGGCTCCCCCCGCAACCTGATCGGAGTATTCACAACGTAGTACGCCGCATATCCGGCAGCGTCGATGATCTCTGTCCCCCGCCAGTTGATGTCACGGAGAAAGGATTCGTTGCGGAGGGAAAGACCGACATCATCCGTCCCGGTTCTCCAGAAACCTTCCGACGTAAACGGCACTCCTTCTGGTTCCGGGCGAACCATGCCGGGCAATGGCGGAGTCGCTGCGAGTGCGATGAAACCGGGCATCTCGAGACCCAAACGGCGCGCGGCGACATTGAACGCCCGACTGGCCCGGCCCGCCATGCTCCATCCGAGCGGCACAATCGGACCGCGCAAACCTCTCGTTTTGACGATTTCGGCCGTGATCGCCACGGCGGCGTTTGCCCAATCCGTCACCGTGAGATCTGGCAGGTGGCGCTGGAAAGCACGATGATCGGATGGATAGGAAAGGGCGATGAGACCCATGCCGATCTTCTCGAGCCAGTAGTCGAGAAAATCCTCTGCCCGGCTGCCCGGGTGACCGTAGAACACTCTTGCCAGATGGCCTGCGCCAGGAAGTCCGACGATAGTAGGAGATCCTGGCAAGCCGGGACGCACATATGCGATGGCAGGAATGCCGGAGACTTCTATCAGAAACTCCGCCGGCAGCAGGCCGTCCAGGTCGTGCTGTGTTAAACCTGTTTTCATTGTAATCCGTGTGCCAAGCGCGGCGGACTTACGAGAGCCGATCTGGTGCTGGTTCAGCCATCAAGGTCTTCAGCAAAGACCATCAGCCCGTCGCCCCTGCGTGCAAGACCCATCGCACGCCGACAGATGAGCGTTCCGGAAACATTTGAGTGGACCGTGAACGGTTCGCGCCAAGGTACTTCCGGCGTGAGGATTTGCCCCAACGGCTGGTTTGGCGAAACGCGCGCGCCAAGCTCGATGAACGGCTCGAAAACGCCTGTGCTCTCGGCGTAAACGTAATAACTGGTGTACGGACCAGGTCGCCTGAGGATTTTCATTGGACTTGGTGGAGGCAGATTTGCGATGGCAGCGGAATCGAGTGCTCCGAGATGAGTGAGCACGCGAAGCACGCCGGCTTCTCCGAGCGCGACCGCTTCCGGCGATACCCCGCCCCCGCCTGCGAGCTCCGAGCCAAGGCGCTCGATACCAGCGCGGCGGCACGATCCAATCGTTCCCACGTCCGTAGTTGGTGGCTCGGAGAAGACGTAGCCGAGAGGCGATCCGAAGGCGCGGAGTATGCCGAGCAGTCTGGTTCGGACAGCTTCGTCTTCAGTATCGGTGACGCTTGGAGCGGGCAAATAGTTGAGCGAATTTCCACCGGAATGAAGATCGATGAGAAAATCAGAATTTGGAATCAGCGTTTTCTCGATAAAGTCTGCGATACGTTCGGTCGGCGTGCCCCGGGGATTGCCGGGGAAACTGCGATTCAAATTGCCGTTGTCCAGCGGCGACGTTCTCGTGCCGGCCAATGCCGCCGGCAAATTGATCGCGGGAAGAAGTAGGAGGCGCCCGCGGACGTGACGAAGGTCCAGCTCGCGCGCCAACCTCGTCAATATGATCTGGCCTTCGAATTCATCGCCATGGTTTCCCGCCATGAGCAGGATCCGTGGCCCCTCGTCGTTGCTCAACGCGACGATGGGTATTTGAATCTGCTGGTAAGCAGAATCGTTCATCGACGACGCAAGGCTGATGCTTCCTGTTTGTTTGCCCTTCCTGTCGAGGTCTATATTCAATCTCACTGCGGCCCTCCGCTCGAAAATATCGTTTCGGTGATTACTGTCCCGCCTTGAATTCAACGTAAACGCTGAGATGAAGCGTTTGATGGCTCAGTTCGGGGGGCGGAGCCGGATAATGCGCGCTTCTGACGGTGGCGAGTGCAGCCTGATCGAGAAGCGAAGAGCCGCTTGATTGCGCCAAGCTCACTCCTGACACGCGTCCATCAAGAAATGCAAACGTGACGCGCGCACGACCATGCTGACCTGAGGCGCGCGCGGATGCCGGATAGACCAGCGCGCTTTCGACGGCTCGCCGCATCTGGCCTTGAAAGCTCGACATCGCGCCGGCGCTCGGCGCTGAGCTAGCCGCCGCCTGTTGCTGCGCGGGACGCGGAGCCGGTTTCCGGTGAACCTGCTGCGGCGGTTTTGCCGGCTTCGGCCGCACGACCGGCGCCTCCGCCTTCGGAGGCGGCGGAGTGGATTCTGGTGGAGCAAGCTCTGCCGGCGGTGGAGGGACCTCCGGGGGCGGTGGCGTAACCTGAGGCTCTTCGGGTACCGGGGGGGTCTCTTCGGGCACCGGCGGAGTTTCCGCGACCATCGGAGGAGGATCCGCCGGAGCATCGGCCGGCACCGGTGGAGCAGCCACCAGCGAGATCTGCATGGTCGGCGCCGGCTGTTCGTTTTTAGCCGGGCGTTGTGTGAGCCAGCCGACGACCGCAAGAAAACAGAGGCCCTCCAGCAATAGTGCGACGGCAAAGGACGCGGGTAGCGCGGAGCGTTCCTGCGGTGGGCTGAAATGGTCGGCTGTCGCGATGCTCACAACGATTGCACTCCTACTTGGCGTCCTTCGCGGCGAGCCCGACCTGGACAATGCCGGCTTTGCGGCACGCGTCCATCACAGCGAGCAGATTCTGCAGCGTTGTGGTGCCGGCTCCGGCAATGGTAACGGCAGCGTGCTCTCGGTCCGGCTCGGCGGCCAATTTGGCCGTCAGATCGTCGACAGTCAGTTTTTGACCATCCGTTTCGATGGCGCCGTCGGCAAACAGGGTAACGACGATCTTGGGGTGGGGCAGATCCTGTGTGGTGCTGCTTTGCGGAAGCTGCGAGGCGATGCCGGTCGCCGGGATCATGCGCAGTGTGATCATGATGAAGAACACCAGCAAGAATAGCATGATGTCGATCATCGGAATGATTTCTATGCGGCCTTTCCGCACCTCCAAATATCGCATCGGTTAGGTCCCCGTATTCGCAACTGGATGGATTGCGGGATTGTAAGCACGTCTTTCCCCTGAAGCTGTCCGAGGAGCATCGAGGCGGTTGACCATGGAAATCTTCAAAGTCTCGAGTTGATGAACGATGAGCCGCGTCCAGTTGTTGAGACTGTTGAAGCAAACGAGGCCGACGATGGCGATGAGCAAACCGCATGCGGTCGCGATCAAAGCCTCGCCGACGCCGCCGGTGATCTGGGTCGCTGCGTTGCCGGCATCGCCCAGGACCGCGAACGCTTTGACCATGCCAGCGATGGTGCCGAGAAGGCCAAGCAAAGGCGCCAGCGTCACGATGGTGTCGAGGAGCCACAACCGGCTATCCAGCCTGGGAACCTGCCATAGGATTGATTCTTCCAGCAGCTCGGACAATCGATGCGGATCCTTAAGCTCGGGATGCTGCAGCGGCACTTCCAGCAAAGCGCGATGTGGCAGTCGCGGCGATTTCTCGACGAGGTCTGCTAGCGTCTTCCGGTCCAGGTACCCAAATTGCGCAACCGTACTGGTGACGCGTTTTCCGCGACGGATGGTCCGGCCAAGAAACCAGAAGCGATCGATAATCACGGTGAGCGCGATCAACAGCAGGACGGCCATTACATAGAGAATGCCGTCGGACTGCGCCGCGAGTTCGGTGAGACGGTCCAGAGTCATGTTCTTTCCTTTGGTGGTGATTTGCTGTCAGAACTGCACAGACAGGCTGCTATAGATGTTTCGGCCGACCTGCGTGTAGAACAGCGGCGTCGATGATCCGCCGGAGTACCCTGCAAAGTCTACGATCGCGTGACTGTTGAGTAGGTTATCGATCCCAAATTTTGCCGTAACCGCGGCCAGATTGGGCAGCGGGTTCTTGACCTTGTAGGTGACGGCCATGTCGAGCTGATTGAACGGCGATAGCGGTTGCTTTTCGCCGACATCGCCAAAGCGCTGGCCGACCCATTTGTCGGTCAACGAGGCATACCAGCTCCCCTCTTCGTAGATCAGGCCGGCTGCAGCCGTTGCGTTCGGCGCCTGGGCAACCCATTGCCCCGTCTTGACGATCTTCGCGCTATTGAGACTTCCGTTAGCGAAAAGGCTGAACCCGCTGCCGACGTGGACCGTTCCTTCGAGTTCCACGCCCTGGTAGATCGCGTCACCGGAATTGAAGTAGTTGGTAACCCCGCCGATCGTCTGTGATGCGATCATGTTGTTGAAGTTGATATAGTAGACGTCGCCAGCAAGCGTGAACGCCTTGCTCTGGTATGCCGTGCCAACCTGGTAGTTCCAGGTGGTTTGCGGTTGGACATTGGAGCCTTGGGACGTAAAAGGCGGCGTCAAGAAGCCTTCCGCAACCTGCGCATAAACCGACCAGTTGGGCGCCAGCTTATAGTTCGCCGCGAGCGAGGGCAGAGCCTTTCCCCAAGTCTGGGAGTAGTCCAACGGACCCCCCGTGTAAGGATCTTTGAGCGATGCGTAGCCGCGGGTAACGTAGGCGTACTTTGCGCCGGTTGTAATGGTGAGGTCCGGCAGCGCTTTCCAGTCCGCCTCGACATAGGGCTGAACAGTATCGAGTTGGAGGCCTTGGGCGTACTTGGTCGAGATGGGCTGCTGCAGTGTCATGTCGGCGTTGATGACAGCCCGGTAGCCCAGGAGGTGCTCGGCCCACGTCCCGAACTTCACATCGCCAAAAAAGGTGTCCTTGGTGAGCGCAAGCACGTCGCCATAGGCCCGATAGTTTGAGGGGTTGAAACTGCCGGGTACGTTGCTGGCGCCGTAGACCGTGCCTAGTTTGGAATTGTTACTGACATCATTTCCCAGAAGCAGTGCTGAGGTGTAGTATGCGTGCGTGTAGACCTTGTTATCGACATGCCAGCCGTCGCCGAAGTCGGATTTGAGACCGAGATATTCGAAGTCGGTCTGGAGCCTCCAGTGATTGTAGCCCGCATAATTCTGCTGGCTCGGGGCAGAGGATAGTCCATAGTTCGGGCCGTAAGCGGCGATTTGAGCGAGCGAAGCGCCCGAAAAATAATTGCGGATCTGATCATCATAGATCGATACGAAAGTGAGCGTCGTGCTGTCGCTGAGTGGCTGCTGAATTTTCAGCGCGGCGTTTTCGCGATCCTTCCCAGTGTTCGTGTAATAGCCGTCGCTCTTTGTGAACTGCGTGTCAAGGAACAGCGACGCACCGTTCGCACCCTTGATCTGACCGGAATCAAATTCAAGACCGTAAAGCTGGGTGTTGAAGCTGCCGTATCCCGTCGTCGCTGTCGTGGCCAAGGTTGACATCGGCGACTTGGTCTGCAGCCCCACAGTGCCGCCAAACGTTGCGTCACCCACGGTCGACGCCGTGCCCGGACCGCGGTCGACGGCGACCTGTCCGAGATCATTGGTCATGACAAAGGCCCCGAGACGCGGAGCAAGATTGAAAGGCCTAAACGGAATTCCGTCGAAGGTGACGTTGAACTGCCCGACCTGGAAGCCGCGGATCGACATTCTTCTATCATCCCCACCGGATCCGCTGGGCGAAGTCGACACGCTTGGCGCGACGTTGATGACCTTGTCGAAGTTGCTGGTCGCCGAAATATTGTTTTCGATATAGTGCCTGCTGATGACGGAGGTCGGCTGCGTCACGGTCAAGGGCGTTGTCGTCGGCGCTTGATAGACCGCGGAATTGACGTCGCCGGCATTGTCCGAGGTCTCGACGGTCCCAAGGTCCGTCGTCTGCTGGGCGCGCGCACCAGTCGCCCCAATCACCGGCGGAACGCTTGCAGCCAGCCAAAGCGCCGCGTAGTGACGCCTGATACCCCGCTGGCCTGCGGTACTTGAGACTCGTCGCATCTATAGGCCCTCCTGCTGCCCGTTTGATCGCCACGTCCTCATCGTCAGCGGCGCGCCTCTCTATTAGTTCTATAATTATAGTTGGTAAGATACGGTTTTGTGACAATCAGAAGATCGCGCATTTTTTCGCTTGGTGGTGCACCGGCGAGCTGCTTGGTGCTGCTGAGGGATGGACAATATCTGGCGCAATCGCAAAGCGAGGGCACGCGGCGCTCAAGCCAATGCAACGGGTTTAGGTTCTACCAAACGACGGCGCGCAAAAGCTGCGAATGCGCTCGTTTTTGGATGTCAACGAACGCCGGATCGCATCGCCAACGATCTATCGCATCATTTCGGCAGCTGAGTGCTGATGTCTTTGGCAAGGCGATCGAGCGCCGGAGCGGGAAGTTGTCGAAGTCTCATGACGTCGCCCACGCGATCCTCGATCATCATGTCAATCCGGCCAGCATTTTCGCCCGGGAAGGCATACCAGCCTCGACCACGCGGGATGGAACGCAGCGCCGCTTGCACATTTGGACGCGCCGCATAGTAATCGGCGACAGACCCAGACTTCGCGATCACGGTTTGGTTGGCGGGAACATAGCCGGTCGTCGTTGCGACCACAGTTTGCCCCTCTACGCCGGTTACGAATTTCATGAAACGCCATGCAAGGGCTTGTCGCGCCGGATCAGTCGTATGCATCACGACCGTTATGCCTGCGGTTGGAAGCGACGCGTCGGTTCCCGTCATCGGCAACGGAGCCGTGCCGATTTCGAAGCGGCCGGCCACCTCATTTTCAAAGGATGCAAGGCTGCTGCTCGAATCTAGCAGGATTGCGATCCGGGCTCCCGCAAACGCCTGCCGCGCCTGCGATTTGGTCATGTCGACCTTCGCTTGTCCGGCGAGACCGATGCGACGTATCAACTCCATTGCCTCTCGGCCGGCGCTGTCCGTAAAGCTGATCCGCGAGTCGTCGGAATTCATCATGGATCCGCCGAAGCAGCCCACCAGCCCTTGGAACATGAATGAGTTGTATTCGGAGAAAATTCCGAGGACCTGGATGTTTTCTGACTGAATGCGTCTGGCGACATCTAGCATGTCATCCCAATTGCTAGGGATTGAACCAGCTCCCTCCTGAACCTTTGAGACGAGAGATTTGTTATAAAAAATGATAGGAAAGGACATCCCGACACCCAGACCGTAGGTCGTTTTCCCGACGCGGCCGGCGGATACGATCGAGGAGGAGTAGAGTTGTGGATTCCACGCAGGATCGGCATTCATGAACTGGTCCAGCGGGACCAGCAAGTCGCGGTCGGCGAGGAGGCGGAGATAGTTCGAGCCCTGAAAGGAGACGTCCGGCAAGTCACCGAAGATTGCCATTCGCAGAGTTTGTCGCATGATCGCAGGCTGGTCGAATTGCGAGACGTCAAGATCGATGCGAACGCCGGGGTTCTCTCGCTCGAACGCGGATGCCAGGGCGCGAAAGGTTTTTGAGAACGTCGAGGGCGCTGCGGAGACTCGCAAGACGGCAGAATGGGCGCAGGCAATGTGTCCGATCAAAACGCCTCCGACGACTACCGCTGCAAGCAAGCAACGCAGGCTCACAATCTTCAGAACGTTCATTTGATGCTTCCGGCCGTGAGTCCGTCGATAAACCAACGCTGCGCGGCAAAAAACGAAATGATTAATGGCGCGACAACCAGACTAGCCGCTGCCATCAAGGGGCCGTAATCATTGCCGCTTTCTGCATTGGCGAAGGTGACGATGCCGAGTGACGGAGGCATGAACTCTTGAGAGTGCACCACGAGGAGTGGCCAGAACAGATCGTTCCAGTGGCTGACGACCGAAACAATCGAAAAGGTGATGACGGCAGGAAACGACATGGGCAGCATAATCCGCCACACGATGCTCAGCTCTGAAAGACCATCGAGGCGAGCGGCGTGAACAATATCGTCGGGGATGGACATAAAGAACTGGCGGAACAGGAAGATGCCGAAGGGTGAGACGACGAACGGGAAGATGAGCGCGGCATAAGTGTTCAGAATTCCGAACCAGTAGCAGAGAATGAACAATGGCAATGCCAACACCTGATGCGGGATCAGCAGACCGATCAGCACGCAACCGAAGAAGGTTTGGCGGCCAACGAAACGAATTTTGGCAAGCGCATAGGCGGCTGGCGCGCAAATGATGATTTGCAGCAGAAGGATCGCCACACATACGAGCACCCCGTTCAGCATGTATCTTGGCAAAGGCGCCGCGGTGAGCGCGCTGGTGTAGTTCTCCACCGCGAACCAATGCTCTGGCAGCAATGTAAAGCTGGACGAGAAGAGTTCGGCCGGCGGCTTTAGCGACAGACTCACCATCCAGATAAATGGCACCAGAACGAGCGAGCCGGTCGTGAGCAGTATAGCGTGGCGAGCAACGCCACGCAGGTTCTTCATGGGCGGGGTCATGGTCGGGGCGCCCGGCGGTTCACGACGCGCGTCTGAAGCGCGGCAAGAGCAATCACAATGATCAGGAAGATGACGGCGATGGCTGCTCCGTAACCGGTCCTAAAATACTCGAAACTCTCCCGGTACAGCGCGTACAAAAGCATGACCGAAGCGTCATCGGGCCCTCCCTTTGTCAGGATCTGGACGATATCGAAGGTTGCGAAAGCGCGGAGCGTCACGACAATGACCACGAAGAAGGAGACCGGAACCAGCGACGGGAGTGTCACGACCCGCAAGCGATCCAACACCCCATCGGCGCCATCGATATCGGCGGCCTCATAGAGGTCCTGCGGAATGGCTTTGAGGCCCGCGAGAAATAGCACCAGGGCCAAGCCGAGACTTTGCCAGATGCCGACGACGGCCAGTATGGGCAAGACCGTCGTCTCGCTACGCAGCCAATTGGCTGTCGGCAAACCAACAGCCCCAAATACCTGATTTACCAAACCGATCGTGGGATGCAGCAGCGCCTCCCACACGATTGCCATCGCTGCGAGCGAGGTCATAAACGGCAAGAAGTGGATTGCGCGATAGAAAGCGCGCAAGCTCTTGCCGCTTTCGATCAAGAGCGCCAGGGACAGTCCGAGAACCAACGTGCTTGGCACAACCATAAGGACGTAAATGGCCGTATTGCCGAGCGCCGCGCGGAAGGCGCGATCCTCAAGCAGACTGCTGAAGTTCGCTGCGCCAATGAACGACAGCGTCTTTGCCCCAAGATGCCAGTCGGTCATGGCGATCGCCAGAACGGCACCCGCCGGCAAGATGAACAACACAAGGATGAAGACCAAAGCCGGCCCCACCAGGAGATAGCCGGCAAACGTCTCCGAAGCTTCTGGATCGGCCCGCAACTGTCGGTCGACGACAGATAACTGTTCCGACATCACTCCGCATAACTCCGAAGCTGTGTAACTTGACCGCTGCCCTCAGAAAGCCGACGCCCATCGGCGGAAAACAGCAAGGCCTGTTCGCGTCGAACCCGCAGATGCACGGTTTGGTCGGATTGAAAGTTTGCGGCAAGCTCGACCGGAAGGCGCGCAACTAAAGGTTCGCTCGCGCCCAACACGTCGACATAAGCAAACAGATCGGCGCCAACGTGCTCAATATAGCGCAGTCTTCCCGTTAATGTGTTCAAGCCACCGCGGTCGGCAAACTGCAGCGACTCCGGGCGGATACCGAGCGTGACACTGTTTCCGGAGTCCAGCTTATAGTTGAGCGCAAGCGTAGCGCCTGCGACAGCCAAGCGTCCCTCCCCTCTTGCTGTTGCCTCGATCAGATTGATCTTGGATGTACCTATCAATTCGGCCACACGGCGATCGGACGGACAGGCGTAGATCTGCTGCGGCGAGGCGACCTGCGCGAGTTGACCATCCAGCATGACCGCGATGCGATCGGACATGGTCATGGCTTCCGTCTGGTCGTGGGTGACGTAAATGAAGGTTACGCCAAGACGACGATGCAGTTCCTTGATTTCGCCGCGCATCTGGACACGCAACTTCGCGTCCAGATTGGAGAGCGGCTCGTCCATGAGAAAGACTGCGGGATGACGCACCATCGCCCGGCCAACGGCCACGCGCTGGCGCTGGCCACCGGAAAGCTGGCTCGGCTTGCGCGCGAGGAGATGGTCGATCCCGAGCGCCTTTGCGGTGCGAGCCACTTCGGTCTTGATCCCGGTGCTCACCGAGCGAGCCTTTGGAAGCAGAGCACCTATGACGGGAAGTCGCTGCCAGGCCGAAAGCCGGCGCATTCTCAATGGCAGCGCCATGTTTTCCGAGACAGTCAAATGCGGGTAGAGCGCATATGACTGAAACACCATCGCAACATCGCGCTGCTTGGGACGAAGGTGATCGACCTTGACGCCGGCAACCTCGATCGTGCCGCAATCCTGCCGCTCGAGCCCCGCGATGATTCTGAGGAGGGTGGATTTACCGCAGCCTGATGGACCTAGAAGAGTGAGAAACTCTCCATCGTGGATATCGAGCGATATCCCATTTAGGACAGAGGCAGAGCCGAACGATTTAGACACTCGGCGGATTGATACGCCTGCCAAAAGATTCCCCATATATCTGGACGCCGATCGGCCGTCATGATTATAGAACCATTGCCGCATGACCGTTTGATGACGGACACGCCTTCGGCTCGATCCCCCGCGCCCCATGGCCTCAAGCGGGCCGAATTAGGGGTTTACGGCCGATCAATCGTTCTATAATGATGAGCAAGAGATTTCCAGAGGATACTTGCAACGAGCTGGCAGCTGACGGTGCTGGTGCGGGGGCCGGACCAAACACCTCCGATCCACCGGACCTGCATACGACCGCCGCTGCCGCCCGTGTCGGCCAGCTTCCGGGATAGTGCACCCTTCGGACGAGGGACCCATCGTTCGGGCACCATACCCCCGAAGCGAACGGATCAGATGTCGACGAGCAAGCTCACGCGGCCGGCACTGTAGCAGGTCTCGGCATACACGACCGGGCTGTCCTTGCTGTCAACCTGAACGACTTCCGTCAGTAGAATGTAAGCGCTCATCGGCATTTTCAGATGCGCTGCCTCGTCGCGGCTCGGCGGTCGCGCGCGAATCCGGATCGTTTTGCGCCGAAAGTCCTTTACGCCGATCGACTTGAATATCTTGCCGAAAGAAAAGTCGGCGGTGGGCGCCTTGCCAATGGCCTGGAACGCTTCCTCCACGCCAGGCATGCGCTGAAGCGGAAAATAATTGTAATTGTAGTTGACCGGAAACCCATCCGCTTCACCCAGCAGGGTCACGAAGAGGACCTGGCTGCCGGGCTTGACTTGGAGTGCCGTCCCGAGCTCGAGCGAGGCGCGCACCTTTTCGATCGCAATGATCGTGCGCGAAGGCGTGCGATTGCCGTCCCGCAGGTTCTGCTCGAACCAACTTCTGGCGCCGAGTCGCAATTCAATGGGATTTACAACGGCGTAGGCACCGCGCGAGCGTTCGATCCTTAGAAAGCCCTCCGCTTCCAGATGTGCAATGGCCCTCAATACCGTGTGTCGATTGACGCTGAAGCGTGCAGCAAGCAACTCGCTAGAAGGTAGGCGCTCGCCCGCCGCGAAGGCGCCACTTGCGATATCCTCGGCCAGCGCATCCCCGACCTGTCGCCATAGGCTGATACCCGCCCGCTCAATCCGATCTGAATTTTCCTTCACTACTGCATTTCCTATCAAGTCCGGCGCCGGGGGCACATGTAGACTGTTTTGCGAATAGCTGTATAGAACCTTTGACACGCATACGTCGTATGGTTATAGACTCAAACACCATCGCGGCCAGACTCTGCTGCGAGTCATCCCCTTGGCAGATATAAACCCAGCTTCTTATGGAAATCCAAGCACCGCAAATTTGCCGCCCCGATCATGAGATCTTGCCGATTGATTTTACTCGTTCGTTACCGCCTGCGGTGTCTGGGCTTGATGCCGAACTGGTTCGCGCGGTCGAGCGGCTTCGTTCTGAACACGGCTTCGACCGATTGATCCATGGTGGCATCGCGCGCGGCTCGTCAAGTGCAAGACTAGGTGGTGCGCGCTATCTGGCGCGACGGCTTGGTGAAGCCGTCGATATCGAACGCATCCTCACGACCAACGGAACGCAGAGCGCTCTGCTCGTCCTGTTGCATCACCTGGTTGGCAAAGGTGGCCGATTGCTGGCCGAACGCTTGTCCTATGGCGCCTTGCGTGAGCTTGGCGGTATCATCGGCCTGGAGTTGGTGGGGCTTGACGTCGATGAGGACGGGATCCTGCCTGACTCTTTCGAAAGAGCTTGCCGGAAGGGCGGGGTCCGCGCCCTGTACTGCAATCCCACGGTGCAGAATCCGACAACGGCGATCATGCCATTGTGCCGCCGGCTCGCTCTTGCAGAACTTTCTCGCCGTTACGGCGTGCCAATCATCGAGGACGATGCCCTTGGACGCTTGCATCCTGATGCCGTTCCACCGATTGCCAAGGTTGCGCCTGATGTTGTGTGGTATGTCATGAGCACGACAAAGGCACTCGCACACGGCTTACGCTTAGCGTACGTGGTGGCGCCTTCGGGAGCGGATTGCGATTCGGCGCTGGCACCGGTCGAGCGGCTCTCGTTCTGGACCGCCGCTCCACTCTTGGCCGCCGTCGTTGCGAGTTGGACAAGTTCGGGCAGGGCCGATTTAATTTCCGAGGCGATCCGAGAGGAGAGTACAGCGCGGGAGGCCGTCGCACGAGCCACACTGGGTCGGTTCGGTCTTGTGTCCAAACCCGGATCCATGCATGTCTGGTTGCCTTTGCCGGCACCGTGGAGCTGCGACAGCTTTGTACGGGCGGCGGCAGCTGCCGGCGTCTTGATCCGGAGCGCCGAGCGGTTTGCCGTTGACAATCAGGTCGTGCCAAACGCTGTGCGATTGTCGCTTTCAACGCCAACGAGCCTGGGAGCTGCTGAGGTCGGTATCAGACGCCTGGCAAATACCCTCAATCGCGGTCCCCTCGGATAGCCTATCAATGCGATTGGCCCCCATGCCTTGTGAACACGCCATTTAAGTGGAGACCTCAAAATTGCGAGAAGCATTAACTCGGAATCACCTGTTGCACGTCATGGCGGCTCATAGCCCCTTGTCCGCAAAACTTGCCGAGGAGGCCGGGTTCGATGGAATTTGGGCGTCCGGCTTTGAGCTCTCCGCCCTTTACGGTATGCCGGATCTGTCGTTCGTCAGCATGACTCAGCACCTTGACATGGTACGTGCGATGTCAGGTTCTATGCATTTGCCCATCGTTGCAGACATCGATACCGGCTATGGCAACGCCATCAACGTCACGCACGTGATTGCCGAATACGAGCGCGCCGGCGCCGCGGCGGTCGTCATAGAGGACAAGACATTTCCTAAGGTGTCCAGCCTTGCGAGCACGAGCCGGCAGGAGCTGCTCCGGATCGAGGAGTTTCAGGGCAAAATCGCTGCGGCTCTTGCCTCGCGGCAAGACCCCAACTTCCTGGTTATTGCTCGCACCGAAGCATTGATTGCGGGTCTCGGAGAGGCGGAGGCACTCAAGCGTGCGGCAGCTTACGAGGCGGCTGGCGCCGATATGATCCTCATCCACTCCAAGCAGAAGACGCCGGATGAGGTGGAGAGCTTTGTGCGCGCCTGGAGTGGCAATGCTCCAATCGCCATCGTGCCCACCGCGTATCCCGAGATGAATGAGGCCCGGATCTCCGCCCTGGGCAAGGTAAAGATGGTGATCTACGGCAATCACGCAATCCGTGCGTCCGTGACGGCAATGAAGGACGTCTTCGCGCGCATTCGCCATGACGGCGGCATTCACATGGTCAACAAGGATATCGTTTCCGTCGGAGAAATCTTCCGCCTGCAGGGAATGGACCGGGTGAACATCGCCGAGAAGCAGTTCCTGCGCTGACTTCTTCGAACTGTCCTAGCTGCCTCGCGTTTGCACGACGCTGCGCCATCTATTCGACTACGACGACGCCGGGGCTGAAAAAGGCCTATGAATCCGCATCGCTGCGTCTGTTCCTCGATCTGCTTCGCGCGCGCTATCCGGATCTCTCGGCTGCTCAGGGACGGACTGCGCAGCATGTCGCCGTGCTTTCACTAAAGCTCGGTTGGTCGCCATGAAATGCTCGACCATCGGCACAATCAACTTGGCGGGCTCGATCGGCTTGGTCGCGCCTCCACTACGCGTCGGAATCTCCGCGTAGCTCTGAAGATCCCTGTAAACCGCCGCCGGCAGCTCGATCGTCAGCGTCACTGGCTTGTCATCGGCCGGCGGCCCAAACTTGAGGTTTGTCATGGCGTACTTCCCTGAGCGTAAGACGTCAGCACGAAATCGCGCGTGACGATAACGTGGACCGGGAAACCTGGCTGGATGGTCAGCGTCGGCTTGATGTTGAGCTGGCGCAGCACGATCTGTTGGCGGTTCACCGACACACTGTTCGCCAGTATTAGCGGTGCTGTTACGGAGGCCAATCCTCATGGGTAAGTTGCGGGCGTCCTCCCTTGTGCGCGCTGGAGCTGATCTCTGCCAGTTCCTGATTTGTCACTTATTTCTCGCATCCTGCATATCGTTGTCTCGTTTGCAACGTCATGTGTAGCCGACGCCTGGCCTCCCGCACCGCAGTCGACACACTCAACAACGAGCAATGCCGCACGGAAGACACCTACTATTTGTCCAGCGACGGCAGCGGCGTCGTGTCGGTCCGCGTGGGCAATATCGGATACTCGATCTTGGGCAGCTGCCCGGTCAGCGAATTCAGAAACGCGACAATATTGTTCTTTTCCTTGTCGCCGAGCTTAACGCCAAGCTGAACTTCAGCCATCACGCCAACAGCTTGCTTCAGGCTCCAGACCTGACCCGAATGGAAGTATGGCGGTCGCAACGCGACGTTGCGGAGCGGCGCTGCACGAAAAACGTATTCGTCGCTCGCCACCTTTGTGACCGCGAATCGGCCTTTGTCGGCGGTGGGAAGCAGGCTTGCGCTGGGCTTTTCGATCGCACCAAACGGAAAATAATCCTGTCCGCCCACGTTGATTCCATTGTGACAGGAGGAGCATCCTGTTTCCATGAATAGCTTCAATCCTGCTTTCTGCTGATCATCGAGAGCAGTCGCGTTGCCTTCAAGGTACTGATCGAAAGGGGCCGCGGGCGTAATGAGAATCGCTTCAAAGGCCTCGATTGCCCGCGCGAAGTTGTCGAAGGTGACCGGCGCCACCTCGTTTGGGAATGCCTTCTTGAACATGCCCACATAGTCGTTCATCGAATTCAGCGTGCTGATCACATGATCTGGCGTCGCATTCATTTCGACACTTGCCTGCACGGGCCCCTTTGCTTGCGTCTTGAGGTCTGCGGCGCGACCATCCCAGAACTGCGCCACATTGAAGACTGCGTTATAGACGGTGGGAGCCCGACGTGGCCCTCGTTGCCAGCCGTGACCAACCGACGTCGGACCCGCATCGACTCCGCCTGTACCAAGATTGTGACAGGTATTACAGCTGATGATCCCACTAGCCGACACGCGGGGATCGAAGAACAGCATCTTACCAAGTTCGACCTTCTCGTGGGTGACCGGGTTGTCCTTCACCGCAGGAACGACCGAGGGGATCGGCTTGAAAGTCTGACGAGCAGCTCCCATCAAATCGCCATCCGCACCAGCTGATGATGAGATCAGGATCGCAACGACCGCAACACGTAGCGTGCGTACAAGGCGAAGCACCGGGACCGCTGACTTTCTTCGAATAAGTCTCATCGATACCGGTTCCGGGTAATTCGAGAGCACGATGCCACATTCGGCGCTCGCCTGCGCCCAACTCCACTCGATATTCATGCTTCAGGCCCCACAGTCAGTATTCAAACAGAGCAAGACGTCTCGGTCTTTGTTCACGCGTAGACCTATGGGACGTGATGCCGATCTTTTGGCACGATACGCCGGTACAAGCTGCGGCATATCTGCGTCCGCCTACGTGGCTCCTGTGTGAGCACTTCTATGCTGCACTTCGCCGGATCTGGTCGCCCGAACGCGCGCCGCCCCACACGCGCGAGAGCGGCTCAAGCGGTACCAGCAGCAGGATCTGTGACTTCCACTCCCGAAATAGGGCACGTCGAAGATTGTTGCGTTCTTGGATGTCGTTCGTGGAGATCAGGTCGCCGTCGTTCACGCGGGACTGCCTCCGCTGGAACTGGGGCTGCGATAAGCTGCTAATGGTTTGCTTCCTTCTAGCTGTTGTTTACGGGACGCACGCAAGCTGCGCGACGTCGGCAACCTTCTTCATAGAGACGACACCACGCACGCGGTCCTCCATAACTTCCGAGAACCTGAGATGAGAACAGCAAGTCTCGTACCAGTTGTGGTGCTCGCGAAGCCAGCTTGGAGACAAACGCTATGGAACATCAATGATCGATTGCGTCGCATAATGCGGTCGAAGCGCGCTACGTCGTAGATCGGACACCGCTGTTTCGATGGCCCGGAAATTGGCTGATATCGAACGAGGACGGCTGGGGGTGCGTTTGCTCACTGCATCTGTGCGAGAGCGAGACACACAACAGAAGTGAACGACTGCAACCACTCTCAACCGGGGATGGAAGACGTCGACCACGATTTCGGTGGATTACGCATGGCAACGCCAGGAGTAAGTCGGGACCACCAGGTTTTCCCCATGTCGTGCAACACGCGAAGCTGCAAGCAGACGAGGTTCGCTGGCTGTCAAACGCGTGCGCTCTTCGACTTTTCAGCGGCCAACGATCGAATGTCCTGGGATTTGTTGAGGGGTAGCCGCCCCTTTACAAGAAGATGGAACGCGTTGTGCCGCGGTCAACTACCAGCGCTGGCAATTGCTCAAGATGACAAACCTGTGTCAGTTGGCGATTGAGCTGCGGGATCGCCCAAACGACTTGGTCATCGAGACCTGGACCAAGCACGCATTGCACGCCCGACAGGTAAAATGCATCTGCAAGGAATTTGGCATGCAATATCAACCAAAATCGGCTGTCGCAAATTGCCCGGAGCGAAGCGCGCGCCCCTCACTCTCGCAAGAGCTTCGCGCTAAGATCTGTTCCGGGAGCGACCTCTTGTTCCTGATGGAAGCTCATGATGCGCTTTCGGGCACGATTGCCAAGCGCGCGGGCTTCAAAGGCCTCTGGGCCTCGGGCCTCTCAATTGCAAGCTCTCTCGGCTACCGCGATGCCAATGAGGCTTCATGGAGTCAGTTCGTCGACGTGGTCGAGCGCATAGTGGACTCGACCGAATTACCTGTGCTCGTGGACGGCGACGGCGGGTTCGGGAATTTCAACAATGCGCGCCTTGTGGCACGCAAACTCCGACAGCGGGGCGCTGCCGGGATTGCGCTGGAGGACAGCTGTTTTCCGAAGATCAACTCGTTTGTTGGGGATCGGCATCCGCTAGCCGATGTCGACGAGTTCTCCGGTCGACTGCGCGCAGTAAAGGATACAGTGGCGGACGACTTGGTCCTGGTGGCGCGGACCGAAGCGCTGATAGCCGGCCATGGATTGGACGAAGCCATTTCACGAGCTAGCGCTTACGCTGCGGCTGGTGCCGATGCGATCCTTATTCACTCGCGCAAGAGCACCGCGGAGGAGATCATCTCTTTTGCAACTGCCTGGCAAAGCCGCCTGCCTGTCGTGATCGTTCCAACGAAATACTATTCCACACCTGTCTCTGCATACCGTGATGCCGGCATCTCCACAGTGATTTGGGCCAACCACTCCGTCCGGGCTGCAATATTGGCCATGCGGCACGTCTGCGATCGCATCATTGCGGAAGAGAGCATTGCCGGCGTTGAGCCAAATATTGCAGCTCTCGACGACATTTTTGAATTGTTGAGGTACGACGAACTTGCCAATGCGGAAGCGCGATATCTCAACCTCCCCTGACCTATCCCACTCTCCCTGCTCGCAGTACCCGTTCTTGACCAAGTCTTGCCAGCCAAGCCTCGCTTCCCATCGTCATATGCTCCACGGGAATGTCCATCGATGCCTGAGGTTGCCTTCCCGACACCGGAGATATCACACAATGGCGCGACGGCTCTCACTGATCACTCTCTCTGCGTTGCCGCTGCTTTGGTTTCTCCACACGGATATCCAGGTTGCGATCAGCCCCTAACGCCTTAAATGCCGATCCCATGCCAGTGAAACGGACATTCAATGTCTAGCAATGCTCCCAGGACGGCCCTCGTTCTAGCGGCCGGCGTGGGCTCGCGCCTGCGTCCGCTGACAGATCTGCGCCCCAAGCCCCTGGTCGAGGTCAACGGCACTCCGATCCTTCACAACGCTCTCCGCAATCTGCAAGCGGTCGGGGTCGAGGAGGTAACGATTGTCGTCGGTTACCGGAAGGATGCTATTCAATATGCCTGCGGCACCCGCTTTGGTGAGCTTGAAATCAATTATGTGGAGTCGTCCGTCTTCGACCACACCGGCAGCGCATATTCCTTATGGTTGGCACGCGACGCACTTCTTTCCGGCGATTGCTTTCTTCTTGAGGGTGATGTCTTTTTCGAGGAGGACGCGTTGCGTTACCTATTACTCGGACCGGCGACCGATATGGCTGCGGTAGCCCCCTTCGACGAGTTCATGGAAGGGACAGCAGTTCTGTTGTCGGATAGCGGCTTCATCTCAGCTTTCCGCATGAAGCAAACCGCCGCAAATATTGCGGCGGATGGTGCAAGACTATTCAAGACGATGAACCTGCTACGTTTCTCGGCCTCGACCCTTAGGGAAACAATCGTCCCGGCGCTCGACGATATCATCGCTTCGGGAGCTCGGCAGGCGTACATCGAGGAGCTTCTTGCCGACCTGGTGGAAAGGCGGGGTCTAAAGCTCGCAGCGGCTCGTTGCGACGATCTCAAATGGTACGAAATCGACAGCGTCGAGGATCTACGCACGGCCGAGCGCATTTTCGCCTGAGCGAACGTCTGCGGTCGCGCCGAATGAACTTCAGGCAAAGTGGCAGGTCCAGGTGGCCAGCGACAATGGTGCCCCTCGACGCGGTTCGCGTGTGCGCCGCGATCGCGCGAGGAAGGGGACGCGCCTGGTGCGTTAGGACCGACACACCAGTCCGTCAGCCGTTAATCTCGCCGTGCTGCTGGGTTATCGGGTGACGGACCTCATCGCGCGAGGCGGCAAGCGGAGCGAATTGACGGAATTCGGAAGGCTTTTTGCAAACACGGTCGCTGAACCATTGGACACGGTGTGTTTCACCGCAAAACGGATGCGCCGGCGGACGCGCCCAAGCGCCAATCGGATTGTGGTGCGCACGTCGCGTTCGACGTTCGCCTACTCGCTTCTGATTCCGAATCTCCAGGCATTTTCCGCTGAGATGGGCGGCGTCATCGTGGATGTCACGAGTTCGCTATCTCAGCCGACATCGTCAGACGACTACGACGTCTTGATTACGCGCGATCTTTCCATGATCGAACCGGCCGATGATTGGGAGGTCTACAACGAGCAACTCGTCTGTGTCGGCTCGCCAAGTCACGTGAATGGCAGGAACCTCACGATCGTTCGCTCGATGCCAATTCTGAACATCACCTCGCGCCCCGACATACTGCCCACCTGGCTGCGGGCCATGAGCCTGACCTTTGCAGACGTCAAGACCGGCGCGCGATACGATCACAATTGCCTTGCTCTGCCGGCGGTCATGACGGGAAAATGCCTTCTGGTGGCGCCTGAAATTGTTGTCAGCGATTTGGTACGCGGAGGCGTTCTGCACGTGGTACCGGGATCACGGACTGGCAGCGGGATGCAATATCGCGCCTATGCTGTCGACCGCAGCGACAATTCTGAAATCTCTCGGGCTTTTTGCCGGTGGCTCGTCCGTCTTTGCAAAAAGGCCACCCTCCTCGAAGCCGCCTGACATCGCGTGAGCAATCGCGGCGCCTCTAACGCAGCAAACCCTCGCTATTGAGACCGCTCTTCCTCGGCCCCTCAGCGGCAGCCATATCGAGCGGTGGAGGGGAACATTCATCACCGCCGTTATCTGGCCGGCTCTCGCTAAGTCCAAGACCCGACGGAAACGGCTTACCAGCGCGCGATTCCGAACGTCAACCGACTCTAAAGTTTGGGCGGAAGCGAGCGCCGCGCGCGAACCTGTTGACTAGCCTGGATCATTCGCTCCGAGAGCCGCGAATGGTAGGGCGCGCTCAGCAGCATCAAAAAGTGCGCCCGGTCGGCTTCATAGCGAGCCGCGGATCGGCTGCTTCTTGAACCTGTCATGACCAGCGTGCCTCCGGTCGTGCGAACGGACCACACCCACCTTCGTCTGCGCTGTTCCAAGATAACTTCGAAGATTGGAAATCGATCAGACATATCATCAGCCCCTCAACAGATAATCTCCACCCGTAATCTGGACGTCTGCATCCATAGCCAAACCTCTGCGGTGCCGGCTTTCCTCTTCCGCTCCACTGGTTTTACGCGCACTCGGTGTGGGTTCTCGGAAAGCTTTGATGGACCGCTTCGATCTGCCAAGTTTCCTTGAGCGAAATCTCTTTCAGAGGCGAGCCCGTGGACGATGCTCATTTCGGCATGCAGGTCTTAAGACACGGAAAGTCGGTAAAGGGCGGCAGGCGTCTCGCCCAGGATCCGCTCTCGAGCGTCTTCGTCCGGGACGAGTTCCTCAAGCCACTCAAATGTCTGCGCATAGGATGGCGCGTAGGCGTGGTCGGCTGCGACGTGCGGCCACTCCGACCCCCAGAGCAGCTGTTTCGGCCCGAGCTCCTGCAGCATCCTGCCCGCAGCTGCCTGGGCCCAGCTATCTGGGACGCGTCCGATCCCCGACAGCTTTACCCACACCTCGGCTCCCTTGGCGAGCGCCAGGAGTCGTGCGAGGCGAGGATCCCAGGCGGGATCGCGGGTGCTGTCCACACGTCCGAAATCGCGGAAGACCAGTCGATGGCCGTCGGCCAGGAGCGACTCTGCCAGGTGCTCATGTCCATCGAGGCCACCCGACACCTCCAGATGCAGGCCCAGCTGGAGCGCTGCCTCGAGTGATTCGGCCAGCGGATCGGGATCGGTGAAGGTTAGCGCCAAACCCACGGCGCCTGATCGAGCCCACTCCTCCAGCACTTCAGGCGCCAGCGGTTGAACGAGGGGCGCAATGAGCCTCACCGGCATCCGGGCCTGGCTCGCCTGGGCGAAGAGCTCGGCCGGGTCGCCGTTCAGGAAGGCAGGCTGGACCAGGACCAGCCCAGTGATCCTGGACTCGCGCGCGGTGCTTTCCAGCGTTTCCATGGAGCCGTCGATGATGGGCGCAGCCTGCCGGCTCTTAAGATCGAAAGCATGCACCTCGCAGTCGATCCTCATGAAGCGCCCTCGCCGCAGAGCTCCGCCTGAATAACGCTCGCAAGGCCGTAGCTCACATACCTGTCCAGATCCTCGATGCCAGCGCGAGAGTGGAGACTTTCCAGCTCCTGCTCAAGCACGCTGCCGCTGATGTCCGGCTGCGAGTCCGCGCGATGGACATTGGCCGCCATGCCCTCACCAGTGGGGCCGAATCCGTACACCGAGTGCTCGCGCGCCACTGCAAATACGGGCTCGCTGCAGATGCTCTTCTTGGTCATTTGGCCAGCGATGCAAGTCTCGTTGCGGAAAACACATACGGGATGCAGATAAGTCACGACAATCCGGTTCTCTTGCAGTGATGCCCTTCGGAAGGCCCGCCCCTTTGAGGCCTTACGATCATTTCGCGCAATGCAAATACCTTGCGAGCGAACTCCAGAAATCGTTCGCAACTCCGTGCGTATAATTGTCTTCCTTCCGCCAATGCCACCGCCGACATTTGTCTCGATTGCCGCACTGTGGCCGGCCACCGCCATATGTTGCGGTGGGCTCTAATCGTAAGGCCTACACGACATTTATGCGTCCAGCATGACTTCCTTGGTAACACCGAACTCCCTTAGCAATCTCGCCTAAGACATTTTCCAATCCGGATAGCAGTTCCTTTTGCTGCAAGCTCGCAACGCAGGATCAACTCACGCAGAAATCCAGCAATATTTGCACCACTACGCAGGATTCCGGAGAATTCTATCTTCGCCATGGTTTGTGATTGCGCGGGCGATCGAAAGGCAATCGCACCTGCCCCTCGCTTTCCGGCAGCCGGATGGCCGCAGGAATTAAGCGGCCGGCGATTGAGCATGGCAGATCGAAGATAGTGGTCAGCCATAACAGCAGCGAACTCACCAGCAACGCCATCCTGACCTAGGCTCGGGACATCAACGCCGTCGACACGAAGCAGCATGGGCCTCGTTCACTCTAGCAACGCACGCAGGCAGGGGTTTGCAAAAATTGGACACGTGAACCAGAAACCAAAGGCCATGACCGAGCACATCGGGGCACTACTTGCCTGCAGCGCGGCGCGATCTCAGCCGGCGCCTGGAGCGCGAAACGCGCCGTGCCGAGCTCGTAGCTGATTTGCCCGCGGGCTCCTTGATCATAGCTCGATCATCGATTTTCGAAAGAACGACGACACGACAGTCGGGAACGTTTGCAAGTTCAAGACCTCGAATGACCATGGCGGCAGCTTCAGGCGTGCCAAGATGGCGAACCATGCGGGCTTCGTTCGTGACAGCGGTGTCGATCGCGGAGCCCGATCGTGCGAGAACCGTCAAATCCGCATCCAGGGTGCAGACTCGGGCGCGCGGAGTGCGATTTAATCAGGATCCGACCACGACTCTCCACCACAAAGCTGAACAAAGGATCAGATAGTCTCGGGGTATGATCGTGACGTGAGGCTCGCTGGCCTCATCCTCGGTCAACGGCCCGTTCTCATTGGCATCAGCATATTGAGCCGTGGTCTGAATCAGATATCTCCTACCGAAGCAAAACCTCACATCATCGAAAAGGAACAAGGCGCCAGGCTTCAACAACCGCACTGCTGCAATCGCGGCCGCGAAATCGACATAGATTGAATGGCTACCATCGAGATAGACGATATCAAACGTCTCTCGATTCCTGGCGAGCCTAATCAGGTTGAATGGGTATGTTCCCGATGGATTTCCCAGAAAGGTGATGCTTCGATCGGCGATGCCGGCCGCCGCTAGATCGGCCCGGCGTTGGGCGCAGACACGATTCGAAGTCCAAGCCTACATAGTGGATGCCGAGTTCGCTGATCGTCCTGAACCGCTCCTGCCTGAACGTCGGCCCTACGCCGATCTCGAGAAAGCGGCACCCCGGATTCTGCCGAAGGATCTTCACCAGGCGTGTATGAACCGACTGCCTGTACGCCCGGTAGTTGCTGGGCAGAGGATGGCTGCCGTCAAATAGGACGTCGTGACGGTCACCATTCATCATTCGCCTCGCAGTTGGTCGGAAAATAAATCTGGCATGCCGTACGCACGGCCAAGCGCCTCCCCTTCCCGGTCACGATCAACGATGGCCAAGGTCGGACCGTTTCCGGCGAACACGGCGAGCCCAGAATGCCGACGGCGCGCTGAAGCCGAAGCAACGACATTCATGCCGGCACTTTGCTGACAGTGCGTAATGGGGGCGCTTGATCTCTGTTCGCTCCATCCGTCGTGAGCGCTGCCAAATAGTGAGCAAAGAGCGCTATCGTCCGCGTGTGCGAATCGAGGGAACTCTTGTCGCTCCGTCCCGCCAGCCAATCGTCAAACAGCCTTTCGCGGCCAGCGCCCAGATCAGCGTTTCGGATAAGTGTGTCCCGCGCGGGATAAACCCGTTCACGTAAGGCTGCCCCGCCGAGGAAACCGGCATTCCGCCAAAGCGTGATGTGCGCCTCCCTTCTCAGTTGCGGATGAGCTTCCGTGCTCAAATGTGCGCGCTTGAAGATCCTGGCCTCAATCGCTGCGAAGGGACCAATATTCAAGCGAATGGTCTCGGACCCATACCGTCCGTTCTTGTTGTAAACATCGGTTGGCAATTGCCGCCAGTTGCGCAGCGACACGCTGGTCTGCAGAAGGTCGAGCCGAAACAGGCAGACGGTCTCGCGGCTTCCGGGACGCCTTGCGGCTCCGGACGAGACAATATCCGTCTCGCCCCAGAACAGTGGCGCGGGAAACAGTCGAGCGACTGGCGCGTCGCCGCAAAGCCTGCTCACCGGATCCGGGCCAACCTGCCCGACCTGATCGGCGGCGGTCGCCCGGTGGACATCCAGCTCGACCGCCAGCCTCCCGAAGTGCTCCTCATTGTGAGCCAGGAGACCGGAGAGAATATCGATGTAGTGATAGCCGGAATGGCAAAGCATTCCGTAGCCGTAGCGGTAAGGATGGTCCTCCCGGGAGAGAATCTCCTCCTCCGTGTTCCACACTCCCGCGTGATGCTCGATACCAATATAGGTGACCGGCGTGCCAAGGTTTCGGGAGGCGCGGCGCGCATAGCGTCCAATCAATTCGTAGACTGCGTTGTAGCGGCGCGGCGTCATGACCACGCAACGACCGCCAGTCCGATTGCAGATCTCCTTGAGCTCGGCTACCGCACCAACCAGACGGTCCGCGGCAGGGCGTCCATTCGACCCCATGGGCAGAACGACGGGCTTGTCGACCAGGCAATCAAGGCCAAGTCCAAGAGCCGCGCGCAGGTAGCCCAAATGAGCCTTGGGTTCGGTCGCGACGATCACTTTCGTGCCTGGACGTGCCACAGCCGTCAGGACGTCCTCCCCATGGCCGGAATACCAGATCGCCCGTCGCCGGAGATCGGGTACCCATGAGAGGCTCGCCGGCTTGCAGGAGCGGGTCCAGAAAAAGGCATCCACATCGCCTCGCACGCTGTCGAGCTCGACGACATGGAAGGCCGATGCTCGACCGCTGGAGACGGCCTCCTCGATTAGAGGAATATATCTCGCCCGGGCATAAGCACCGAGCCCGACGAGAATGATATCTCCTCGCATGCCTTCTGATACTCTCTCGCTTTTGCCTCAATCAGAACTTCGGACCCGATGAGGCCAGACGGGGGGCGACCTGACGGACGCTGATAAGGTGGGATACTGCCTGCCTCCTCGCGCACCGAGAACCGCCGATATTGAGACCGCCTTTCGTTCACCGTTCGCCCGGTCAGGCGCAGGCAAGCGCACGGTTCTCGACATTCTTCAGGAGGGCGACCTGGCTCGGGCATTGGCCGCAGCCGCTGTTCGCCCGAAATTTCTTGAGAGCCGGCGAGGTACGCCAAACCTTCTCAAGATCGAATTCCGGCGATCGGACGTTGCCGAGGAGGAACTCGCGGCTATCGGGATCCCCGACGACGAAGGAACAGGGATACAAATCGCCGTTTGTAGAGAGGTAGACCGCGGTGGCACCACAGTCGCATTCGGTATATCTGACGTTTGGCTGCGGCTGCGACGTATCGATGAAAATCGGCGGCGGCAGTTCGAGGCGCGCTGAGCTGGGTTGCGCAGCAATCTCCATCAGGGCTTCCTGCAGCTCTCGAATTTCGTCAGCCGAGCCCAAGAGCGCGTCCTCATTGCCGAGAGCAACGCCCGAGGCGAACATCGGCTTAACCCTGAAGGAGTAGACGCCGATTGACGACAGGAGCCGGTAGGCGTCGAGCGCCTCACCGATGTTGTGCCGGTTGGCAGTCATCCTGGCCTGCACCAAGGCCCCGCAATTGGCCGCCTCAGCCATCTGCCGGAGCGCAGAATCGTAAACACCCGCCTTACCCCGGAAGCGGTCCACCGTGTTCCGCTTTGCGCCGTCAAAGCTGAACTGTAACGTCAGCTTCTCGCGATCGTCGAAGAACGAGGCGACGTCATAAATTGGCACCTGGCCGAGCCCTCCAGTGTTCAGTTGCACGTGAAGGCCTCGCTTGTTCGCATGGGCCATCAGGGCTGCCGTGCGCGGGAACACCAATTTCAGAAGCGGCTCGCCACCCGTCAATGAGACTTTTCTCAGGGAATATTTGTCGGCGAGAAGATCGATGAAATCTATCATCTCCTCAATAGATAATTGTGATGGCTCCAAAAGCCGCTTGTATTGATCCCGATACTCTTCAGGAACATAGCAGTGCTCGCAATGAAGATTGCAGTAGAAAGATACGCAAATTCTCGCGTGGTTGAAGACAATGGGTAACGGATGGTCGCTTGGCATGGCATCCTCCTAGCTTTCTCCCAGAAAGGTTGCAGCAGGATTTATGCCAGTGCGGCGCGCCGGATCGCTGACGACTTTGAGGGTGGAATGTCCCGCTCCAAACAGCTTGGCGGATTCCCGACATCAGACGTGTTTGGTTTCAGACAGACACACATGGCCTCCGCAAGCTACGAGCCCTGACAGGCCGTCCGGCTCACATCGGCGGGTCAGCCACCCATTGCTGGCGATGGTCGTTCCCTTGATCATACATACTCATCATTCATCCGCAGCTACCGTAACGTACTTCGCTAGTCTTCTTGAAGCAGCACGACCGCGACGGCTTGCAGTAGACATAAGCAATACGCTCTCGGCGGACTTGCAGAACTGGAAGAGTAATCTCGCGAGCAAATAAGAATTTTACATACGAGGCGAGGTCGGCAGCGTTGCGAGCGCTACGCCGAGCGGCAGAATAATCTCTGCTCAGCCTGCCGCGGAAAGCTCGTGCGCTAGGGTCCGGACTCAATAGAGCCATGAAGGCGCCAGCGAACTTGTCGTAGCGGTCGCGATACGGCGAAAGTCCGTGAGACGGGCGAACATGCGCTCCACCAAGATGAACTGGCGGCGCACCGCCGCGCCGATCGCATTCCGGCCATTCCTTGGGCGAGCGCGGCAATCCCCACCGCCGCGTGTTGAGCCGTATAGAGGGCTGGGCGTTTGCAGTCCCCGCAGTCTGCGGCGGCAGTCGACGTTACATGCTGTATGTTCTCATCCTTCGGGCAAATCGTCCAACCAGCAGGCCGCTTCGATGTACGGTCGCGAAAAGATCTTTCCGAGCTTTGCGGGCACCTTGTTCTGATGATATCGCATATAAACGCGGCCATCGTCTCCAAGGTCGAGAATCTCAATTTTTCCCGTGTAATGCGACATGATGTATTTGAATGTTTTGTGGATGCCGCTGAGCCGTTGGTTGATGCCGCGCGTAATCTCTACTCCGCGGCGCAGTGGAACCTGGAAGTGCGACGCGCCTTTCACCGGCCTGCCCTGGAACAGATAATAGGGTCGCACCCCGATCTGGTGACATTTGGCAAACGTTCTCGCCAAGACCTCGGGATCATCGTTGACTTTCGCGAGCAGCACGGCCTGATTGAGGAATTGCACGCTTTGTGCGCGCAAAGCACAAATTATGCGCTCCGCGTCGAGCGAAATCTCACCGATGTGATCGAAATGTGTAACGATTATTGCCGCCTTGCCTGCTTGATGGATTCGTTGGAACAATGCCGTTAGAGTGGAATCCTCAAACCGCTTGGGCTCATAGGCGATCATCTTTGTGCCGAATCGAATTGAATCCAAATGTGGGATAGGCAGCAGATGATCGAGAATTTTGTTGAGCTTCCCGGTGCTGAGCACGAACGGGTCGCCTCCCGATAGCAGCACGTTCGTCATCTCAGGATGGTCGCCGATATATTGCGCAACCTGGGTGAAATCAGGCACGATTTCATCCGAATTCTTACCGACAATTCTTTTGCGAAAGCAATACCGGCAATACGACGCGCAACGGTCCGTTACCAGCAACAACCCAGTCTGGTCGTACTTGTGCTGCAGTCCGGGTACGACCGTATTGTTGTGCTCGCCACTCGTATCCAGACTGCCAGGACTATCGAACTCCTCAACTGAGGGCTCCACAATGTACTTGAGCTCGTCGTAGTAACCACTGTTGGTAATCTGTTCGCGATAGAAGCTTGTGACATGATAACGGGTGATGTTGTTGGCTTGAAGTTCAGGCTCGGTAACTGCACGCGTCCCTTCGATGAACTTCATGACTTGTCCTGTAAAATGCAGGGCGTTAGTTGGGGCTCTCATTGCTGCACCTCGTCCTATGGTGATGAGCTCCGTCGTAACCGGTAAGGTGAGCTATTTACTGACGATACAGCATCAATGGTAGATCGAAACCTACCTACTCTGGTGAGAGGTATCGGAACCGATGGTTGAGGACGCGATGTTGGAATGCACCAACACTCAATGGCGGCAGAGTTTCCCGTCTGGTTCCGGGGGCGCGGCTTGCAACAGACGACGTGGCAGTTCAGTTCGACGAGCTTGCAGCAGCTAGTACCCGGAATCATAGCTGGGTGATACGGCGGCCTTTGAAGGGGCGCTGGCGGACCTTTTTCTTGGTCCAGACGAATGGCTCGGCTCTGTCGTTATAGGCGTTGATGTAGGCATCGATGTGCTGCTCGAGCTGTTTGAGGCTTGTGAATGAGGCGCCGCTCAACGACTGCCCCTGCAAGATCGAAAACCAGACCTCGACCTGATTGAGCCAGGACGCGCTGGTGAGCGTGAAGTGAAATTTCACATTGGGATGCGCCTTGAGCCATTCCTCGTTCTTTTTATGGCTGCTGAGGTTGTCGAGAATGACATGAAGCCGGCGGTTCGGAAATGCTGCGGTGACGCGATCCATGAAGTCGAGAAACTCGACCCGGCGGCGTCGTTTCGAATGCGTCGCAAGGATCTTCCCGGTGGCGACTTCCAGCGCTGCAAACAGCGTGGTCGTGCCGTGCCGCTTGTAGTCGTGACTTTGCCCGATCAGGGATCTGCCATTGGGCAGTTTTAGATAGCCCCTGCGCTCGCTCCAAGGCCTGGATCGAGGGCTTTTCGTCCACGCATAGGACGATGGCCTTCTTGGGCGGGGCGACATAGAGGCCAACCACGTCGGCAGCTTTGGCCGTAAACTGCGGGTCGTTGCTCTAGCACCAGGACTTGCGAGCCGCCAGATCGATCTTGTTGCTGCGCAAGAACCGCCAGACATATTGCACGTCGACGTCGCCAAGCTCCTCAGCCAGCAGAGGCCCAGTCCAGCGCGCGTATCCCGCGGGAGGCGACTTATCCAGCAACTTCAAAATCCGCTTGTCGGTGGCCTTCGTATAGATCGGCTGCTTGCCCGGCAGGGGCTTGCTTTGCAGACCTTCAAGACCAAGATCCGCATAGCGATGCCGCCAAAGGCTGACAATCCGCGGCTGGACCCCAACCTCCCTGGCGATCGATCGGGTGCTGCGACCGGCAGCCGCCAAAAGAACGATCCGCGCCCGCTTCAAATCGCGCTGCAACGTCACCGGTGAGCGGCAACGTTCCTCAAGCACCTTGCGATCTTTCCTCGAAAGGTGGACTTCTCTTGCTTCGGGTATCATCCCCATCGCGAAAACATGGCTCGCCGATGTGCGCTATCGGATGCGCGGAGCTCCGAAATTCTTCTCCACGATGACGTTGCGGCGCTGTTGGGGCCGAATCCTTCGGGGCCGGTGTGATGCCGCGATTGGTGATCCGGCTTTCGCATGTGTAATGGTCTGGATACTTAGTTCCAAGCCTTGCTGGTTCATTCTTCGTATTATTCGAAGGATGCGTTATAGGGTCGTGTCCCCAGTGATGGTGTAGCTCAGTAGAGCAAAGCCGCCCGTACGCGCCCCCAATAGCGCCGTAGCGGGCGGGCGGCTTTGCGGTGGTCACCGGCAGTTCTCCGGTAGGATCGGGTTGCGACACGCCAACGCAACCGAGGAACCACCGATGACCGACGAGATGATGAACCTGCGACCGCTCGTGGAGAAGACCCCCGATGCGGATTTGCTGCGCGAGATGATCGGCTTTGCCGCCCAGCGCCTGATGGAGCTGGAAGTCGAAAGCCAAACCGGGGCCGGCTACGGCGAGAAGAACCCCGAACGTCTGGCGCAGCGCACCGGCTATCGCGACCGGATCTGGGAGACGCGCGCCGGCGCGGTCGAGCTTCGCATTCCCAAGCTGCGCAAGGGCTCCTACTTCCCGGGTTTCCTGGAGCCGCGCCGGATGGCCGAGAAGGCGCTCGCGGCCGTCGTCCAGGAAGCCTATGTGCAAGGCGTTTCCACCCGCTCGGTGGACGACCTGGTGCAGGCGATGGGCATGACCGGCATCTCCAAGAGCCAGGTGAGCCGGCTGTGTGGAGAGATCGACGACAAGGTGAAGGCGTTCCTCGCCCGCCCGATCGAGGGCGACTGGCCGTATTTGTGGATCGATGCCACCTACGTGAAGGTGCGCCAGAACGGGCGCATCGTGTCAGTGGCGGTGATTGTCGCGGTCGGCGTCAATAGTGATGGCCGGCGCGAAGTTCTCGGCATGGACGTCGGGCCCTCCGAAGCCGAGACGTTCTGGACGGCATTCCTGCGCAAGCTCGCCCGGCCTGGCCTGCGCGGCGTCAAGCTGGTCGTCTCCGACGCCCACGAGGGCATCAAGGCCACCGTGGCCAAGGTGCTCAACGCTAGTTGGCAGCGCTGCCGCGTGCACTTCATGCGTAACGCGCTGGCTCATGCCGGCAAGAGCGGCCGGCGCGTCGTCTCCGCCTTCATTGCCACCGCCTTCGCCCAGGACGATGCCGACGCCGCACGAGCGCAGTGGCGGAAGGTCGCTGACGAGCTTCGCCCCAAGCTGCCCAAGCTTTCTGGCTTCCTCGACGAGGCCGAGACCGACGTGCTCGCCTACATGACCTTCCCAGCAGCATCGAACCAAGCTGCACTCAACGGATGAGATGGACAAGCGACGGATGAGATGGACAAGCGATTTCTTCATGGCCGAGACGACGATTGCGGAGATCGCCGTACGTCCATTCTTTTGTTCGGCCACGGGCGGGGCATTCTTCCGTCCCGGCCACCGATCTCGCAGCCGCCGCGCGCAGGGGCGGTCAAGGCTGGCCGCATTCGCGGCCACCGCACGGCTTGGCCTTGACCGGCCCGAGCACGACGGCACGCTGGCGTGGAACGGGACTGCATTCCTGGCGTGGCTAGACCTTGCCGTCAGCCGCGACTATGGTTGTCGGGCGCGGGCGACCTCGTGGCGAAGCGTGACGCGTCGGCTGCAAGCGTCACCGGACTGCCTATTTTGTCCTGCCGGACTGAGGCGCCCGCGCGCCGGGTTTTGGCCGCCGCGGTTTCCATTGCGACACGAAGCGTTCGTAGCTTTGCTCCGCTTGGGCGGCAATCAACATCTCGCGGTCGCGCAGCGCCTTGATGTTGTAGGCGTAGGCTGGTCCGCGACGGCTACCTTTCTGTTGTGGATGTCCGGCTTGAAGTTGCAGCGCGCGGGTCTTGCTGGCGACCAGCGCTGGGCGCGCCCACAGGTAATCCTCGTCCTTCGTCAACAAATGCCAGCAGAGCACAGTGAGCTTGCGAGCCACGGCGACGGCGGCGATCTGATGGCCGCGCCGGGCACGGATGCGCACGAAAAAAGCATGCAGTGGACCTGGCGCCTTGGCCGCTGCCCAGGCCGCCTCGACCAGCATGGCGCGCGCATGACTGCGGCCAGTCTTGCTGATACGGCCGTGGTGGGCCGCTCCCAGCCCGGACTGCCTCACCCGCGGATTCAGCCCGAAATAGCTCACCAGCTTCTGCGGGCTGTTGAACCGGCTGATGTCGCCGATCGCCGCCACGATGCCGGCGGCGACCGCCAGATTCACGCCGGTGATCGTCATTAATCTGTTGACGGCGGAATCTTCGATTGCGTCCTGCGCGATCTCGCGGTCGAGCAGGGCCAGGTCTTCCGCCAGCCGGTCAAGCTCACGGACGTGCCGATCGATGGCCGCTCGCTCATCGTCCGGCAGCTGTTGAGCAGTCAACCACGCCCGGCCGCGAGCGTTGAACAGATCGGCATGTGGGCACTTCGGGATCAGGTGTGCGTGCAGGACCGAATGCACCTCGTTCTTGAGCCGCGTACGGTGCCGCACGATCTGGTAGCGCCGCGCCACCAGCCTGCGCTTGCGTTCGGTCTCCGCGTCAGGCGTCCAGATCTGCGGCAGGTATCCCGCCGCCTGCAGACTGGCGAGCGTGCCAGCATCGATCTTGTCGGTCTTGACGTGAGCCTGGGCGATCGCCCTCACCTGCAGGGGATTGGCGATAATTACCCGCGCCACGAAGGGCGCCAGCACTCGCGAGACCGCCATGCTGTTGCCAGTCGCTTCGAGCACAACCTCATCACTGGCCAGCAGGGTCTTGCCAAATCCCTCCAGCGCAGTCCGCGTCATATCGATGCGGCCCGCGTGTCGGAGCCTGCCGTTCTCCCAAAATACCACCTCCCCGAAGGTTCGGTGGACATCGATGCCAATTACCCGTCGCATTCGCACCTCCTGCCAGACACATGACGGGAGCTGCGGGCGACACGACAACTACGGATTCGCGCTCTCGGCGCAACCGGGCGAGTCGCAGAGGCGGCCAGCTACTAACTCGAGCTCTCGGCTCATCGTGTGTATCGGCCTGCCCGCACATCGTGCTCCCGGTGCCTCTGTCCCGATGGTCGCACCATACGCCACGATGTAAAATATCGCAGCGGAACGTTGGCACCGAGAAATCTCATACCGGTTACCAACCCGATCGACCAACCCGATCGAGCGTCTCAACGGCGAGATCAAGCGGCGCACCGAGGTGGTCGGCATCTTCCCCAACTAGGATGCCATCGTCCGCCTCATCGGCGCGATCCTGCTCGAACAAAACGATGAATGGGCGGTCCAGCGCGCCCGCTACATGACGCTGGAAACCATCGCGCCATTGAGCGATGATCCAACCGTCAGCCTTCCGGCTATCGCCAGCTGACCGGCCCGGCTCCTTCCGCTGAAGCAGGTGACACACCAGCTACACCACGCCCGGGGACACGATCCGTTATAGCATAGTTTTACACGGCTGCGCCACAATGACTGAGGCAGTCCGTCGAGCACTACAAAATAGTCAAGAGAGCAAGAGAGCGCTCGCAAGCGCTACGGAATCAACCAGAAGACGTCGCGAAATGAAAGCAGCGCGACACCGCCGCCGATCGCTCAACTGGCCCCGGGGGACGATTCAAGCTCCACCCCGCTCCAACAAATGCCGGGACTAAACAGCTAGTCCGGGAGGCTACGTAGGGCTACAATGAAGCCTGCAAGCCCCGCGGATTCGGATTATGTCGAGCGCCTTTCGCGGATAGGACGGGCGGTGCTCATGGCGATCAACTGAGATTTGCTGGTGCTCTCGGTCCGCAATCTTTATCGCTCCAGGCTAGGCTTGCGAAGGATGGCACGGTCTCCGCGATAGCAGAGCCGATTGTGCAGTCGCTCGTGAAGTAACGCGAACAGCCTGAGATTACGGGCTAATTCGAGGAATGCCGGCGATTGATTTTGCCGGCAAACGCGATGGCGGGGCCGATCGGCGTTCCAACGATCACCCTGGTGAGCAGAGCGCGGCTGGCAGCCGCCGATTTGTGGTCACAGTTCTTCTTCATGTGTGAGCTATCGAACGTAGCACCTGATCGTCCTCGCAAGTACCACTCCGAAACCGCTGACCTTGCTAACGCTCTCCCATCAACAATTGCGATATCGCTGGTCGCTCCGCGGTCGCGAATCTTGGCCCGCGCCAGCTCGACTGGGCCGACCCCGGTCGCAATCGTTCGCGCCTGACCGTAACCATGCGGCACGATACGGGCGCGTCGCTCGGCAACCTTCATGTCCTTGAAGGTTGGGCGGCGGCGATCAAGGTGAGACTTCAGCGACAATCAGGATGAGACTGCGCCGACCGTCCCCACTCAGGCGTTCCTAGAAAGAAAAGTCGCTGCTTTCGGATTTCTGACGACTAAACGCACGAGCTCCCCCAAATGGCGCAGTCTCAAATAACGCCCACAAAGCTGAGGGACAATCAAATGAGCATCTACGACTGATCGGATTTGAGGTGGCACATCAGCGGTCCCATCAGCGAAATCATCACGGGTAAGCCCCCGGAAGCGAAAGCGCAGCGGTGCGTCGGCGTGGTTGAGGAGAAGTCGATATGGTTGCACGCCGCGCACGTCGCCCGTAAGTATGTGCTCTTTGTCGCCAACTCAAACGCAGCCACAGAGATTGTTCAAGCCTAAAGCTGGTCATGAGGACATCCCGGGCTCCGACGCGAGCGGAGCTTCACAGGGAGACGCGCAAAGCTCGCCTTTCGGCTGCTTCTCTCGTCAAATGACAACTCGAGGAAACTCGTCGAGCGATGCTCCCACAGTCCGAGGAAGCCGATTCGCGCACGCGATCAGACCAGGATTTTCGCAGGTAGTTGTGCGGCGTTATGAAAAAACTGAGAGATTGAAGCGGTCATCATCGCGGCGATTCGACCTCGATCTGGTCCCGCTGGATCGATGAGGACGTCACCATTTGCGCACTGGACAGCGATTCCTGCGGAATTCGACTTATTGCTTTCTTGAGATTCACGGCAATCGCCTCACGTACGTTCAGCATGCCATGCTGTCGAGCGAAATCGCAGGCTGGCCGGCCGCCACCTTCGGAACGTCTCCGCGATCATTTGTAGTATGGAATTCCACACCTCCGGGGAAACCTGACTCGGGATATCACGCCTCCCAGTCCAATACCTGATAAACCGGTCCTCGCTCATGTATACCCCTTCGGTGGTAGCGAGATAGACGCAGTTCCCAAGGTCGGGATATTGGTTGAGGAGCGCCTCGTAGCTTCCCATCTGACCGAAGAGTGGAGTAACCGCCCGTCGTACAGCCGGGGCCATGTCGCGTATACGATTTTCGATTTCGAGTTGAAAGGGATCAGTCGCCAGATCCGGAAGAACGTATATCATGGTGAAGAACCCCCGAGGTCGTAAGATTCGCATCGTTTCGCGAAGCGCTTCGCTCGCGTTCGTCATATGGAACGACGTGCTGTAGCAAACCCAATCTAGCGAATTGTCGGCCAGGCCTGTACATTCTCCCGGCGCATTGATCCAAGACACGCTTGGATAAGTTGCGCCGAGCCTCTGCCCCACCGCAACCATCTGACTTTCAGGTTCGATTGCATAGCCTGAAAGACCCATGTCAGCTAGAGCATAGGCAATCGCCCCCGTCCCGGCGCCGAGATCCCCGAAGATCGGGCGCTCGGTGAGGTGCTTTACCTGATCAACAAGTATGTCAAGCAGTCGCCGTGAATAGGGTGGGAATGCCGGATAATACTCTGCTACTTCGGAAAAGCTTCCAACGTACGCCGTCTTCGCAACTTGCATTTTCTGCTCCATCAAGTTGATGATTGGTTAGGGTGCCGCGGCCACGGCAACTTGCTTTTATGCGAATTGCCGTCAGAACATCACGCTGCTGCGCCTGCGTGTCACGGCGACAAAGCCGATGATCTCCTGCAACTCGCTGCATCGTCACGAGATCGCTTAGTAAGCGCGAGACCGCCTGCCATTTCGGTCCAGCTGTCTCGCTGCGGCAAACAGTCGAACGGTCGGCGCCTTGTGACCCTCTGTATCTTTCTGCCGATCGAGGAAAAGAACAGACGCGTAGCAGCTTTGCCGTTGCGAAGTCGTGGAGATCTCCCACGCCCGCGCGCCGTGCGGCCGGCTTACGGCAGCACCACGCAAACACCTGGCGGATTCTCGTCCGTTGATATAGGCATCTGCAAACTCGTTCTGAGGCGGACCTGCCAATGGCCTCCTTCGCGAAGAATGCAATCTGACGCTGGCCCGACATGTTGCTTTCCTTCGTTCGTTCCGTCTATCGCGGTCACACGCGACATGAACCCCGTTGGCAGCCCGCCGCCGCCTCCCAACAAATAAATCAAAACTCGTGCCAATTTGATTGATCGAGGCCGGAAGAAGTGCGCGATCGCTTTCAGCTATTAACCCGCGAGGCAAAGTGAGTGATTGGCCCAACGAGCTTGTGTTGCGAACCCGACAAACCAGACAAGATGTGTCGGCATTCAGACAGTAGCGTCCATTGCCCGCGATCTGCACCTTAACGAGGCATCGTCATTAATTCCTCTAAAATGAAGGTGCGATCACGACGGCAGCACGACGTATTCACACAGTACCGTCGATGCCGGACATGACCACGACTGTACGGAGGATCATGCGTGACGATGTGATTCCTTCGATGACTCCGGCGCGGGATACGACCGTGTTCTGCAAGAAGCGGGATCGGTTCCTCGATGGCGGCATTGCGGCCAAGTACTTTTTCACCGTGCTTAAAAGCGGCCGCCGGTTTGCGGCCCCTTGTCCAGCAAGCACTTTCCGGTCGACCGCACGTTGACCGATGCATGGGCCAGCATAAAGGGTTTCATGCGGAAGGATGGCGATGATTCCACCACTGGCAAGCGATCTGGCAGTAGTCAGGGGCGCAACGGCGAGCGCGACTTTCATTGCGAGAAGCGCAGGGACGACGAGACACGAAGTCCACGACGACCGATCCCGATGCCTGCTTATTCCGCAAGGCGCTGGCAAAGAGGTCAAGCTCTACCACGTAGGGGTCTCTGATGATGGAGAACCGCAGCGGGCCGATCGTCAAGGCGGCCTCACCGAGGCCACGGGGACGGCGGAGCGAACGACCGCGCTCGACATGATTGAAGACAATGTCAAGCCGGGCACCACGGTGAGCACCGACAAGAGCTACGGACATCGCCGACTTTGTCGCCGGTTGCCGCGCGCTCGGCTGCACTCGGCATGTCCTCGGCAGTCGACGCGCGCACGGCCGGAATCCCTGCTATTGCAGCACGATCAAGTGCAAACGGATCGAAGAACCATTCGGGATCACGACGATCGGCGGACTGCGGAAGACCCGGTACTGTGGCCGGCCTGGTCGAGTTGCTCTGCGTGCTCACCGCCGCCGCTTGCAACCTCGTTCGCATTCCGAAGATGTTCGCAGCAACGGGATCACTCTGTCTGGAGCCTCAAACATTGAGACGAAACGACACCGAAAACCGCGCATGCAGCCCGTTTACGCCCCTTCGATTGGCTCATCCTCGCCGCACACACGAGGAAATTCGCCCTTCACGACTCGGCAGCCTGCTAATGTTTTTACCGCAGTCAACTACCATAGCTGGTCATTGATCTCGGACACAGACGCATGACAAGTAACGGTATTGATGCGCGTAGGTTGAGCTTCATGAGCAGATCGAGTCGACATGGAAAATCAATTTCGGTTAGTTGGCGACCGTGGCGGAAGCAGTTACTTGCCGCGCGTCGTCACTTTTGCTCAACTTGCATAACGAAACATCAGGTGCGATCACCGAGCATAATGCTTGAGCGGTCTCTTGGAGTCACGGCCGTGCTCGCCCGAGTCGCCAGTTCTACTATCTCGCCCCGGAGCGCAACCCTTTATAGCCATACTCTCGCTTACCGCTCTCCGAGCGGTATACGGGACCGACTTGAAATGCGAACGCGTTCAAACGGAATGGTACAAGAGGTTGGGATCAACTCCGCAGCCCGACAAGTTGAGACGTAACCGCCCATTCGGAATAGCATCCTGAGAAATCAGATCGCGAACCGGTGAAGGATGAAGCCCACATGTTGGCACAACGGATATCTTTGCTTTCAAGCTCGGGTACTGCCCTGGCGCACGATGTAGCTAACCTAGTTGCAGCAACCGGCCGCCAAGTCATCGATCTGGCGATCGGCGAAGTTATTAGCGAGCCACCATCATCCGTCCGTGAAGGAGCAATTGCTGCGATCAAGGCCGGAGTGAATCGCTACACAGATTCCATCGGAATGCCGCAGCTTCGCGAAGCCGTCGCTACGAAGCTGTCATCGGAAACAGGAATCGACTGGACTGCGAATCACATTGTTATGACTGCGGGCGCGACGCAGGGGCTGCTCGACGCTATTCTGGCCGTGGTTAATCCAGGCGATGAGGTCGTTATCGTTCGCCCCTGCTGGCAGACATTCGCGTCACAGGTTTTTATGGCCGGCGCGAAGCCCTTGTTCGTTGATGCGCGCCCGCCGAGATACATTCCGGACATCGATGCAATACGTGGCGCTGTTACATCGCAGACTAAAGCTATTATTATCAACTCGCCGAACAACCCTACCGGCGCCATTTACGATCGAGCGACCCTTCGGGCTATCGGCGACATCGCAATTGACTATCGGCTCTGGATCATTTCCGACGAATGCTACTCTAGCTTGGTATTCACCGCCCCCCGCCACGAGTCGATCGTGATGGCGCATCCGGGTGTACGCTCACAGACAATTCTGATCAACGCGTTCTCCAAGGAGCTGGCCGTCACTGGTTGGCGCTTGGGGTATCTCGCAGCTCCCCCGGAGATTGTCTCCGCGGCGAAAAAACTGCAGAGCCATACGACCTCCAACGCCAATGTGATTGCGCAGCACGCAATCTTGCACCATCTCGAAGGTCGCGACGGCAGCTTTGAGCGGTCGATGCATCAGCGCTTGTCCGACGCTCGGAAGGCTGGTCTTCGGATCTTGTCTGACTTATCCGACGTAACTCCGCCGGATGTGGACGGAGCAATCTTCTTCTATCTCGATCTGAGCAGGCTTATTTCTAGCCTGCCGACTCGATGTCCGATTCGATCAACTGACGATATTTCGCGGTTACTCCTTGAGGAGGTCGGTGTCGGGTCCGTTGCCGGAGGCGTGTTTGGGGACGATAACGGTTTACGTCTCTGCTTTGGCGCTCCACCAGATCTTCTGGCAACGGGACTAGAACGCGTCGTTAAATACCTGAATAGCTTCAAGAGCAGGCAAGTCGCAATCTGAAAGATTTGACACCAGGTGAACGTGGCTCGCGTAAGTCAATGGCACATATCTCCTACACACTGCCTCGCGAGCCGACAAGCAGTCGGCGTCGTTCCTTTTAAGTAAACGGCGCGCCGGATTTCGCGATTGGCATGCCGATTGCTGGGCTAGAGAGAGAGAGAGAGAGAGAGAGAGAGAGAGAGAGAACGCAGCAAGCTACACAGGTAGTGTGTTCGTTCCGGGAGTTTCGGATGAGGCCTGCCCGATATCAATCTCGAATACGCTGACGAACACTCGTGTTGCCACAGCGGCGGACATCAACGGGCGGGCTGATCAATGACATTACCGGAGCTTTCGAACTGAAAACGGGCAGTGAGGCCGGGCTGATCGTCAGCGCAAGGCTGAGCTTATAGTTATCACTCGAGTGCGCCCCTATTGGACGGCATCTTCACGTGCTCAATCGGCACAAGCCCCGAATTCCGCAGATCGTGCGGATTCCTCAGATCGCGGATTTTGGCCGCTTGCGCGGCTCTTGGGAGACTTAGGCTTGCTCCAAATTCAATTCGATGGGGAAGACGTTCGAGGGCAGACAATCAAACATCTTTGCATGCATAGAGCAGAAACATCATGGATCTCGTAGTCTCCAAAGGAGCACACCGTCAAATTAGTGGAAGGACAACTGCATGAATCTGGTCGAGCCTCCTTCGCGCAGCCCCGTAGCGCGGATCGTCTTTGTTGGCAGGAATCGCCATGGAAGCTGGGTTGCTCGAGAACAGAATGGCGTTTTTGGCGGCCTATTCGTGAATCGCGCCCAAGCGTTCAAGTATGCGTTGCTCGAGAATGGCCATCACCCAGAAACGATCGTCGAGGTGGCGGGAGAGATCGAACTCGACATTTCGGCCAATGCGCAGCTCGCGGCCACGAGGCGCGCAACCTGATAAAGAGTCGAGCAACCTGAGTGGTCGGGCCTTGCTGCGCGTCCATCTGGTGCGGATCGGCAATGCGAGGATTGCGTTCGCGCGACGACCCGCTTTGCATCTGTGATCATCGGAATGAAGGAAAAGAGCAACCATTCAAGGGCCGCCCTCCAAACTCCGCGTACCTAACATCCGGCAAGATTTGGATATTTACGGGCCGCTAGGCCATGTTCCAGGAGGGGAAGCCGCAGCTGCGATCGCTGCTTGTCATTGGATTCCACTAATTTCACCTGCGATGATACCACCGTGCGGATGGACGGCAGCTATCACGGCGCACGACCAGCACCGATTGGCAGTCAGGTCGCGGTGCGCATTTATGCGTTGACGATCGGTTCGGCCATTTTGCCCCATAGCGAACGCCCGTTTAATCCTTCCGCGAAACGGCTCCCTGCTTGCGAGCAGCCGGCCAGCTCGAAGGCGCTTTGCCAGCACCTGTTCGATAGCGAAGGCAGGGTTGGAAAACGCGTGATATGTGGGGTCTTGTTGGGCTGGTCAGGAAGCATCCTGCGCGGCTCATCGAACAGCCCCGGGATCACGCATTCCGCAATCAGATCTACTGCTACGAGCTGGTGTGCGGCTCAAGCTCTTCAGTCTCGTTGCTCGGCGCTCAATCGGCCTCACAGGGCGTGGTAGCGCTCGTGCCGACGGATATGGTCGAGGTTGCGCAGGCGATGGCAAGAGATCCAGCGCAAGCCTGATCCGCTGGCACTGCTAGTACAGACGCGCGACCTGACAAATGAATTGGGCAATCAGCGGAGCGGAATGTTAGGGACGACTATTGTGCAGGTGCGGAGTGATTCGGTGGTGGCCTTTGCTCAAGAGCCAGGTGACCATGGGAGAGCGTAAGCGCTTAGCCGGAACCCTTGCTTCGGGATCTGGATAGCTATGCGAAGAAGCCTCCGGCTTTGACGGAGGTTTGGGATGGGATCGGACAGCAAAAAGGACGTCCACTTAGACGGCTCATCGGCAGGGTCGGTGAGCCGTCTGGAAGTTCTTGAAGGACCTTCGGGGCGCCGCGTACGTTCGGAAGCTGAGAGAGCTCGGATCGTCGCCGAGAGTCTGTTGCCGGGTGCCCAGGTGTCCGAGGTTGCGCGCAAGCACGGAGCGACGCGCTGGCAGATCTACGATTGGCGACGGCGGTTTCGACAGCGAGGCATGTTGCCGCCATGCGAGGCGTCCCCGCCGACATTCGCGCCGCTGGTCGTGGAACGTGCGTTGGAGGAGCGTCAGGCTCCGGCGATCAAGCTTGAGATCGCGATCGGTGATGTCGTGCTGCGGACGGATACGGCCATTGATGGTGAGCAGCTGTCGCGGGTGATCCGTGCGGTGCGAGCGTCACGATGATCGCGGCCGGTGCTGATCTGAAGATTTACGTTGCAACGCGGCCGATCGACTTCCGCTGTGGCCACGATGGGCTTGCGGCAAAGGTGCAGGAGATGCTCCGTCTCGATCCGTTCAGCGGCGCAGCCTTCGTGTTCCGATCGAAACGAGCGGATCGGATCAAGATTTTGGTCTGGGATCGAACGGGCCTGGTGTTGGTGCACAAGCGCCTCGAAGGTTGCAAGTTTGTTTGGCCAACGATTGCGGACGGCGTGATGCGAATGTCGCCGGCGATGTTCGCTGCCTTGTTCGAAGGGCTGGATTGGAGATTGGTTCGCCCGGAAGAAGCACGGCGCCCGCGGGCGGCGGGATAACTGCGGCAGAATGACTCGGCAGCTATTTTGATCGTGGCACGCGCGGCGGCGATGTGCTCGAAATAGCGCATGAGCATCGCGGCGCTGCGCGACGAAAACGAACGCCTGAAGGCGCTTTTGGCGCAAACACAGGCGGCCTTGAGCGAGCATCAGGGGGCGCTGGCGGCGTCGGAAGAAGCCCGACGCCGGCTGGAGATCATTCTCGGCGAATTGCGACGCGACAGGTTCGGTGCGAAATCCGAGAAGCTGCGACCAGATCAGTATCATTTGCCGCTCGAAGACGTGGAGATCGCGCAAGGCATCCTGGATGCCGCGCAGGAGAGAGCCGAGGCAGCGATCCAGGGCCGATCACGGAACGCGCCAGATCATGGTTCTCATAGCAATCGTGGCTGCTTGCCTGCCCATTTGCCGCGGGTGGAGCGGATTATCGAGCCTGTGAGCACGCTCTGTCCGTGCGGTTGCGGCGCCATGACGAATATCGGCGAGGACGTCAGCCAGCGCCTTGACGTGATCCCGGCGCAATGGCGCGTGCTGGTCACGCGCCGCCCGAAATACATCTGTCGCCGCTGCTCAGGCCCCGTCGTGCAGGCGCACGCACCAGAGCACGTCGTGCCCGGCGGGCTACCGACCGAAGCGGCCATCGCGCACGTGATCGTCTCCAAATTTGGCGACCATACGCCATTTTACCGTCAGGCCGAGATCTATGCGCGCCAGGGGATCCGGCTTGATCGGGCGACACTGGGCAACTGGTCTGGCCGCGCCTGCTTCCATCTTCAGCCCATCGCGGACCACATGCGCCACCACCTGGCCATGGCGGATCGGCTGTTCATGGATGAGACCAAGGCGCCGGTACTCGATCCGGGGCGCGGCCAAACGAAGAAAGGCTACTTCTGGGCGATCGCCTCAGACGACCGCGGCCACAGCGGTCCAAGTCCGCCGATCGTGCTGTTCCGATATGCCCCCGGTCGCAGCGGTGCCTTTGCTGAGCAGTTCCTCGACGGTTTTGGCGGACGCTACCTGCAATGCGATGCCTATGACGGTTATGACCGGCTGACCGAAGTTGCTCGGCCGCAAGGGCCATGGACGCTCGTGCATTGCTGGAGCCATTTGCGTCGACGCTTCGTCAAATTGGTACGCAACAGCAAGTCGCCGATCGCTGAGGCCGCCGTTCGGCACATCGCGCAGCTTTACGCCATCGAAGCCATGGTGCGCGGCTCATCGCCGGACATCCGCTTGGCCGCGCGCAAGGAGCACTCACTGCCCATGGTAGCCGCGTTAAAGTCGTGGTTCGAGAAACAGCTGTCGATGATCTCCAGCGGTTCGACGCTCGCCGAGGATATCCGCTATGCGCTCAATCATTGGCAGGGGCTGACCCGCTTCCTCGAAGACGGGCGTCTCGAGCTCGACACCAACCCGGTCGAGAACGCCATTCGGCCAGTCTGCTTGACCAGGAAAAACGCTCTCTTCGCCGGTCATGAAATCGGAGCAGAAAACTGGGCCTTGCTCGCGTCGATCGTCGCCACCTGCAAGCTCAACGACGTCAATCCGGCCGCCTACACCGCCGAAACACTCGAGGCGATCATCGACGGCCATCCCAATAGCAGAATCGGCGAACTTATGCCGTGGCGCTTCCGCAAGGCGTCAAGCCAGCTTCAATAGGGCCCAGGCTGAGCGCTTACGGGAGAGCAGCGGCTCAATCATCTGCGCCGCTATGTGCGGCCCAGCCTTTGCCACGTCGACCGTCGATGCTAAACCCGCATATTCTCATGATCGAGGAACGGCTCGCGGCGGCTGCGCACTTATCCCCAGTCGACATCCTCTTCGGCTGGAAGCGCCCCGTCCGATCGACTCGGCGGCGGTCAGCTGCGTACGGTGCAACGACTGGTGAAGAATTGCGATCAAGGCCGCTCGCCCGCCACAGTGCGGTGGAGGGCGCGCTTCGCAGGCGGTCTGCGCCGACTCGACAAATATAATCATGGAGAAAGCAGCCAGGATCGGCTTCGGTAACATTGGCATCTGATGCAATAGCTGGGTCAAACCCGCACGCTACTTGACACCAAACCCTTCATCGCCGAGCGGGGTTTTGCTGGCTCGATGTTTTGATCATTGTCGGGTTTCGAACGGCGGCACAAATCTAGTCAGCTCCAACATTCTGGCGCCTTCGCGGGACTGCGATTTTTCAAGGCACGATTGGTAGCCTACCGAACAACGACACGCCTGGCACGGGGATTGCTAAAAGACGAAGCAACACTGAGCGATGCTAGGTGGGCCCGGATGTCAAGACGACGAAGCACACCTTCGCGAATAGCGCGGTCTATCTTCAGACGAGTTCCGATGTAGGGTTGCTACGTGATGAGGCAGACGGGCATCGCAATATTGAAGCTCGGGATCGTGCAGCTAGTCCGCTCGCTCTATCGAGGTAGGAGAACGCAATGAGATTGCTCATACTCACAAACACTCTCGATTGCTTAGGTGAAAACGATGCGCCTATAAGCAACGCGTTCCGCCGTCTCGGCTGTGACGTAATTCTCGGCGAGCTCAACTCTCTCGCCGCAGACAACTACCGCGTTTTCACACGAGGAGTGTTGCTACCTCAAAGCGGGGATCCATATTATCCCGGCTCTGCGGCACGAGGAGATCGACACACTTTTTTTCTTGACGAATGCCAGTTGGTCTGGGTCACGAGCCATCCGCAGGATCGAGTATCACTCGATATTTGGCAAATGCTGTGGCTGACTTCTCGAACTACCGCATTTGTTAACAGCGTCGAGGGCCTGATGTTTTTAACTCCAAAACATGCATTGGGCTATATCGTGCCAGAAGCAAATAGGGCGATTTCATATACATCGAACCAGTTTTCCCTACTGTGGGAGCGGTATCGACAAACCCCGGATCAGTGGTGGGTGGCCAAGCCAACAAATTCCACTTGTGGGCAAAACGTCTTCTTACTACCCCCAAACGGACCTAACATTCGAGCGATCCTGCAATGCCTCACCGGAAACACAATTGCACAAGAGGACAGTTACGGTAAGCTAGGCGGCTTCAAAGCTGAATACGCTGTTCTTCAGCAGTTTATTGCGGAAGTGGCCCAAGGCGAAAAGCGCGTCGTCGTTGCTTGCGGCAAAGTGGTTGCTTGGCATGGACGCCAAGGGCATCCAGACGATCACAGGTCGAACATAGTGCTAGGAGGGAAACCTCTTTCAGTCGATTTGCATTCCGGTGAACTCGAGCTCGCCGAAATGATCGGTCAAAAGCTGATGGTGCACGGGATTAACTTCGCAGGGATAGACATGGCTTATCCTTATATAGTTGAAATTAATCTTGTAAACCCAGGGGGACTATACGACTCGCAATTGGCTTCTGGAATAGACTGTTCGGATAAGGTTGCAAAACTGGTCATTTCTCATTTCAAGAAAAATAGATCTGCGTGCCCCCATGAGGTTGGACTATGATTTGAAGTTTACTCTGGGCCGGACGTGACGAGAGCGAAAGGGGAGCCACTTTTCCGGGAAGAGTAGATTACGCGATCCTAAGAGTGCACGAGATGCAGCTGCCACGGCTCCCACCTAGTTTTTATTTGCGGAGCTACGTCCTTGAAGAGAATCCGCGTGCCGTTGTGAGTTGCGCGCTTCGTCCGGAAAGATAAAGATCCAGCGGGAGAATGCATCATTCTCTAGTTGCCCGTGAAAAAGAGGCCCGAGCTGTTGATCGAGATTCGGCTTCGGTTTTGGGATAGCAAGCTTTCGCGAACGGATGCCTTGAAAGCTTGCAGAATTCATCTGGAATATCCCCTCGAATCAGCAGGCATTTCTCTGCTCGCACCGGAGGGGAACGACGCGACCGAAGAAGCCATAGGCGGCGGCCGGCGATCTGCTCCGCGCCAGGCTGGATCAAATCATCCACCTGGATGCGAACGCAAGTTCGAAGCGGCCGCCTGTTCGTGTATCTAGCCAAACTCTGGTTTTGTCGCTTCTTTCGAGATGTGGGCGGAATGATTGTCGAGGAATAACTTGATCGTGGTGTTGGCCGGGTAGGCGGCATCGGGAAATTTGGAAATTCAATGAACTCGCCGCCGCGGTGGCGATCTATGACGAGGCGTGGACTGTCCCAGTTAGCAGGTCGATTCCAGCTAACAAGCTGAGCGTTCCATGAGGCCTATACCAAAATCGAGAAGGCCCGTTGGAGGCCTGACACGGGTGCGGAAAGGCTTTTCGTTTAATCGAGCAAATCCGGCGCGGTGGTCGCAACGGCCTGGATCGCCGGCATTTCGTCGTAGGAGATGATCATCACCGGCTTGCCCAATTTCTTCGACTTGGCTGCGGCTGTTTTCAGGACCTGACCCTCGCGATAGACACACAGAACCTCCACCATTCTGCTCGAACTCGGCATCGCTCTAGATAGGGGTGCAATTTCCTCTTAGACCGAGAATCTTGTACACTGTACCGCTGGACCACCGTGGCTCGGTATTGGTACCCCGCCGAGGGTGCGTGTTCGCGCATGGCATGCCAAAAGGTGCGTCGTCCGCAGTTCGTGCGGTAGCCGTGCTCCTTGGCTTGTCGCATGCCAGAAACACTAACCAAGCCTTGGCCTCCGGCATGATCACCGATTTCTTGCCTTCGTCGCGCTCGATCGTCAAGCGCCGAAAGCGGGCCTAAGCTAGGGCCCATTCGATGTACATTCGACTATCTGATGTGAGCACGCAAGGCACGCCCGCCGGCAAAGAACGGCGGGCTCGCGCGATAGGCAAGCAGAGCATCCTAGCCTATCCACCAGCCTGCGTCGCTCGGCTCGCGACCGCAGGATCGCGGTCCGCCAGGCAATGTCTCAGCTTGAGAATGTCTTCGTTAGTCAACGCCAATTCAAACCCCGCCGCCATCTAGCCAGAGTAACCATCCTCGTTTCACTCAGCCCAAACGAGGAATCCGTCCACAAACACATAGTTCCATGACGACTGGTTTTGCGGAATTCCCGTCTCTAGTGATCCCGGCCACTATTTAATTGACTAGCGTTTCAGCCAAGGATTCCTCGAATATATCCAGGCCTTCATTGAGCATCTCAAGGTCGATCGTGAGCGCAGGCAAGAATTTTACGACTTGGTCAACCGGCCCGCACCGTTCGACAATCAATCCCTTCTCAAACCCCTTTCGTGTCGTGGCCTCTGCGATTTCGGCCAGTTGGCAATCGAATCCCAACGCCATACCGCGCCCGCGAACAGCAAAACTATTTCCGTGCTCCGATGCAATAGTCTCAAGTCGGCGCCGCATCAGTTGTCCCGTTCGGCGAACTCGGTCCGACAACGTGCCGCAGCGCCAATATATGTTTAGAGCGGCGGCTGCAGATACAAGTGCAAGGTTGTTTCCTCGGAACGTGCCAGTGTGTTCTCCTGGCTGCCACGCGTCGAGTCCGTCTTTGATCAACAACATTGACAATGGCAAACCATACCCACTTAGCGATTTCGACAGGACGATTATATCTGGCGACAATCGAGCAAACTCAAAGCTAAAGAACTCGCCAGTGCGGCCACACCCCATTTGGATATCGTCAATTATGAAAAGCGCACCAGCCTCTTTTGCAATGTCCTGAATTGATTGCAACCATTCCTTTCCGGCCACATTAATTCCTCCCTCACCCTGCACAGTTTCGACGAGAATGGCAGCCGGACGATCGATGCCACTGCCCTCGTCCCTCAGTAGCTTTTGCAGGTAGTCAGCGGTGTCAACTGGCCCAAGATAGCCATCATAGGGCATAAAAGTTGTACCGGACAACGAGATCCCAGTGGCTTTCCTGTAAAAGCGGTTACCGCTCGCGGCGGCCGCTCCTAAACTGAGTCCATGATATCCATTAGTGAATGAAATGATATTTTGACGGCCTGTAATTTTGCGCGAGAGTTTTAATGCTGCCTCGATAGCATTAGCACCTGTCGGCCCCGTGAATTGGAAACGGTATTGCATACTTCGCTCCCGAAGTATTACAGAGCCGAAAGTCTGCATAAATTCCAATCTTACAGGAGTGGCCATGTCAAGGCCGTGGACTACGGCGTCAGACGCTAAATACTCGGTAATGGCAGATTTGATCTGATGATTATTGTGACCGTAGTTCAGCGCTCCAGCACCGGAGAAGAAGTCAATTATCTTCCGACCATCCTCCGTTAGCATAGTGGAGCCTCGCGCTCGAGTAAAAAGGGTCGGGAATGATCGTGAGTACACGCGGACGTTTGATTCTAGAGCTTCGAGAGCCCGCAAATTGCGTGACCCACCAATCACTCCACTCATCACCGTCTCCTTCGCAAGTATGCCGCTAGGCGGCCAAGCATGCTGCATCGGATTCCGCTCGCTGGTGTCGGCAGGCCGCGTGTTTGACCGACCAGTTACCTCTCAGAACGGCTCGCCTCGCTTACCTGGGAAACCCACGCAGCGCACCTACTAGGACCAGTAGTCATCTGGCCTTAGATTAGGCATGCAAGGCTCAACTCCTTGCGAGTGGTGTCGTCCTCGACTCGGAAGCCTCGGAAAGGTGAACGGTAAATGCGAGTGGCGATGTTGAAACCCAAGTACAACTCATGTCAAACCCGAGTGTACTTTGGATTCCAGAGACTGTGCTGGAGGCGGACTACGAAAGCGCATCGCAGACAGGCCACGATATCGCTGTCAAATATTCCTGCGCTTTTTCTCCTTTGGCCCTCCCTCCGATAACGGCCGCCTCGTCGCGTTAAGGCGAGTGCTGTGCAACAGTCCAGATGGACAGCAATAAGTGCAGTGCTCAAATTGGTTGTTCATACTGGTCGGCGCCGTCGATGGACCGATGAAGAGAAACGCAAGATCGCCTTGGAGAGTTTGCTGACACCGCGCGCCGTATCATCGACGGCGCGGCGATATGGCATCTCGCGTTCGTTGCTGCTGACTTGGCGGCTATCGTTTGGGACCCGGACGAATGGTACTGAACAGGCGAGTCCCGGCTTTGTACCGACGACCAGTTGCTCAACTCGAGCAGCCGCGTGTTCGGACAGGAGGCAGTTCTCGGTGTAGATCGCCGCGGAAGTGAAGCAGGCCAACAATGCCACGGGGCAGTTGAGGCCCGATCCTTTGCGCCACGAGATCGATACGATCGTACCATGGGTAAATCAGGTCATGAAACAGACCAAGGCTCGGATATCGCAGCGATACTCACTTAGAGGGCAAGCTGCTGAGCTTGCTTGAACCGTCTACGGAGATCCTCCGCAAAAAGGCAAAGCCAGCAGCCTCCAACGAACTCCGCAAGATGGTAAAGTTGCAGGAGACCGAAAATCAGATCGTGATCGACCTCGAGGTCTTTGACAAGTGCCCCACGCGTGCCGTGCTGCCGACGCGGCGTTCTATTCCGGCAGGAACGGGGCCGCAGCCAAAGCCAAGGGCGTCAAGCGCGTCTGCGTGCCCAACCGCTCACCAAGAGCGTTGAGCGCCGACGCGAACAAAAAGGCGCTGGTTCCATCGCGGTCAGACAATGGCGGACCGGCGCGAGGGTCGCATCAGCGTGTCGAAGCGGCGACACGGGCTCAACCGCTGTCGCTACAAAGACGAAGATGGAATGAAGCGTTGGGACGCACTCCGCGTGATCTCCGATAATCTCATCACCATCGGTCGCGCCATCAACGAGAAATCGTCACTAGAAACGCACCGAGGATCACGAACGAATTTATGAACACCCCGCCGGCAATACCGGCGGGGTGTCGTCGTTCCAGCATGCATTCCAGATCGTTTCAATTCGATAAAGACGCATTCTGCGCCAGAAAGTAGCTAGTAACAGCCCGTGTCTCGCAAACGGTGTCCGGTTGGCTACGGCGGGGTCGGAACTCCGACAAGCCGCAGCATCACTTCCAAGATCAGGGGCTGCTAGCTACGCAGTTTTCTGTTGGCGAACGGGGTTTCGCCACTGGCACGCCGATTGCTGGATGAGAGCTGTCGCAGCCAGGCGTTCGCAGCGGCGAAGGTCGGCGGTGGTCGGACAACGAGAAGAACGCGGGGGCGCGCATCGTCAGCAAGAAGGGCGTCCCGACTTGGCCCAACGATATGGAGGACCCTGGTGGTCTCCCTTGAAACAGTACATTTTCGAAGAAGAGGTTCGGGCGGCTCCCGCGCGGGTGACATTCGGCTACGGAGTGTCTGTTGTCTGCCTACGGATTTGTGGCGCCAATGCTTCTCCGAGCCGAGCCTAGGCTCCGATCTCGCTTCCCTCTGGACGAGCGCGGTGCGCCAGGGCCGCCACTACTTCGTCAACGTCCGAACGTCTGGACGACATCGCCGCGGGACGTCAATTGGATCGTTTGCTAGATCAGGATCAATCCAGACATCAAAAACAGCAGGGGACGTCTTTCGTCCGGATCGACATGAAGACGGCTTGGGTCAGCATGTACCCAATTCCGTTGATACACCGTGGTTAAGTCGCGGCAGCAATCGATCATTGCCGGCATTGTCGAGTTCGTACAGAAGAATGCCCGTAGATAAAGGAACTCGATATCTCCCACTGATCATTTGCGCAGAAGGCAAGGGTACCTGGATCATCGACGCGATGGTAGTCCTTGGAGAAAGCAATGTCTGACGTGATCACTACCCGCCGGGAAGATACTGTCCTCGAGGTTACTCTCGATCGACCGAGGGCCAATGCGATCGACGCGCCTACGTCACGGCTGATGGGAGAGACGTTCAAGGCGTTCCGTGACGATCCAACCCTGCACGTCGCTATTGTCAAGACCGCGGGCGACAAGTTCTTCTGCGCCGGCTGGGACCTCAAGGCGGCGGCCCGCGGCGAGATAGACGAGGCTCACCGCGACTGTGGCGTCGGCGGCTTCGGCGGACTGCAAGAGTTGCGCGATCTCAATAAGCCGGTGATTGCCTGCATCAACGGCATGGCGGTTGGCGGAGGCTTCGAACTCGCGCTCTCCTGCGACCTGATTTATGCCTCAGAACACTCCTCCTTCGCATTGCCGGAGATCCGTGCTGGAACGATCGCTGATGCGGCAACGATCAAGCTGCCGAAACGAATTCCCTATCACATCGCAATGGGACTCCTGCTCACCGGGCGCTGGATGGATGCTGCCGAGGCGCATCGCTGGGGCCTGATCAACGAGGTGCTGCCCAAGGAGAAGCTCGAAGAACGCGTCTGGGAAGTCGCGCGGCTGCTCGCCAGCGGCCCGTCACTGGTCTTAGCAGCAATCAAGGAGACTGCGCGCGTGGCCGAGTCGCTCACGTTCCAGGACGCCTTGAACCGGGTCACACGTCGCCAGCTTGCGACAGTCGACATGCTCTACGGCTCAGAGGACAAACTTGAAGGTCCCCGAGCTTTTGCCGAAAAGCGCGATCCGGTTTGGAAGGGGAGATAGCGGTATTGCGAAAAGATGGTGTTCTATCCCGCGCGTCTGCCGGAATATCCCAATGGCGCAGGCGGAACCTTCGACAGGCCAGGAAGGGTCTTAGCTTGTGCGGCGCAATTCCCGATAATTTCGGTCACCGGCTCGCACTAGAAGGCTGGCGTTCATCCTGAAATCGCTCTTATGCGGACATCGGACCGAACGCCTGATGGAAAGCCGCTCTCGTCCCATCTGTGGGCAATGTAATCAAGTGGCATAGGTTGATCTAGAGAACGCCGCGGCTCTACAACGCTAAAGATGCTGCATCACCAAGAATCACAGTGAGTGACGATGTCGCTGACTCAGCCCACTTCGGGGCCCAATGGAGAGGACTGAGATTGTACAAGGAAATCCTCTATTCGGTCGGCGACTTTGTCGCCAATATCAAGCTAAACCGTCCAGATCGACTGAACGCTTGGACCCCCCTAATGGATGCGGAAGTACGCGCTGCAATGATTGCAGCAGCTGCCGACGACAACGTCCGAGCCATCGTGGTCACGGGGGGCGGGCGCGGCTTTTGCGCTGGATACGACATGTCGCTCCTGACCCCGAAGCAAAATGACGAGGCAGTGCATTTACGGAACCCTGACAACTATGACCAGACATTCGCCTATCTGCTGGCCGTACCCAAACCGATCTTTATGGCGATTAACGGTCCGGTCGCAGGAATCGGGTTAGTCTTCTGCGCCTTTGGCGATTTCCGCTATATGGCCGAGGGGGCAAAGCTCACGACGTCTTTCGCCAAACGCGGTCTAATCGCTGAATTCGGTATATCCTGGATGCTCCCTCGCCTGATTGGCATGATGAACGCGCTCGACCTCCTCTGCTCGGCGCGCGTCATCGATTCACGCGAAGCGGAGCGCCTCGGGCTGGTCCGCTCATTGCCTGCGAAACATTTTCTTGCGGCAGTACAAGGAATCGCGCGCGAGATGGTGACGACCGCCTCGCCGCGTTCTATAGGTGTAATCAAGCGGCAGATCTACGATACGAACGTGCAGTCGCTCGTTCAAGCATGTGCCTTGGCCGACAAGGAGATGCGGGCTGCCTGCGCTTCGAATGACTACAAAGAAGGCGTCGCGCATTTCGTCGAGAAACGAGCCCCAAACTTCACAGGAAGCTAGCGTTCACATCATCAGGTTCGCATTAAAAGTAGCTTCTGTGTCGTTGTCTTTTGCCACAACATACTGATCCGCCGGCAACAAGTCGGGCGCTACCCGAAAGAGATTTCCGGAACGTGCGCTTTGCCACCTCGGCACGATTCATGTTCGGCCCGGCCATTGCGCTCGAAGAACACTTCATCATGAATGTGTCCAGGCCGAGAGCGTAGAGTGTGCTCAACCGGACTAACTAAGGTGAGAACTCATTAAATTCTCTGCTGTGACATATACGATACTGATTCTCTTTGGTGGACGATTGGGATCGTGAGCAGGAATTTGTTTTGGCTGAGCGACAAGCAGTGGCCGAGGCCCGCGCCTGATAATGTTTTCCCGCGGAATAGACGTCCCAACAATTCTCGCATTTCGCATCGTTCACTCCTCGTTCCTATGATCCAGTAGCCAAACACTCCGCCTTTCGCGATCGCGTGAGCGATCGTCGACTTGGCGTTCCTGGTTCAGATTTCCGACTTTGTTCGCACAACCCCGCCGGGACTCTACCGTGGCGCGATGCCCTCGCCTGACGTTGAAAACGTAAGACCGATCTCCGCTCAGTCAATGAAACGAATTCGTTTTTGTTTCTTACGACGTGCAATGTTCCTTCGCGGACGTCGCCGTTACTGCAGCATCTGTATTGAACGTGGCACGAACTGTACATTTGTGGAGCTGATCGCAAAGTATCAACTCGAAAATGTTCATTTCTTCTGATCGTAGGCTGCCAGAGTCCAGAGGCATGATCTCTGCCGGCAGAAGCGATGGTGAACTACTGAGAAACTGATAGAGATTCGACGAGATCACGAGCGGTCTCATCAATTGAACCGGCGATCAAGCGGTCCGATCCGAGGAAGAGATTCGCTATCGCGTTGAAACAGCCAGTGAAGCCGTCATTCCGGTCCGCAGAGTCGTTCTCCGACCAGATAACTCGCCGTCTCGATGGAGATCGAGCAGATTCATATTAAACTCATCGACCGACTCGCAACCCGCTCGATTCTATTTGGTTCTTGCATCGAGCTCAGTTGCGCCCTCTCGCTCGCAGCTTGAACATCTCGATCGCTTTAGCCATGTCACCAAGCTCATCTTCGCGCCCGAGGCCCGGCAGAATGACACCAAGCCGGGCGCTCGCCAAGCTGACACATGGCCGACGTCATTGAGGCGACCGTCCTGGCAATCCGCTGACCAAATAGCAAAGCGAGCAGTCCCACGAGCGACGTTCCCAGCCCTATCATCCAGAAAGACTGCCGCTGAATGTGATCCGCACGAATGCCCGCCAGACGGGAATGAGCCTCCACGGCAGCTACAATCCTCATGAGCCTCGGATGAATGCGCTCGTAGATCTGCTCCAGGTCATCCACCTGGTCGTGCAGCGTCTGCCTTGTCATCATGCCGCGGTCAAAGGCGCAATCGTCTCGAAGTACCGCAACATGGCCAGACTTGCGTGTGCGCCAATCGCCTCTACGCCCAGGCGGGCATCTATGATCAGTTCGTGCAGAAGCTGTCGAAGAAGGCCGCGGCAATGAGGATCGGCGACGGCACGGAACGAGGCGTGGTGCAGAGGCCGCTGATCAAACATGGAGCTGGTCGACAAGACGGAGAGGCACATCGCGGATGCGGTGAAGCGCGGCGCCAAGGTCGTGACCGTCGGCAAGCGCCATGCGCTGGGACGCTCGTTCTTCGAGCCGGCCGCCGAATCATAACCGAGGTCGCTCCCTTCGGCGGCGTCAAGGAAAGCGGCTTGGGACGCGAAGGCTCCCGCCACAGCATGAAAGAATATGTCGGGATCAAATACGTGATGATGGCGGGGCTTTAATCCCAGTGACCTCCTGTGGGCCGGGCGCCGAGCCTCGCGATCACCAATTTATTTTGGGCTTAGGCCCATTCTCGCGTCACCGTTCCTGCTGCCTCCAACCGATGAAATGATCCGAAATCCTTAGCCATTTCCTCCTGGTGCGCGAGTCCACCTTGTCGGCCATATCACTTACGATCTGGGCAATGGCTTCTTACGAAGCTGTTCCTCCTACCCCGCTGACACAAGGATCGTTTCTAACCCACTTAATAATCGGAGAGTGGGTTGTGATGTCACGTCGGCATGCAAGCCACCCTCGTCTAGTCGTCGGCCTCGCCCGCAAACCTGCAGGTTGTGCAGGACAATCCTTTCATATCACACCATCAATATTGCAGTTCGCGCGAGAAATCAGAGACGATCTGCGCGTCGATGTTCGTTACGAGCACGGCTGCATTAAACCCAACACTTTCATCAGCCTCCGGGAAAGGACCGGTACAATATGGAGGAACTTGCCGGGTTTGAGAACACGAGGGTCTCTTTCCTTGGGGTCCATACTTGGTCCTTCGCCCCAGCCGGGGTAGATGCCATCTCCGACAAGTAGCCGGTTCGATGTCAATCGGCCCTTTAATTGCGGATTGATGTCAACTCTCTTTTTGAGGCCATACGGCAAGACGGTAGCGCTCGGCCCGTTGAAGCGGGTCGGGGTTGCGGAGACGGGGCGAGCGCGGCTGGTAGA
>NZ_JAVAYM010000013.1:0-247680 GCF_054185205.1 Bradyrhizobium sp. 14AA | reverse complement strand
TCAGCAGGTGCGGCGTTGCGCGACCATCGAAGCGGATGTGTTCATAGATGTCGTCCGTCATGACCAGCACGTGGGGATGCCGTGCGAGAATGTCGGCCAGCTTGCGATATTCCGCCGCCGAGTAGCTTGCACCCGTCGGATTCGACGGCGAGTTGATGATGAGCCATCGCGTCTTGTCCGTGATCGCAGCTTCGAGCTGGGCCGGCGAGATCTTGAAGCCTTGGCTTTCGGGGCACGCGATAATCTTCGGAACGCCGTCGCACGCGATTACCATGTCGGGGTACGACACCCAGTAGGGAGCCGGGATGATCACCTCGTCGCCGGCCTCGATCGTTGCCTCCAGCGCGCTATAGATGCCGCTCTTGCAACCGTTGGTGACGATGATGTCGGCAGGGGAGTAGACGAGATTGTTCTCACGCTTCAGTTTTGCAGCAATCGCCTGGCGCAGATCGACGGAACCGGCCAACATCGTGTAGCGGGTTGCGCCCTTGTCCATTGCCTTTGAGGCCGCGGCGCGAATATTCGCAGGCGTATCGAAATCCGGCTCGCCAACGACGAGGCTGACGATATTCCTGCCCTCTCGCTTCAGCGCAGTTGCCCGATCGGCCGCCGCGGAGCTGGGCGAGGGCTTGATGCGCCTCACGCGTGCGGAAATGCGAGGATGGCTCATTGTGATTGACCCTGGGTAAGCGAGGTGCGACGCTAGAGACAGAGCCGGGCGCTGGCCAACACGAGTTCAATCTGGCCTGATAGGCATATCTTATGGATGCTCCGGTCCCGGTCGGGAGCGGAAGGCAGTCTGAGGAGACGACGTGAATCTCAGGCGACTGCAGTATTTCGTGAAGATTGTCGACGTCGGCAGCCTGACGCAAGCCGCCGATGTGCTGCATGTGGCGCAGCCGGCGCTCAGCCAGCAGCTCGCGACCCTCGAAGGCGAGGTGCGGCAGCAGCTTCTCGTGCGCACCAAGAGCGGCGTGGTGCCGACCGAGGCCGGCAAGGTGCTGTATCGCCACGCCCAACTCATCCTCCGGCAATGTGATCAGGCGCGCGCCGACATGAATGCGGCTGCGAAGAACATCTCCGGCGCCGTAGCCGTGGGACTGGCGCCAGGTACTGCCGCAGCAGGACTGGCCCTACCGCTGCTGCGTGCGGTGCGGGCGCGGCACCCCGGCATTTTGCTCTATTTAAACGAGACCTATGGCACCACGCTCTCCGAGCTCGTGATGAATGGCCGAATGGACCTGGCGGTTCTCTACGGCGGCAAGACCGCCGTCCACGGCCTCGCATTCCAGCCGCTACTGCGAGAGCCGCTCTACCTCGTCGGGCGCGGTAGTATGGTGGCGCCGCCGGCCGAAGTGCCGCTCGCGATGCTGGTTGACACCGAACTTTACCTGGCGCGTCCCTACAATGTCGTTCGCAAGATGGTGAACGAAGCTTTCGCGGCCATCGGCAAGGTGCCAAAGGTCGTCGCGGAAATCGAATCCGCCAGCACCCTGACCGCCGTGATCTCCGACGGGCTTGGCGCCACCATCCTGCCGGAATCGATGGCGCGGCAGGTCGCATCGTCCTGCGATGCCTGGCAATCGTGCATCATCGATCCGGTGATCGAGGCACCGCTGGCGCTGTGCCAGTCCGATCATTTGCCGCTCTCCGAACCGGCGCAGGCGATCAAGGAAATCCTGCTGGAGCTTGTGGCCTGTCTGCCGGGAAACCTCGTTGCGCATGAAGAGCGGTCTCAAAAGGCGTCATAGCGCTCCCTTATAGGGGCAAAGCCAATCCGTCTTGGTCGGCAGGAATCGATGGCGCTAGCGTCGAGGCCGGCGTTGCACGTGCAGGGCCACGATACGTGTGGGCGGCGGAACATGGATTTGGACCGGATCAAAACCCTGATCGATGCGATGGCTGCGTCTGATCTGAACGAGATGGAGTTCAGCGAAGACGGCTGGTCGCTCAGGCTGGTCCGTCGGGCGCAGCCGGACGATAGGGTTCAGGCACCGGTCAAGACGGCCCCATCCACACACACCAGAGAGCGGCCAACTCGCGCCGAACCCGATGCAGCGCCGAGCAGAGAGGTGAATGTCGCAGCGCCTCTGTTTGGAATTGTCCATCTGCAGCCGGCGCCGGATGCACCCGTCTTCGTTTCGGTAGGACAGGCCGTGACGGCCGGGATGCCACTCTGTGTCATCGAGGCGATGAAGATGTTCCACGAGGTTCGCGCCGAACAAGATGGCACCGTGTCGGCGATCCTGGTCGCGTCCGGTCAGGAAGTCGAGGCCGGCCAAGAACTGATACGGTTCGCGTGACCCCATGTTTGAATCGGTTCTCATAGCCAATCGGGGAGAGATCGCGCTGCGCATCCAGCGGACGTGCCGGCATCTGGGGCTGCGAACGATCGTGGTCCATTCCGAGGCCGATCGAGAGACGCCGTATGTGCGTCAGGCCGACGTGGCCCTGTGCATCGGGCCCGCCGCGGCGACGCAGAGCTACTTGAACAAGAAGGCGATCATGTTTGCGGCCGAGGTCAGCGGAGCCGAGGCAATTCATCCCGGCTACGGATTTTTGTCGGAGAATGCCGGCTTTGCGGAGCAAGTCGAGGCCGCGGGCCTGACGTTCATCGGCCCGACTGCCCCGAGCATGCGCGTCATGGGTGATAAGATCGCGGCCAAGCGCGCCATGAGAGCGGCGGGCGTTCCGTGTGTCCCGGGTCCCGATGCAGCCCTGACCGACGATCTTGATGTCGTGCGGAGGGCGGCGCGCGAGATCGGCTATCCTGTGATCCTGAAGGCCGCCGGCGGCGGCGGCGGTCGCGGCATGCGGATGGTGGAGAGCGAGAGCGGCCTCCATGACGCGCTGCTCCTGACCCGGGAAGAAGCGCGGCGAGCGTTCGGCAACAGCGCAATCTATGTCGAGAAATTCCTTGGCCGCCCGCGGCACGTCGAGATCCAGGTGATCGCCGATACGCACGGTGACGCGGTCTGGCTTGGCAGCCGCGATTGCTCGCTCCAGCGGCGACATCAGAAGGTGATCGAGGAAGCGCCAGCCCCGCAGATCGAAGATGCGCTGGTCCGTGAAATCGGCGAGCGCTGCGCGGAGGCTTGCCGGCAAATCGGCTATCGCGGCGTCGGCACTTTCGAATTTCTGGTCGAGGATGGCGCGTTCTACTTCATCGAGATGAATACGCGCCTCCAGGTGGAACATCCCGTCACCGAGATGACCGCTGGAATCGATCTTGTCGAGGCCCAGATTCGTGTGGCGCAGGGTGAACGGCTACCGTTCAGCCAGGGCGACATCGCTTGCCGCGGTCATGCCTTCGAGTGCCGGATCAATGCGGAAGACCCGGACAGCTTCGTGCCTTCGCCCGGCGTGATCGATGTCTGGCAGATGCCGGGCGGACCTGGCGTGCGTATCGACAGCCACGCGAGTGCCGGTTACCGCGTATCATCCTATTACGACTCGCTGCTCGGCAAGCTTGTCGTCCACGGCGCGACGCGCGATGAGGCGTTGGCTCGTTTGCGCGTGGCGCTCGACGAGGCGCGGATCGAAGGCATCGCAACAAATCTGCCACTGCATCGGCGTCTCGTCGCCGATCCCGATTTTATCCGCGGCGGTGTCAGTATCCACCATCTCGAGACGAAGCTTCGCCGGAGTGGGTGGCCATGACGACTGATCGGCCGCGCACAAGCCTGCTCGGGACGACGGCGCTGCTGTTCGAGGCGCCCGGCGAGACCACGCTCGAAACGCAGCGGCGGATCTGGGGCCTGGCGCACGACGCTGCCGGATTTCCCGGTGTGCGCGAGGCTGTGCCAGGCATGAACAACCTCATGCTGGTCTTTGTCGTGCCGCCGCGACGGCCGGAGGAGATCGAACAAAGGCTCATCGAACTCTGGAAGGTCGTCGAGCCGCGTCCGATTGCCGGGCGCTGCATCGATCTGCCCGTCGCCTATGGCGGCGAAGCCGGGCCGCATTTGTCCGATGTCGTTGAGCACACCGGCATGAGCGTCGATGAGATCGTGGAGCGCCACAGCGCGCCAATCTACACCGTGTTCGCGCTCGGAAGTCACCCCGGCTACTGCTACCTCGGCGGCATGGATGCGCGTATCGCGACGCCGCGCCGCAAGGTGCCGGTGCTGAAGATTCCGCGTGGCGCCGTGTCGATCGGCGGTAGCCAGACCGGGGTATCCGCCTCCGACGGACCCAGCGGATGGAATACGATCGGCAGCACAGATGTCGTATTCTTCGATGTGAATCGCAGCCCGCCCGCGCTGCTTCAGCCGGGTGACAGCATCCGCTTTAGGGTTGCTCGGGTGTTGCGATGATCAAGGTTTTGTCAGCAGGCGCGCTTGCGACGGTTCAGGATCTCGGCCGCACCGGCGCGCTTAATCTTGGCGTCGGAACATCGGGCGCCATGGATCCGCTCGCGCTTGCCGGAGGCAACATCCTGCTGCGCAACGAGGAGAACGCCGCGGCTGTCGAGGTCCCGGTTTTTCCCTTTAAGGTTCGTTTCGAGCGCTCGACTGTCTTTGCCGTCACGGGCGCGGATTGCGCGGGACGGCTTGATGAGACGCCGGTCTTGCCGTGGTGGGCGCATCGCGCCGAAGCGGGGCAGGTGCTGTCGCTTTCGCTTCCCAAGCAGACGACATGGCGCGCGACCCGCGCCTATCTGTGCATCGCTGACGGCATTGACGTGCCGGCCGTGCTCGGCTCGCGCAGCACGCAGTTGAGAGGCTCGTTTGGTGGCCACGAGGGGCGGCCGCTCCGCGACGGCGATGAATTGCCGACCGGCCGTTCGAATGGCCGGGCCGCTCCCGGCTTCGGTCTGGTCCCGCCCGGGCTGGCGCTCCCGCTCGAGGCCGACGGCGTGCCCGCCGTTCGCGTGTTACCGGCCGCCGAATACGACTGCTTCACCGAGTCGTCGCACGAGGCATTGTGGTCGACGGCCTGGAAAATCACTCCGCAGAGCGACCGATATGGCTACAGGCTCGCCGGTCGTGAGCTCAACCCGCTGCGTCCGCTGGAATTGCGCTCGCATGGTATCGTGCCCGGCGTCATTCAGGTGCCCCATGGCGGCCAGCCGATCATCCAGATGCGCGATGCACAGCCTTCCGGCGGCTATCCCAAGATCGGCACGGTGATCGAGGCAGATCTCTGGCGTCTCGGCCAGGCTCCGATCGGGAGCAGCGTTCGCTTCATCCGCTGTAGCTGGGATGAAGCGCTGGGCGCCTCGGCGGATATCCGCCGCTGGCTCGCAAACGCCCGTCGTCTCGTCGAGCTTCACTGCGGCGAAGGGGGAGGCCGATGAGAAATCCTCTCGATCACATCGACCAGTTGAGCGCTTGGCTCAAGGACGCCGATCTCGCGCTGCTCGAGCTGCGCGGTCCGAGCGCCACGTTGCGCCTGGTGAGCGATGGCACATCGGTGCGCGTCGTTGAAGGCGACGAAGCGCCGCCCGTCGATGCGGCGTCGATTACCGTCCGCGCTCCATCGCCGGGCATCTTCCTCGATCGTCACCCGCTTCAGGAACGCGCAATCGCCTTGGTCGCCATCGATGTCCGGGCTGGCGACCCTCTCGGCTTCCTGCAAATCGGACCCCTGCTTTTGGCCGTGCCCGCGCCCCGGGCAGGAACGGTGACCGATGTGCTGGTCGCGCACGGCACGATCGTTGGCTACGGCGCGCCGCTGTTCGCACTACAGCCGATCGAAGGTGAGACATTATGAAGATCGATCTCAACGCCGATATGGGCGAAGGTTTTGGTCCGTGGCCGATGGGCCACGACGAGGCGCTGCTCGACCTCGTGTCTTCCGCCAACGTCGCGTGCGGTTTTCACGCCGGCGACCCGCTGATCATGCAGCGCACGGCGGAGCGCGCCAGGGCGCGCGGCGTCGATCTTGGGGCTCACGTCGGGTTTCCGGACCGTCAGGGATTTGGCCGGCGCGTGATGCAGATCGACGCCACCGAGCTCGCCGCCATGGTCACCTATCAGCTCGGTGCGCTCGATGGCATCGCGCGGGCCGTCGGGCATCGCGTCACGCATATGAGCTTTCACGGCGCGCTGGGCAACATGGCTGCTGCCGACGCCGATCTGGCGCGGCCATTGGTCCGCGCGGTTGCCGCATTCGACCCCAATCTCCTGATCGTTTCCTCGAGCAGCCGCGCCATCGAAGGTGCGGCGGCCCAGTGCGGTATCAGGGTCGCTACGACGTTTCTGGCTGACCGGGCCTATGACGACGAGGGCCTGCTGGTGTCACGGGCAAAGCCCGGCGCGGTCATTCACGATGCCGGGGCGGTCGCCGAGCGCGTCGAGCGCCTGCTGCGTGACGAAGTGGTCATTGCCGCCAGCGGAAAGGCGCTCGCGATGCCTGCCAAATCGATCCTGCTGCATGGGGATACCCAGGGTGCCGTCGAGCTGGCCCGAGGGATTCGGGCCTCGATCGAGGCTGCAGGCGGCGAGATCGTGCCGGTTTCCCGGCTTGTGGCGGGCCCCGGCGGAACGGGTGGGTGATCATAAGGGGACCTTATCCCACCACAGTTAATCCGTCTTGGCCGGGAAGTTGCGCGATCGTTTAGCGTGTTGAGAAGGTGAGGAGCCAGATGCCATTCTCCGATTACAGGACTGCTCTCGTCACCGGCGCCTCGTCGGGCATTGGTCTCGCGGTCGTCGAGCGCCTGGCGCGTGAGGGCCTGACGGTTCATGCGCTCGCACGAAGCGCGAATGCGCTGAAGGCCTTGGCCGATCGCACCGGCTGCGTCCCGCACGCGATCGACGTCAGAGATATTGCGGCGATCACCAAGCTTGCTCACGGTATCGAGGTCGACGTGCTCGTCAACAGCGCGGGCGTCGACCGGCCGAAAAAATTTCTCCAGGCGGATGCGGAAGACATCGATCTCCTGGTCGACGTCAACCTGCGTGCGATCCTGCATCTCAGCCGTCTGTTCGTGCCCGGCATGGCTCAGCGCGATCGCGGTCACGTGGTGAACATCACGTCGATTGCCGGCGCTTACAATTTTGCGGGCAACTCGAGCTATCACGCGACCAAGGCGGCCGTCAGCATGCTGACCAGTCAGCTCAGGGTCGATTGCTTCGGCAAGCGCGTGCGTGTCACCGAGATCTGCCCCGGCCGGGTTGCAACCGATATCTTCGCCCATGTCCACGGCGACAGCGCCGAAACCCGGGCGAACTTCATCGAAGGCTTCGAACTGCCTGAAGCAAAGGACATTGCCGACGCGATCGCGTTCGCGATTGCCGCGCCGGTGGCGGTGAATGTCGGCTACATCGAGATTACACCGACCTTGCAAGTGCCGGGTGGCTTGTCGACCACTCGGCCCGAGGGCTCTCCAAAACCCGTTCTCCCGACCTAGATGAGGGGCGCGCGATGAAGGGTTTCGACCTCATGGCCGTCCTGCTCAATCCGGAGTTCCGCCGGATGCTGGTCCATGGGGTGAAGATGACCTTCATCATCTTCATTGGCTCATGGCTTCTGGCGATGAGTCTCGGAATGATCCTTCTTGCGGTCCGGATGCTGCCGAGCCGGATCGCCAACGGTTTTGTCGCAATCTACGTCTCGTACCACCGCAATGTGCCGACGCTGGTGCAGCTCATGCTCTGGTATTTCGGCATTTCGAGCCTGCTGCCGGACTCGGTGCAGATGTGGCTCGGCGATCACAATGGCGAAGCGGTGTTCGCTATCGTTGCCTTGGGGTTGTGCCAGGCCGCGTATTTCAGCGAGGATCAGCGATCCGGTCTGCGTGCCGTGCCGAAGGGGCAGTGGGAAGCTGCCCGCGCGCTGGGGCATGGCTATCTCGGAGCCATGGCCTACATTCTGCTGCCGCAGGCCGTCCGCAACGCGATGCCGGCGCTGGTGAATCATACGGTCTCCTTGTTCAAGAACTCCAGCCTTGCGATGGCGATCGGCGTCGCCGAGCTGACCCACGCCGTCAAGGAGGTTGAGAGCCAGAGTTTTCGTCCGTTCGAGACCTACCTGATTGCCACGATCGTTTATCTCGTCTGCTCGCTGCTGCTGATGTGGCTTGGTTACTATCTCGAGCAGCGCAGCCGCATGGCCGGAGCGGTCTGATCATGTCGCTGCTCCTGAGCATGATCGAGATCGTCAGGGACAACTGGCTATTGCTGCTCGTCGGCCAGTATCCGAACGGCCCGCTTGGCGGCATCGCTGCCACACTCATCCTCTCCGTCCTCGGCATCGCCTTGGCCTTTCCACTGAGCGTGGCGATGGCGCTGGCCAGCCTGTCGCCGTGGCGCGCGCTGCGCTGGCCGGTGATGGCCATGGTCTATATCACCCGCGGCGTGCCGCTGCTGCTGATCATCCTGTGGGTCTATTTCGTGCTGCCGCTTCTGATCGGGCATAGCGTGCCGGCGTTCGCCACCATGCTGGTCACGCTGGTCGGCTATGAAGCCGCATTCCTGAGCGAGATCGTGCGTGCCGGCATTCAGGCACTGCCAAAAGGTCAGATGGACGCCGCCCGGGCGCTCGGACACAGCCGTCTCGGCGCGATGCGCTACGTGATTCTGCCGCAGGCGCTGTTTAACATGATCCCGAGCATCCTCAGTCAGTTCGTCTCGACCATCAAGGAGACCACGCTCGGCTATATCATCAACGTCCCGGAGCTCACCTTCGCGGCCGGACAGATCAACAACCGGCTGCTGACCAAGCCGTTCGAAGTCTACTTCATCCTCGCCATCAGCTACTTCATCGTTTGCTGGACCATGACGCAGGCCATCAACATGGTCGAGCGGCGGATTGCCGCGCGCCGAACCACAGGTCCGGCTGCCGTGTCTACGCTGCCTGCGATACCCGCAAGCGCATCAGGGGCATGACCATGTCGCGTGAAACTCCATCCTGGGATGCCGATCCGATGATTCAGTTCGTCGCTGTGCACAAATTCTTTGGTCCCCTGGCCGCGCTGACCGACGTCAACGCCGAGGTGAAGAAGGGTGAGGTGGTGGTGGTCTGCGGTCCGTCCGGCTCGGGCAAGTCGACTCTCATCCGCACGGTCAACAGGCTCGAGGAAATCCAGTCGGGCTCGGTGCTGTTCGAGGGCAAGGACGTTCATGCGAAGTTGAGTGGCGCGGCACTGAACCAGTTGCGGAGCCGCATCGGATTCGTTTTCCAGAGCTTCAACCTGTTTCCGCACCTGAGCGCGCTCGACAACGTCATGCTTTCGCCGATGAAGGTGAACGGCGTCAAGCGCAGCGATGCGCGCGAAGCCGCACTTCGGCTGCTGGACCGCGTCGGCCTCTCGGCCAAAGCACAGAACTATCCGGCCCAGCTCTCCGGCGGACAGCAGCAGCGCGTGGCGATCGCGCGCGCGCTCGCCATGGAGCCGCCGGCGATGCTGTTCGATGAACCGACCAGCGCGCTCGATCCGGAGATGGTGGGCGAGGTGCTTTCCGTGATGCGCGGGCTTGCGCGTGACGGGATGACCATGATGTGCGTGACCCACGAGATGAACTTCGCGCGCGATGTCGCCGATCGCGTCTGGTTCATGGACGCCGGAAGGGTGCTCGAGACGGGCGCTCCGGTCGACTTCTTCCGCTCACCACAGCATCCGCGTGCGCAGCGCTTCCTGTCGGACCTGCACACAAGGTGACTGCGCCGACTGATGTGACCAACCTGGAGGAGACACAAATGTCTTTCAAGAATCGTTCAATCGGCCTGGTGGCTGCGATCGCAGGCCTTGCCGGGATCGTGTCGGCGGCGTGCGCCGATCAGCTCTCGGACATCACCCAGCGCAAGGAACTGCGCTGCGGAACCTTCGCGGACGTGCCGCCGTTCGCGGCCCCGGATGCCAAGACACGTGAGATGGTCGGCTTTGACGTCGACCTCTGCAAGGCCATCGCCCAACGCTGGGGCGTTGTCGCCAAGGTCACGCCGCTCTCGGTCGAGGCGCGCGTGCCCGAGGTCAAGCTCGGCCACGTCGACATCACGGTGGCGAACCTCGCCTACACGTTGGGCCGCGCCGAACAGATCCAGTTTTCAGATCCGTATTACATCGCCAAGGAAATGCTGGCAGTGAAGGCGAGCGACCCCGGGACCGCCAAAGCCGACTTCAAGGGTAAGCGGCTGGCATCGACCAAAGGATCGACGTCGGAACTCGCGATCAAGATGAACGAATCCGACCCGTTGACTTTCGTCGATACCGGTTCGGCCTTCATGGCGGTTCAACAGAATAAGGCGGTCGGCATGGTGGCGAATACCATGACCATTACCAAGCTCGTCAGCCAGTCTAAGGGGGCCGGGCAGCCGCTGAAGATGATCGAGGAGCCCATGGTGCTGCAGCCGATCGGCATCGGCATGAAGAAGGACGAGCCGGCACTGCTCGCAAAGGTCAACGAGACCCTGCTGGCCATGGACAAGGCCGGCGAGATCAACCAGATTTGGGACAAATGGCTTGGTCCGAACACCGAATTCAAGATGTCACGTACCGACAAAGTCGCACCGCTCAGCCAGCTGAAGTTCACGCCGCTCCCGTGAGTTGCGAACCGGCGCCATTCACATCGATCAAGGCAGCAGTGTGCCGAGCTAAAGCGCCCGCCGTCTGCCCCTTCGCCGCTTGGGCGGCGAGGGGAGTCCTGCCACTTTTGCGCGACAAGAAAAACGTCCTTTCCGCCTTTTTCCCCTCATTCCGTCGACCCGCACGCCGAAGGTGCACAGCTGAGTTGTTAGGAGTGGCCGCTGCTGGCGCAAAGGCGGATATCCTGCAGACGCGCTAGTTCTGCTGAGGGTCAAACTGAGAACAACTCAGGTTGAGCAAATCTGGTCAGCTCTGGTCCAATGAGCGGACCTCTTTCACGCGAAGCGCAACTTCGCTGATGACCAGGACGCGGATTCATTATCGCTTGCCAACATTCCGCGCGCCTTTTCGGCCTACGTGAAGGCCCCGCCTCTCGGCGGGGCCACCTGCACGGCGTTTCAGTCCCGGTTCGGACGAGACCAGATGAGCGAGTGGCCTTCCTCGCCTTCCACCTCGACCAGCGTGGCGTAAATGGGAGCCGCGAAGCTCGGGTCGTCCAGCTTGACCGACAGATAGTCGCGGTTCTGCTCCTGGGACTTCTTCTTCCAGCCGGCGCCGAACTCGATCGTGCCTGCGAAGATCCGGTAGTCCGGGGCCTTGTCCGAGGTCCGCTCGGCCGGGACGATCTTGGCCTTCACGGTGCCGAGGGCGAGGGTCTTGACGGTGCCCACGAAGCCGTTGCCGTTGACGGTGAAGTTGCCGATAGTAGCCATGTTCGTATCCTCGTTCGTTCTCGGGCCGCGACCATCGCGACCTCGATGGCTGTCGTTGACCGGAGGCGATCGGACCGCACCCGAAGGGCCGCCACGCAGTAGAGGGCGGCCAGGGCGATGCTTTCTTGTCTCGCGAGGAATGGGCGCGCAGCGGCCAGGGGAAGAAAGCGGAGAACGGCCGTTGCGGTCTTTTGATCGAGGCGGAGCGCAGCGACGACGGCCTTCGGTTAGACATGCCAAATCGAGGACGCATTGGGCGCGACAGGCCGAACGATGAGGATCCGACTGAGCGACAGGCAAGCCACGCCGCACGACGACGGGCGCATTGGTGAAAGAGACTCGCGCGCCCCGCGTGAGCTTTCATCCGGTCCAGCGGACGCAATAACAACCCCGGACTGGCGCATCGTGATGACATCGCCCTTCTGCCGCTTCGGAAAGACGTTCGTCCAGAAGCGGACGTGCATCTCGGAAGCCAGAAGAACCCCCCGGCGCATCTCGCCCACGTCGTCAGGATGGGGGGAAGTACCGCCTCTCCAGTCACCAGCACACACTTAACGATGCACCTAAGAAAGGCCCCGCCGTGAGGCGAGGCCTTCATCATTTTCTAGAAAGGTGAACGATGGGGCGCAAGCGGCCGACACGGGGATCGATGCGCCTCATGCCGCTTGGTCGATTTCGGCCGACTTTGGTTGAAGATCGTGCAGATAAGTGACTGCCCGCTGAGCGTGGGCGGCCGCGGAGAAGATGAAGCGCTTCTCGTTGGACAGCACCTCCAACCACGACGCAAGATAACTTGCGTGATCGGCGCGCGGCTCGAGTTCTGGTACGATACCGAGATCCGCACTGAGGAAACAGGCGCCAAGTTCGGCGACCAACTCTTCGCGGGCGCGCTCGCTTCGATCTTTGGCGTAGCGGCTGAGGTCGCGATTGACGCGGTGCGCCGGCCCGGTCCAATGCACGCATTCGTGCGCGAGCGTGGCGGCGTAGCTCTCCGCATCACGGAAGCTCTCAAATGGCGGCATCTGGATGAGATCGAGCGCCGGCGCAAAAAATGCCTTGTCGCCGCCATGTCGGATGGTTGCCCCCGTATTGGCGAAGAATCCGTCCACATGCGCAAGGCGTTGCGTCGGCGCGATGCTTGGAGCCGGGCGCCCGTAATAGTGATCCGGCAAGTCGTCGATCTGATCGACGCAAAACACCGTATAGGCACGCAGGAACGGCACGGTCCGTTCGACGTTGTCGCCATGCTTATCGGTCTCAGTCTTAGTGAACTTGTTTGCATAGACGACCATTGTTCCACTCTCACCCTTGCGGACGTGACCGCCAAGTTCGAGCGACTGCTTGAAGGTCATCCAGATCGGTGATGTGAAGCCACGCGCGACGGCTTCCGACCACAGCAGCACGACGTTGATGCCCTGATAAGGCATACCGTTGTGGCGCAGCGGCCGCGTGATGCATCCAGCGGCGTTGCCCGCATTCCATGGCTTGACCCACGGACGTACACCGCGCTCCAGGTCCGCGACGATGCGATCGGTGATCCGTGCATAGATGTCGGCGCGGGGTTTCGTTTCCATACCTGTCATGATCCTAATCTCCGTTGAAGACCGCGCCCATCGCGGCCCTCACGGCGGTCCGCTGCGAAGGCCTGCGGGGTCGCGCATCCGGTGGCGCGGGTGGTCTGAGTGGCGACAGAGACGCCGGACCGGAACGTCAGTGGAGGACGGCAAGGCCGTTGCGCTGCCGCGCGGGCCGGAGCATCGACCGAACGCCGCTACGGGCCGCGAGGGGCAGTCCAACCCGGTTCATTTCTCTTTGCTCGTTTGCCCCTCGCGCCGGGCGACATGAAAAAGGCCGGTCTCAGGGACCGGCCGACATTGAATGCTGAAAGAAAATGGCGGGGCCGAAGCCCCGCCGGCGGCATCAGTCGAACGCCGACATCTGTGCCTTGGCCGCTTTCCTGCCGACGGTATCGGTTGTCGGGTCGACGGGACGCTCGAAAGGCTTCCAGGTCTCTCCGACGACTTTTTCGTAGGCGGCGACGGCGCCCTCGGCGGCCATGCGAAGCGCGTGAGACTGGACGCCCATGTCGGCGGCGAACTCACGCTTGCGCTGTGCCTGGCTATCGAAGCCGACCGGACCATCGAGGTCCTCATCGCGGCCGTCGTTGGCGAGCTTGGCGGTCGCATCTCGCGCTTCGGTGACAGCGCGGGTGTAGAACTGGCCGGCGCCATGCGCGGAGCCGACATAAGCGCCGACGATCCGTTGAAGGTGAATCTGCATTGCGCGTTCACTCAGGCCGTCCTTGAGCGCGTCGGCGGTTTCGATGATGAGCCGCTCATGCAGATCGCGGATGCCGTCGCTGTCCAGGATCGCAAGGCCGAAGCTTTCAGAGATGCGCTGTGCCTGTGCCGCGTCGGGGCAGGCGAGCCGGACCATTTCGAGAGTGGTGCCCTTGCGAAGGGGGATGACACGGGCGCCGGCGCGAGAGCAGCGAGCAGGTTTGGTCATTGGTGAATTCCTTTCTTTGGTTTCTCCGTCAGGTTGGATCCGGCCCCTGCCGGACCTCCCTTCGGGTGCGGCCGCCCAGCGCCGCCGGGATGAGGGCCGCTTCAAGGTCCGGGGACCGCCAGGCGAGCGAGGTCCGGCTGCGGACAAGCAGGGTCCGGCTTCCTAGGGCCCTGCGCCGAACGCGGCCGGGCCTTGCCGAGATCGGCGATTCCTGGTCGCTTGCGACTTGGCCTTGAAGCGGACCGCCGGGGGCGCAGACCGCAGCAAACCCGAGGGGAGGGCCGACAGGGTGCGGGCCGGGTTGGCGAATGCGGAAAGGTTCGACCAAGCAGACCGCCAGCTTCGTGGCGTCATCGAGACGTTCGTCTGCGCGAGCCGCAAGGTCGGCTTCGGGTCCGCTAGGCCGCAGCGCCATGTCGCTTACGCGGACAACGATCGGCCGGACTGCGACATTCGTCCTTGCACTCCGGGTCATCACGAGCGGGGCGAGACTCAGGCGCGCATCGAGAATGCAGCATCTCAATCGCAGTATCCTGCCTAGCGAGCTTGCGCGAGAGCGCGTCGATCTCGGGCTGGCGCTCAGCCGTGATGGCCGCAAGGTTCGAACGATAGCGTTCGAGGAATGCACTCGGGTCAGGCGGCTTGCCGCGACGGTATCTGGACCGCTTGCTGCCGAGCTGCGGGATGAGCCCCGTCATGCGGCGGATGATCTGCCGATCGATCATGTCGAGCTGGCGCTGCGTCTGGCGACGCGCCTCCTCCATGCGCGAAAGCTGGGCGAGGCGTTCGGGGGGAGCTTTCATGGCGACGTCCTTCCCTTCCAACCGATGAAGCTCGATGGTCCCGAATAGACCGGATGGCGAGTCTCATCGACGACGAAGCCGAAGCGGCCAATCCGGTACTCGTCGGACGGGACGAGGAAACGTTGCTCCTCGGTGCCCGCGCCGCGTCTGCCGCCCGGCGTGGCGACGACTTCGACAAAGCCCGGCTGCTGATCCGACGTGATCGCCGAGACCACGATCCAGTTGTCGGCGTGCTCCTTCTCGAAGGCGCGCCGATCCTTCTCACGAGATTCGCCGGGCTGTAGCACGATCCCGAAAATCGTCTCCCATGCATCGGGCCAGCTATCCTTGATGGTGAGCTGGGCGCAGCACCGCTCATAGCTGGTGAACAGATGCGGGAAGGTCATCGCCACGATCGCCCAAGCCTCGTCTTCCTCGTACCAGCCGTCCCGCGCGCGCAGTGCCGGGTTGACCTTGCGGTTGCGCTCGGCCGAGAGATGGAAGCCGCCGTGGCCCGCCGTCGAATGGCAGACAATGCCCTCCGCATAGACGGTTGCACGCTGCGACGACCCCCATGGCGTGCTCGCATTGGAGCCGGTCTCGCGACGGCCGAGCGAGCGCTTCTCGCGATGATGCTCGGCGTTCTCCAAGATCTTTGTCCGGAAGGCCGCCTCGTCGGCGAGCCCGCCGGAATGGCCGTAGAAATCAGAGCGCTTCCATTCGGCGATCGGCCGATTGATGCGCCAGCCGGTCGCGAGATAATGGCGGGCGTCGCGTCCCGGCAGCATGGCGAAGGCCATGTCGCCGACACGAGCAACGAGATAGCCGTCGCCACTGCGGCCGAATTCGACCTCGGGAAATGCAGAATTCGAGTCCGTCACGGTGGTGAGGGGTGAGGGCGTCGTCATGCGGCGGTCCTCCCCTCCATGACGTCGGCTGCCTGCTCATCAGCCGTCACCTCGTCGAGAACCGCATCCGGATAGCCGTGGCTCTGCAGCCAGCATTCGGCGTCGGCGCGGCTGCTGGCGAGATAGACGAGTTCGGCGTCCTCGCCGGGTCGGCTGAGCACGCGGACCGCACCGACACTCGGGCGTTCGGTCACGACGAACCTCAGATCGCTGTCGACCGAGAAGGTCCCGTGGACGCGAAGCACCATAACACCGCCGCCGCCATAGTCACCGGCGTGCAGAGTGATGGTAGCGCCGATGACGGTGTTGCCGACGCGGCGTTCTGCCTGCTTTTGGATCAGCCGACCGCCGCTGTTGCGGTGTTCCCAAGCCGCAAGCTTCTTGCGGTGCCGCTCCGGTGGCCGTGGCGTGCCAACGGAAAACCGGACGATCGCTCCGAGCGGGACGAGGTCGTAGATCAACTGCGCGGACATGGACGTCCTCCTCTCATGGGTATTGGAACGAAGCCGCCGTCGGCTGGGCCGACGGCGGGGTGTCATTCGGATTGTCGATGGCGGGCGGGCTATTCAGCCGCCTCACGGAACGGCTCGTCATCCGAGGTTTCGCCGTTGTCCTCATCGCCAGCGGCCGGATCCTCGACCTGGTCGTCGGTCTCGTCGGCGGCGGTGACGGCGTTCTTCGCCAGCCAAGCCAGTAAGTTGGCCTTGTCCGGAGCGAACAGCGCTGCCGGATGGACGAAGCGGCCTTCCTTGAAGTGCTCGACCAAAGCGGCGCGGGTCTCCTTCACCTTTTGGCGCGGGAGAACCGACGCGTCCTTGCACGAGCCTTCGAGCGCGGTGCGCGACAGGCACGACAGGAAGTCGTCGGTGCCCATGTTCGGCAGGAAGTTGTCCGCTCCGACCACCTCGCCGGCGACGCGCGCAACGATGCCACTGTCGGTGCGGTTTTCTCGGCACGAGAGAACCTCAACGAGGATCGAGCGCGCCGCAACGCGCAGTGTGTCCATGTCGAGGACGAGCTTGCCGTCCTGATCGAACAGCGTGGTGGCATGGCGCGCAATCCGGCGGTTGCCGTAATAGGTGCCACCGCTACCGGAATCGACCGAGACGTTCTGGCCGGCGAAGGCGAGGATCAACAGCGCCATCAGCGCGTCATCCTCGACGCGGGCGCGCGCCAGCGCCTCATGGAGGGCATCCGTTCGGAAGTCGCCGATGATTTCGACGCCCTTGCGCGTCACGTCGGGACGCGGCTTCGAGACCGCTGTGCTCTCGTCGGCAGCGTCAGGGCCGGTCGCCGTACCCTTGTTCTTCGAGTTCTTCGCCGCAGGCATACGGTAATGCACGCTCTGCACCCGGCCGTCACGGTCAAGATACATCGCCGTGCAATCCGCCTTCGACGGCTTGCCGTAGACGCGCTCCGCCTTCGGCGGCAGCTTGACCTCGCCCCAGTTCGTCGTCTCGGCAATGATGCCCTTCTTCGGCAGGTTGTCCGCCATCCACTCCTGCTGCGCGCCGAGGAACGCCTCGACATCTGTGGTATAGCGGCTGTCCTCGTCCGCCGGCGCGAACAGGTCCTCGACCCACTGGATGCCGTAGGCCTGGGCGAGGTCGTCACCGAAGCTGGCGTGACGAGCGTACATGCGGACCTTGGTCAGGGCCTGTGCCACGCTCCCCCACGACACCTGCGGATCCGCCTTGGAGGGCTTGTGCTTCTTCCAGACCTCCTTCTGCTCGTCGAGCGACGCCGAGGCGATGGTACGAAGCTGACGTTCGTCTGGCATGTCGCCCTTGGCCATGTGATCGAGCATGATGGGCAGCGCGTTTGCGAGCAGGCGGAGCTTCCTGATCTGCCGGACGGGCAGGGTCAATGCGACGCCGATTGCCTCTTCGGTCCACCCGAGCGCGACGAGGCGTTCGATCGCGCGCCACTGGTCGACGGGATTGAGCGCTTCGCGCGCGATGTTCTCGATCATCGAGCGCATGGCACCGTTGTCGTTCGCCGCCTCGTCGACGAGGACGTCGATCTCCTCGAGGCCGGCGGCGATCGCCTGCCTGACGCGGCGATGACCGGCATTGATGACATAGCCGTTGCCGCCGCCGGTCTCGGGCGTGATGACGGGCGGCTGGACGATGCCGACGGCCTTGATCGTCGCGAGCAGCAGGGCGTCGGCCTGCGGCGTTGACTTCGTCTGGCGCATGCGGTCGGGATTTTCGTTCAGCGCACGCGGATCAATCTTGATGAGTTGCATGGGATTTCTCCTGTTCGGGTTGGTGGACCGCGCCTTGCGGGCCCTTCCTCGTCTTCTTCCCGAAGACACCCCAGGCCCCGCGGAGCGGTCGGGCCGGCACAACTGCGGCCGAGCATCCCTGCCAGGTCGGACAAGCAGGGCTAGCAGCCCTGCGAAGGACGACGGGCTGGGATCGCGCAGGCGGCGGTTGAGCGTTAGCGTTGCCGGCCTGACCGCTCTGCGAGCGGGTCTTCCCTTCCTCCCTCATCACGCTGCGATTGCGCTCCCGCCCGTGCCTTCCACATCCATCGCAAGGGCTTTATCGATTTCCGCCAACTGCCGCCGCTTCTCGGCGAGATCGGCTGCGAATGCGAATTCGCCGTCCTCGCGCGACCGGTACGAAGCGAGCCGGCGACGTGCGTCGGCGAGACGCTGGCGATAGCGCTCCCGCTCGCCCTCGAAATCGTCAAATGCATGCTCAAGGCGAGAGATCGCGCCGAGCGGCGTCACCGTGACGGGCAACTCGATCTCATGCTGATCCCCGGTGCGGATCAGCATGGTGCCGTAGCGATAGCCGTCGCGGCCGTAACGCTCGCCGGAGTATTCGAGGTCGAACCCGCCGATCGTGGCGATTATGGTCTCGCCCTCCTGTTGGAGTTGCAGCAGGGTAAGGATTTCCTTCATCAGCGCGCGACCGGCCTCCTTGCGCTCGACATAGCGCTTGCCGGCCACGGTCGCGGCGAAGGCGTCGCCAACGGTGGGAACAAGGCGCTCGATATCCTTGCCGACCTCCGCGATCCGCCGCGTGCAAAACTCGATGTCGCGTTCCGCGTCCCGAATCTGTCGACGGACGGCGTGCTGGTCGTCGATATGAGCCGCGCGCAGGCGCTCGAGCCGGGCGATGTCGGCTTCGAGCCCGGCCTTTAGCATCAGCCGCTGGTCGCCGCTCGCGATCGCCTTGGCCATCGCGAACTGATTGGCCTGGCCTTCGCCGAGGTCCTCGAGCCGACGGATCGACGTGTCGCCGGAGAGCGCCGCGGCGATGAAGCGAGCCTTGCGCTCGTTATTCTGCCACATGCTCGCGTCGAGCGAGCCCTCGGTCGCATAGGCGAAGATGTCGATGACGTCGTGCTGGTTGCCCTGGCGCTCGATCCGGCCCTCGCGCTGCGCGATCTGCGACGGCAGCCACGGCACGTCGAGGTGATGGAGCGCCTTCAGCCTGAGCTGTGCGTTGACGCCGGTGCCCATAGTGTCGGAGGAGCCGATCAGGAAGCGGACCTTGCCCGCGCGCACATCGCCGAACAGGCGTTGCTTCGCCTCCGACCTCTTGAAGTCCTGCATGAAGGCGATCTCGGACGCGGGAACGCCCATGCGAATGAGCTCGTCTCTGATCCAGCGATAAGCCGAGAAGCCGCGCGTCTTCTCGACGCTGATCGTTCCGAGGTCGGAGAAGATCATCTGCGCGGCGCCCGGCAGCTCGTACGGCTTGCCGTCGGCGCGCACATAGCTGTGATCCGACGTCTCCTCCCAGATGCGGAAGGCGTTGGCGACGAGGAGATTCAGCTTGTTGTCCAGCTCATTGTCGTTCGACGGATCGACGAGGCGCAGGTCAATCGCCGCATGCCGCCCATCGGTGATGACCGAGAGCAAAATGTCGTCACCCGGCTCCGGCGGCCGGTCGCGCGTCTCGATCACCTTGATCCGCGCGTCGAGCAGGGCTTGGTAGCGCTTGAAGGCCGGCGTCGGCTTCGCCGTCAGGATCTGGCGCTTGCCCGTCGAGATCGCCGGGACCTTCACGTACTGCCGCAGGTCTTCCGGCATCACCACGTCGGCGAAGGACCGGAACATGGCGATTAGCTCGGGAACGTTCACGAAGGTGGCGAAGCGTGTGACCGGTTTGTACCTGCCGGACGGCTGGAGCTCGAGCTCCGTCGAGACATCGCCGAAAGTCGAGGCCCAAGCGTCGAACTCGTGGAGCTTGCGATCCAGAAGTGCGCCGTATCCGAGATAGCGCTGCACCGAGAACATCTCACCGAGCGTGTTGGTAATCGGCGTCCCGGAGGCGAGCACCAGCGCCCGCCCAGGGTTCTTGGTCTCGATGAAGCGCGACTTCACATAGAGGTCCCAGGCGCGCTGCGAGCCGTTGGGATCGACGCCCTTCAACGTCGACATATTGGTAGCGAAGGACAGCTTGCGAAACTCCTGCGCCTCGTCGACGATGATCTGGTCGACGCCGATCTCGGAGATCGTCAGGAGATCGTCCTTGCGCGTGGCCAGCGCTTCGAGCCGTTCCTTCAATCCCTCCTTCAGCCGCTCGAGCCGCTTGCGCGAGACGCGGTCGTCGCTTTCGACCTTGGTCAGGAGCTGCTCGTAGAGTTCGAGCTCATCCTGGATCATCTGCTGCTCGAACGCGGACGGAACGCCGATGAACCGGAAGGCCGAATGGATGATGATGATCGCATCCCATGTCGCTGTCGCGGCGCGCGACAGGAAGCGATGCCGCTTGTCTTTGGTGAAGTTGGTCTCATCGGCGACGAGGATGCGGGCGCCGGGATAGAGCGCCAGGAACTCGCGCGCCGCCTGCGCCAGGCAATGGCCGGGAACGACAAGCATGGCCTTGGCGATCAGGCCGAGACGGCGCTGCTCCATGATCGCGGCCGCCATCGTCATCGTCTTGCCGGCGCCGACGGCGTGGGCGAGATAGGTCGCGCCCGAGGAGATGATGCGCCATATACCGCGCTTCTGATGTTCGTAGAGAGCGAAAGCACCCGAGGCGCCCGGGAGCTTCAGATGCGAGCCGTCGAAGGCCCGCGGGACGATATTGTTGAAGCGGTCATTGTAGACCCGCGCCAGGCGGTCGGTCCGGTCCGGATCGGACCAGATCCAGTTCTGGAAGGCGGACTTGATCCTCGAGAGCTTCTCCTTCGCCGCCTCGGTGTCAACGACATTGAGGATCCGACGCTCGCTGTCGCCATCCTTGATAGTGTCGAAGATCTGCGGGACGGAGGAGTTGAGCGCATCAGAGAGAAGCTGCCCGGCGTGGCGCCGCTCCGTGCCCCATTCCGACGTGCCGGCGGCCATCCAGCCGAGCTGCCGGGCCTCCACGGTCCACGACGCCAGTTCCGGCATGTGGTGGATCCTGATCTCCGCGCCCATCGTCTCCTTGACGAAGGCGACGATGTCGGCGGCGGGAATCCACGGCGCGCCAAGGCGCGCGGTGATGTCCGAGGGCCGGAGGTCGGCAGGCTGCACCTTCCGCAGCGCGATCACGTTGCGCGCATAGGCGGGGTCGAGCTCAGCCGCCGCTTCCGCAATCTTCAGCTTGTCGCGCACAGCACCTGACAGATACGCGTCCGCCGTCTGCCACGAGCCGCCGCTGGGATCACGGAAGATGGCGCTGCCGAGCTCGGCGATGACGCCGTTCGCGTCGCGGTGCACGAGCTCCGCGATGTGGTCGGGGTCGACATGGCCGCGCTCGTTGAGAACGACGGCGAGAGCGTCGGCGGCGCTGGTGATGACGGGCGGCGCCGGCGGAGCAATCACCCGCTCGGTGAAGATCGGACCCGGCTTCGCCGTATCCGACTCGAGGTCGTAGTCTTCGATCGAGGCCACCAGCCAACAGTCCGGATCGTCCAGGAATGGCTGGAGGTTCGGCCTGCGGTGCGTTTCGCGGACCTCCCCAGTCTCATCGTCCTCCGCCGTCGACACGACGGTCGTGTTGATCGGCCCGAAAGCGCGGACGAAGTTCGACCAGGCGATGCGCAGCCTGACCTGCGCATCCTTCCACGGCCGGTCGAGCTCCTGGCACTTCAGCACCTCTCGCACCGCATCGCGGATTGGGATCAGCTTCTGGACGATTCGGACATGCTTTTCCGGAATGCCATCGGCGCTGCGGCCCTTGCGCACCGAGACAGCAACCGGCTTCCCGTCGAGGATCTGCATCAAGCCATGCCGGCTATCGAGGAGATAACTGCCCTCGCGCGCCGTGAGGCTCGCCGAGCTCTCCGACTTCGCCGGCTCGGCGTCGCACTCATCGTCAGGGTCGATCGCCTCCGGTTCGCCGTTATAGATTGCGGCCGGAAGGAGGGTGATCGCCTCGTCCAGCGCGGTCGCGGGGACCTCGCCGTCACTCGGCACACAGGTGTAGGTCTCGCCAAACGGGCCGGAGGTCAGCGCGTGCGCGCCGAGCACAAGGTGGCGATGGCACGCGAACCAGCGGTTGACGCGAATTGCGCCCTCGTCCTCGGTCGCCGGGCGCACCTCGTCGAGCTCGAGCCACGAGAGGTCGCCTTCGAGCTCGCCCTGCTTGCGCCGCCGGAAGAACAGGATGTCGACCACGACGTCGGTGCCGGCATCGGCGCGGAAGCTACCCTCCGGCAGACGGATGGCACTGAGGAGATCGGCGTGCTTCGCGATCAGCGCGCGCGCCGAGCCATCCGCCTTATCCATCGTGCCGTGCGACGTGACAAAGGCGGCGAGACCGCCCGGCTTCAGCAGCTTGATCGCCTTGACGATGAAGTAGTCGTGGAGCCGCAGACCGAGCGAGCGCAGCGTGCGGTCCGAGCGGACGGTGCGATCGGAGAAGGGCGGGTTGCCGATCACAAGGTCGAACCGCGTCGGCAGCTCGGTGCGCGCGAAATCGCCGGTGACGATCCGCGCCCGGGGCTGCAACAGCCGCGCGATGCGCGCCGTGACGGGATCGAGCTCGACGCCGGTGACCTGGGAGACTTCGCGGAGAACCGGCGGCATCAGCGCCGGAAACAAGCCGGTGCCGATGCCGGGCTCAAGCACGCGGCCGCCGCGCCAGCCGAGGCGCAGCAAACCCGCCCACATCGCCTGGACGATGAACTCCGGCGTGAAATGGGCATACTGCGTACAGCGTGCCAGCGAAGCGTAGTCAGCCTCATCGACCGCATCCTGCAGGTCGGCGCCGATCTCGTCCCAGCCCTTTGCGAATTCGGATTCGCCCGGTCGGCGGAAGACGCCATTGGCGAGCTCTGAGGCGCCGAAGCCGGTAAAGCGGATCAGTTGCCGCTGCTCCTCGGCGGTCGCGGGCCGTTGCGCGGCCTCGATCTGTGCGGCGAGCCGAACTGCGGCGATGCTGTCGCGGGCGCGCTGCTTCCAGCCCTTTGCGAGGCCGCGCTCGCCGGTAAGATAGAGGTTGTCGCCGCGCTTGGGGGGACCGTCATCGGAGCGCCGCGCCGATTCGATCGCCGGCCTTACCGAGGCCGGCGTCGACGGCGGTGGATCATGCTCATGGTCGTCGTCACCGCCGAAATCCGCAGCGAAGGCCGTGACGCCGAGGCCGAGGCTGGATGAAAGGGCGGTATTGCCGAAGAGGTCGAGGGTGAAAGGATCGTCATGCGACATGGGAAATGTCCTCCGGTTGGGCGCGCGCCGCCGTCCGCCGACGCGGGCTGCGATGGACTGCACGGGGATGCGGGGGTTGATGAGTGGGCCGGCGGCGGGCCGGGTTCTGAAATGCGACGCCCGGCGCGAGGCTGGGCTGCCGCGGGGCGGGCAGGGGAGGTCGGGCTAGGCCGCAACCGTCTCCGGCAGATGGCGGAACTGCACCGGCAGCTTGGCCGCGATCTCTGCCTCGGTGAGGTCGTCGAGCAGCTTCAGGACTGTGCCGCTCTGGCCGGCATAGACGAGCACGGTGCGGCGGCCGCGAATGGCCTGCGGCCAGCGCTCGCCGGCATAGCCGCGATAATCGTCATGCGTGCTCGACCAGATGTGCTCGAGCCGCTCGTCGCGCGTCATCGCGCGCAGGGGCCGTGACTCGCGCTCGATGATCGCAGCCTTCATGCGCTCCGGCGACAGTCGATCGGAAAGATCGCAATAGCCATGGAACCAGCGCCGCTTTCCGTCGATGGCAAGGGCGAAGAAGATGCTGGTGACGCTGCCCGTCATGAATTCGCGCATCGCGAACATGTCAGCGCGCATGAACAGCGGCGGCAGGATCTCGAGCATGTAGTCGTGCTCCCGATCGTTGATCTCGAACCACTCGCCGGCGAAGAGATGTTGACCTTCACCTTCGGCCATCGCCGGGTCACCACGATGGCGGTTGAACAAGCGGTGCATTTCGTGGCGCGTCGCAACGCCTTCGAAGACTTTGCGGATGCTGGGGGAGGTGTGCATGGGCGGCTCCTCTTGGCCTGGCCGGACTGACAGCGCGAGCGATCCGCCTGATCCCTTCGTCACTTCAGTCCTTCATCACACCTCCTCGTCGGCCGCATCGCAGGACCGGCGGGTCAAGGGCCGCGGAACGCGGGCGAAGCTTCACCCTTGACGCGCCGGCCGGGCATGCGGCAGCGCCTCATTTCATTTCCCCTCCGTCATTGTTCGATCTCCCTTTCCCTTCGCTCAATGCCGAGGGATAGGGATCCACTCGTGCGGAGGCCTTGGGCCGGCGTCACCACGCAGCGTGTGCGTCACTCTCGCGCGCTACCTCAAGAGGTCGCGTCAGGCCGTTAAATCCTCATTCCAGTCGCCCGCGCAGGGCCGCAATCGGTCATACCGCGCACTTGCGTCCGCCGCGATGGCGCGAACACGGTCGGCGTAGATGTCGCCTTGCCGATTGTTGTCGGTCGCCGCCACGAGCCAAGCGTTGGCACGCTTGGCCAGCCGACGCATGGCGACATCAGTTGCGGGCGACCAACCGCCGCCGGTGCTGACATAAAGGGTGTCAGCACGCGCGACCTCGATCGCGGCGAGGCTCATTGCATCGATGGCCGCCTCGGTGATGCAGATCCGCTCGGCCTCGTCCGACCCGAAGCGAAAGAGCTCCTTGGCGCCTTCCGTGGCGAAGCCCCGCCATGCCGGTCCACGTTCCTCCCAACCTGTAAGCGCTCCAGCGGAATCGCTATGCGCCGCCCACATGCTGCCTTGGGGGCCCTCTCGCAACCGATCGCTCGCGACCGCCTGATTCACGATGTCGGTTGGCAGCCGGCGCTCGCCGGTGAGATACCGCCAGGCTGGTGAGCCGAGACGCGGCTTGACGCGATGTCCCCACCGCTCTGTTACGGACGCAAGGGCCTTGCGCCTTGCCGGGCGCTGCCACGCAGGTGCAGCCGGGACGAAGCCAACCACATCCGCAACACGGTCATATGCCTCGACGAAACCGTCGGCGCCGAGGTGTTCGGCGAGCGAAAACACGTCCCCTTTCGCCGGCGACAACGGATCGAACCAGCCGCGGCCTTGGTGGATGACAATGACGATGCTGCTGTCGCGGCGATATTTGATCGCCCGCCGGGTGCTTTCCTTGACGTCGACTTTCCAGCCGTCCTTCTCCAGCAGAGCAGCGCAGCCAACCTTGTCGCGCAGCTCTTCAATTTCTCTCTTGTCCATTTGTCTGCACCGGGGTCGCGCAAGCGACGTCCAGCCCTTCTTCTGTTGGTCTCACTTGTTCCTGGTCTTGCGGCACCTCCCCGACCGGCCGCGAAGCCTGCCGAATGCAAGGGCGCGCTGACCAACCGTCAGTCGCCGCATCGTCGGCGCGGCGAAGCCTCCCTTGCAGCCGGCAGGGCGCCAGCGGCAGCCGGTTACCCGGCTCAATGAGCCGGGCACCAGGGGTCGTATTCATGGACGATGGCGTCCTGATCGCCGTCGTATTCGCTGGAGACCATCACGCCGAATTCGTTCTCAGTCTGGAAAAGGATGACGGGCACCATCAGCGTGCGGGCCAGATCGAAGGCGTGGTTCTGAGCGAGGGTGAGATTGTGCGACATGAAGGGCTCCCGTCTTGCGGCGGGGACCATCCCCGCTCGACAGGCGCCGACGTGTTCAGGGGCGGCTGCGGTCACCTCGGAGGCGAAGCCGGAGAGGTCGCACGCTTGCGTAGCGAACCCCTTGTGGGTTGATCGTAGAAGGCCGCACCAGAACCAAGGAAAGCCCATTCGAGAGCGGGTTGGTCCTCCACCGGGAGCATGTGAGCCGAAACGCACATGGTTCGTTCCGCGGATGCAGTGCCGGTCTAATTGAGCGCGAGAACAGCCGCCGTCCTTTTTGTCCGAAGCGAAAGTCGATTTGCCCCCCGGCGGTTGCTCCGCGCAATTTTCGCGTCCGTTCGATGTCCTCGAGGCCATAGGCGATCGCTTGCATTTGGGAGTTCGGGTCCGACGCTTATGCGTGGGAGCTTCCGACAGACCCAGCAGCTGGCTTGTTCGGGGACTTGGGCAGCTTCGCGTCAGGGATGGCAGCCCGTAAGGGCGAAGACCCGCTCGCGGGCTTCAGCGCAGCCAACAGCCCGGCCCGTAGGGTGACGCCCATCTTCTTCGCAGTCAGAGGCGCACAACAGCCGACATATTTTCCGAGACCTCTCGCTGAACACCCTCAATGGCTTTCATCACCGGTATTAAACTTCTGAATCGAGAGCCCTGATCGATTCGATAAGTTAATTGGACAGCGGTTTCGACAGTTGCGATTCTTGCGCATGTCCGAAATCACGGTGCCCTACCTTGTGCTCCAACGGTGCGATCCGGCCTGCAATATGGCCAGATTCTACGTCCTCACGATCGAACCGACTCTGTTCGGTGACACAGCGTTGGTGCGCGAATGGGGGCGTCTCGGCCAACGCGGCCGCCGGCGGATGGATCTGTTTGCTGGGAGGGTCCAGGCCGTAGAAGCACTCGAGGCTTGGCTTGTCCGCAAAACACGCCGTGGTTATGTGCCAAAGACGCCCGCGCCTTGAATGCGACCGCCCAACCTATCATCCTGATTGAAACGTCGATCTTTTGCGCATCACGGGAGCAATCCCTGCCGAAACGCAAGCGCCACAGCATGCGGGAGCGTTAATGCAGCAAGATTTCGCCTGGCATTGTCCAGATGAAACTTCACGCCGCTTAAAGAAACACCAAGGATGTCCGCGATGTCCTGCATCGTCTTGCCGTCGGAGATCCATGCAAGACACTGCCGCTCGCGCTGAGTCAGCGAGCTCACCTGCTGTCCGTTTGCAGGCGTGCATCCAACTCTGGCGGCGCTCACATGCGCATGGTAGATGAGACCCATCCTTTCCAGCATGTCCTCCGAGCTCTCGATGAAGCGATCGAGTCCAAGGCTGCGCTCGTCTACGGCCAGCGTAAACGCCGCGAACTGGTTCTGACTCGAGGGAATGCGAACCGTCAGGCCAGTCCTGATCTTGAAGCTGAGTGCATCGTCAAACAGACGGCGCTCTTTCGGCGACTTAGCGCTTCGTGCCTCGCGTCCATCCCACAGGAATACCCGGCTCGTGTTTCGCGGTTCCTGAAGAACGGGGTCGATGTTGTGATATCCTTCCCGAAAATAGTGGCTGGTCCAACTCTTCGGATAGGATGAGATCAGATTAGGTCGACGCGCGCGCTGGCCAAAATAGGCAAACCACCGGAACCCCAATGCATGCGCGGCTCGCTCCGCGACACGCCGAAAATCATCTTCCGTATGGGCCGAGTGAAGACAATCGACAAACTCATCGCATGCTCTTTTGACATCTTTCATTGCGCCACTTCAGTCACTCTTTAGTTCCCACAACGCGAACAATCCGACGATTCGCGTTCCACGTGCAGCCGTGTATTGCGAGGTTGCGGCAGCTTTGCGGCACGAGCAATTCGATGCCGCCCTCTCAGAACTACAGCGACAGCCGCGAACATACAGACAGAGGAGGAACACTCTCTGACCGAGTCGCCGAAAGCAACAATTTTTCTCCATTTATAGAAGTGAAGGAATTCCATTCCCTGGGCCGTGAGACTCCGCGCGTCTCGAGTTTATAGAGCTTCCAAAATGCGCGCGGATAACCGCGCCTTGCGAATACGGCTCGCGACCCAACAGATCCATTCGCCCTGTCAGAACTGACAGCGCAACGCCGCGACGGTGGCTGCTTTCTTTGATCTCGAAGCTGTGATTCGTAAGTTTGAGGTTAAGAATGAAGGTCATTGTGCGTAGCCGTGCGGCACTTCTGCACGACTCCGAACTAACGCAGGGAATGCATCGCCTGCGAGGGCGCGTGTTCAAGGATCGGCTCGACTGGGAGGTCTCTGTTTCCGACGGATTGGAGATCGATCAGTACGACACTTTCAGGCCGACTTATCTCTTGGTACTTGAGCAGAGCGACGTTGTTGGCTGTGTTCGCCTGCTGCCGACCACTGGGCGCAACATGCTCGCCGATACGTTCCCGGTGTTGCTGGACGGCAACGCGGCGCCGAAGTCTGCCAGGATCTGGGAGAGCTCGCGCTTCTGCGTTGACACAAAGACCGTTGCTGCAACGGCAGAGAGCGGTCTGCACAAGGCGACGTTCCTGCTGTTTGCAGCCATGATCGAGTGGGGGCAGCAGCGCGATCTCCAGGCCATCGCGACCGTCACCGATCTGCGCATGGAGCGCATCCTGCGCCGGGCCGGATGGCGGCTCGATCGCCTCGGCATGCCTCGCCAGATCGGCTCGACCAAAGCCGTCGCCGGTCTGTTGCCGATTACCGAGGAGGCCCTCGGCGCGATCCGAGCCGCCGGGCAAATCTCAAAGCGCGCGATTGATGCGTCATTAAGCCTGTCGCTCGCGGCATAGCTTCGAACTCAGCACCTCAAAAAGGCTCTCAACCATGGATCCTGCTGCATTCGCGGCTTTGGTCGAGCGATGCGCGCCGACGGCAATGTTTCGGCCGCTGACCACAATCGTGCGGCAGGCGAGCTCGTTCGAGCCGCTGCTCATCACGATTCGGGGACGCAAACCAATTCCGATTCAGGCCACAGATCGTGACGAAGCCATCCAGCTCGCGACCGAGGCCATCGCCAACGGCCAGCAGGTCCGAACAGGCCTTTCTCAACTTGATGCTGAGGAAACAAAGAAGGCCGGGCTGACGGCTACCACCACGTTTGATGCGTGCCAGCACATTGCTGGCCTTGGCAGATTGTTCGATGCGCGACTGCAAGCGGCGAGCTTGAAAAGCGCAGATCGCGACCAGGCGATTGCCAAGGTTGTCGCGAGCTTCGCGTCCACGGCGCCCAGCCAAGCATACGAGCCTCGCGCCCAGCCGATGGCGACCACCGGTCACGATCGCCCCACCAGCGATACGACAATCAATCCGCCCGCACCTTCTGCCGGCGAGCGCCGGCCCTGGGACGTCTATCGCTCGGGACTAGGCACGTCAGCCTTCGTCTACGAACGATGAAGAACGCCCTCTTTTCCTCTCAACTCAATACGCGGTCCGGGCGGGGGTCCGGCTGCAGTACCAATCGGAGCCGAGCCATGACCTCTCCTCTTAAACACTCCGCTGCCCTCTTTTGCATGGGGGCCGTTCTCAGCATTGCTTTGGTGGAACCGGCGCTGGCGCAGACCGCGAACATAGAAGGCGTGCTGCAGAACATCGTCAACATGCTGACCGGCAACGTTGCACGCCTGCTGGCGACACTCGCGGTCATCATCGTCGGCATCGCCTGGATGTTCGGCTATCTGGATCTGCGCAAGGCGGCCTATGTCGTGCTCGGCGTCGCCATCACGTTTGGCGCCTCCGAGGTGGTCTCGACCTTGACCGGAGGTCATTGATGGTCGAGGCCGCGCGTCTCACGGAGGACACCTTGTTCCTCGCCTGCACGCGGCCCGCCATGGTTGCCGGCGTCACCATGGAAGCCATGGCGCTCAACGTCATGTTCTCCTGCATCCTGTTCCTGGCGGCTGGGAGCATCGTCTACGGCCTGGTCGCGATTCCGATCCATGGTCTTTGCCGCATCATCTGCCGGCACGATCCCAACATGTTTCGGATTCTGCTCGCCTGGATCGAAACCCGCGGGCGCGCGCGCAACGCCGCATTCTGGGGCGGCTCGTCCTGCACGCCGCTCAAACTCATGCGGCGATATCGAACAAGGGACCTCGGTTATGCGTAATAGGGGGCTTAAGATCCGGGAGATCGAGCCCGATGTCTACCTGCCGTTTGGCCGGCATGTCACCGACACGGTGATCAGTCTTACAACACGAGCTCTGCTGACGGTGATCCGGATTGACGGCACCTCGTTCGAGACTGCCGAAACATCGGATCTGAACGACCTTCATGGCAAGCTGAATCTGACCCTGCGCAATGTTGCAGACCCGCAGCTCGCGCTCTGGAGCCACCTGGTGCGCCGCCGGACGTCAGTCTATCCGGACGGCACCTTCCGGTCGGCTTTCGCAGCTGCGCTTGACGCACAATATCGCGAACGACTTTGTAAGGAAGCGCTGTTTCGCAACGATCTCTATCTGACCGTTGTTTGTCACCCCGGCCGCGCGGCCACGGATACGGCCGCCGCGTTCTTTCGGCGGCTTGGCCGAAGCGTAGGGAATTCCGCCGAGGTCGACAGCGCGGCCCTGAAGCGGCTTGACGATGCAACGCGGGACATCGTCGCCGCCCTCGACCGTTACGGCGCCCGCACGGTCGGACTGGTCGAGCGCGACGGCATCGCCTTCTCAGAGCCGATGGAATTGCTCCACGCACTCGCCTCCGGGGAATGGATGGCGATGCCATTGCCGCAAGGGCCGATCGGTCCTGCGCTCTATTCCAATCGCGTCATCTTCGGCCGCGAAGCCCTCGAGATCCGCGGGGCCGGTGGATCGCGATTCGCTGGAATGTTCGGGCTGAAGGAATATCCGGCGTCCACGCGGCCTGGCCTGTTGAACGCGCTGCTTTCGGCGCCGTTTGAGCTCATCGTCACGCAATCATTCGCGTTTCTGGCAAAGGCGGACGCCAAAACGGTGCTGACGCGCAAGCAGAACCAACTGGTCTCGGCCCAGGACCCGGCCGCCTCACAGATCGACGAGCTCTCTGACGCGCTCGACGACCTCGAATCCAACCGGTTCGTGCTTGGAGACCATCACCTCTCGCTCCTGGTCTACGCCGATACGCCGTCCCAGCTGCAGGATCACATGAGCGTGGCCCGGCGCGCACTGGCCGATGCGGGTGCCGTGGTCGCCCGGGAAGATCTCGGACTTGAAGCCGCCTATTGGGCGCAGCTTCCCGGGCTTTTCAAATACCGGGCACGCACCGGTGCGATCAACTCGCGGAATTTCGCGGCGTTCTCTCCGTTCCACACCTATCCGACCGGACAGCCTACGGGCAACCATTGGGGTCCGGCGGTGGCGATGCTCAAGACGGCGTCCGGCTCGCCCTTCTATTTTTCCTTTCATCATGGCGACCTCGGCAACACCTTTATCTGCGGCCCCTCGGGGTCCGGCAAGACCGTCGTGCAGAACTTCCTGCTATCTCAAGCCGAGCGGCTCGGTGCGTCCTATGTTTTCTTCGACAAGGACCGTGGCGCCGAGATTTTCGTGCGCGCTGCCGGTGGCACCTATCTGACGCTCCACAATGGCGCCCCGACCGGGTGCGCACCGCTCAAGGCACTGGAGCTGACGCCAGCAAACCTTTCCTTCCTGGGCGAACTTGTCCGGAAACTCGTCACGCCGGACGACCGCCCGCTGACCGTGATCGAGGAGGAACGGATCGATTACGGACTGCGAGCGCTCGGTCAGCTACGGCAATCAGAGCGATCGTTCGGCACGCTGCGGGCCTTTCTCGGCCAGCAGGATCGCGAGGGCATCGGCGCGCGGCTCGAGCGATGGTGCCGGGGCGCTCCTTTCGGCTGGGTGCTCGATGGCGATCAGGATGCGATCGGTCTCGATGCCCGGTTCGTTGGTTTCGACATGACCGACCTCCTGGATCATCCTACGGTGCGCACGCCGCTGATGATGTATCTGTTCCATCGCGTGGAGCGGTTGATCGACGGCCGGCGCCTGATTATCGACATCGACGAGTTCTGGAAAGCGCTTGGCGACGAGGCGTTCCGGGATCTCGCCAACAACAAGCTGAAAACCATCCGCAAGCAGAACGGCGTCATGGTGTTCGGGACGCAGTCGCCGCGCGACGCGCTGGCCTCGTCGATCGCGCACACCATTGTCGAACAATGCCCTACCCAGATCTTTCTGCCGAACGCGCGGGGGACGCGCTCGGACTATGTCGATGGCTTCCATCTGACCGACACAGAATTCCGCCTGATCAAGGAGGAGCTCGCTCCTGAAAGCCGGCGGTTCCTGGTCAAGCAAGGCCACAACTCGGTGGTGGCGGAACTTGACCTTGGCGGCTTCGACGATGCGCTCGCCGTCTTGTCGGGACGCACGGAAACCGTGGAGCTGCTCGACCGCATTCGTAAGCAGGTCGGCGACGACCCCGCGCAATGGCTGCCGGTATTTCATGCGGAGCGGAGGAAAGCGCAATGACGGTTCAGCGTAAGCCGGCGATTCTCGCCTGCCTGTCAGTCATGGCGCTCCTGATGGTCTCTCCCGCCGCGGGGGAGATCGTATTCGATCCGAGCGTGTATGCGCGGCAGTTTGAGCAGCTGACTGAGCTGAAGAAGCAGGTCGACACACTAACGTCGCAGCTCAAGGTCGCGCAGGATCAATTGAGCCAGGCCAAGCAGCTCTATGACAGCTTCAACAAGCGAACTAACGCCAACGACATCGGCGCGCTCCTGAACACGCCACAGTTCCGGAAAGTCTTGCCCCAACAGTTCTCGGACATCGAACGTCTCGTCGCGGGGCAGGGTGGCGGCAATTTTGCCGAGGCCATCAACCACTATCTTTCGCAGAACCGGGCCTATGCCGGCAACAGCGGCAATTCGTACTACCAGAGTGAGCTTGACCGGATCGCCCGGCAGACCGGCGCGAAGCACTCGCTCGGCCAAGCGGTCTATGACACGGCCTCCCAGCGCATCGATGCACTCGAGGAGCTCAGATCCCGCATCAGCTCGGCGACTGACGCCAAGGAGGTTCTCGATCTCTCAGCACGGCTGCAGGCCGAACAGGCGCTGCTGCAGAACGACGTGCTTCGGATGCAGGGCCTGGCGATGGTCCAGCAGGCCCGCATGGACATGGATGGACAGCGCGAGCGGGAGAAACAGCGACAATTGGTCGATGAAATCAAGGCAGCCCTGCAATGAAAACGATGAATTCTATTCTGGTATTGCTCGCCGCAACAATCAGCCTCACGGGCTGCAACGAGACCGACGCCAGCCGTCCGACGAAAACAGTCGGCTGGTTTTTCGAGCATCGCGACGAGCTTGCGGTGGCTCTCAAGGCGTGCCGCGATAACCCAGGCGAACTCGCAAAGACGCCAAATTGCGTCAATGCCAATGAGGCCCGCAACAAGGTCACCGTCCAAGAAATGAAAGACGCCCTGAAATAAGGATCGCACGATGGCCGTTAACGTCTTCGATAGCTTCTTGAAAGAGTTCGAACAACCGATCACGGCATTCGTGTCGACCTCGGTTTCGAATCTTGCCTCCTACATCGATGGTCCACTACGTACCGCCGTAATGCTCTACGTTATCCTCTACGGCTTTGCAGTGATGCGGGGAGCCATTTCCGAGCCGGTCATGGAATTTGCCTGGCGGGCGATGCGGATCGTGGTTGTGGTGCTGCTAGCGACGAATTCGAGCACGTTCCAACAGTACGTGACAGGATTGTTCTTCGACTCTTTGCCAAAGGAGATCGGCAATGCGCTGGCAGGATCTGGACTGAATACCAGTTCCGGCGCTCCGTTCGATCAGCTTCTGTCCAAAGGAATTGATGTTGCCAACAAGATCTATGAGCAGGCGGGCCTGACCAACATCGCACCCGCGCTGATTGCGGCCATTCTGCTCGTCTTTGTGGCCGTCGGATCGTTCCTGCAATTTGCCATTCTGCTCTACGCCAAAGTGGGTCTTGGCGTCGTCATCGCGCTCGGTCCGACCTTCATTGCACTGGGACTGTTTGAGGCGACCCGCCCGTTCACGGAAGCCTGGCTTCGGCAGGTCGCCAACTTCGTGATTCTATTGGTGCTGGTGGTCGCTCTAGTCGGACTGATGTTAACCACAGTCAGCGGCTTCATCGACCGGTTCGCGGCGAACGCAGGAACGGCAGGCGAGATGGTCGTGGCCGCAGTCGCCATCAGCGCGGTGCTGGGTCTGTCGGGATACATCGCGCTTCAATTGCCGGTCATCGCGGGCGGTCTGGCCGGCGGCGGGGCGTCGCTGGCAAGCCGACTGGTCACGAGTCCAATGATTGCCAATGCCACGGCCGCGGCCGGAGGCGCCTATGCCGGCGCCCGCTGGTCGGCCGGCCGCGGCCTCGCTGCCCTCAGAGCCAACCGTCAGGGCGGCAGCATGCAGCGCGCTCAATCGCGGGGCACGACTGCGGCGTAAGCAACGGTCTCCGGAATCAGGCGACAAATAACAGGGGCATCAGAACGATGTGGCGTCGACTATTCATCATTTGCGTCATCGCATGGCAGCTTGGCGGCTGCGCGAACTGGTCAAAGGGACCGCCGTCATGCGATGGCCTGGCTCGGCGGCCGCTCAATCGCTCGTTGTGGGATTGGGAGTCCGGCGCGCCGGTGGCGGCACCGGAGCCGCCAGCTTCGCCATCCGCACCCATCATCCGGAAGGGCGAAAGCAATTCGACCGCGCCTTCGGCCCCTCTCGCCGTGTCCGGCCGCTGGGCCGACATAGCGGCATCCTACCGCGCCTGCGGCAAGGAGGCGTAAGATGGTCCGGCATGATGACCTGAAAAGCTATTTCGAGAATGCGCGGCGATGGGAACAGGATCTGCTTCTGTCGGCCCATCGGTCGCGGCGAATTGCGTGGGTGGTTGCGGCGTGCGCCTGCGCCTTGGCGGTCGCCTCGGTCGGTGCGGTCGCGGCACTCGCGCCGCTGAAGACGGTCGAGCCATTCGTCATCCGGGTCGACAATGCCACCGGCATTGTCGACACCGTCTCCGCCCTCAATTCGACGCCGGCGCGCTACGACGAAGCCGTCACCAAGTATTTCCTCGGACGCTACGTCCGCGCGCGCGAAGGCTACAGTTATCCGGAAGCGGAAACCAATTTCCGGACGATTTCCCTTCTATCGGGGCAGGGCGAACAGGCCCGCTTCGCAGCTTGGTACCGCGGCTCCAATCCCGAAAGCCCGCAGGTCGTTCAGGGCCGTTTCGGCGTTGCGACGGTACGTATCAAGGCGATCTCGCTGCTGGCCGACAATGTCGCTTCTGTGCGGTTCATGAAAGAAAGCCGCAAGGGCGAGGAAACCCATGTGACCCACTGGGTCTCGACCCTGACGTTCACTTACGCCAATGCGCCAATGTCGTCCGCCGACCGCCTGATCAATCCGCTCGGCTTTCTGGTTTCAGAATATCGCGCCGATCCGGAGGTCGTGCCATGAGACGTTTCGCGCTTTTGATCAGTTTAGCCCTCGGATTGCCGGGGCCCGTGCTGGCGCTGCAGCAGCCGGCGCCGGGGCAGCACGATGCGCGCGTGCGCACCGTGACCTACGATCCCGCCAATGTGGTCCGCCTCAACGGCGTCATTCGCGCCTCGACCCAGGTCGTGTTTGCCGATGACGAGGAGATCGCGCATGTCGCCATCGGCGACGCGATCGCATGGGAGGTTGCACCCGCAGGCTCGATCCTGTTCCTCAAACCGCGCGAAAAGCATCCACCGACCAATCTGCAGGTCGTCACCACCCGCCCCGATGGGCGTAAGCGCTCCTACCAGTTCGAGCTGTCTATCGCCGAGACGACGCTGGCGGACAGCTACTTCGTCGTCCGCTTCGCCTATCCCAGCGACGAGTTCGAGCGCCGGCGCGTCGAAGCCGCCGCTCGCGGTGCTGAGCGGGAGGGCGCACTGATCGATCAGACGTTCGACCTGCATCATGCCTACGGCGCCCGCAACTGGCGCTTTTCGGCCCAGGGCTCGATCGACCTCGAACCCGAAGCTGTGTTCGACGACGGCAAGGAGACCACGTTCCGCTTCGCAGGCAATCGCGAGATCCCGGCGATCTACCTGATCAACTCGGACGGCTCCGAAAGTCTGGTGCCCAAGGATGTCCGTGGCGAACTCGTGGTGGTCCACGCCACGGCCCGCGAGTTTCGATTGCGCAAGGGCGACATCGTGCTCTGCATCTTCAACGAAGCGTTCGATGCTGTCGGCGTCAATCCCGGCACCAACACCACGAGCCCCTCGGTCGAGCGGCGGGCGAAGAGGTCATCTCCAACCCTTAAGGCACGATGAGGCGGGCGCAACATGACCGAGCATGAACATGAGACGCTTGCCGGCGAGCGCGGAATTACCCCGGTGGGAGGAGGGGACAGCGGTCGAACGGCGATGCTCAAACGCGGCTTCGGCGCGCTCGCGCTCACCGCATTCGCCTTCCTGATCATCTGGGGAACCTGGAAAAGCGATAAGCCGGTCACGGATTCGGCCCGAAAGCTCATGATCCGCCAGGCGGCGGCCTTCGAGCCCGTCGCGGAAACACCTGCCGCACCGGTCACCACGGCCTCCATTCCGGTCGCACCTATCTCAGCCACGCCGGCGGCCCCCGCGCCGGCTCCCGACCAGATGCTCGAAAGCGCGCGGCGCGCACCGGTGCTAGCATATAATCGGCCGGTCGCGTCGGGACGTTCGGTCCGCAACGACCCGACCGGAGGTGTGCCCGTTGATCCCTATGATTTCGGGCGGGCCGAGCCACGCAATGAGCTTGCCGACAAGCTGAAACCCACGCCGATCGAGGGCGTGCGGGCAGCGCGGCTGCCCAATCGCAATCTTCTGGTCACACAGGGCACGTCGATTCCGTGCGTGCTCGAGACTGCAATGTCGTCGGATGTGGCGGGCTTTGTCTCCTGCGTCGTGCTGCGCGACGTGATGTCGGATTCCGGCAACGTTGTGCTCATGGAAAAGGGCACGCAAGTCGTGGGCGAATACCGCGGCAATGTCCGGCGCGGCTCCAAACGGATGTTTGTGCTATGGGCTCGCGCCAAGACGCCGACAGGCGTCATCGTGGCGCTGGCCTCGCCCGCTACGGACGCGCTCGGCCGGGCAGGGTTCGACGGCGACATCGACACGCACTTCTGGGAGCGCTTCGGCTCGGCGCTATTGTTGTCAATCGTCGGCGATGCCTCTTCGATCGGACGCCAGCAGCTGCAAGACGGCTCGATCCAGATCAACAACACGGCTGGCGCGACCAACACGGCCGCCGGCATTGCCGTCGAGCAGTCCATCAACATCCCGCCGACGCTGAGCAAGAATCAGGGCGAGCTCGTCAATATCTTTGTTGCGCGGGATCTCGATTTCTCGTCGGTCTACCAACTCAAACGGATCGAAAGCCGCACCCAGATTCTCGACCGCACCCTCCCCGGAGGCCTCGTCGGACCGGCAATGGTGACGAAATGACCGCAGCCGCGTCGATCGAACGGGATGGCGGTCGCCTGGTGCTGGCGCGCTACCTCGAGCCACTGGCGCCATACCTGGCAGACGACACCCTCACTGAAATCGTCGTCAACCGCCCGGGCGAGATTTTCGTGGAAGGGCCCGGCGGTTGGACCAGGCATGAAGCCGCTGCCCTCACGCAAACGTACCTCTCACATCTTGCAACCGCGGCCGCCAGTCACACCCGTCAGGACATAGGTCCGGAATACCCGGTGGTCTCGACAAGCCTACTCGGCGAGGAGCGCTGTCAGATCGTCGTGCCGCCCGCGGTCCCAGGGGGCATGACCAGTCTTACGATCCGCAAACCCTCGACACTGACCATGAACCTGGACGCTCTTGAACAGGCAAAACTATTCGAAGAAGTCCGTTCCGCTAGTGACGAGCTGGACGCCGACGAGCATCGACTGCTTGCGCTGAAAGAAGCCGGGCACTGGCGCGAGTTCCTCGAGCTTGCGGTGCGCACCCGCCGCAATATCCTGATCTCGGGGGCGACCGGTTCGGGCAAGACCACTCTATCCAAGGCGCTGATCGCGGCGATTCCCGCGCATGAACGGCTGCTCACCATCGAAGACACCGCCGAGCTCGTCATCCCGCATCAGAATTGCGTTCGGCTGCTCTATGCCAAGGATGGGCAGGGCGTCGCCAAAATCGGTCCCCGCGAACTCCTGGAATCGTCATTGCGCATGCGGCCCGACCGCATCCTGCTCCAGGAGCTGCGGGACGGCACGGCCTTCTTTTATCTTAGGAATGTGAATTCAGGGCATCCGGGATCGATCACGACGGTTCACGCCGACAGTGCCCGCCTTGCCTTTGAGCAAATGACTTTGCTGGTCAAGGAGAGTGCGGAGGGACGTGACCTCCACCGGGACGATATTCGTTCGCTTTTGCTGCATCTCGTCGACGTCGTCGTCCAGATGCAGAAGCGTGACGGCCGTTATCGCATTTCGGAAATCTACTATGACCCCGTTCGCAAACGCGACCACGCCCGCTAAAGCGGCCGGGGGCACGGCGCTTGCCCTCATGGCCGGCGCAGTCTTCCTGCTGGTCGCCTCGAACGTCCTGCTGCTCGGGCTCAGACTTCACGATGGTGGCTTCCACTGGTCGGAGATCGCTACCGGCTGGCCTCGTTATGGCGCCGACCCGCGCTTCGACCGCTGGCTGACGCTGTCGACGCTCGCCGGCCTGATCGTGGTCTTTGGCCTGCTCGGCGCCATCCTTCGACACCGTCCGCTTCCCCTTCACGGCAAGGCCCGTTTCGCCTCCGAGCGCGAGATCAAGGCGGCCGGCCTGCGATCGAAGGAGGGTCTGCTGCTCGGCCGCAAAGACGGGAAAATGCTCTGCTTCGGCGGATCGGAACACGTTCTCCTCTATGCCCCGACCCGCGCCGGGAAGGGGGTGGGCTATGTGATTCCTAACCTGCTCAACTGGCCTGACTCGGTCGTTGCACTCGACGTCAAGAAGGAGAACTGGGATCGCTCGGCCGGCTTTCGTGCCGCCCACGGGCAGGAAGTCCATCTGTTCGATCCTCTCGACGAGAACGGTCGCACGGCGCGCTATAACCCGCTGGGCTATGTGCGCAGTGATCCCGCGGACCTCTACGACGACCTTCAACGCATCGGGGTGATGCTATTTCCGGCCGAAAGCCGGGGCGATCCGTTCTGGTTCGAGGCGGCTCGTTCGTCCTTTGTAGCGATCGGCGGCTATGTCGCGGAAACGCCGGGCCTGCCGTTGACGATCGGTGAGATCCTGCGCCAGCTGTCGGCAACCCAGGATCTCAAGACGCACTTCGGCAAGATCATCGCAGACCGCAAGGCGGGCCCTTCCGCGCTGTCGCGGCACTGTATCACGGCGCTGAACGACTTTCTCGCGGCTTCCGAAAACACGTTGAACTCGGTCCGCAAAACCGTGACGGCACGGCTCGGCCTCTGGCTCAATCCCCGGATTGATGCCGCGACCTCGAGTAATGATTTCGATCTGCGGCAGCTGAGGCAAGGTCCCATTTCCATTTACCTCGGGGTGACACCCGACAATCTCGACCGCATGGCGCCGCTCCTGAATCTGTTCTTCCAGCAGGTGGTCGACCTCAACACCCGCGAACTACCCGAACAAAACCCCAAACTCGTTCGGAAGGTGCTGCTCTTGCTGGACGAATTTCCGGCGCTCGGCAATGTCAACGTGCTGGCGAAATCGGTCGCCTTCGTCGCCGGCTACGGCATCCGCCTCCTCACCGTCGTCCAGAGCCCGGCGCAGCTCCGCGCGATCTACGGGGTAGATGCTGCGCGCAACTTCATGACCAACCACGCCGTTGAGGTCGTGTTTGCCCCGAAGGAGCAGGACGTGGCGAACGAGCTCTCGGAGCGCATCGGCTACGAGACTGTCAACGCCCGCAGCCGCAGCGGACCAAAAGGGCTCGCGATGCGCGCGATCAGCGAGACAGTGTCCGAGCATCGGCGCGCTCTCATGCTGCCACAAGAGCTCAAGCTTCTTCCGAAATCCAAGGCCTTCATTCTCGGCACTGGCATTCCCCCCATCATCGCCGACAAGATCATTTATTACGAGGATAAGTCTTTTCTGAAGCGATTGCTGCCGGCGCCTGCCCTGCAGATGCCCAAAGGTCGTTCAAATGCGCTGCTCGACGCTGAGATCAAGGAGCTGCGCTCCGAAATTGCCGAGTTGCGCGTGGTTCTGCGCGCGCGGCCCATGACGGATGAGGAGGTGGCCGACCCCTCCACGATTCCTGCCAGCGCCAGCTTCGATTTCGGTAACGTGGATGTCGACCTTGAAGGCCTCTCCGAAGACGAACTGAAAGCCTGGACCCTGAACTACATCGACGCTCAGGTCATTTCGCCGACACGGCGGACCGGCCGCAAGCAGAGGGGTGAGCAGCATGAACGACAGGCATGATGCGAGCGACGAATTCAGCCTGGAGCGGCCACGTCGCGCCGGGCGCGCTTCCGCCCGAAAAAAGGGGGAAGACGACATAGCAATAGCCTCCAAAAAGCTTTCATCCGCGGAGGTCACCGATAGCGCGTTTCCGGACCGTATCCGTCGGAAATATTACGTGGTGGCCAGTGAATCCAAAAAGGATGGATCTAGCCGCGAAGCGCGGCTCTATGCCGATGAGCGGAAAGAGTATCTTGCGTTCAAGACAACTGACGATCGCCTGGTCACCCGCCTAGCTGCCGCCGAGGTGATCCGGGATATGGTCAGCGTGGCACAGCATCGCCAGTGGGAGGCACTGCAGGTCCGTGGTTCCGTCGAGTTCCGGCGCGAGGCGTGGCTCGAGGCTAGCGCGCGCGGAATAGAGGTGCAGGGCTATCAGTCAAACGAGCTTGATCGCCAGGCGCTCGCTGACCGACGAGTCGCATGGGATCGAGCCCACGCCCGGGCGAACGATGTCGAGGCTCGCTCGGCCTCCGACAGGTCACCGCAGGCCGATAGGTTCGATTACGACAAGGGCGTTTCCGGACGTCTGATGGAGGTCGGTTTTGGCCCGTATCGCAACCGCGCCGACGCGGAGCCGTCAACATATGTAGCCATCGAACTGGATGACGGCCGGCGACATCAGGTGTGGGGCATCGGCGTTGTAACGGACGTCGCAGATAGTGGCGCCCGGCCTGGCGACCGCATCTCGCTGCGAAGGGATGGCGTCGAACCCGTCATCAGGGCGATCAAGGTCATAGACACCGCCACAGGAATCCCTGGCACCGAACGGCGCAAGATGTGGCGCAACATGTGGAGTGTGACAATGGAGGAACGCCGTGCGGACCGACCGGCGGCTGCGCACGATTCCGACCTGCTCGCGGCCCAATCCCAGATTGTCGTCATCAACAAGCTTGTCGAACGCGCTCTGCCGAACGATGAGAATGCTCGCCAGAGTATTATGGCCTTCGCCAAGGAGCGGATCGCGCACCATCGCGAAAGCGGTCGTTCGTTTGCGCGCGCGACGATTCTGGAGGCGGACCAAGAGCGCCAGCGACCAAAAACCCACAACGATCAGACGCGTCATGACGGGCGACTAAGAATGAAGGAGAAAGAGCGCTGACTTTTGGCTTCCTGTTGTGCGAGCGTCCTCCACGTCAAATTGACGGTCCCCTTGCGTGGCGTCGTAGTAGTTCTGCGGGCGCGAAGCTTGCATCTCTCAGCCATATGCCCCGGCGATGCAGTTCTTCGGATAGGAACAGACTGACAGCGGGCCCCAGGTTCGAGCTCTGGTGCGCCCATCATACAAAGACCTCAGCGAGAGAAACCGTTTGAGAAGGCCGAACTAAAACGGTTTTTCAAACCGTCTTTTTGGCGGCCGTTCGGCGAGTTCGCTCTCAGCATTCTGTTCTACTCGTCTCAGCGAAGGTGCCAAGGCCGCGCGACAGGACCGCTGTTGTCCTTGGGTCAAAGCCGCCCGACACAGCCAGCATTTTCCCACTTCTGTTCGATGTCATCGGCGACGCATTGGCCATCTAACGCTTCCGCTGTGACCAGAGGCAGTGGCCAATGCTAACTCCGCGGCGAAGCCCTTTTCGAGGCTTCAAGTCTACAGGCCCGCACAAGTCCATCATGCCCATTGGTCCGCCGGGAACTTCGCAGTTTGCAATCGATCAATCTGACAGACAATCCGATTGCAGATTCAACATAGGGTTTTCGCGCGGTGCTCGTCCTGTAGTCATTGAGCGTGCTGCGAGAACAGGTGCTTTGTGTGCCCCAGGACGGCGCGAAGCACGCTATTTCGCAGGGGATGTGCATGACGTTGACCTACGCACATTGAGCTGTTCGAAGCGACACGATGGCACCGTTATCGGACCAGCATGGTCACGATAAGCGGCACCAGAAACGACGTCACGAGGGCATTGAGGCCCATGCCGAGACTCGAGAACACGCCGGCGATCTCGTCAACTTGGAAGGCGCGGGCTGTGCCAATGCCATGCGCCGCGGTGCCTGCCGCAAGGCCGCGCGCCCGAAAGTCGGTGATCCCGGTGCGATTCATTAACGGCGTTACGACGATCGCGCCTAGGATACCGGTGAAAATGACCGCGACTGCCGTCAGGGACGGATCCGCGTGTAACGCTTCGCTAATCCCCATCGCAACGCCAGCCGTGACCGATTTCGGCGCCAGAGATAAGACCACGTCCCGCGGCAGGCCAAAGGCCTCAGCAAGCAGCACGATTGAGACAACCGCTGTGAGCGATCCCGCAATCAGAGCGAGCAGCATTGGAACGATCGACTTAGTGACCAGCTTACGGTTCTCGTAGAGCGGCACCGCAAGCGCAACCGTTGCAGGTCCGAGCAGGAAATGAACGAACTGTGCCCCTGCGAAGTATGTCGTGTAGGAAGTGCCCGTCAGGAGCAGAAACAGGCCGATGATCCACATCGCATGCAGGACGGGGTTGGCGAGCGGATGCCGACGCGTTGCAAGCGATACGGCGTCTGTGATCGCATAAACCAGCAATGTGATTGTCAACGAGAGCAAAGGGGGATTGCGAGAGATAGACCCAGAGCGAGAAGGGATTCTCATTCATGACGCCTCCTGTCGGCTCATAAGCCGACTGACGAGGCGGAACGTCAGCACGGTCGCGAGCAAGGTGAGGGTCACCGACAGCATGAGAATTGTGATGATGGCGACGCCGTGCACAGCGAGCAGCTCGAGCTTCTGGACGACGCCGACGCCGGCGGGCACGAACAGAAGTGACAAATGGTTTAGCAGCCCTTTGCTAGCATCCTCGACGCCATTGTTCCGAAGCGGGCCCCAGGCGATCATCGCTAAGCGGTCCCGAACCAGCAGCGTGATTAACAAGAGCAGTAGCCCAAGGACCGGTCCTGGGAGTGGAAGACCCAAGCTCCGCACAATGACCTCGCCGACGACTTGACAGAGGAGGATAACCGTGACGGCTGCGATCATGGAGAACCTTTGCAGGAGTAACTTCGACGACGGGTTCCGTTTAGCAGGGCCTTACGGAGCGGCTGCAGTGCGGATGTGACCCAGCGTCTTCAGACCTTCGTTGACGATTTCGTATCGTTGGTCGGATCAGGTTGAATCATCGGCCAATTGCACGAGCACCCGAGTGCCTTCGATGCGCACCGGAAACGTGGCGAGATCGCGCGTGACGGGAGCGCCTTGCGCCTTGCCAGTGGCTACCTCAAACAGACCAAAATGCAGCGGACATTCGATATAGCCGTCGACGATCTGCCCACAAGAAAGCAACCCGTTGGCGTGTGTGCAGATATTGGATGTAGCAAAATAGTTGCCGTCTATTCGATAGATGGCAATCGATCGTTTGCCCCGGACCCGTTCGATCACGACTGATTCCGTGAAATCCGAGGTGTCGGCGGTGTGAACCCAACTCATCTCTACAGCCTGGCCGCGAGCTTACGATCCGTGAGCGGGAAGAATTTCGGCTCGACACGTCCCGAATCCGATCGATGCAAATCCTTCGCGACGACAACGAGCGGCCATGATGATCTCGTCACCATCTTCCAGGAAGCGGCGCTCTTCCCCCGATGCCAGATGGACGGGCTCGGTACCACCCTTGGTCGTCTCCATGATGGAGCCGCATCCGGCCGCATCGGGCGCGGAGATCGTGCCTGTACCAAGAAAATCTCCCGGCTGAAGGTTGCAACCGCCGCTGGCGTGATGGGTCACCATCTGTGCCGGGGTCCAATACATGTGCCTGGCGTTGGACAGGGAAAGTCGGTGCGGTGGGATGCCTGCCTCCCGCATCTTCGATGTGAGCAGAAGGACCTCGAGCTCGGCGTTCAACGCCCCTTCGCGCTGGTCCGTCGCATCGAAGAGGTAGGGTAACGGGGGAGGGTCACCAGCGGGACGCTTCGGCTGCGGAATCCGGAATGGTGCGAGCGCCTCGGGCGTCACGATCCACGGAGAGATTGTCGTTCCGAAGTTTTTGGCCAGGAAGGGGCCGAGAGGCTGGTACTCCCAAGCCTGTATGTCGCGAGCCGACCAGTCGTTCAGGATGCAATAGCCGGCGATGTGCTCGGCGGCCTGCTCGATCGGGATCGGCTCTCCCAATTGGTTGCCTGGACCAATCCAGACCCCGAGCTCCAATTCGTAGTCCAGACGCCGGCTCAGTTTGAAGGCTGGGATTTCTGCCCCTGGGATCTTGATCTGTCCGGTCGGCCGTCGGACCGGCGTGCCCGAGGGCCGGATCGATGATGTCCTGCCGTGATAGCCGATCGGTATGAACTTGTAGTTCGGCAGCAACGGATTGTCCGGTCGAAGCTGCTTTCCAATGTTGGTGGCGTGGTGGATGCCTACGTAGAAATCCGTGTAGTCGCCGACGACAGCTGGCATGTGCAGGGTACACGATGCAGCCTCATGGAGGTGAGCCTCGATCCTTGCGCGCTCGGAGAAGCCGTCCCTTAGAAGCTCGAACAGCCGCGTCCGCAGCGCGCGCCGGGCCGAGGAGCCAAGGGCCAGAAAGCCGTTGAGGTTCTTTTCAAAAGCGGCGGCCAACTTTGCGCCATCGGTCAGCAATCCCGTGGAGCCGAGTGCTGCGAGATCGAGGATGAAGTCCCCAATGGCGATACCGGGCCGGTTACCACCCCCGCGAGGAGAGAAAATGCCGATGGGAAGGTTCTGGATCGGGAAATCCGGGTGACCATTGGCGGAGGTCACCCAGCTCGTCTGAGCGGCGTCGTGCGTTTCGTCCAGATGCATCTCCCGATCCTCTATCCGGCCATGTCCTCAACCATCAAGACCTTACGGTCGCGACGGATCGAAATGCTTGCGCAGCGTCTTCCCATAGCGTGAGTAGCTCTTCTGGAAGGATGGGTGCTGCGCAGCGAAAGTGGAAACTTTCTGAGGGAACCGCGTTTCGAACATGAAAGCGAGCGTGTTCTCCAGCTTATGCGGCTTCAGATCGGCCTTCGACGCATTTTCGAAGGCGGCAACGTCTGGCCCGTGCGGAAGCATCGTATTGTGCAGCGATACACCGCCGGGCGCAAAGCCTCCGCCCGTCTTGGCATCGTAGACGCCATAGACGAGACCCATGAATTCGCTCATCACGTTCATGTGGTACCAGGGCGGCCGGAACGTGTTTTCGGTCACGAGCCAACGCTCTGGAAAGATGACGAAGTCGATGTTGGCTGTGCCGGGCGTTTCCGACGGCGAGGTCAGAACGGTGAAGATCGATGGATCGGCATGGTCGAACAGGATCGGCCCGACCGGCGAATATTTGCGGAGGTCGTATTTGTAGGGGGCGTAGTTGCCGTGCCAGGCGACGACATCGAGAGGTGAATGGTCGATATCGGCGGACCAGAGCGAACCACCCCACTTCACGAACATTTTGGAAGGAGCGTCGCGGTCCTCGTATGCCGCGATTGGCGTCAGGAAGTCCCTTTGGTTTGCAAGGCAATTTGCCCCGATAGGACCTCGTTCCGGTAACGTGAGAGCCCCACCATAATTTTCGCAGAGATAGCCTCTTGCCGGGCCGCTCGGCAGTTCAACCCTGATCTTCACACCGCGAGGGATCACGGCGATCTCGCCTGGTTCGATATCGATCAGTCCGAATTCCGTGCAGATACGTAAATTGCCTTCCTGCGGGACAAAAAGCATTTCGCCGTCGGCGTTGTAGAAATATTCGTCCTGCATCGACCGCGAGACGAAGTAGATATGCGCTCCCATACCCGCCTGTGTACCGGCATCGCCCGCCGTCGTCATCGTGTGCACGCCTTCAACGAAGGAGAGCGGCCTGTTTGGAATCGGAATTGGATCCCAGCGTAGGGGAGCTATGGCCACATGTGCTTCCTGCACAGGTGCGGTCCGCCATAGCCCGATATCGACCTTCGAGAAGTCGCCCCAGTGCACGACTGTTGGTCGGATCCGATACAACCAGGAACGTTCATTCGTAGTGCGCGGCGCCGTAAAGGGAGAGCCGGACAGTTGCTCGGCGTAGAGCCCGTACGCGCATCTCTGTGGCGAGTTTCGTCCGACCGGGAGCGCGCCGGGCAGCACCTCCGTCTCAAATCCATTGCCAAAGCCGGACATGTATCCGGGCGTGATTCCCGAGCCGGTCGCGCCGAAGCCAAGACGTGATGCTGTTTGCAAATTCATGACAAGTCTCCCAAGTCCGTCTCTGGTCTTCTGCTTCGGTGCGGAGCTATTTCAGAGCCTCAGCCAAGATGTCCTCGAACAGTCATTCAGCCGCAGGAGGATTCTTCAAAATACCGCGGCGTATCTGATCGTCCTCGATCGACTCGAACAACGCCTTGAAATTGCCTTCGCCGAAACCGTCGTCGCCTTTGCGCTGTATGAACTCGAAGAAGATCGGACCGATCGCGTTCGATGAGAAAATCTGAAGCAGCACTTTGGTGAGGCCGCCGTCAACGACACCTTCGCCGTCGATCAGAATGCCATTTGTCTGCAGCCGATCCAGTGGCTCTCCGTGTCCGGGCACGCGATTGTCGATCCGCTTGTAATAGACGCTCGGAGGAGGAGGCATAAAGGAAACGCCGTCGGCTCTCAGCTTCTCGATCGTCGGGTAGATGTCACGACAGCCGCATGCGATGTGCTGGATGCCTTCACCGTTGTAGGCGTGGAGGTACTCCTCGATCTGGCTCTTCTCGTCAGCGGATTCATTGATCGGGATCCGAATCTTGCCGTCCGGACTGGTCAGCGCCTTCGAGAACAGGCCTGTCAGCTTGCCTTCAATGTCGAAATACCGGATCTCGCGGAAATTGAAGATGCGCTCGTAGAAGCCGGCCCAGACCGACATGCGTCCCCGATGGACGTTGTGGGTCAGATGGTCGATGTAGAACAAGCCGACACCAGGCGGCTTGGGATCCCGAGCTCCTATCCAGGTGAATTCCTCTTCATACGCAGAGCCCTTCGCTCCGTACGTATCGACGAGGTAGAGGAGCGATCCTCCGATCCCCTTGATGGCCGGGACGTCCAGCGTCTTGTCGCCGTCGGCCGGATCAGCTGGCTCGGCGCCATGGGCGATCGCTCGTTCGTAAGCCGGCTTCGCGTCGACGACACGAAATGCCATCGATGGAGCGCAAGGACCGTGGGCCGCTACGAAATTGAAGCCGTGGGTACCAGGTGCTTCGTTTACGAGATAGTTGATGGTCCCTTGGCGATACAGCGCAATGGCCTTCGTCTTATGCCGGGCCACGAGCGTAAATCCCATGGAGTAGAACAGCGCGTGCAGTTCGGCCGGCCTGGGATGAGCATATTCAACGAACTCGAACCCGTCCGTGCCCATCGGATTGGTGGCGTCGATTTTGGGCGGCGGTGCGTCGTGCGGGAAAGGTCCCATCGATCTTCTCCTCCAATGTTCCTTGTCCAAGTTCATTTCAATGCGCTTACAGAGTCTTTCGACAGAGCGTTGACGGACGAATATTCCGCCAACGCCTGGAAGAGCGGATCAGGCGGCAGTGCGGTCGCGCGTCTTGGGTCCGAACGCAGCGATGACCACCATGACGATCACCATTGCGATCGTTATCGTCGCAAATACGCCAGAGACGCCGGCACTGCGCAGAACGGCGGCAACGATGAATCCCGAGAACATGGCACCAACCCGGCTCGCAGAATATACAATGCCCGCTGCCTGTCCGCGAATGCGCGCGGGAAATACCTCGGTTTGATAAGTATGATACGCCATCGAGAGAGTCGTATTCGCGAAGGTGATTGCGATGCCGCAGGCGATGATTGCAGCAGGCAGAACGAACTCGCCGAAACCGTATCCAGCGCAGGCGATGACGAAAGCGGTCGTCACGATGATCCATTTGCGCTCCACCTTGTCGGCATAGGTCATCGCGATCAGGGGCGCCAATGGTGCGGCGAAGGCAATGATGAAGGAATACTCGAGGCTCTTCGTGATGGTGATACCCTTCTCGATCAAGAGGGTGGGGGCCCAACTCGAGAAGCCGTAGTATCCGAAGGCCTGGCAGATGTTGAAGATGACCAACGTCAGGACGATTCCAAGATACGGCGTCCGCCACAGATCCGGCAGTGCCGCCGTCGTCGATGATCGTGGAATGAACATCGGTTCTGGAGTCGCCAGCTTCGCGCCAACCTGCTTTTCGACCCGCGCCTCGATGGCTGAAAGGATCTCGTCGGCCTCTGCGGTTCGCCCCTTTTGCGACAGCCAGAACGGACTCTCCGGAACGGCCCGGCGTATGAACCAGACGATGACAGCTCCGACAGCGGCGATGCAGATGACCCAGCGCCAGCCGTCGAAGCCTAAAGGAGAGTGAGGGACCAACCACCACGACATCAGCGCGACCGTCGGTTGCGCCGCAAACATGATCGACTGGTTGAGGGCGAAAGCGCGTCCGCGCACACGGCGAGGCACGAGTTCGGTGATGTAGACGTCGATGGTGATCGCCTCTACGCCGAGGCCGATGCCCGCGAACAGACGCCAAGCGAGCAGACCTTCGGTGGTAGTCTGGAATGCCATGATCACCGTGGCCGCGGTGTAGATGACGAGGGCCCAGGTGAACACGAAGCGGCGTCCGAGCTTATCCGGAATGAAGCCGAGGAAGAACGTACCGATGAACAGGCCGACGAATGTCACGGCCACAAACGCGCCTATGCCCTGGAAACCAAAAAAGCTTGCGGTGGTCGTGGACAACAGACCGCTCTTTGTCATTCCGGGAGCTATATACCCGGTGAAAAAGAGATCGTAGAGTTCGAAGAAGCCGCCAAGCGAAATCAGCACCACAAGTCGCCAGACATAGCGACACATTGGCAGCCGCTCCATGCGGCCAGCGATATCTTCAATCGAGCCGCGGTGCGAGTCTGATCGAACGCCCTCGTCCATCGTTGCGACGGCAATTGCTGCCATATTGTCATCCTCCCCGTCCGAGGTCCTTGTCGTAGGACCTGACATTGCAGAATACTTTTCTTGCTTGTTGGGGAGCGAAGATGCCGAACCTGCGGAGACGAGACCAGTAGAACTATCCGATACGAGAGTTCTAAAAACCAGATGCTTCGGTTCCGGAGAGCTCCTCCGTAGCGTTTTAGCCTCGGACATCTAATTCCTAGAATGACCCGATCTCCAAATTGTAATTGTCAGATGGTCGCAGGCCCGACAGGTTTGGACAACAAAATGCTTGGGAGGCGAGCTCACATGGATATGCCAAAACGCGTTGTCATCAACGAAGAAGGACCACGCGAGGGTTTCCAGATCGAGAAAGGGCCGATCGCGACGGCCGACAAGATCGCCCTCATTGATGCGCTATCGGGATGTGGCCTGTCACACGTCCAGGTGGGCTCTTTCGTCAATCCCAAACACGTACCTGGTTGGGCTGACGCCGAAGCAGTGTTTGCCGGCTTTACGCCGCGCGCCGGAATCGCCTATTCGGCCGTGTGGTTCAATGAATCCGGCCTTCGCCGTGCACTGGTCTTCAAAGACAAGCTGAAGCTTGCGGGCTTCTTGTCACTCAGCGCATCGGAGCCGTTCGCGATCAGGAACCTGAACCGCGATCGTGCCGGTCAGATCGAAGCGATGAAGAAATATGTGCAAGTCCATCGCGACGCAGGCCTTCCGATCGCAAAGATCATCATCATGGCTGCGTTTGGCTGCAACTTCGCGGGCGATATCGCGGCGGATAAAGTCGTTGAGACGGTCAGCGACGCGATCGAGATCGGGCGCGAAGCGGGCATCGAAGTAGGCGATGTAACGCTCGCCGATTCGATGGGATGGGCGACGCCTCGACGCGTGGCCTTCGCCGTCGGAGCGGTCCGCAGTCGCTGGCCGGAGCTTAGGATCGCGCTGCACCTCCACGATACACGCGGACAAGGAATTGCCTGTGCCTATGAAGGACTGCGGCTCGGCGTCACGCAATTTGATGCCGCAGTTGGCGGCTTGGGAGGCTGCCCATTTGCGGGGCAGCCCGGAGCACCGGGCAATATCGCGACGGAGGAGCTTGCGATGTTGTGTGAGGAAATGGGCATTTCGACCGGACTTGATGTCGAAGCGCTGATTGAGGCAGGCCGCTTGGCCGAACGCATCGTTGGGCACAGCTTGCCGAGTGCTGCCCTTCGGTCGGGCACACTCGAGGCATTCAGGAGAAACGCCGCATGACGACCAGCTCACCCAAGCCGCTCGCCGGTCTCAAGGTTCTTGATTTCGGGCATACCATCATGGGCCCCTGCGCCGGCGTGTTGTTCGCCGATTTGGGAGCCGATGTTGTCAAGATCGAGTCCGTCGAAGGGGATCCGACACGAAAATTGCCGGGCTTTGCCGCGGGCTTTTTCGCAACGTATAATCGCAACAAGCGCTCGATCGCGGTGGATTTGAAGCGTCCCGAGGGACAGGCTATCGTTCACCGTCTCGTCAAAGACGCCGATATCGTTCTTGAAAACTTCGGCCCCGGCACGATCGAACGACTGAAGTGCAGCTGGGACGATCTGCGAAAGATCAATCCTCGGCTCATATATCTCTCGATGAAGGGGTTCTTGAAAGGCCCCTACGAGAACCGCGGCGCGCTCGACGAGGTCGTGCAGATGCAGTCCGGACTCGCCTATATGACCGGCCCGCCCGGGCGCCCGCTCCGCGCGGGGGCTCCCGTCATCGATATTCTGGGCGGCGTATTTGGAGTTGTGGCCGCATTGTCGGCGCTTCGCGAGCGGGACCAGACCGGGGTCGGCAAGAAGGTCGGAAGCTCGCTGTTCGAAAGCGCAACCTTCATGCTTGGCGCGGTGATCGTCGGCAGCTCCGTCATTGGCGGCCCGATGCCCCCGATGCCGGCACGGAAGAACGCCTGGGGCGTCTACGACGTTTTCACGGCGAAAGATGGTGGTCAGGCTTTCATCGGTTGCACGTCAGACGGTCATTGGCAGCGATTTTGCGAGCAATTCGGGTTCGGCGAATGGCGCGATGACGAGCGGTTGTCGAGCAACGCCAAGCGCTGCGACGCGCGCGAATGGATGCTTCCGGAGTTGGAGAAGGCGCTGTCAAAGCTTACGCTCGAGGAAATCCTCCAGAAGTGCGAAGCTGCAAGAGTCGCGTATTCACGGGTCGGCCGGCCGGATGAACTCGCGACGGACCCCCATCTGCTCGCCCATGGAGGACTGCTCGCGACAGCCGTTTCGGGCTATGGTGGCGGCCCTCAGGTCGGCATTCCCGCGCTACCTGTCGAATTCGGCGACGCGCGGGAGAGATTGGGCCTCGAGCGTCAGCCGCCTCGCGTCGGCGAACATACCGATGAGGTCATGCGAGCGGCTGGCTATTCCGACCAGGAGATCGCGAACCTCCGGTCGTCTGGTGTCCTAGCACAGCAGACGTCAGATCAGCCGTTGGCATCCAGGGTGGTCTAGCTGGCGGAGAAAGGCCGCGCGCGATTGGCATACTGGTTCGTGGAGGTGGTCCGAAGGCGCGACCGCCTCCAGGGTGCCTTGCGCCAAGATGAGTGCTGAGCATTGCATGAGCGTGGCTCCGCACAGCGGGTGTGGTTCCGCTTAGAGATGTCGTCCGCTGTCGACCACGATGTTGGTGCCAGTTGTTAGCCGAAGCTGGGTGATCGCAGCTAGCACCGCGACCGCGACATCGTCGGGTTCGGCAACGATCTTTAGCGGCGTCGACGCAGCCTGCTTTTCCACCCCCTCTCGGCCGCGGCCCGGCACAAAGTCGGTCGCCACGGCGGCAGGTGAAATGCCGATAACCCGGATTTCCGGTGCGAGGACGCGCGCCAGGGACAACCCCATCGTATCCATCGCCGCTTTGGAGGCGCAATAAGCGATGCTGCTACCAAGACCGGTCGTAGCCGAAAGGGAGGATATGTTGACGATTGCGGCGTCTCCGCTCGCCTTGAGCAACGGGGCAAAAGCGCGAATCGTGGCGAACGGGCCTCGGACATTGGTGATCAGGATGCGATCGAAGGTGGCATCGTCCAGCCCTTCAAGATCCGAATGGGCGATGGCGCGGGTCACGCCGGCGCTGTTCACCAGCACGTCGGCGTTCCCGAAATGGTCGCGAACGGCTTTTGCCGAGGCTGCAATCGTCCCACTGTCTTCCATGGGAATGCAGAGAGCAATGTGACCGGAACCGGGGAGCTGCGTAATCAGCGCCTCGGCGCGCTCGCGGCCGCTGTTGTAGCCGACCACGACGCGCGCGCCCTCAGCCGCGAGGCGCCGCACAGTTGCGGCACCGATTCCGCTACTGCCGCCCGCGACGACCGCAATCTTTCCTCTCAACTGCAACTGGCCCTGGTCGCCGGCGCGTATTGTGTTCATTCTGTCGTCCTCTTTGGCCGCTTCGCCTGCAACTACTACTTTATCTCGACGAGAGTGCCCCGCCGCCGGCTCGCCGATCCGTCCGGCAGGAAGATGTTGGTGTACGCGATACCGTTCTTGAAGTCATCGACGTGGACGACATGCTGACCGGCGCGCCGGGACCAGTAGATCATGTAGATGCCATCCCCAATACGCGTCGTCGAAATTTCGACGTCGGCGGTGTTTTTGCCGTCGGGTGAGGTGAAGATCATCTGATGTGCGGACTTGAAATCAAGTCGAAATTTCTGATCTCCGAAGTCCACATTGTAGGACTTTCCGGTCGGCAGGAATTCGCTGTCTTGCGCAGCGGGAACGGCATGCGGACCGCCGGCTTGCGCATTGGCAGCGACGGGCATGGCCATCATTAACGCCAGGGCCGGGGCTGCGGCTCGAATGGATCTTGCAAGGCGAAACATATCGTCGATGCCCTTTCAGGGAGGGAACTACCACATATGCGAGGTCATAGAAGGTCTCGCGATGAGACCGGACTTCAGGCGGGTGGGGCGTTTGGCTCAGTCTCGTCGACAACACCGTTTCGCAAGACGCCGATCCCGTCGGCTTCGACCTCGATGACGTCACCCGGCACGAGCCAGCGTGGCGGATCGAAGCGCGCGCCTGCCCCAGTGGGAGTACCAGAGAGAATGACGTCGCCCGGAGTCAGTGTGGTAAAGGTGGAAATATAGCTGATCAATCGGCGGAAGCTGAAGATCATCCGGCTCGTGCGGTCATCTTGCCGGATCTCACCGTTGACCCGCGTGGTCAGCCTGATGTCGGCGAGCTGATCCTCGGTTGTGTAGGGAACGATCCAGGGGCCGATTGAGCCAGTCCGGTCGAAGTTCTTGCCTTGCGTCACGTTGAATTTGGCGTGCCGGACCCAGTCGCGGATCGTGCCCTCATTGGCGATCGACAGTCCGGCGATGTGGTCAAGCGCTTTCGGTTCGGGGATATGACGACCCTGCTTCCCAACGACAAAGACGATCTCGCCCTCATAGTCGAGCTGGGAGGATACTTGCGGTCGCGTCAGTGCAGCATCGTGACCGACAAACGAGCGCGGAAAGCGGACGAACAGCGACGGGTTCTGGGGAGCCGCCTGACCGTCCTTGTACTCCTCGTTCCGATCCGGGTAGTTGACGCCGACGCAGATGATCTTTTCGGGCGCCTCGATGGGTGGAAGAAAGCGGAATTCGCCATCCGCAAAGTCGATGGGAGGGGATGCGCCCGCCTCAATGAGATGATTGAGCGCGACATCCGCGATCGCCTCCTTGAGGCCGCGCCACCGTGTGCCGAGGCGAGCCTCGAGATCGACAACGCCGCCGGGCCTGGCGAGGCCGTAGCGGACCGTGCCGTCAGCCAGGAATGTACAGAGCTTCGGTTGGTTCATGATCCTGTCTTCCCCCGAACCCGGATATCGGATCTACGGCGCAACGATCGGTGTCGACTTCAGCTTGGAGGAGCGCAATTCGGTGCCCCTGAAGGCTGAGCCTTCCTCGAACCAGGATCGCGGCGCAGGTGCGCCCCAAAGGGTTTGGCGCTGTGGATCCTTCAGATCCCAGCGGATCGGCTCCAGGTCGGGATCGACCGTCTGGTAGTCCGAGCAGTAGATCTCGATGCGATGTCCGTCGGGGTCGCGAATATAGAGGAAGAAGGCGTTGGAAATGCCGTGGCGCCCCGGACCTCGCTCAATATTGCCGACATAACCGGTTGTCGACATCACATCGAGCAGGTCGATGATGTTGAGCGGCGTCGGCACCCAGAACGCCACGTGATGTAGGCGAGGGCCGAGGCCGTTCGTGAACGCGATGTCATGCACGCCGCCCTTGCGATGCATCCACGCGGCCCACAGCTCCGATCCGTCTTCCGTATCGGTGTACTCTGTGACCCTGAAGCCGAGCGAGTTATAGAACGCGACGGAGGCGCGCACGTCCGGCGAGAAGCAGTTGAAGTGATCGATCCGAAGCGGCTTGACGCCCTTGTAGAGGGCGTACTTCTGATGGATCGGAATGAGCCGGTCCATCCTGGCGTAGAACTCGAGTGGGATGCCCTGCGGGTCGCGAGTGCGGAAGGTGCGTCCCTGATGCGGGGCTTCGACCCATTGCACCGGCAAATCCTGTGTCTCGAAATGCTTTGCGGCCCAATCGAGGTGCTCTTCGTCGAATACCTTGAAGCCGAGCTCGTTCGCGACGCCGTGGTCGCCCTGCTCGAGGATGACGCAATGGTGCCCGCGCTCCTCGAGTGCCCGCAGATAGACTCGTTTCGCGTCCTCCGCGGTGACCTGCAAACCCAGCGTATCAACGTAAAAGGCGCGGGACGCCTTGAGGTTCGTGACGGCCAGAACGATGTGGCTCAGCCTGACGATATTGAACGGGGGGTATAGAACACTGGCGGGGATCGACATGTCTCTTTCTCCGGAATATGCGTCAGAGCCCGATGCGCGGGATCTTGTGACCGTCATAGGCAATCGCGATGTTCTTGGTTTCCATGTAGAACTCGAAGGAATAGTCGCCGCCGTCGCGGCCGATGCCGGATTGCTTGACGCCGCCGAACGGGGTCGGCAGGTGGCGAACGTTTTCGGAGTTCACCCAGATCATGCCGGCGTCGAGATCGCGCGCGATGCGGTGCGCGCGGCCGACATCGCGTGTCCAGATGTAGCCAGTCAGGCCATAGCGCACGTCATTCGAGATGCGCACGGCGTCGGCCTCATCCTTGAACGGGATCATGGTCAGCACCGGGCCGAAAATCTCCTCCTGGGCGATTCGCATGTCGTTGCTCGCCCCTATGAAGAGGGTCGGCTGGACGAAGTTGCCTTTGCCATTCAGCGCTCGCTCGCCGCCGACCGCGACGGTTGCTCCGGCCTCGCGAGCGAAAGCAGGATAGCTGAGGACCTTCTCGGTGTGGCGCGGGTGAATCAGGGGGCCGATCTCGGTCGCCGGATCCAGGGGGTGACCGACCTTCAGGTTTGCGACGCGCTCGGCAGCCTTGGCGGCAAAATCCTTGTAGATTGCCTCGTGCACCAGCGCGCGAGAGGACGACGTGCAGCGCTCGCCGTTGAGCGAGTAGATCATGAACAGCACCGCGTCGAGCGCGCGGTCCTGGTCGGCGTCGTCGAAGACGATGACTGGGTTCTTGCCACCGAGCTCGAAATGGACCCGCTTCAGGGTCGTAGCGCCCTGACGCATGATATGCGAGCCGGTCGTGGTCTCGCCGACGAAGGCGACAGCCTTGATTTCGGGATGCTCGGTCAGGCTCTTGCCGGCGCTCTCGCCCATGCCATGCACAAGATTGACCAGGCCAGCGGGGCCATCGTGCTTCCGGATCACCTCGTCCATGATCTCGGTCAGGATCACCGCCGAGAGGGGACTCCATTCGGCCGGTTTGTGGACGACCGTGCATCCTGCCGCCAGGGCAGGCGCGATCTTCCAGGTCGACAGCATGAACGGCGTATTCCACGGCGTGATGACGCCGACCGGTCCGATCGGCTGACGCATGGTGTAGTTGATGTGGTCGGTGTTCGGTAGCGACTGGCCGTCCGCCGCGCCCGGCGCCCGGTCGGCGTAAAAGCGGAAGTTCTCCGCCCCCGCAATGCGGCCTTCGCCATGTAGCGGATGGGCTGCCCGGTATCCGAGCTTTCCACCAGCGCGATCTCGTCCGATCGAGCCTCGATGGCATCGGCAATGGCATGAAGAATCTCGCGCCGCTTCGCGCCTGAGACATTACGCCACGTCTTGAACGCCTTTGCCGCCGCTTCGCAGGCCTTGTCGATATCGGCTGCATCGCCGGAGGCGACCGTGGACTGCTTTTCGTTCGTGACCGGATCAATCGTTTCGAAGGTTGCGCCGGAGGCCGACAACGTCCGCTGTCCCGCGATGAAGTGCGGCACGACAGCCTCGCTGAAGCGCTTCAGGTAGCCGGAAGCTCGTTGCCGGTTGGCGTCAAGACTATTCGCAGGCGCGTCTGGCATGCTGTTCCCCTGTGATCAACTCGTTTGGGCCGGCGGACGGCCCGTTAGAGCGCAATGCAGATCGACTTCGTCTCCATGTAGTTCTCGACAGCCGTTGCGCCGTGCTCACGGCCGATGCCGGATTGCTTGAAGCCGCCGAAGGGCATGTTGGGGTCGACGACATTGTGCATGTTGATCCAGACGGTGCCTGCCTTGACGGCATCGGCAAAGGTGAAACAGCGATTGACGTCTCGCGACCAGACTGATGCAGAGAGCCCGTAGACGGTATCGTTGGCTTGCCGGATCGCATCGTCCATGTCGTCGAACGGCATCAGGGCGGCGACGGGTCCGAAGATCTCCTCGCGCACGAGAATGTTGTCGGGCTTGGCCCCGAGGATCACGGTCGGCTTGACGAAGAAGCCATTGCCATCCGTCGCGGCGCCGCCTGCGGCCAAATGCGCGCCTTCGGCGACGCCTTTCTCGATCAGGTCCAGCACGCGCGCCTGCTGCTTCTTCGACACCAGAGGATTGATCTGGTTGGCGAGATCGAATCCGGAGCCGATCTTGAGGCTGTTAGCGACGCCGACGAACGTCTCCGCCACCTGGTCATAGATGCTCTTCTGCACCAGCACGCGGGAGCCGCAGGTGCAGACCTGACCCTGATTGAAATAAACGCCGATCGCCGCCGCGGCGCCGATCAGATCGGGATTCATGTCGTCGAACATCACCATCGGTGACTTCCCGCCGAGCTCGAGCGAGAAGCGGGTCATGTTGTCGACCGCGGCTCGGCCGATGATTTTGCCGACTTCGGTCGAGCCGGTGAATGCGACCTTGTCGATGCCGGGATGCGAGGCGAGCGCTGCACCGGCCTCGTGGCCATATCCGGTCACGACGTTGACAACGCCTTCGGGGAAACCGACCTCGCGGATGATCTGCCCGAGGCGAAGCGCGGTGAGTGGAGTTTCTTCCGCCGGCTTCAGCACGATGGTGCAGCCGGCGGCGAGTGCGGGCGCGATCTTCCAGATCGCCATCGACAGCGGGAAATTCCACGGCACGATGGCGCCGACTACGCCGACCGGCTCCTTGCGGGTCATCGCGCGATAGCGTGTCCCGGGCGGGACGGCGATCGAGACGTCGAGCGTCTGGCCGTAGATCTTGGTGGCCCAGCCGGCCATGTAGCGCAGGTGCTCGGCGGACGCGCCGACCTCAATGGCCTTCGCGATGCCGATCGATTGGCCGTTGTTTGCGGTCTCGAGCTCGGCGAGAACGGTGCCGTCGGCCTCGAGCGCATCGGCGAGCTTGAGCAGCAGACGTTCGCGATCGGCCGGCCGCAGCTTCGACCAGGCGCCGTCCAGGGCCTTTCGTGCGGCCGCGACCGCAGCGTCGATCTCGGCCTTGCCACCCGCAGGCACGGCGGCGATGGTTCCACCGGCGGCCGGGTCGTAGACGGGGATGGTTGCGCCACTGGCGGCAACAACGTCACGACCGCCGATCGTCATCGTGTGTTCGGCGGCGAGGAAAGTCCGGGTCGCCTCGCTTACGGGCAATTCGGCGCGAATGTGTGTGGTCATCGATATCTCCTGATGATTGCGGGTTTTGCCTTAGGAGGCCAGCGGATGGATGAAGGGCCACGGGCTCGCCTCACAGCCCTTCTCGATCGGCACCTCGATCAAGCTCGGCGTATCCAGCGCAAGTGCTTCGTCCAGCGTATTTCTCAACGCGGTGGGCGAGGTTGCGCGATAACCTCTCACGCCAAAGGAGTCAGCCAGGCGCACGAAATCCGGATTGGTGAGGTCGGATCCGATATACCGGCCCTGATAGGCCTGACGCTGGTCGCGGAGGACGTTGCCGTAAGCAGAATTGTTAAAGACGATGGCCACGACGTTGATGCGATGATGCACCGCCGTCGCCAGTTCCTGAAGGCCGAACAGGAAGCCGCCGTCGCCCGATACGGAGACGACGGCCTTGTCGGGATTGGCCACCTTCACGCCGAGCGCAGTATTGTAGCCGAAGCCGAGATTGTCTTGGTAGCCGCACGTCACGTAGTGCCGCGGAGCGTAGACGGGAAAGCCAAACCGGCCGGTGAAGCCCATCTGGCTGACTTCCTCGACGAAGAAACCGTCGCGCGGCAGGCTGGCGCGGATCGCGTCAAGATAAGCCATTTGCGGTTGCACGTCCGCGATGGCGACGCGCGCTGTCGCCTTGAGTCGAAGCAATTCGTCGCGCCGCGAGGTCGGGGTCGCCGTCTTCAATGCGTCGATCAGGGCCTGGGTGCCCTCCGCCGCATCGGCGATAATGCCGACGTCCGGCTTCAGCCGCACCATCTCGGTCGGATCGACGTCGATGCGGATGACCTTGATGCCGGCGGGCATCCAGCGCCAGCGCATGTACTGGAGCTCGAGCCGGCTGCCGATGCCGATCAACAGATCTGCGGTCTTCCAATAATCGCGTCCGGCCACGAAATCGAGCGAGAGCGGATCGTCGTCGGGCACGATTCCCTTGCCAGACCGGTGGGCGGTCACGGGAGCTTGCAGCCGATCAGCGAGTTCACGTATCACGCGGCCGGCGTTAACGGCGCCGCCGCCGACCATGATGAGTGGATTCCTGGCGGCTGCGATCAAGGCCGCGGCTTTCTTGATCTCGTCCGGATCGGGGGATGGCGCTGGCAGCGCCTTTCCAATCTTGTCCGGGTTAGCGCTGCTGCCTGGCGTGCCAAAGACGTCCCAGGGCGCCTCGACCGCGACCGGCCCTTGCCGTCCGCTCAGCATCTGCGTGAACAGCGCGGCCATCACATCGCTCGCCTCGCTCGGATGATTGATGCGCGCCGCCGATTTCGTCAGTCCGCGCAGCGTCGCGAGTTGATCAGGCAGTTCGTGAAGCTGGCCGCGCCCGCGCCCGATCAGATCGGACATGATGTTGCCGGTCACACACAGCACCGGCGCGTTCGCGCCATAGGCGGTGCAGAGCGCCGCTCCCGAGTTCAAGACGCCCGGACCGGGAACGACCGTGTAGGCGCCGGGCCTCCCGGTCGATTTGGCATAGCCATAGGCCATGTAGCCGGCACCTTGTTCGTGCCTTGTGTGGATGAAGCGCAGTTTGTGGCGTTGGTCGTAGAGCGCGTCGTTGAAGTCGTACATGTGCGCGCCGGGAATGCCGAAGATCGTGTCGACGCCGTGATTGACGAGGGATTTGGCGATCAGGGCGCCGGTGGTTTCACGATGCATGGGCTGCTTTCCCGGATGACGTTGGCGGCTTTGATACGGAGGGCTCACAGTCGCTGCGGCTCGAGCCTTGGCCTTGACTCGGCCTTGTCGAAGAAGGCTGCGACCAGGAGGATGGCGACGATCTGGCCGATCGCGATGGCGTGAACGCCATTCACCGGCGAGCCTGTCGCATCCGCAACAACGCCGATGTAGTAGGGCGCCACGAAGCCGGCGAGATTGCCCACCGAGTTGATCAGGGCGAAGCCGACGACGGCGGCCGGGCCGAAATAGACCCTGGCCGCATAGGCCCAGAACACCGGGACGCAGCCGAGCACACCGCTTGCGGTGAGCGCGAGACCGACGATGGCGAGGGCGGTGTTGGTGCTGTTCAGGGAGGTGACCATAAGGCCGGTCGCCGCGATGAGGCCGCCCGCGACGAGATACCATTTGCGGCCGCCCGCATCGGAGAGGCGGCTGAGTAAGGGCATTGCGATGAACGCGCAGAGCGACGGGATTGCGGCGAACCAGCCGATCGCGACGGGATCGGCAATCCCGGAGCCCTTGATGATCTGCGGCATCCAGAACGCGATCCCGTAATTCCCGAGCAGAAGCAGGAAGTAGACGCCGGCCATCAGCAGCGTGCGGGGGCTCCTCAGCATGTCACCGATGGCATGCGTATGCGCCAGACGCCCGGAGGTCTCCACGCCCTCTTCGACGATCAGGCGCTCGTCCTTGCCAAGCCAGTCTGCGTCCTTTGGTTCGTTTGGCAGAATGGCGAAGAGCAGGGGGGCAAGAAGGATCGTGACCACGCCCTCGACGAGGAAGAGCCATTGCCACCCGGACAGCCCCGCAAAGCCCGAGAGGTGCCCGAGGATATTTCCCGAGATCGGTCCGTTCAGCATTCCCGCGAGCGGAATGGACATCAGGAACCAGCCGTTGACGCGTCCCCGATAGTCATTGGGAAACCATCGTGAAAAATAGAGCTGGGTGCCGGGCGCGAACCCGGCCTCGGCTGCACCGACCAGGAAACGCAGGACATAGAACCAGGTCTCGTTTGTCACGAACGCCATGGCGAGCGTCGCAACACCCCAGGTCACGAGAATCCGCGTGAACCACGCCTTGGCGCCGACACGGGCCAGGATCATGTTGCTCGGGATCTCGAAGATGAAATAGCCGACGAAGAAAAGGCCGGCACCAAACCCATATGCGGCATTGGACAGTCCGAGTTCTTTCGACATCTGGAGCTGGGCAAAACCGACATTGAACCGATCGACGATACCGATCAGTTGAACGACGAATAGTATCGGAAGAATCCGCCACGCGACCTTGGCGAAGACCGGACCCAAAGCTGATCGCTGCGAACCTGTCATGACGTCCTCGTTTTGGAAGTTGCAGTCCGTACGGCCTGAACTTCGAGATTGAGGTCGAGGCTGGGGAGCAGGTCGCGTATCCGCACCGGGGCGCGCCCAACCAGATTCTGAAAATCGTCCGTCAGAGCGGACATGTAACCCTCGCGGATTGCGCGTCCGTAGGCGACACGGCGCTCGATCAAATCGGCTCGCAATCCCTGACGTTGCAGGTCGGCGGCCTGCTCCTCGTCCGAGATCGCCTGATATCTGACAGGCAGACCGAACGTTTCAGAGACAATGGCGCAGAGGTCCGCGCAGCTCAGGAGCTCCGCTCCGGACAGCCGCCAAGCCACTCCGCTACGTTGCGAAAGGACCGCGGCGGCGGCCGCCTCCGCAAGGTCGCCTCGGCCGATGAAAGGAACGCGGGCCTCGCCTGCAGCCATGCGGAAGATGCCGTCCTGCTTCGCTGCTTCGGCGACCCGATTCGCGAAATTGTCGGCGTAAGGGCCGTCGCGCAGCATGACCCAATCGCTGCCCGACGCCATTAGGTCGGCCTCCATCATGCGATGAACGCGGGCGACGCTCGATGGCGAATTGGTATCCACATCGAAAAAGCTCGTGTAGAGGATTCGGCGTACGCCGCATGCGAGCGCAGCTTCGAGCGCATTGCGGTGGAGGCGGATACGTTCTTCGTCTTGTCCCTCGACAGAGACGATCAACAAAGTATCTATCCCGCGAAAAGCTCGCACCAGGCCCTCGGGCTCGGTAAAGTCGGCTTGTCGGACTTCGTCGGCGACGCGCTCCAGCTCGGGAGTTTTATCAGGGTGGCGCGTCATGGCGATGACTGGCTGGTCTGCCGGCCGCCGCGATGTAACAGAACGTAGTATCCTGCCGCCGAGATAGCCCGACGACCCCGTAATCCCAATCATGCAATCCTCCCCCGATCGTTGTCTCGGTGCGCGAGCACAGCCAGCGCGGTCGGCGGGTGACCGTCTGCTTCGCCGATGCCAGCGATCGTTTGAGCCGCAGACTGATGGACTTGCAGAGGTCTAACAATTATATCTTCGATATAGAGTGTATCTGCATTTTAGATGTTGATCCGATACCTGCTGGTCGCAGGTCCGGGAGAACTTGGGAGCACAGGGTCCCACATGACGCTCAGTCTCAGACAGTTGCGTTACTTCGTTGCGATCGCGGACGCCGGCGCGTTTGCCCGGGCGGCTGAAGCGCTCAACATCGCGCAGTCCGCGTTGAGCCATCACGTGTCTGAAATCGAGTCCGAGCTTGGCGTAAGCCTGTTGGATCGGCGACCGCGAGGGATCGCGCTGACGCCAGCCGGTCGCAGACTCTATGAGCATGCCGGCGCCATTCTCTCGGCCATGACCAAGGCGGAGATTGACGTCAAGACGTTTACGGAACTGGCGACCGGACCGGTGGCGGTCGGCCTAAGCCATACAGCAGCGGCAATCAGCGCATTGCCTCTGATGCAGCGCGTAGGAACAGCCTGCCCAAATGTGCACATGACGATTAGCGAAGGCTTGAGCCCATATCTGACGGAGCGGGTGCTCTCGGGAGCTCTCGATTTTGCACTTGCCTTCAACCCGTCAAACGATACGCGCCTGGAGCGTGAACCTCTCCTGAGGGAGGAGCTCTTTCTGATTGGCCGACCCGAGATCATCGGTAAGTCGACTTCGCCCGTTGCGTTCGCCGACATACCTCAGGGGTCCGTGCTCGGACTTACGCCGCCTGCCTCGCGCGCGATCATTCAGACGCAAATTCTAAGGAATCAGATCAAGCCAAGCCCAAGACTCGAAATCGACTCACTAAGTGTTATGCGCACGGCTCTTGAAGCTGGTCTTGGCTGTGGCATTTTGGCGAGATCAACCGTGGGAAGCGATCTGTTGCGGAACGGCGTTCACGCAAGGCGTATCGTCGAACCCAACCTGATGCGTGATCTCAACCTGATAACGCTGGCTGACCATCCACAGACCAGAGCATTCACGGAAGTGAGACAAATGCTCAAGGAGGTTGTTCTTCAGGATGTAAAGAACGGTCGGTGGCCGGCCGAATTACTCGACAAGCCAAGAAAGACGTCCGCCAAGAAACGCGGAAATGATCGCGGGACTAACCCAGTAAGGGCTTCTGATAATTAGTGTCATCGACGAACTCCATCTGGAGCCGCTTGAGATCTATGGCACCAAATAGTGGCTATTCCACTCCTGGCGCGGCACCGAGGTGCCGAGCGTGTAGCTGAAGGATTGGATCCTCAGGCCATCGTCGTTCGTCTCGCAACGATAGGCGACGTGGTACCACGTGCCTCGACTTCGCAAGGCCGCGCCCTCTGCCGTTATGAGATGGCCCCGAATGACCGGATCAGCAAATGCATAGGCGACGAACTCGTCCGGTCGAAATCCTTGATGCTCGCGACCAATGACACCCATCGCACGCGCGTTGCAACGCTGCTCAATTCTCGTTTCGGAAGACAGAGTTTGCATTTGCTCGTCGTGGGACTTTGCTGACAGGGCAATCTGAGGCGGCCACAGAAGGGTCAGTCCTACGGCAGCGATCGATGCCAGCCATGTGGTGGATGTCTTCACGGCCATCATCTTAGTTGTCGAAACGCTCGAGCTTGCTATGGCCGCATCGGGGTGGGCTTCAGCAATCGAGGCGCCTTTTCGTGTTCAGTCAATCTGGTGCAAACTCGACGCGTGACGTCGCCAGTTGCTCACGTAATTCAGTGCGCTTTGCTGTAGGCTCGCTATCGTCTTCTCGTCCAGTTGACGGACTGCTTTCGCAGGCGATCCGACGATCAGCGATCCGTCGGGAAAGGATTTGCCCTCGGTCACAAGTGCCTGGGCACCCACCAACGAGTTGGCCCCAATCTGCGCACCATTGAGAATGGTCGCGCCCATTCCGACCAATACGTTGGAGCCGAGCTTAGAGCCGTGGACAATTGCGTGATGCCCAATCGTGACGCCAGGTCCTATGACGAGTGGAAAGCCGGGGTCGCTGTGCAGGAGGGCGCCTTCCTGAATATTGCTTCCGTCTCCAATGTCGAGCAGCTCGTTGTCTCCCCGCAGAACGGCTCCGAACCAGATTCCGACATCCCGTCCGATCCGGACGTTGCCGATGACGTGAGCACCCGGCGCGATCCAGAATGTCCCCGGTTCGGGCAGAGTCGGGCTCACACCATCTAGTGCGTAGACGGGCATCGTGTCCTCGCGCTCTTCGCCTTCCGTCGGCCGTTATCCGTCACTTCGCGGTCTCCTTGGGGACTCGAAATCATCCTCTCCAACGGATCGAAACGCACCGCGATCGACGGAACAAGCCTAACCTCCAGATAACATCCATCTGGCATTTAGATAGCGGATCATGCGGGCGTCAGGCGAAGGCGAAGTTATCCGATGTGCTGATCTGGAAGGGGTCGTCCGGAAATGATGGCGACATCGAACGGGAATGCTTACTGCCGTCCTCTGGAAATATGCCGACAACGCCGGTTGGATTGTCTCCTTGCATGGGACCAATGTATTGCTCGAGTTGATCGCGGAATTGCTCCAGCCGGGTACGCTCTTCCAAATCTTTTTTTAAAAGTGAATCGGGTACGAATTGTAGTTCGAGATGGCGTCGAAACCGGTCGGGGGAGGCATGTCTCGTCGAACCGACCACTGACGCTTCGTGCCCTGAACTTCCGACGAGAGCAGCCACGAGAGATAGAGTTTCGCGGCTTCCGGATGCCGTGCCCGCCTGAAAATCGCGGCCGGATGGGCCCACGACAGGAAGCTGTCGGTGCGGGGAAGAAAGAAGCGGGTCGGGCCCCCGGATGCGACAAGCGGGCCTGACGTCGTAAAGGAAACCGCGCGTTCGCCTTTTTCGATCCGTTGTCGCGTGGCGCCCGAACCGCGATTCCAGGAAACTTCCTGGGTCAAGAGTTCTTCGATGTAGCTCCAGCCGTGGAGTTGAACGATGCGGTCGAATTGATTAAGGATCGAGTCGTCATCGTGCGGGTGTCGCTTGCGACCAGCGGAAGAGCTTCCATGTCACTAAGTTGGTCGCCGTGTAGCCGCCGGAGCCGCTTGCGGCCTTCCTCGACCTTAACGGCTATCTGCCGGTCGGCGTCCCCATGCTCAAGCGGGTCTTAGCATGAATCTTCGATCTCCATTCTGCGCGTCAAGAGCCTCCGCCTGCGCGAGATCACTGCTTCCAGAAGCCCACTAATCAGCAGGTGTATGATGCGCAACACTCTCGGTTGCAATATGGTTGCCTGCATGACAAATGAATCTCAGATGATAGAACTCAGCCGAGCCGAACTTCGTGCTGTCGCCGGATACGCGGCTGCCTGCGCGCGACCGGCCTTGACGATCTTCGAGGCCGAACGCCCCGGCGATCCACGTCCCCGCCTCGCGATCGACGCGGCACAGACGTTCGCGGATGGCGCCGAGCGGACCAAGGCGCTGCGCGACTGCGCGTGGGCTGCCCAACGGGCAGTTCATGAAACCCGAGACACTGGACTGGCGGCTGCCAGCGAGGCTGCACGTGCGGCTATAGCCGCGGCAAGCGCGGCGTTTCTCCACCCGCTCGCGAAAGCTACACAGGTTAAACATATTCTCGGGTCCGCCGCCCATGCAGCACGCGCGTTTGAGCTCTCTGCCGGCGACGACGCCAACGTGGGCGATAGCCACGTCGAAAGATCGGGGTTACTGGCGTTGCCAGTTGTGCTCGATGTCCTGCGCCGCTACCCGGCCGCCCCACCCGGTGGCGGACGAGTCGGAGAATTGATCCGGCGATTAGACGCGTTGCTCCGATGAAATCGCCGCGGCTGGGGAGGGCTTAAAAAAAGCCGCTGCCCCGAGGGGCAGCGGTTGCGATCGCCAAAGGCGATCAGTCTTGGGAGGAAGGAGCGGACCGAGGGCTTCTACCTAGCCGTAGTCCAACAAGATTGGGCGCACACTTATGAGGCTCAGATCTTCAGCGGATTGCAGGCTCCACGCTTGTCTGAGCGCGCGATCCGAGAAAGCAGGTAGTCGACCTCGGAGCGCGCCGCTTCCGTGAACGCGCCGGCGGGTTTACGCTGAGCTGGCGAAGAAATGAGACCTCTGCGAGCCAGGATGTATTTGCGGGCACTCAGCCCGACACCAGGCTGCTGTTCGTACTTAAGAAGAGGCAGGTGGAGGTCAAACAGATCGTGAGCGGCGTCGCGTTGCCCGGACCGAGCCAGGTTTATGAGCTCCACGAGCATGTCGGCAAATGGATAGCCGGTCATCGCGCCGTCCGCGCCGCGCTCGATCTCGAAATCGAGGAAGAGACCGTTGTTGCCGCAGAGAATGGAAACGTGACGCAGAGCTCCGTCTGCTTCCCATTTGCGCAGCGTCGTAATCTTCTCCAGGCCGGGCCAATCCTCATGCTTCACCATCACGCAAGACGGATTGTCCGTGATGATGCGCTTCAGGACGGTGGGCGACATCACGACTGAATAGTTCAGCGGGTAATCCTGGATGCAAAACGGCGTGTCGGAGCCGATCGCGTCTGCCGCCTGAGCATAGTACGTCACGATCTGATCGTCGGTCCGCAAGGTGTTGGGCGGAGCGATCATGACGCCGGCGGCGCCGGCATCCATAGCGGCGGACGCCAGCGTGCGCATTGCAGCGAAACCGGCTGAAGTGACCCCGACGATCACCGGAAGCTTGGGGGCGCGTTTGATGAAGCGGGCGGCGACTTCCAATGCTTCAGCGCCGTCGAGTTTGGGTGCCTCCCCGAGCACACCCAAAACGGTCATCCCCGTCGCACCGATCTCCGTATAGAAGTCGCTCAAGCGATCGATGGATGCAAAGTCAATTCGGCCATCTTCATGGAATGGCGTCGGCGCGATCGGATAGACGCCGCAGGCGCTAGTCTCGAGCTTCATGATGTCTCCGTTGGAGTCGGGTCAGAACAGTAATTGTTTTAATCGACACATCTAGTACAATTATGAACAGATCGAGTCAAGGCTCGGCCTTGCCCCAGCGCCCGACACGGCGCTCCGGATAGATTGGCCCTGAAAGCGGAGATGGCTTTCCTATGCAAAATCCCGACGTGGGCTTTCCGGCACTCGTTTTTTGGAGCTGTATTGCCTAGAAATGAGTATTCAGTGTTCGCCGCTTTGGAATGCGCTCGATCACCCACACATAGAATGCGAGCCGTGGACTCTAAGTCACTTAGACAGCGCGGTCTCAACTAGAGGTAGGCTCGAACTTATGTCTCGATCCAGCTATCGACTCGCCAATCAAATACTGGATTTTGTGCGCGACGCTCGCTTTGGGCCCGGGCATCACTTGCGTGAACAACACGTCAGCGAAATGCTGGGAGTGTCCAGAACGCCGGCTCGGGCGGCGCTCAGCTTGCTCGAGAAGCAGGGGATTCTGGAATCCAGGAAGAACCAGGGCTTTTTTCTAAAGGCGGGGCCCCAAGAGCTTCATGCCGTAGACATGGAGGTGCCGACGACGGCAGAGCAGGATCTCTATGCTAAGATCGTCGACGAGCGGTTATCGGGCAAATTGGACGAATCCTTCACTCAGTCCGAAATCGCGCGGCGATACGAGGTCGATCGTGTATTGCTTCAGAAAGTACTTACACAATTAGAAAACGATGGACTGCTCTCGCGAAATAGCGGCCGCGGCTGGACCTTTCAGCCGACCATAGACTCGCAAATTGCTCTACGCAGCAGCTATGATTTCAGAAAGACGATCGAGCCTGCCGGAATTCTGCTCGACACATTCCAAGTAGACAGCGTTGCGCTAGAAAAGGCTCGACGCCAGCACCTTTTCCTGGAGGCACATCCAAATATCGGAACGGTAAGATCTACGCTGCTGTTCGAAACAGACGCTCAGTTCCACGAGATGATCGCCGAGTTTAGCGGCAACAATTTTTTCGTGCAGGCGATCCAGCAGCAGAACCGCATGCGTCGGCTCTTGGAATTCGGCGGATATGCAAACCGCCGGCGTGTGAAAGATTGGTGTCGAGAGCACCTGAAGATCCTGGACGCGATTGGCTCCGGCGACAGGCGCGCAGCCGCGCAACTGATGGCGGAGCACCTCAATGCAGCTTTCAGGGCTGCGCCTAAGAAGCACTTGGATATCGCGCGGAGTTAGTGGCTCGACGTCGCGGAACGTACACCCCCGCGCACGAAGGGCCTGCACGTAAGCAAGCTCCGCCTTGCTGACGCGGCCGCATAACGAGCGCATCTCCTACGAAGCGCCGTCCAAGTTGTGCTCGCGCACGCATCAGGCGCGACCCGAATGCGTCAATAATACAATACGGTGAGGCGGCTCCGGCGCCCTTGCGCGACGAATTGAGCCGAATCTGCCTGAAAACTCTTGACCCTTTCGCATTTCGGATTGTATTGTTGTAGACAATTAGATCATTCAATAAAAGGGTCGCTTATCGAGGCCGGGCGTTTTCACGGAAATCAGGCCGTTATTCGCTCGGAAACGACGCGGCTTCGGCGCTGCAACGTCATGAGCTCACCGGCCCTATCGCTTGTGATGCCTGTTTCGAAAGCGGCCGACTTAAGCACAGGGCGGAAATGACGGTCGATCGGACGAGCCTTGGCTCGTGTAGCGGCATCGTCGGCGGTCGTGGCTGCCTGGCCTTTCAACGCGGTCCGGGCGGCTCCATCAAAGGAGGAACATGAAGTGAAGTATTTCTGCAATCTTGGGTTCGCACTCGTTGCCACCTTTACCGCCGGAGCGGCAGGCGCCGAGGAGCTGACGGGCACTCTCAAGAACATCAAGGACACTGGCTCGATTACGTTGGGTTACCGGGATTTCTCGATCCCATTTTCCTATCTGGACGACAATCAGAAGCCGATCGGCTTCGCGATGGATATTTGCTACAAGGTCGTCGACGCTCTGAAGAAGGAGCTCAAACTCGACAAGCTCGAAGTCAAGCTCAACCCGGTAACTGCGGCAACGCGCATTCCGCTTTTGGCTAATGGCACGATAGATCTCGAGTGCGGATCGACGACCAACAATGCTGAACGACAAAAGCAGGTTTGGTTCACCAACACGCACTTTCTCACCGCGAGCCGATATCTTGCGAAGAAGTCCAGCGGCATCAAATCGATCGACGACCTGAAGGGTAAGGCGATCGTATCGGCAGCCGGCACCACCAACATCAAACAGCTCATCGAAGCGAATCTCACCCGCCATCTGGGCGCTACCATCATTGCGGCCAAGGACCACGCCGAAGCATTTCTGATGGTCGAGACTGATCGCGCTGTCGCATACGTCATGGACGACGTCCTGCTCGCCGGTCTCATCGCGACTTCAAAGAGCCCGTCGGACTACGTCATCTCGGGCGACGCGTTTTCGAAGCCCGAGCCGTACGGCATCATGCTTCGCAGGGACGACGTGCCCTTCAAGAAGGTCGTCGATGCCGCGACCGCAGAGCTCTACACAAGCGGCGAAGGCCAGAAGCTCTACGACAAATGGTTCACCCAGAACATCCCGCCGAAAGGCTTGAACCTCAACACGCCGATATCGACGGAGCTGAAGAACGAGTTCGCCAAGCCGTCTGATTCTCCAAGTCCGGACGACTACAAGTGATCGGGGTGGGCTCGGGAGCGCGGACTGACTTGGATTTCATGGATTGAGACTTCCGCCGCGAAAGGCCAAGAGCCCAAAGTTCTGACAGCGGTAAGGCGGCGTCGGTTGTGCGGCGCATGAGGTGCGCGTCGCGCTGACCGGGGCTCCGGGCACCTGCTCTGACGCGGCGCGAAAGCTCGAATTGGAGGTGATGGGTCTTTTCGAAAGGAAAACGCATCTCTCGATCGTAGATCAGCACGAAAGCAGCAGTTGCAACATGTCCGTCGGCGTGGGGGGATCGTGAACTACAATTGGAATTTGATGATCTTCTTCCAGCCGAATCCGATGGGGAGCGGCACCTATCTGGATATGTTGGTGTCGGGATTGGTGGTCACCCTCGAAACCGCACTCTTAGCCTGGTTCATCGCGCTGATCACAGGGGTTGTGGTCGGCGTGATGCGTACGCTGTCATCGCAGCGCGCTAACTGGGTGGGCTTCGCTTACGTCGAGTTCTTCCGCAACATCCCGATATTGGTGCAGCTATTCCTGTGGTTCTTCGTCCTGCCGGAAATTCTGCCGAAGTCCGCGGGATCGTGGCTCAAACACCTGCCGAATGCGCCGTTCTGGACCGCCGCGATCGGCATCGGATTCTTCATGTCGGCACGCGTTGCGGTGCAGCTTCAGGCTGGCATCAACTCGCTACCCCGCGGCCAGGGGCAGGCGGCGACAGCGCTTGGGCTGTCGACAGTGCAGGGCTATCGCTATGTCCTGTTGCCTATGGCATTTCGTATCATCCTGCCGCCGCTGACCTCCGAGTTCCTAAGTACGATAAAGAACACCTCCGTCGCGATCACCATTGGTCTGCTCGAGCTGACCGGGGAAGCGCGCTCGATGCAGGAGTTTTCATTCCAGGTCTTCGAAGCGTTCACAGCGGCTACCATTCTTTACCTTCTGGTCAACGTGGTCGTAGTGATCGGGATGCGCGTGCTCGAGCGCTACGTCGCCATACCCGGCTACATCACGGGGAAATGAGGATGTTCGCAAACCTGGATTTCGACGTCATCCGCCGCGCGCTGCCGTATCTGTTCTACCAGGGGATGAGCTTCACGCTAATGCTGACGGCGTTATCCGCTCTAGGTGGACTGATTTTCGGCACCGCCATCGCCCTGATGCGGTTGTCCGGTCGCGCGCCGCTCGGACGTATCGCAGGCCTCTATGTCGACTTCATGAGGTCGCTGCCGCTGGTACTCGTCATCTTCTGGTTCTATTTCCTGGTCCCGTACATAGGCCAATGGGTGACCGGCGCCTCGCGCCCGATCAGCATCGGCGCGTTCGCGTCCTCGCTCACCACATTCATCATGTTCGAGGCCGCATACTTCTCCGAGATCATGCGGGCCGGAATCCAGTCCATCTCGCGCGGACAGCCCGCAGCTGCAAGTGCGCTCGGCCTGACCTATGCCCAAAGCATGCGCTACGTCGTACTGCCGCAAGCTTTCCGGAACATGCTCCCGGTTCTTCTGACTCAGACCATCGTGCTGTTCCAGGATACATCGCTGGTCTACGTGCTTTCGATTCCGGACTTTCTCGGTGCTGCGAGCAAGGTCGCACAGCGCGATGGCCGGCTGGTCGAAATGTATCTGTTCGCAGCACTCGTCTACTTCGCCATCTCCTGCGTCGCATCCTTCGGCGTCCGCCGCCTGCAGTCGCGCATTGCCATCATTCGATAGAGCCAATCATGATCGACATCAGAAACATCGATAAATGGTACGGCACCACCTTTCAGGTGCTCAAGAATTGCACCACGAACGTCGCCAAGGGCGAGGTGGTCGTGGTCTGCGGTCCCTCCGGTTCGGGGAAATCCACACTGATCAAGTGCGTCAACGCCCTGGAGCCTTTCCAGGGCGGCGACATCATAATCGATGGAACGATCGTCAATGATGCCAAGACCAACCTGCCGAAACTCCGATCGCGCGTCGGCATGGTGTTCCAGCATTTCGAGCTTTTTCCTCACCTCAAGATCATCGACAATCTCTGCCTGGCTCAGGAAAAGGTGCTGGGCAGGCCGCATGAAAAGGCGGTAGTGAAGGGTATGGCTCTGTTAGATCGTGTCGGCCTGAAGGAGCACGCGCAGAAATTCCCGGCCCAACTCTCCGGCGGTCAGCAGCAGCGCGTGGCTATTGCTCGCGCGCTGGCAATGGATCCAATTGCAATGCTGTTCGACGAGCCGACCTCCGCGCTTGATCCTGAGATGATCAGCGAAGTGCTCGACGTCATGGTGGACCTCGCTCGTGATGGTATGACCATGATGGTGGTGACCCACGAAATGGGATTTGCCCGAAAGGTAGCCAACCGAGTGATCTTCATGGACCGCGGTGAAATCGTCGAAGACGCGGACAAGGCCGACTTCTTTGGTCAGCCGCGGAGCGACCGCGCGCAGACGTTTCTGTCGAAGATACTCTCTCACTGATCGAGCAATCTTGGCTGTGAATTTGCGCACCAAGCTTGTGTGGGTTCCTGTCGCGGGTCCGGCGTCTGCCGCGATCGCCCGGTCAGACCGGCGAACATTGGCTCGACTCGTCAAACTAACATCAACCAAGCCGAAGGATAATCGAAATGGATTTGGGACTTGCGGGAAAAACTGCACTCATCTTGGGCGCCGGCGGTGGCCTCGGCGGTGCGATCGCGAGCGCCTTGGCTCATGAAGGTGTTCGCGTGGCGCTCGGCGATATTGATGCGGCGGCTCTCGAGCAGCGGAGTGCCGCGATCTTGCGCGAGAACGGTGCAAGCCTGGCACTGCCCTGGAATCTTGCCGATCTTTCGGCTATCGACCGGAACGTCAGTGCGATCGAGCAGGCGTTCGGCCCGGTGGACATTCTCGTCAACAACACCGGTGGCCCGCCGCCGACGCCTGCCGCCGGTCAAGACCCGGCGCTTTGGTCGTCCAACTTCCATTCCATGGTGCTCTCGGTTATTGCCTTGACTGACAGAGTTCTACCAGGCATGCGCGCGCGAAAATGGGGCCGGGTAATCACCAGTACTTCCTCGGGCGTCGTCTCGCCGATTCCGAACCTCGGCATTTCGAACGCGCTGCGGCTATCGCTCGCCGGATGGTCGAAAACTCTCGCTCGGGAAGTTGGAAACGACGGCATTACAGCGAACATCGTGTTGCCTGGCCGCATTGCAACCAATCGGATCCGCTTCTTGGACGAAACGAAAGCAAAGAAGGAGGGGCGGAGTATCGAGAAAGTCACCGGAGAGAGCGTTGCGTCGATTCCTCTTGGTCGTTACGGTCGGCCTGAAGAATATGCCGACGTCGTCACGTTCTTGGCGAGTGATCGAGCCAGCTACATCACGGGAAGCGTCATTCGCATTGACGGCGGCTTGATCGCAAGCGTATGACGATCAGGTAAGCGGGAGTTGGGAACGACCATGGACGCTCGTCCGAATCGTCGCGCCACATCCAACGTGAGCATGCGAGCAGAAGCAACATTCTCGGGGTATGTGCTCGCCGAGCGATAATTGGAGCGCGCTAATCGAACATCCGTGCGATCAGGCGGTTGCCATTTTGAAGCGTGTCGACAGAACTCGATCCATAATTTTAGTTAGCGCCCGCGCCTGAGTTCCTCAGCAGCGCGCCGGAGGATGTCGTGAAGCCATTCGTGGGATGGCTCGCTTTCGACCCGCTCATGCCAGAGAAGTCGCACTTCCGCCGGCGTTGTCGTGTAGGGCAGATCATAAGTGGCGATCGCATGGCTTTGCGCGAGGGCCTTGGCGAGCGGACGCGGGACGATGGCTGCAAGTTCGGAATCCTGCAGCAGCGCGGGCAGGGCAAGAAAATGCGGCAATGAGACTGCGATGCGCGGTGGCCGCTCGCTCTCGGCGAGCGCCCGCTCGAGCGCGGCCCGGTCATACATTTCCGAGCGTCTGGCGAGGCCCCGCTCGGAGATGAAGCCATCGATCGCGCCCTCCTGCTCGCCGCCAAAGGAGACGACGACCAGCGGCAGGCGCGCAAGCTTCGCTTTGTCCAGCCGACCGATCTTGCGCTTTCCACCGACGATCAGCACATCGTCGTACTCAAAGAGCAGCGAAGTGCGGAAGCGGCTCGGCGGGGCCGAGAACACGCCGATCGCGACGTCGATGCGGCCGAGGTCGATCTGCTCGGCAAGATCGATCCGAGTCACTGGTTTGATGGTTAGGTCGATGGAAGGCGCTTCGCGGCCGAGCATCTTGAGGAGTGGAGACGCCAGCACCATCGTGGTGAAGTCATTGGCGGCGAGCGTGAATAGCTTGGTTGAGCTTGTCGGGACGAAGGTCGGCAGCTCGACCGCTCTCTCCAGGGCGCGCAAGGCATCGCGAACCTGCGGCGCCATAGTCAACGCGCGCGCCGTGGGCAGCATTCCTGTTGCCGTGCGCACGAACAAGTCGTCGTCCAGCATTTCGCGCAGCCGAGCGAGCGAGTGGCTCACGGCAGACTGACTTAGCGCGACTTTCTGGCTGGCCCGCAGCACGCTGCGTTCCTCCATGACGGCGTCAAATACCTTGAGAAGGTTCAGGTCCAATGTCTTGAAGGAAACGGACACGAGGAGGATCCAGTTGCTGACTGACCGCGTGCCTGAACAGACTGCCGCGATCCTCGCCAGTTAAATCCAGACCTGCCCTAAGCGCAACTAAGCGAACCGCCCGAAACAGGCGCCTCGCGGGCAACCTGAAGGCGGTTCAGGACCATTCTGCAAGAGTTTCACTTCCGCAACCAACCGATCCCGCCAATATCTCATGGCCAAGTTTGGAGGAGCGGCAAATGAGATCCGGAGTGATGTCGGGGGCCACAGGAAGGGCGATCGGTGCGATACTCACGTTGGCGATATTCTCGACATCGGCGATCGCGCAGAACGATCTCATCAAGATCGGCGTCCTGACCGACATGTCCTCACTCTACGCCGACAACGGCGGTCAGGGCTCGGTGGTCGCGGCGCAAATGGCCGTCGACGATTTCAACCGGAAAGTGCTCGGGCGCTCCGTTCAGGTTGTCACCGGCGACCATCAGAACAAGGCCGACGTGGGATCGGCAATCACCCGACGGTGGCTCGAAAACGAGGGCGTCGAGGCGATCCTCGACGTGCCTAACTCGGCCGTGGCGCTCGCGGTACAGGGCATCACCAGAGACAAGAAGAAGCTTTTCCTCGCGACGGGCGCCGCCACCTCCCGCCTGACGGGCGACGAATGCTCGCCCACCGGGATTCATTGGACTTACGACACTTATGCCCTGTCGCAGGGCACAACCAAGGCCATTTCGCGCCTCGGCGCGAAGACCTGGTTCTTCCTTTCAGCCGATTATGCCCTCGGCTCGCAGCTTGAGGCCGATAGCCGCAAGGTGATCGAGGCCACCGGCGGCAAGGTTGTCGGCGCTGTGAAGCATCCAGTGAATACGCCTGATTTTTCCTCCTTCCTGCTGCAGGCGCAATCCTCGAAGGCGGACGTGATCGCGCTCGCCGATTCCGGCGGCGATTTCATCAACGCTGTCAAACAGGCGGGTGAATTCGGCATCACGCAGCAGCAGAAGCTTGCGGGTCTGATCGTTTTCATTGCCGACATTCATAGCCTTGGATTGCAGAGCGCGCAGGGCCTGATGCTGAGCTCGGCATTCTATTGGGATCTCAACGACGAGACACGCGCATGGTCCAGGCGCTTCATCGAAAAGACCGGCAAGGTCCCCACCATGATCCATGCCGGCACTTATGGCGCGGTGATGCACTATCTCAAGGCGGTTGAAGCTGCGGACACGCTGGACGGACCGACTGTTTCCGCCAAGATGCACGAAATGCCCGTCAACGATTTCATGACCAAGAACGGCAGGATTCGAGAGGATGGTCGGCTGGTTCGCGACATGTATTTGTTCCGCGTCAAGTCGCCGGAGGAGTCCAAGTACAAGTTCGACTACTACAAGCTGCTTGCGACAATTCCAGGAGAAGAAGCCTTCAGACCGTTGGAGGAGGGAGGATGCTCACTCGTGACGAAGCCGTGATCGGCGAGGGTGCGGTTCGCCTGGCGCGAATTGACGAGATCATCGCTGGCCGTTTTGCGTGCCGCGACTTCTCCGACGCTCCCGTTTCACGGCAGACCGTCGAGCAAATTCTTCGCGTGGCGCGGTTCGCACCGAGCGGCGCGAACATCCAGCCGTGGCATGCATATGTGCTGGCGGGCACTGATAAGGACCGAGTGTCGGCTGCTCTCCTGGAGGCACACAAGACGTGCCGCGATGAACATGTATCCGAGTACAAGTATTACGCCAACGAGTTACCTGAGCCTTACCTGAAGCGGCGGCAGGAGTTCGGACGGCTGTTTTACGGCTCGCTCGAGATCGCCCTGAGCGACGTCGAAGCCCGGAGCCGGCAAACGGCTAAAAACTACGCATTCTTCGGTGCGCCAGTGGGATTGATCGTGACGATCGACCGTCGCCTGGAAGTGGGGAGCTGGCTCGATCTTGGGATGTTCGTCCAGAACGTGATGTTGGCTGCGGCGGGCCACGGGCTTCAGTCCTGCCCCCAGGAGACGTTCGCTAGATACCACCGGATACTTCGCCCGCTGCTGTCGATCCCCGCCGAGCACATGGTGGTGTGCGGCATCTCGATCGGACACGCGAAGTGCGAGGCGACGGAAAGGCTCATGCCGCGGGCGGAGGTCGACGTGTTCGCCACGTTTTTAGGATTCGAAGATTAACAGTTGATCGAAGAGGAAGACGACCATGGGCGCCCGTGAAGAATTGATCCAACGCAGCATTCCTTTTCTTCGGGAAGTCAAGGACATGACGCCCAGCGCCGAGATGGAGCGTTGGCTAAATGATAAATATGGCGAGGCGAGCTCGCTCTATCAGGACCTGGCTCGCCTGATCAAGATCGGGGTCGAGGAAGGGTGGGCGGCAAACCAGGAGGTGGACGGTCCAAATTACCGGCGCAGCCGGATTTGGGAGCCGTCGGCCGAGACGTTCCATTTCAGCATTACCGCCGTGTATATGAATAGCAACGACACCAAGCGCTTCAGCGACGACCATGAGGATGAAGTGCTGCGAGGCCAGTTTCACGGCCATCCCTACGGCGAGCTCAATCTTGTGGTGCCTTTGAACAAGGGCGCCGAGTTGAAAGGCTTGCAAGGCTGGCAGGGGGCCGGCTGGACGGCACCGGATCCGGGGAGCCGCCACTATCCTGAAGTCAAAGGCGGCGCGGTCATCGCATTGTTCTATCTGCCCGCGGGTCGCATCTCTTACGACTTTGCTCCGCCATCTTGAGGATGGTCGCGGACCTTAGACCTTGCGGCGGGTCCCGCCGAACACCATCGAGGCGCACGCCGGGCCGCCCGATAACGCCTGCGTCGAGCGAGCCGACTCGGCCGGAGAATCTATAGTCCCGCCTATATCACCAGTGCATTAGCCCCACCTGCATTTCTATTTGCGGGAAATGAGGCCCGTCAAATACGTTGAACCCGAGCAGTGTCTCAGTCGCGAAGACATTCTCAGACATTGAGGGGTGCTCATGCGTCGTTCGAACGCTTTTTCCACGATCGCCCTTGCTGTTTTGCTCGTCGCGTTTGCGCCTGCCGTGCAGGCTCATGTTACGCTGGAGACCGGCGAGGCCGCTATCGGCTCGACCTATAAGGCGGTGTTCCGCGTGCCCCATGGCTGCGAGGGTTCGCCGACGGTTAGGGTCCGCGTGCAGATTCCGCCGGGCGTCACCGGCGTAAAGCCAATGCCGAAGCCGGGCTGGACGCTCGAGACCATTGTGGATCGGGACACCAAATCTTCCAGCGAGCAGGGCGCCGTCAAGGAGGTGAGTTGGAGCGGTGGCAGGCTACTCGATGCTCATTACGACGAATTCGTACTGCGCGGATCGCTCTCCGACACCCTCAAGCCCGGTATGCTCTACTTTCCGCTTGTGCAAGACTGTGAGCAGGGTGTTGTGCGCTGGATCGAGGTTCCAGCCGAAGGCAAGAGTGACGGCGACTATAAAACGCCTGCCCCCGGATTGAAGCTCGTGCCGAAGCGGTAAAACGCGATGCGCTTCGTCTCGCGCATGCTGAGCACTCTGTTTAGGATTGCGGCTTCCATCGCAGTTCTTGCCTGCGCGCTTTTTGGTACGATCGCGCCCGCGCGAGCGCACGCCGAACTCGTCTCGGCCGAGCCCGCTGACGGCGTTTTGCTCGCCTCGTCGCCGACCAAGCTATGGCTGACCTTCAGCGAGCCGGTGAAGGCGCTCCGACTGCAGCTGAAGCTTCCATCCGGCGAGGTGCTGTCGCTTGCACCGAATGTCTCAGGCAAGACACTGGTCGTGGACGAACCAGGTTCCGTCAGTGTCGGCACGCATTTGCTCAGCTGGCGAGTCGTATCGGAAGACGGCCACCCGATCAGCGGCACCATCCTTTTCTCGGTCGGCCGCGTCACGGCGAGCGCCGTTGATCTCGGCAAGGTTGCTAACGCGCCGCTCCAGCTCTCAATCTGGCTTACCAAGGTTGTCCTCTACGCCGCTTTGTTCTTCGGTATCGGCGGAGCATTTTTTCTCGCCTTTATCGACAACGGCCACAGTCCGGCGCCGAAATTGCTTCCCGCCCTTCTTTGGGTTGGGCTTGTGGCGACTACGGCTTCGCTCGCATTTCAGGGTCTAGACCTGCTCGGCCTTGGCTTCGGCGACGTCTTCAACGCGACGACTTGGCATGCCGCCTGGGGCACCAGCTATGGTACGACGATCTTCGTCGCAGCGGTGTCACTGATTACGGGTCTCGTTTCGCTACGCGTGTCGCGGCTCGCTACGGCCCGCGCGCTTTCCCTTGTTGCACTTGCGGGCGTCGGCCTGGCGCTGGCCGCGAGCGGCCATGCGAGCTCTGCGCCGCCGCAATGGCTGACGCGCCCGGCCGTCTTCACGCACGGCATCGCGATCGCCGCGTGGGTCGGGGCGCTCGCCCCGCTCGGCTTGCTGCTCTATCGCGATCGAGTTCGTGCCGCGATGCCGCTCAAGCGCTTCTCACGCGTCATTCCAGTCGTTGTCTTGCTTCTTGTCGCAAGCGGTACAGCGCTTGCAATCGTCCAGCTTGACACTCTTAACGGTTTGTGGGGCACGGATTACGGCTTTGTACTGATCTGCAAACTGGTCGTGGTGATGGGCGTCTTCGCGCTCGCGGCACTCAATCGTTGGTGGTTCACCGCGCGGGCCGATCAAGCGCGGCAGGCTCGCAACCTCGCGCGGGTTGTCGCCGTGGAATCCCTGCTCATCGTCGTCGTGCTCGGCCTCGCGGCGACATGGCGTTTCACGTCGCCGCCGCGGGCGCTGGCTCTCACGCATTCAACCCTGATGGCTCACATCCACACCGAAAAGGCGATGGCGGAGGTCGCGATCCGGCCCAACACCGCAGGCCCAGTGGCGATTGAAATCAACCTTCAGACCGATGACCTCGAGCCGCTTCCCGCAAAGCAGGTGACCGTGTCGCTGTCTTTGCCCTCCGCCGGCATCGAACCACTCAGACGCACAGCGAAAGCCGACGCGGACGGCCACTGGTGGATCGACGAGCTTGTGATACCGACCGCGGGTGAGTGGTCGCTGCGCCTCGATATCCTGATTTCGGACTTCCGGATGGTGACGATGGAGAGGCCGATCAAATTCGGGATGCCTTCTTCGCACTAGTTCCACTGCGGGGCCGATGGCCGCGCCCCGCATCGATGCCGGACGTGTGCCCGTGCCCGAGTGCGGACTCGCGCACGCGAAGGCGTAAATGATGCGCCGCAATAGGTTGGTCGAAACCGAATTCTGATCAATCGAGCTGCTGCGGTCTCTTGCCGATTCAGCGCCTCCGAATGCCCCATCAATCAAGCTGCAAGTGCTCACAGGACGGTGGATTTGATTGTCACCGGGCAGGGCTGTCGCCGGATTGCGGTAGGCGAGATCGTAGGAAGCCTCTATGATTTTATTGCGATGTCCGAAGTAGATTGTATCGATGTCCTGCGACCGGATGTTGCTAAGGTGGCTCGCCTGACTGATCGGTGCCAATTGCGACGCGGTCCGGATGCGGCCGGTGCATCATTGCGCTCTCTTCGGATCGGGCGCGCTGGCAACGAAGTGTTGGGCCGGAAAGGACGCGGGTATTGATGCGCATTTCACATGTGGAGGCATTTCGGGCCGTGATGGTCTCCGGCTCTACGACTGCGGCTGCTCGCATTCTGAATACGTCTCAGCCAAACGTGAGCCGATCAATCGCTCAGTTGGAGAAGTCCACCGGTTTGCGGCTGTTTGAGCGTCTTCCCGGCAAAGTTGTTCCGACGAAAGATGGGCTCTCGTTATTCAAGGAAGTGCAGCGCAGCTTCATTGGATTGCAGCGCCTCGAAGAGGCTGCGAAACGCATCCGCCGTTTCAGCGGAGGGCTGCTCAGGATCGCTGCCATACAGACGTTGGCGCTCGGTTTGATTCCGCGAGCACTCAGGCGTTTTGCTCAAATCTATCCCGAGGCGAGCATCTCGATCCATGCGGGCCATTCAGCTGCAGTGTCGCAATGGGTCGACGAGCAGTTTTGCGACTTTGGCGTCGTGTCCCACCTGACTGGAAGCTACGGCTTTGAAAGCGAGGAGCTCTATCGGATAGACGGGGTCTGCGTGATGCCGAAGGGCCATTCGCTGGCCGCGAACGCCTACATTGAGCCCGCCGACCTGGCGGGAGAACCCTACATCTCCTTTTCTCAAAACGACTATGGCCGTTCCGACGTCGACGCGATTTTCGAGCAGGCCGGTGTCGCGCGTCAGATGACGCTCGACACGCCCTACAGCTCGATCACCTGCTCCCTTGTCGCGCAGGGTCTTGGTGTCGCGATCGTAAATCCAATTGCTGCTCAGGATTATCAGCACATGGGCGTTGTGATCCGACCATTCCGCCCATCGATTAAGCATTCGGCCATGTTGATCTATCCGAGGGAAAGCCGTGAGGATCGCCTCGTTTCCAGCTTTGTGGAAGTCCTCAAGACGGTCACGCTGGAAGAGCAGCGTGCGCTGACAGGGTCGGCATAATCCCGTAGATCGGGCTCGGTCGGCTCACAGCGCCGTGCCTGATCTCTATCGGCTGTCAATCACGACTTCCAAGAGATTCATTCGTCATCCACACCCTTTGAGCGATCCGCTGGCCTATATCAGCAATGCATGACCTCTACCTATCTTTCTATTTGTTCTGATGGGAGCTGCCTCATAGGGTTCATTCATTACCTGATCCGGCCCGAAGGGATACCGGAGCAAGGTAGGGAGGAAACCAAATGAAACCGTTGGGCACTCTGGCCTTTTTGGGCGCGACCTTGGTCGGTTCGGCTGCATTTGCCCAGCAAGCGATGTACGTCGCCGGGTCCGGTGGCAGTGTCCAGAGATTATTCCAATCTCAGATCATTCCGGAGTTCGAAGCCAAGCACAACGTCAAGATTACGTATGTGCCAGGAATTTCAAGTGAGATCGTCGCAAAGCTGCAGGCGCAGCGCGGCAAACAGGAGTTGAACGTCATTATCGTCGATGACGGTCCGATGTATCAGGCGATACAATACGGATATTGCGACAAGCTGGCGCCGTCACGGGTCTACAACGACCTTTACGAATTTGCTCACTTCGGCGGACGGGCGGTCGGAGTTGGCCTCATCGCAACCGGCATCGCGTACAATAAGGCCAGTTTTCAAAAGAAAGGCTGGGCACCTCCGATCTCGTGGCTGGATCTTACCGACAAGAAATATGCGCAGCGTTTCACGGCATCGTCGCTATCCGGAACGTACGGTGTCCATACACTGGTGACGTTTGCTCGCATCAAGGGCGGGGGCGAGAACAACATCGAGCCCGGGTTCGAGGAAATCCGCAAGAACCTCGCTCCGAACGTGCTGAGTTGGTCTTCATCGCCGGCCCAGCTCGCTGAAATGTTCCAGAATAATGAAATTGATGTGGCTGTTTGGGGAAGTAGCCGCACAATGGCGCTCAAGAACACGGGGTTTCCAGTTGAGTTCGTCTACCCGAAGGAAGGGGCAGTCGCGCTCCTTACGGCGGCGTGCCCGGTCGTCCAGAACAGCGCCCCGGAGGCGTCTCAGGCTTTCATCCAATACTTGGCGTCGCCGGAAGTTCAGGCGAAGCTGGCAACTGAAGGGTGGGGGCCGACGAACAAGCAGACGAAGCTGGACGACAGGCTGGCAGCTCAAGTGCCCTATGGTGAGGATACGATCGCCAAACTGGCAATTGTGGATTGGACCAAGATCAACGAGATGCGGGCTGATTGGACCAATCGTTGGAATCGTACAATCGAACGGTGAGCGCGGCTCTTCATAATAGCGAGCCTTCCTCCAAGCCTCAGCGGATCTCATGAGCTATTTGTCCCTATGTGGATTGTCGAAAGTCTATGGTGAGGCCCATGCGGTACGCGGCCTGGATCTGGATGTAGAGCGCGGAGAGTTCCTCTCGTTGCTCGGTCCTTCCGGGTGCGGCAAGACCACGACATTGCAAATGGTCGCCGGCTTTGTGCCGCCGACGGCAGGTACTGTCGTTGTAGGAGGGCGCGATCTCACGGTGGTCGCGCCCGAAAAACGCGACATGGGTGTCGTCTTCCAGAGCTATGCGCTTTTCCCTCATATGACCGTGCGGCAGAATATCGCCTTTGGCCTGGAGATGCGGAAACTGGCGCGAACTCAACTCCATGATCGCGTCGAGGAGGCGCTATCTATGGTGCGTCTCTCCGGTTTCGGAGATCGCTATCCAAGTCAACTCTCAGGCGGGCAACGCCAACGTGTCGCCATCGCGCGGGCGCTGGCAATCCAACCGAGCGTCCTGCTGTTGGACGAGCCCATGTCCAATCTTGATGCCAAATTGCGTGGCGAGATGCATGTGGAATTGCGTGCCCTTCAACGGCGCCTCGGCATCACCACGGTTCTCGTGACGCATGACCAGGTTGAGGCCATGACGATGAGCGACCGGATCGCAGTCATGACCAACGGCCGTATTTCCCAATTGGGCAGCCCGCATGAGATCTATGACCAGCCGGCCTCCGAGTTCGTCTACAAATTTCTCGGCCATGCCAATGTCATTACCGGAGAGATCCTATCGAGAAACTGCTCCAGCGCCGTCATTCGTGTCGGGTCGACAAGCTTTTCGGCCGGGATCAGCGAAAAGCATGTGGGCCCCCAGATCGAACTGTTCGTTCGTCCCGAGCGCTTGCGCATCAACGCAGCCGATAAATCGCACGTTCGAGGACGCGTTAGAACGCGGCTCTTCCTCGGGGGCCTCTGGCTCTTCGAAATCGAAAGCGACATCGGTGCGCTTCGCGTGACCACGCAGAATCTGGGAATAGAGCAGCCAAAAGAAGGAGAGCTCGTTGGGATAGGCTGGAATGACGGCGACTTGCGGGTTGTCGCTTCGGAGCAAGCAGATGGCTAAGCCAAGCTTCCTGGATCGCGGTACGCCGTGGCTTCTATCCATGCCAGTCCTTTTGCTGTTCCTCGGTCTTCTGGCCGTGCCGCTCACCTTGACCGCGATCCTTTCGTTCAATGCGTTCGACGGAATGCGAGGGATTCAGCCTGGATTCAGCTTGCAGAACTACGCCGAGGTTTTCCTTGATAGCTATTATCATCAGATATTCTTGCGTACCGCAGGAATGGCGCTCGGCGTTACGTTTATTTGCATCCTTCTCGGAGTGCCAGAAACGCTGATCTTGTCGCGGATGGCGCCGTTATGGCGTGGCGCGTCTTTCGCAATCATCCTTGGCCCATTGTTGATTTCGGTCGTCGTTCGCACCCTTGGCTGGTCCGTTCTGCTTGGAAACCGCGGCTTGGTGAATTCCGCACTGCTCGGGATCGGCATCATTGACCAGCCGGTTCGTCTCCTGTTCTCCATGACAGGCGTGATCATCGTTCTGACGCACGTGTTCCTGCCCTTCATGATCATTGCCGTCTGGACCGCGTTGCAAAAGCTGGACCGGGAAGTCGAGCATGCCGCGAGGTCTCTTGGAGCGACGTCGATCTCAACGTTTTGTCGCATCATCCTGCCGCAGTTGATGCCGGGCATTCTGTCTGGCGCGATCATCGTATTCGCGCTGTCCGCGTCGGCGTTCGCAACTCCGTCCATCATCGGCGGCCGGCGTGTCAAAGTCGTCGCCACGGCGACCTATGATGAGTTCCTGAACTCGCTGAACTGGCCTCTCGGAGCGGCAATCGCCGTGCTGCTGTTGATTGCCATTGTCTTCGTGATTGTGGGCTCCAATCGGCTGATAGAGCGCCGCTTCAAGGAGGTGTTCGCATGACCAGCGGGACAGTCGGGCGGAACGGGCCGGTGGCGTTGGCATTCCACGCGTTGCTCATCGTGTTCATAACAGCGCCATTGATCGTGGTGATGCTGGTCTCCTTCTCGAGCAAAGAATATATCTCGATGCCTTTTGATGGCGCCTCCTTGCGCTGGTACCGGGAAATATTCGCTGCGCCCGAACTGATCGGCGCATTCTGGTTCTCAATCTGGTTGGGCCTCGCATCCGCCACGCTGGCCTCCGTTGTTGCCCTTCCCGCAGCCATTGCCATCGCGCGGCATCGCTTCCCCGGACGTGACGTGTTGATGGCGGTGCTGATGTCCCCGCTTATGATTCCCCATGTTGTGCTCGGAGTGGCATTCCTGAGGTTCTTTTCGCTCATGAACTGGACGGGTTCTTTCCCTGCGCTGGTCCTTATCCATGCCGTTGTCGTCGTGCCTTATTCGCTGCGGTTGACCCTTGCGGCCGTGATCGGTCTCGAGCGCGACGCGGAAGCCGGAGCAAGGTCGCTGGGCGCATCGCGCTACGTCGCTTTTCGTCGAATTCTCCTGCCGTTGATCTTGCCGGGCGTGATTGCCGGATGGATTCTGGCGTTCATTCAAAGTTTCGACGAGGTCACGATGACGATCTTCGTGGCGACGCCAGGGACGATGACGCTGCCGGTCGCCATGTACAATCGCGTATCACAGCTGACAGATCCGGTGACGACGTCCGTCTCAACGGTTCTGATTATCGGAACCTTGTTGTTGATGTTCGCCCTCGACCGGATCGTCGGTCTGGACAGGGTCTTGGTCGGAAAGAGCTAGATCGCCTTCGCCTGAACCGTCTCTCGCCTCTGGCTGGAGGACGACGGCGTTCGCGCGTCTGAGAGCCCAATTTTGGATAAGAACTGGAAGACTTTGAATGAGCAACGAATGTATCACCGTGGTAGGAGGCGGCCTCGTCGGGGCTGCGATCGCCTATGGCGCTGCGCGCCTCGGCGCGCGTGTCCGCCTGCTGGACCAGGGCGATGTCGCTTACCGGGCGTCGCGCGGCAATTTCGGTCTCGTTTGGGTTTCCAGCAAAGGCTCAGGGACTCCCCGATATGCCCGATGGAGCCGCGACGCAGCCAAACTGTGGCCGTCCTTGCATAAGGAACTTCTGGAGTTGACGGGGGTCGACTCCGGTCTGCGGCAGCCGGGGGGCTTCTGGCTGGGCTTCAGCGAGGCAGAAGTCGAAGCCCGCGCCAAGGTCCTGACAAAGATCGACCGTGAGGCCGGTGGCGTCCCGTTTCAGATGATGGAGCCGGCGGAGCTCAAGCAATACTTGCCCGGGCTGGGATCCGCTGTGGTTGGCGGCAGTTTCGGTCCGCTGGATGGTCATGCAAATCCGTTGATGCTGCTCCACGGCTTGCATGCAGGTCTGCGGCTCAAGGGCGCTGATGTCATAAACGGTGTCGACGTCGAGCAGGTCAAGTACGACGCCAAGAGCTGCCTCTTTGAGGCGATTGCGAGCGATGGCCAGAGCTGGAAGAGCGAGCGCGTGGTGCTGGCCGCGGGGCTCGGCAATGCGTCGCTGGCATCGCAGGTTGGTCTCTGTGCTCCCGTCGCTTCGACGCGCGGGCAAGTGCTGATCACGGAGCGATTGAAGCCCTTCCTCGACTATCCGACGAACAAGGCAAGGCAGACCGTCGAAGGCACCGTGCAGATCGGTTCCACCTCCGAAGATGTCGGCCTGAACGACGGCACCACGTCCGATAAAATCGAATGGTTGGCTCGCCGTGCGGTTGCGACGTTTCCCGCTTTGGCGCGAGCGCGGCTGGTCCGGGCTTGGGGGGCTTTGCGACCGCTGTCGCCGGATGGATATCCGATCTATCAGGAATCGCCGTCCTGCCCGGGCGCGTTTGTCGCGACCTGCCATAGCGGCGTGACCCTGGCATCCGCGCATGCTCTCGTCATTGGACCATGGATGAGCGGCCTCATGCAAACGCCTGCCGAATTCGACGTCTTTAGGGGTGATCGGTTTGCAGACCCCAATGCGAGTTTCTCCCATGACCATTGATCCGCTCTTTGTGCTCCCAAGATCGTCGGAGTCGGAGGCAGTCACGATCACGTTCGAAGGGCGTGCCTGCAAGGTGCCCGCTGGTATCAGTGTTGCCGCCGCCTTGCTCGCTGCCGGCGTGAGAGACTTCCGCTCGAGCGTAGTCGGGCAGGCCCCGCGAGCTCCCTATTGCATGATGGGTGTCTGCTTCGAATGCCTGGTTGAAATCGATGACGTTCCCGCTCGGCAGAGCTGCCTCATACAAGTGCGGGACGGAATGCAGGTGCGGCGTCAGGTCGGCGCCGCTGAACTGAGTGGCGATGCCTTGGGAGAGAAGCCGTGACTGATTCCGTGGCAGATCTCGTCATTATAGGAGCGGGTCCAGCCGGATTGGCTGCTGCCTGCCAAGCACGATCACTTGGACTATTCGTCCGGCTGCTCGACGAGCAGGCGACGATTGGCGGACAGATCTATCGAAGCATTGAATCCGCGCTAACGGAACGGCTGAGCATTCTCGGCCAAGACTACGCCGCTGGTCGGAACTTAACGTCGGAATTCCGCGCCAGTGGCGCGCAATATCTGGGCGGCGCGACCGTCTGGAAAATATCCATGGACGGCACAGTCGGCTACACCGCGAACGGCAAGGCCGAGAAGGCCGTTGGTAAGCATATCCTGATTGCGAGCGGCGCGATGGAGCGGCCGTTTCCGATTCCGGGGTGGACATTGCCCGGTGTGATGGGGGCCGGCGCCGGACAAATCCTGCTCAAAAGCGCCGGAGCGCTGCCAGCAAAGCCGATTGTCCTCGCAGGCTGCGGTCCCTTGCTTTATCTGCTGGCCTGGCAGTATTTGCGTGCAGGCGCCAAGATCGAAGCGTTGGTCGACACGACCAGACCGGCCGACTACCTACGTGCCATTCGCCACCTACCGGCGGCGCTGAGGGGCTGGCCGGACCTGGCGAAGGGCGTGAAGCTGCTGGCCGCTCTTCGGCGCCACGCCGTTCCGGTATTCTCCGGAGCTGGCGAGCTGCGAATCGAAGGTAAGAGCCACGTCGAGGGCGTGACCTTCACGCATCGCCGCAAACGGGTTCGGCTTCCCGCCTCGCTGGTGCTGCTGCATCAAGGCGTCGTGCCGAACACGCAGCTTAGCTGGTCCGTTGGCGCAGAGCATCGGTGGAGTCCGGATCAGCTTTGCTGGCAGCCCGTCACCGACGCATGGGGCCGGTTAGGAGAAACGCCGATTTATGTAGCCGGCGATAGTCGAGCGATCGTGGGTGCCCAGGCATCAGCGATACAGGGTCGCTTGGCTGCTCTCGCCATCGGCCTACAGCTCGGCGCTACCAGGAGCATTGCAGAGCACTCAGACCAGTTGCACCGCGAGCTCAAGCGTCGCACGCACATCCGGCCATTCCTGGATACTCTTTACCGGCCCAAGAACGAGAACCGGATACCCGAGGCTGATGGCGTCCTGGTTTGCCGATGCGAGGAAGTCAGCGCAGGCCAGATACGCCACTATGTGCAGCTGGGTTGCCTGGGTCCCAACCAGACCAAGGCATTTGGTCGCTGCGGGATGGGACCTTGCCAAGGGCGCTTATGCGGTTTGACGGTCACCGAGACTATCGCCCAGGCGCGCGGCGTCGATCCGACTGATGTCGGATACTACCGAATTAGACCACCGATCAAACCGATCACGCTCGGCGAGCTCGGCAGCTAGCCAAACGCCCCCCAAACAGCAACAGATCGATCAGGAAAATCAAATGAGTGACATCGTCCGCATCGAGACCGACAAGCGTCGTAGCCGTGCCGTGACCTACAACGGCATGGTCTTTGTAGGCGGCATGACCGCAGATGATCGCAGTCAGGACATCAAGGGACAAACCAGGCAGACGCTCGCAAAAATCGAGGAATTTCTCGCGAAGGCGGGTACCGACAAGAGCCGCCTGCTCACCGCCCAGATCTGGATCAAGGACATCGTCAAGGACTTCGAGGGCATGAACGAAGTCTGGAACGCCTGGACTGCGCCGAATGCGGCTCCAACCCGAGCGACCGCACAGTGCGACATGGGCGCGCCCGACGTGCTGGTGGAGATCATCGTGACAGCAGCGGTCTCTCAATAGGAGGCTCGGCGGCGACACCAAACGCGTCGCGACGAAGATCCGCAGCCACTCATACATACAAGCAGCGCATGGGCGAGCCGAGCATGAACGGCAGCGACAATGGCCGTCATTTCACGTTCCGGACGCTGGTTGAGGCCGCGTTTCCTGGGACTGAGGTGGTCCATGAGATCAATTTGATCGGACCTGATGCGCTTGCGGTCATTTGTTCAACCGCTCCTATCCTCCTGGAACTAGGGGTTGAACTCAAGGCGGTGGAAGCTCGGGGGGAAGTTGGCTCGGGGATGGTAAGCTACCGTGTCGGAGTGCGTGACGATGCGGCACTCACGAATCTCTTGCAGAGCCTCGGCACGATTCGAGGCGTTAGAGAATGCACCGTCAGCAGTCTTGCCGGACGAGTGGCAGAAGTTGCTGACCGAGGCGCAGTAGTCGTCGCGGAACCGACGATTGCGCGAACCGGCGCAATAGAAACGCAAATGCGCAGCCGCCGGCCTGACCGATTCAGACCCAATGGCCCGGGGACGGCAAAGTGACCTCTATGAGTAAAGGTCATCAATGGCCTGCGGCCGGCGCGGTCGCTCCGATATCCGTAGTTGAACTGTATGGCATTGGAATTGGGCCATCGAGTTCGCACACGGTTGGCCCGATGCGCGCAGCCCTCAAGTTCGTCAACGAGCTTGGCGGCAAAGTTTCGGATTGCACTGGTGTCAGGATCGACCTGTATGGTTCGCTTGCCCTGACTGGAAAAGGGCATGCGACAGACGTTGCCGTCATGCTGGGTCTATCGGGGTACGATCCAGCAACGATCGATCCTCGAAGCATTCCATTGATCATCGACGACATCAGGACGCGACGTGAGCTTCGTCTTGGTGGAACGCAGCGCGTGTTGTTCGACCAAACTACGCATCTCACCTTCCGTAAGCACGAATTCCTGCCTCGTCATCCAAATGCTGTTGACTTTTCCGCTTTCAACGGCAACGACGTCGTTCTGCAGAGGACTTATTATTCGGTGGGCGGCGGCACCATCATGGAAGGAGACGGTCGCGTCAATCGGTCTCCGCCAAATTATACCCCTGCGTTCCTTTTTGGGTCCGCGGCGGAGTTGCTCGAGATCGCGCGGCGCCAGAACATGACGATAGCCGGGGTCATGCAGGCGAACGAGATTGCATGGAGATCGGAAACAGAAACAGGCGGGTTTCTGGATCTCGTGCGCGATACCATGATGAAAAGCATCGATCGCGGATGTCTCGCGGAGGGCATTCTGCCCGGCGGTCTCAATGTACGGCGCCGGGCGCCGGCAATGTATCGATCACTGTGTCAGTCGTCCGACCAGCAGGATCCAATGCGCGGCATGGACTGGGTCAGCCTGTATGCGCTCGCGGTAAATGAAGAAAATGCGGCTGGAAGCCGGATTGTTACAGCTCCGACCAACGGAGCTGCCGGTGTTCTCCCGGCCGTGCTCAAATACTTCGAGACTTTCTGTTTGGGTGCTTCATCGTCTCGATCTCGTGAGTTTCTGCTTACGGCCGCAGCAATCGGTATCCTGTACAAGATGCGCGCTTCCATCTCAGCGGCAGAAATGGGCTGCCAAGGCGAGATTGGTGTTGCATGTTCCATGGCGGCCGGCGCTCTCACAGCCGTCCTCGGCGGCAGCAATGAGCAAGTCGCCAACGCCGCCGAAATCGGCATGGAACACCACCTTGGACTGACCTGCGATCCTGTCGGGGGGCTGGTCCAGATTCCCTGTATCGAACGCAACACAATGGGCGCGGTCAAAGCGATCAATGCTGCTCGGCTTGCGCTGAAAGCACATGACCAGGTCGTGTCGTTGGATGCTGTTATTGAAACAATGCGACAGACTGGCGCCGACATGAGCAGCAAATACAAGGAGACGAGCCTCGGAGGGCTCGCGGTCAACGTGGTTGCATGCTGACGGTCACGGGACAAGTCAGGCAGCGTCGCCAGCGCGGGTGCCTGATCTGCCGACGCGTGTTCAGTTGTAGTGATTTTTAAGAGGCCGGACGTGCGGGATATTTTGGCGATCAATACGGGCGGCACACTAAGTATGTCGGTGGGACCGAATGGCCTTGAGCCGGCTGCAGAGGTCGTCGAAACGGCCTTCAATCGGCTCGCCCCTGTAGCCGCGCGACTAGACGTTGTTTCGTTTGTTCCGCTCGTTGACAGCGCCGACGTTGGTTCGGAGCAATGGAACCGATTAACCGAGCTGATTCTGTCGCGGCCATATGATGGCGTTGTAATTACGCATGGGACGGACACCATGCCATTCACGGGCGCAGCCTTATCTTACGCGCTCGAAGGCATCAGGCTGCCCGTGGTTTTCACGGGTTCAATGCAGCCGCTCGGGATCGGAGTGAATGCCGAAGACAATCTTCGTTTCGCGCTTCATAGTGCTATTTCAGGTCCTCCGGGAGTCTGGCTCGCCTTTGACGGCGAGCTGCTGTGCGCGCGAAAGCTGGTCAAGCATCATTCAATAGGGCCGGCATCTTTCCGGGAAACCGACGGTCAAGACGAGCGGGAAAGCGTCGTGCATTTTCGGCCGCGTCACTTCCTGCCGCGGCAGCTCGCCATTCTGACCCTTTCGCCTGGTGTTTGCATCGCGGCCATTGATGCGGCTCTCAGCGAGCTTGAAGGTGCCGTACTGCGTGTCTTTGGCGTGGGGACGCTGATGCACAGCCCGGAATTGCTTCGAACGTTGAGCGATGCCGTAAGCCGAGGATGTCGTATTGTCGCGGTGAGCAGTTGCGAAAACGGTGGCCTCGTGCCCGGTGCGTATGCCGCAGGTGCTCCGCTCTGGGAGAGCGGTGTTGAAAACGGTGGGAAGTTGACCCCCGAGGCCGCGTTGGTGCGGCTATGGCTGCAGTTGTCGGAGTAGTCGGTCCCTGATCCCCCAAGCGAGCCTGTGACGCTTAATTCGCCGATTGGAGTACAACGCGTTGCCTGTCTGCGGCCCGCTCCTAAGGCTGGACAACCTTCGACCTTCACACATTATTGGTCCTAGATCGAAGATGTCACGTGATTAGCGATCCAGCCGAGAACTCGCTGAGCGATCACATCCGAATTGCGGTCCATCATTGGCAGGTGGCTATTACCGTGGATGCCCTCCCCGGGAAGGTCTAGCCATGTTGCCGCAACACCTGCCTCTGAAAGCGCCGTGTGATAGCGCATCGAAGCCTCTACGAAGGTTTGCCACAATTTTGAGTTCGCGAGAAAGTCGCCGAACAGGGTAAGGTGTGGAATGCCCTTGAGTCTCGCGAGGTCTATTTGCGTCGGGTCGGGTGCACCTGACGGTTCGATTGCTACCACGGCTTTCACATGGTCCGGCGCATTCAACGCGGCACGATAAGCGAAGTTGCCCCCTTGGCTATGCGCGATGATGATGCATGCGCCGAGTTTCTGGACGAGCGCATCATACGCCGCCTGTGTCGGAGCATCGCTGGTAGTCCAACGTGGCACAGCTTGTTTTGCAAGTTGGTCGAAGGCCTCCACCGGAAACTGCGTGTTCTCGAAAGCCTTCCGCTTTCCGCCAGTCTCATACGATGGACCGATCCGAAACACCTCCCACGCCTGTTTCTTGGTACGAAACATCGGTTCACCCTCAAAACTACCCGGATAAGTCGCCCAGGACGCTCGACCGCGTTCGACCGCGTCAGAAACATACGTATCGTAGCCCGCACGCAGGAAGAATTGCTGCCAGCCGGGCTCGCCATCGGGTTTTGTCTCCCATGTGACTCCGGACATTGAGCCGCCGTGCCAAAGCAAGATCGGCAGTTTTGATTTGGGTTGAACGAGCTTGACGTATTGAACGTACATTTGCTCGACCTCCAATTCGCCATTCGGGTCGACTTGGAATGGCTCCATTCCCTCGGTGAAACTGATCGTCTTGGCGGGAAGCCCAGACAACGTGATCTGTCGTCCGCCAGTATGAAAGCTCCCGATTTCCCGAACGAGGAAACCCGCAGCCGCGGGCTCGCTTGAGTTCATGCTCATGATATTTCTTTCCCGTGGATTCTAGTCAGTGTGAAATCGCTCTAAGTTCGACGCGGAGAGTTCGCGGCCCCATTTGTGTGCCAGACTGCAGTTTCATGCGATTTCGCTCGCATGGATTTCGTGTGTCGTCCCCCCCGATTGGGCAATGGCTAGCGCGTCGGGCTTCCTCGGCAGTCCCGGCAATCAATCGCGCACGCCTCCATCTCTCTTGCTACCGACTTTGAGTGTCCATTCGGAACAGGACGCGATGCGCCCGCCGGCGATTCTCACGCTTGTCGGCCGTCCTCCCGCAGATGCGCGATGAAGAGCCGCGCGGCAACGGTGAGAACGGCGTCCTCCCGGTAGCATATCTGCATTTCGCGTCGCGCCCAGCTGTCGGAGAGCGGAATGCAACGAAGTTTGAGCAGTTCGGCATAGGGCAGCGTCAGGCTGCCCGGCAGAATTGCGATCCCGCATCCCTGCACGACGAACGCCCGGGCCACATCGTACGTGGCGGAACGATAGGCATGCCGGATCGTGCGGTTGAGCCGGGCGGCTTGTTCAGCCAATTGCACGGACAGCGCACTCGTGACGCCAATGCCGATATGGTCGAAGTCCAGCAATTCGATAAACTTCACCGACCTCTTGGGTGCGAGCACGTGATCCGACGGCACAAGCGCCATCAATAGGTCTTCCCGGTAAAATTCGGCGGTCAGGTCCGCTGGGATCTCCTCCGCCCCAGAAACCACGCCGACATCGGCGCGTCTCTCATACACGTCACGCACGATCGCTGAGCTCATGAGTTCTTGTAGTTCGATGCGGATTAGCGGATGTGCCCGGGTAAAGGAAGCGATCGACTGCACGAGGTGTTCCAACAGGCTCGAGGCACTCGCATGGACCCGCACCTGTCCGCGCGCCCCTTGAGAGAACTCGCTCATCGTTCCCTCGATCCGATCCATTCGCGCAAACAGATCGCGGACCTGCCGTGCCAATTCTTCGCCCGCGTAGGTCGGCGTCACGCCACGCGGTTGCCGTTCGAACAGCTTCGCACCGTAGTGATTTTCCAGATCTTGAATTCTCTTGGTGACCGCAGACGGCGCGATGTTATGGCGCTGCGCGGCATGCGTGAGGTTGCCCAATTCCACCATGGACAAAAACAGCCGCAGCGTCTGGAGATCGGGATCGGCCATGCGACGCCTTCACTGGCGAGCGTTCGTCACGTACGAACACTATGCTCGCAAAATAGAAATTCTCTACCCCTGATTATCGACTATTTTGCGGAATTGCGTCCATCTGACAAGAGCAGCGTTTCCGTCAAGAGAAACCGTCGGATGGTACCGGGAGGAGGACCCAATGCCGATGCAATCGAATCTCGCTGTCGCCCAGCCCGACAGCATGGATCAAGGCCTGTCCGCCGGCTCGATCTCGGCACGCCTCGATCGGCTGCCGGCAACCTGGACCGTCTGGAAAATGATCATTCTGCTGAGCCTCGGCATGTTCTTCGAGCTCTACGACCTATTGTTCACAGGCTACGTCGCCCCAGGCCTGGTCAGGGCAGGGATTTTGACGCCCACCACGCCTGGCCTGTTCGGCTCGACGGGGGTTGCGAGCTTCGTCGCCGCGCTTTTCGCCGGTTTGTTTATTGGCACCATCGCCTGCGGCTTCCTCGCTGACCGGTTCGGCCGGCGCGCGATATTTACCTGGTCGCTGCTCTGGTACAGCGCCGCCAATCTCGTGATGGCATTCCAGACCACCGCCTTCGGCCTCAATAGCTGGCGGTTCATCGCCGGACTCGGACTCGGCGTAGAGATTGTCACCATTGGCGCCTACCTTTCCGAGCTCGCGCCAAAGCATCTGCGCGGCCGGGCGTTCGCCTGCTCGCAAGCGTTCGGCTTTTCGGCGGTGCCGGTCGTCGCCTATCTCTCCTATCTGCTGATACCCAATGCACCGTTCGGACTGGACGGCTGGCGGTGGGTGGTCCTGATCGGCATCATCGCCGCCGCCGCGGTGTGGTGGATTCGCTTAGCTTTGCCTGAGAGCCCGCGCTGGTTGGCGATGAAGGGCCGGCTCGACGAGGCCAATTGCGTCATGGCGGACCTCGAACGCCGCGTGGAGAAAGAATACGGCAAGCCGCTGCCCGTCGCCGCCGCTGCCGAACCCGTTGCGCCGCATGGTAAGTTCGCGGACATGTGGGCGCCGCCCTATGGCAAGCGTGCGATCATGATGATCATATTAAACGTGTTCCAGACGATCGGCTATTATGGCTTCGCCAATTGGGTACCGACCCTGTTGATTAAGCAGGGCATCACCGTCACGACGAGCCTCGGCTACACCACCGTCATCGCGCTCGCTGCGCCGGTCGGTCCGCTGCTTGGCTTGCTTTTCGCCGACCGTTTCGAACGTAAGCATGTCATCGTCATCATGGCCGCCGTCAACATCGTCTGCGGTCTGCTATTCAGTCAGGCCTCTTCGACAGCCGCGATCATCGCGCTAGGCATTGCATTGACGCTGGCCGGTAACATCATCTCCTACACCTATCACGCATACCAGCAGGAATTGTTCCCGACGGGGATCCGCGCTCGCGCCGTCGGGGTCGTCTATTCGTGGAGCAGGTTCTCGGGGATCTGGAGCGCCTTTCTAATCGCGTTCATGCTGCAGAATTTCGGCGTCACCGGTGTGTTCATCTTCATCGGCGCGGCCATGGCAATAGTGATGCTGGCGATCGGCCTGATGGGGCCGCGCACGAGCGGACTCGAACTGGAGAAGATCTCACATTGAAACCGATCGTCGCACTTCCTGGCCGATTGCTCTTCCTGTCTGCCGATGCCGATCTCATTCGGCGGCAATTGGAAGGCGCGGACGTGACGCTTGCCGCTTCCGTGCCGCTGCGCAACGACATCTCGACCGACGAAATCACGCCAGTTCCCACGCTTGTGGTGTTCGACGAGCGACTTGGTGATATCGCGCATATCGGTTTCAAGGCCGGAGCCGAAACGCCGATCGGCCGCGGTGCCCTAAAAGCCGGTGGCTTTTCCGTGCTCGTCGGCGGCGCGCGCTATGGCAAGGGATCGTCGCGCGAACACAGTCCGCTGGCGGAAAAAGCCACGGGCATCCGCCTCGTGATCGCCGAGAGCTTCGAGCGCATCTATCGCCAGAACGCCGACAATGTCGGCCTGTTCACGTCCACCGATTTCGGCCTGATCGACCGGATCCGCCGCGGCGAAGCCATCTCCGTCGAGGACCTGCTCGCAGGCCGCGACCCGATCGCAGCCGCCGTGCTGCGGGCCGGCGGCCTGCTGGACTATGGGCGGGCCAAGCTCGCAACTGTCACGCCGGCCGATGTCGCCGACGACCAACGGCCGAAAACCCTGTTCGAGAAGATCGTCGCGCGCCACGCCGTCGGAGCTGTTGATGCCGAGCCGGTTGCCAGGGTTGGCCAAAGCGGCTTCGTCCGCGCGGACATTCGCTTCATCCACGACATCTACACCGCGATGTGCAGCCATCTGCTGCACGATAAGTTCGGCGATGCACTGCGTCTGCACGATCCCGGCTCGATCATCGTGTTCGAGGACCATTATTCCTACACGCATCTGAGTAGCGCCCATCGCAACCTGATGCCCCACGTGCGCGAGCTTTCGCAGGCGCATCGCGAATTCGTCGCCACGCATGGCCTTCGCCACCACGGCTATCTCAACGACGGCCCGGGCTCGCAGGGCATTTCCCACGCGTTGATGGCGGAGCGTTACGCAAGGCCCGGCGAACTCATCGTCGGAACGGATTCGCACACCCCACACAGCGGCGCGCTCGGCTGCGTCGCCTTCGGCGTCGGCACCACCGACATCGCCAACGCCTTCGTGACGGGCGTGGTGCGGATCGTGATGCCCGAATGCATCAGAATCGAGCTGGTCGGCAGCCGCAAAGCTGGCGTCACGGCGAAGGACATCGTCCTGCATCTGCTCGCGCTGCCGCAGATCAGGACAGGCGCGGGAGTCGGCCGGGTTTTCGAATTTGCCGGCGAGGCCATCGCGGCGCTGTCGATCGACGAGCGTGCGACATTGACCAACATGACCGCCGAACTCGGCGGCTTCACCGGTATCGTCGCGCCTGATGCAGAGACCGTGCACTTCATCAAGGAGCGCCGCGGCGAGACATTTGTTATCGAAGACTGGATGCGGAGCGACGAGGGTGCGACCTATGCGGCGACGATCAGAATCGACGTCGCAACGCTCTCGCCAATGCTCGCACGCCCAGGTGACCCTGGCAACGGGCTCGCGCTGTCCGCGCTGGCCGAGCCGGTCAATGTTCACATCGCATATGGCGGGTCGTGCACGGCGGGCAAGCGCGATGATTTCGACTGCTATCACGAAGTCCTGACCTGGGCGGCACAGCGTGGCCTGAGGGTTGCAGAGGGAGTGCAACTCTTCCTGCAGTTCGGTACGATCGACGTGCGCCGCTATTGCGAGGAGAAGGGCTATCTCGACGCATTCGCTGCTGTCGGCGCCCAACTATTGCAGCCCGCCTGCGGTGCGTGTGCCAATTGCGGCCCGGGATCATCGGAAACCCCCGATCAGGTTGTAATCAGTGCGATCAACCGCAATTTTCCTGGTCGCTCGGGTCCAGGCAAGGTCTGGCTCGCGAGCCCGTACACGGTAGCGGCAAGCGCTATCGCTGGACGCATCACCGGTTTTGATGACCTCAGACGCGATGTGATCTCGCGGACTTAACGCATCGCTGCATCGCAACGGAAAGCGCGCTCGTGGTCACCCGCAGAACCGCAGGAGGGATCGTTGTGCCGCGGACCGATCACTTGCTCGAGCCGCGCGCACTTCGCGCGGCCCGCTCCCTTTGGCGGGATATTGGTCGATGGCCATTCTCTATCCCAGCGACTGCTTCACTCGCTCCGGCGTCATCGGCAGATGCCGCAGCCGTTTCCCTGTAAGTTGTGCAATTGCGTTGGCGATTGCCGGAGCCACCGCCGGTACGCCCGCTTCGCCGACACCGCTCGGTGGAGCGTTTGTCGAGATCACGGCGATTTCCATCGGCGGAACCTCCGACAAACGCAGCACTGGGTAACCGTCGAAGTTCGTGGCCTGCATCACGCCGCCTTTGATGACCAGCCGCTCTTTGAGAGCCGCGCCGAGGCCAAAGGTCATGGCGCTCTTCAACTGCGCGACGATGTTCTTGGGCTGCACCGCGGTGCCCGCATCTACGGCAGCCCACAACTGGTGGACCTTGACCTCGCCGGTCTTTTTGTCCAATGAAACCTCGGCCGCCACCGCAGTGTGACTTCTCAGTGCATCCGAATAGGCAATTCCGACAGCCCGGCCGTCGCGCTTTCGCGTGTAATTCGCCATCTCCGCAACACGCTTCACAACGCTGGCAGCACGCGGAGCGCCTTTGAGCATCTCCAGTCTATAGGCGACTGCGTCCGTTTTCCTGAGCGCAGCGATCTCATCAATCATCGTTTCAATGGCGAACTTGGTGTAGCCGGCCGCAATTCCACGCCAAGCACCGACATCGATTCCGCGTGCAGCGCGGACCCACTCCACGCGATGATTGGCGACCGCGTAGCTTATCTCGCCCCCTCCGCCGGACACGATGTCCTTAGTCTTGGCATTCAGATCGGGTGGCAGGATGCGAGCGAAATAGGATTCATTGACGATCCGCTGCCGCCAGCCGACGATATTGTGGTTGCGGTCTAGGCCGATCTCTATGCGTTGTGCGGTGAGAGGCCGCGGTTTGTCGTTGCGAATATCGTCCTCGCGACTCCAAATCATCTTCACCGGCTTTCCAGGCACGTTCAGAGCGAGTAAGAGCGCCATCACCATATCGTCGCCATCCGCACGCCGACCGAATCCGCCACCGAGCATCATCGTGTGGACATTGACTTTGTCAGGTGTCGTCTTGCCGACGATCATTCCGAGAATCTTCATCGTGCTTGGTGACTGGGTGCCCGACCAGATGTCAATTGTGCCGTTATCGGCCTTCACCGTTACGTTCAACGGCTCCATGCACATGTGGGCTACGTGATCGGAGAAATAGTCCGCAGCGAGCACGGTCGCGGCACCTTTTATGGCCTTGTCGGCATCGCCGGTCTTGATCATCTCTAAACCTGGCTGGTTCCAGTCTACGGCGATCGTACGATAGTCCTGCATCACGCGATCGTCGTCGTAACTCTGTGCCGGCGTCGATTTCGACCAGGTGACGTTGAGCAGATCCTTGGCCTTCATCGCGCCCTCGATCGTGTCGGCGATGACGCCAACGCCGGAGGGCAGCGGCACGATCTTGACTACGCCCTTAACTGCTTTCGCCGCCGCATCGTCGATCTGCTCAGCCTTCTCGTGCTGCACATGTGGAAACAGCACGCTCGCATACAGCATGCCAGGAAGCTGTACGTCGATGCCATATTGCGCGGTGCCGTTCACCTTCGACGGCACATCAACGCGCGCCGTGTCTCGCCCGATCAAGCGGAATTGCGAGGATGGCTTCAGATCGGCCTGGGTCACGGCCGGCAGCGGGTTCGGCACAGTCGCAGTCTTAGCAATCTCGCCGTAACTAACTTTGCGATTCGATTTCTTGTGAACGACCTTGCCTGGCTCGGTCGTGAGTTCGCCGGCGGGCACGCTCCACGCCGCCGCTGCGTTTGCGATCAGGATTTTGCGTGCTTGTGCACCAACTAGCCGCAGCTTCTCGTAGTAGCCAGCGATCGAAAAGCTGCCAACCGTGGTCAGTTGTGCGCTGCCAAAAAGCTCTCGAAAAATCGGATTGCCGTAGACCTGATCATTATCCGGCGTTGCGGAGATGCGGACCATATCCCAGTCGGCGTCGAGATCCTCAGCCAGAATGAGCGGCAAAGATGTGCGTACACCTTGCCCCATTTCGACGGCCGGAGCCACAATTGTGATGATGTTGTCCTCGCCGATAGTCACCCACGCGTTCGGATTGAATGACGCCGCGGCTATCGCCGATTCGGGACGAAGCCCAAAGGCGACGGCGACGCTGAAAGCGCCGCTTGTCACGAGAAACGAACGGCGCGAGAGCGCAAGCGTGCTGGTGTCGTTCAACATGTTCCGTCCCCCCAGTTTCTTATGCGACGCTCTGAATGGCGGCAACGATCTCGCTATAGGTGCCGCATCGACAGATATTGCCGTCCATATGCTCGACAATCTGCTCTCGTGTCGGCTTCGGATTCTTTGCCAATAACTCGGCAGCCTGCATAATCTGACCGGACTGACAGTAACCGCATTGCGGCACCTGCATCGCCACCCACGCCTTCTGAAGCGGATGATTCGCGTCGACGGACAAACCTTCAATAGTGGTCACGTTTTTCGAAGCGACTTCCGAGAGCTGTGTCTGACACGAGCGAACCGCCTTGCCCTCGACGTGAACCGTGCAAGCGCCGCATAGTCCAGCGCCGCAGCCGAATTTCGTTCCGGTGAGTTTGAGATGCTCGCGGACAATCCAGAGAAGCGGCGTGTCAGCATCGGCCTCGACGCTTGCGGGCTTTCCGTTGATGGAAAAGGTAACCGTGGTCATGAGTTCTCCCCCTTGTTCGCCGCTTGCAGCGGATAGCATCTTGCCGCTCTCACTGTGTATCGCTCTTAGCCACAGCGCGATGGCCGGTGCAGTGGCCTTTCTTAGAAGGGCGGCCACCCCGTTTACGAGGAGATACGCGGAAGAGAGATTTGATCTTAAAGCCGCTCAACCAGGCTTAAAACACTTCCGCACATCGGCCATGAAGACAATGACCAATTCAGCAAAATGAATTGCCAAACGGGTCGCTCGGTTGAACTCTTACGAACTCAAATCGGGTCCAAACTTCTTGATTTTACGCAGTTTTTTTGCGTCGCTTGGCCGCTTATGAGTGTCGTTCGTTCGGGTTCTTTCTGGTGTGAAACTGGTGCGCCTCCGAGGCTATCCAGACTGACGTTTATCTGGAGTACCTGTCCACGCTGACAAATGACCTGTCAAAGTAGATGAGCCAGCCGACAATACGCCGGGCCAATACGGTGACTGTTGCCTGCCTCCACTCCTCATCCGCCAATGCCGTAGCGACCCGGCGCAATGATGCCATTGGGATCGACTACACGTTTGATGCCATTGCAGACGTTCCGGAAGCTCGGCATCGTTTGTTGCATGTGGAAGTCGTGACAGTCGATGGGGGCTCGGCCGATGAAGACACCACGATGAGAAAGGGCATCGGACATCTCTTTGTAGCAGGCATCCGCCCGGCGATTCTCGTCCTCGTCCTGGCGATTGAAGACGAGGACGTGCAGCCCGCGCGCGAAGCGAGCTCCGCAGACGTTCATAACCATATAGTCAAGCCCATGCTTTTCGTAGATCGAACGGCAAAGTGTCTGGAAATCGTTAGCGACCTTACCGTCCATAGGCGTTCCTGGAAGGAACCAGGTATTTCCACCTCCCGGTCTCCATTTCAGCAGACCGAGTTCGGTATGACCAGGAATGCCGGAAAAGGCGTCGATCGCAACTCGAAGAGGAGGCATTGCCTGGGCTTCCTCGTGCGGTATGTACTTGGCTTTGCCCGACCGCTCGAAAAGATCACGAACCCGTCGAATTTGCGGCTCGAGGGCCGCATCGCTTGCGCCATAGAATGCGCCAGACACCGTCCAGGATCCCAGGCCCTGTGCCTCTCGAAGGGCACGGCGGCCTTCATTCGAGATCGATTTGCGACCTGAGCTCGCCGCATACTCAGCATTGGCGGCCTCAGTACCACACGTATAAAGATCATTCGCGACACGAAACAACGTCGGGACAAAGTTCGACATCTTCAGAGGCCGACAGAGCTCGATGATCTCTTCGAGATCCTCATCGTCCGGATAGGCGAAGTGGAAGGACCGGATGGCTGGTGGTCGAGGCAGTAGCCAAATGCCCATCTTTGTGACGATGCCGTAGTTGGATTGCGCGAATAACCCATCAATTATCGGGCCGTATGAATACTTCGACGTATGCCAATTGGTGAGGTTTTCGCGGTCTAAGGAGCCATCACCTGTGCGCAAGATGTCTCCGTTGCCGAGCACGACCTCCATTCCGCAGGACGTTCCAAAATGATCAAAATAGGGACCATACCCCCCACCCTTGTCCAAGGCATTGCCGATGATACCACCCTGCGGGGGACCGGAAGTGACGTCGATCATTAGCCGGTTGCCGAGACGCACGAGTTCGTCATGCATCATCTGGTAGCTGACGCCGGGCTCCACCACGGCGTAGCCGAGACGTTCGTTGACCTCCAGTATCCGGTTCATATGGCGACCGAGATCAAGGATCACCTGATCGGAAAAGACAGCCGAGCGGCTGCCTGCGCCAATATTGTTGCCCGTGCTGATGGGAACGAGCGGCATGCCAAACTCATTGGCGAGGCCGACGATGATCCGAACCTGTGCAGTATTCTTTGGGTAAAGCACTGCAGCTGGTCGACGATCGCCGCCGGGCAACGTGTTCTCGCCATAACGCGTCAGTGTCTCTTCCGATCGATTGGCCGCCTCTGCGCCAAGCTTGTCTGCTACCGCATTGAAGAAGGCCGATTTGTCCGCCTGTTTCATCATCCACGTGCTCCTGTGAATTGAGTTCACCAATAGCCGCTGGCGTCCTCAACGGACGGCGGTGGCTCGGTGGTCGATTCCTGCGAAATGATCTCGATCTTTGTCTCAGGCCGCTGCTCGCGGAGGAGACGCCCCTCGAGGGCAGGAGGCAAAGGTCCGCCGGTTGCCCAATCGAGCAATTCGACTGTGTGGAGGATCGGCAAATCTAGGTACTGGCCCATCTGTGTCATGCAGCCGATGTTGCCCGTAGCTAGAAGGTCCGAATCGGTACTGCGGATATGGCTCGCCTTCCGCTCTCCGAGCTGCCGGGCCACATCGGGGTGCAGGATGTTGTAGGTACCCGCAGAACCGCAGCAGAAGTGCTTTTCTGGCACATCCTGGACGAGGAAACCTGCCTTCTTGAGCAACTCGCGAGGTTCTCGCACGACCTTCTGCCCATGCTGCATCGAGCAGGGATCGTGGTAAGAGATGCGATATCGTTTCTCCCTCTCGGGCGCCTGTAGTCCGATCCGGGCCAAGAACTCCGTAATGTCTACGGCGTGTCGGGACACACCCTCTGCGATGCGGCGAATGTCGTCGCGGGCGAATAGGTGGCCATAGTCCTTGATAGTCGTCCCACAGCCTGAGGCGTTGATGATGATGGCGTCGAGACCGATCGCCTCGATCTCTCGGCTCCAAGCGGTGATCGTCCTGCGGGCCGTCGTTTTGGCTGCGGCTTCCTGACCTATATGCAATGCTAGCGAACCGCAGCAGCCGGCGCCGTCGGCGATGACGACATCGCACCCGTGGCGCTGCAGCAGGCGAATGGAAGCCTCGTTGATGTTCCTGTTTAGAACCTGTTGAGCGCATCCTGCGAGCAACGCCACTCGATAGCGCCGTTTGCCTTGTGCTTTGAAGACCTGCGGCTTGAGAATCTTCGGTGCGTTGTCGCTCGGGATCAGCTTCACGAGTGGTCTTAGAGCCGATGGCATGAGGCGAGCAAAGGGCTTTGCAAGTCTACCCAGCACCAACGCGAGCTGGAAACGGCGTGGATAGGGCAGGACCTTGACAAGGAGCCTGCGCACCTGGCGATCCTTGAATGGACGCCGGAAGTGACGCTCGATATGTGCTCGGGCGTGATCGATCAAGTGGACATAGTCAACCTTCGCCGCACAAGTTGTCATACAAGAAAGGCACGACAAGCAGTTGTCCAGATGCTTGACGGTACTCGGATCGGGAGGGCCACCGATCTCAAGCATCTTGTTGATCAGGTCGATGCGACCCCGGGGCGATTCATTTTCGTCGCGGCTTAGGACATATGTTGGGCAGGTGTTGGTGCAGAAACCGTAGTGTACGCAGCTCTTGAGGATCGCATTCACTTCTGCAATGCTTGGGTCAGCCAGCTGCTCGGCCGTAAAGTTCGTTTGCATTTGCCATTCGCGATAATGGTGCCAAGGTTACCGCACATAGTCACTATTGGAACTATTCGCGTCTTGGAGAAACATGCAATCACTTTTGTCGAATTGTGCAGACAGGCTGGGAACGCAATTGCCTGATCGCGGCAGGTTCGAGCCTCTTGCTATAGTTGGCCTTTGACAAAGGGGCCTGCGGCGCAGAAGACGACGCGAAAAGAGCTGGAGAGGAAGGAGCTATGGGACTTTGGACGACAGACAACGTTCGACAAAAGGACCGTTTCGACGTGTGGGAAGCGGTCGTCTCTCGAGCTATCAACACTGCCACTGCCGACCGCGAGGGGCGCGGCGATTTCGAGGCCCAACTCGTTGCCCGCAGCTACGGCTCGATGCGAGTTGCCTGGTTCCACTCCGAGCAGCATCGCATCGCGCGGACTCACAAGCACATAAGGGCGGAAGATGACCATCCCTATCTCGTCAGCCTGCAGGTGAGTGGGCGCAGTTCGATCGCGCAATGCGATGCCCGCTTCCACCTCGACGTCGACGAGATAGCGATCGTCGATACGCGATTTCCATATGAAATTGATTTCTCACCGCATGTCGAACGTATGATAGCGGTCCTGTCACGTGCTACGCTTGAATCTCGGATTCCTAGTCTAAGGCGTCGACACACGCTGAAGATCGAAGCGGATTTTCGATACAGCGACCTCTCGCGCCGTCACATTCGCGAACTTGTGTCCAGAGAAGACAAGCCCGAGGGCGAGACTAGCTTGTTGGCAGAGAACGTCTGTAATCTCCTCGCGCTTGCGACACGGGATGTACAGATTGATCAGTTTGAAGATGCCATGCAAATTGAGACGATCTTATCCTTCTGCCGAAACAACATTGCCGATCCGGAGCTATCAGCGGGACTTGTATCGGCCCATTTCGACATTTCGCTGAGAACGCTCCACGCGCGCTTCGAACGCTTAGGCCTGACCTTTGCCGGCTGGGTGTTAGAGCGGCGCCTTGAGGCGTGTAGACAAGCTCTGCTGGATTCGAGGCAATCCAAATACACCATTTCGGAAATCGCCTACCGAAATGGGTTCAACGATCTCTCCCATTTCTGCCGTATGTTCAAACGTCGTTACCACCTGACGGCACGCGAGTGGCGATCGCAGGCAAGGCCGAATTGACAGAGCCATCGTCGACTGAATAGGCTAGCTGAGGAGAGCGTTTACGACCATTACTCTCTGCTTGCCTTGTGACCCGCTCTTTATCGCCGCGCTGGGGATGGCACCAATCCAGTATCCAGCCGCCGCTTTCGCTCGACATGGCCAGTCGACCAGGTCTTGACCTCTCTACTCGCGCTCTGTGCTGTAAAAGCCAATCCAAGGTCGATGTTCTCCCAGCAGACTCGCTGCGCGTTGACGGCCGGCAAGATGCGAGGAAGCCGGCCGAACTCGGCCGGCCCCGCATTTGTCTCGCAGTCCGCCTCTGTGCATCAGGACGGGGACGGCTGAAGACAGACCGATCCACTGCCGTCTTGAAGAATCGCTTGCGCCAACGGGTCTCTCGAAACCTCGATTCGAAAGCTCCCTTACCGCGGTTCGGCTTTTACGTCGCTCAGCCGAATCGTAGCGCGACTCCGCCAAGCGTACCGAAGTCCGCGTGAAAGCAGTCACCCGGCTTGGCAAACGCCACGCGGGTAAACGAGCCGGTCAGAACGACGTGTCCCGGCTCAATGGTGATGCCCTGGTTGCCGAGCTTGTTTGCAAGCCAGGCGACGGCAAGGGCAGGGTGGCCCAGCACGCCAGCCGCCAGCCCGGTTTCCTCGATTTCAGCGTTGCGATAGAGGATGCAGCCAGTCCAGCGCAGATCGACGTCGTTGGGCCGAACCGGCCTTCCACCAAGCACCAGGCCCGCTGCTGCTCCATTGTCTGAAACCGTGTCGTAGATCTTTCGCGGATCTATTATACGAGCATCGACGATTTCAATCGCGGGGCAGACATACTCGCAAGCAGCAAGAGCTTCGAATACCCCGACGCCCGGACCTTTTAACGGCTTCCCCAAGACGAATGCGAGTTCTACTTCAACCCGGGGGACACAATAGGTTTCGTGAAGCGTGCTTCCACCGTCCGCGATCATCATGTGATCATAGAGATAGCCGAAATCCGGCTCATCGATCTGCGAGGACCTCTGCATGGCTTTCGAGGTTAGGCCTACCTTGTAACCGATCAATTTGGCGCCTGCTTCGAGGCGCCGCGTGTTGACCTCGGCGGAAATCGCATACGCGTCTTCGAAAGTGATGGACGGCCACTGCGTCGAGAGCTGTGTCGCCTGTACGCGGCTACGCGCTGCCTCTATGAGAACATCCGCGGCCTGTTTGCGTTGTTGTGTAGTTAGCATAGGTGATTTATCCCGCTATAGAGATGCGCGCGATCAGGGTGTGTCACGTCAGACGACCTTGGCTGCCTGTTCTCACTCAAGCTTCTGCGACGCAGTCGATCTCGAGAAGAAACTCAGGTCGCGGCAGACGTGCTTCTACTGTCGTCCGGGCAGGCCACCCAGAAGGGTCAGTTCCGAAGAATTCCTGATAGATTTCATTCATCTGATCGAAGTCCGCCCTGCGATCGAGGTAAATGTTCACTTTCCCGATTTTCTCGATCGAGCTTCCGGCGAATTCGAGTGTCGCCTTGACGTGTTTGAGAGCAAGCCGCATTTGTGCTGCGAAATCGCCCTTCGGAACCTGGATATTATCGTCGTAGCCCGGAAAGCCCGAGACAAAGATCAGGTTGCCAATTCTGACCGCATTCGAATGCGGTGACTTCGATCGCGGCAGGGTGGGATTGTTGAATATGGTTCGTGTCATAAACTGTCCTTCTCATGGCTCGTCATCGAGTATTGGCTCATTGGACTGGATCCCGGCTTCGCTCCCTGCTGTATCGACGCAAGCCTTGCGGAAGGCTTCGGGCGTCGTTCCTCGGCGTTGTTTGAAGAATCGGGCGAAGTGAGAGGCGTGCGAGTAGCCGAGTAGATACGAGATCTCCTTCACAGGTTTCGTTGTGTAAACCAGTAGGCGCGTTGCGTGCTCCAAGACCGCAGTCTGCAACATGTCGCGAGCTGGGAAGCCAGCAATATGCTGGCAGGCGGTGTTGAGCGCGTAGGGCGTCGCCGATAACCGCTGTGCGAAGAACTCGACGGTGAACGTATTCGTTCTTTGGTGATCAGTGAAGCCAACGGCGTTCAGGGTTGAGCTGATCAATTCGCGATAGCGCTTGAAGAGATCGAGTTCGGATGCGGATACTTGCGGCGCTTTGTTTTGCGACGGCGACATCAGCGCCCCACCGAGCTCAAGGAGAAGGCTACCGAAAAGATACCGCAGTGCATCGCGTTGATAGGGATGACGCGATGCAGTCCTCTCCGAGAGTAGCTCGAGCAGCTTGCGGACCGTTGCAATCTGCTGATCGGTTTCGAATGTGACGACCCGGTCGTTCGCCAAACGCAGGAGAGCAGTACTCGTTGCTCCTTCAACTGAAGGTAGCCCCGCAATGAAATCAGGTGAGACGCTGATGACGTACCCGACCGCGTTGGATGAATAGTCGAACTGATGCACGACATTGGCCGGCGTAAAAATGCAATTCGGTGCTTCGACGCGTTGCGAAATACCATCGTGTTCGAACGTGCAGTGGCCGCTGAGGAGAATGGAAAGCTGGTCGAAATCCAGATGGCGATGAAGCGCGATGTGCCATTCATTAGGTGCATTTCGGACGAAGAGTTCTTCGATATGGAAGAAAGCGAAGATCGACCCCGACCAGTCTTCTCCATAGAGGAAATACGCCGGCACATTGAGGACCTGCGTCGGTTTGCCGTGCTCTGGCCGCTCGATACTTTCCTCGTTCTGAGCCATCCTCGTTCCCATCATTGTCCCACTTAAGCGGGTTCCGGCATTCCAACCCGCCACGTTGTCGGGATTTGTCGAGCTGGGTTGGCCGACCAGGCCTTCCAAGCTGCTTGCACTATGGCGAGATCTTCTTCGATATTTTTCACGAGGAACTCGCCGCGAAATTCCAGGCGCCCGCGCTCGTCATACCATTCTAGAGCGTCGATTTCTCCCGGCTGGCGACGCCGCTCGATAACCAATCCGATGCATCCGTCCGGCCGTTGGGGTGAGTGCCGAACATGCGATGGTAGGAGATACATTTCTCCCTCGCGTACGACGACCTCGCTGCGCTCTCCTGATGCAGCGTCGATTAACTTGAGCGTAAGGTCGCCACGCAGTTGGATGAACAGCTCTTCGCCTGGGTCGTCATGATAGTCAGGACGGTAGTTCGGGCCGCCCACCATCATGACTAGTGTTGTCTCCCACGAGCCCTTCCAAAATTGACGATTGCCGATCGGAGGTTTGAGAGTGTCCTTATTCTTGTCGATCCAGTCGCCGAGGTTGATCGGCAGGTTCTCCAACGCGTGTTTCATGGGCTCTCCAAGCTATTCGTCTAACACGTACCGGTTCAGCTTTGACCAACGACAGCTGCGGGCGGCATGAACGGCACAACGCGATACTCGCGGTTGATATAAAGAAGCGAGTCGCGCGCAGGGTTAAGCGCTATCGCAACCACCCGCCCGAAAAAGATGGTATGGGTGCCATAATCCTGTGTTTCCGAGATCTCGCAGTCGAACGCCCCGAGAGCGTTTCGTAGCGCCGGCGCACCGGTGGCGATCCGGTCCCAAGGGTAGACAGTGAACCGCTCGGTCATGTTGATGTCACGGCGCCCGGCAAAAGCTACGGAAAGCTCTTCTTGTGCAGCGCTCAGGACATTAACGCAAAGAACACCGTTCCGGCGAAAAACCGCGTTCATCTGGCTTTTGCGATTGAGGCACACCAGAACCGTGGGCGGTTCGTCCGTGACAGAACAAACCGCGGTGCAAGTAAACCCGCACTGGCCAGCTGCGCCATCTGTCGTCACCACCGAAACGGCGACACCGAACCGCGACATCATATCCCGAAAGGCAACGCGGTCAACGGCCATCAGCGACTCCTCGCGAGGTAGTCGAGCACGGAGACATCGTTGCCGTTGTGATAGGCGGGATCACGCCAACCGTTCTCGTCATAGTCGGCGAGGCAGGAACTCGCCAAGGCTTCCATTTCCCCCATTGCGCCGGACACTTTGGCGTGGATCAGCGCCTGAAGCCGGATCGCCTCATGGTTGCCTGCATAGTTGCGCTCGTAAAGCTCATGACGACCGCCAAATTCGGATCCAACAGCGTCCCAGAGCGCCTTCATGATTTTGATGCGCTCGACGTGATTGATTCCATTCGAACCGCGCGAGTAGCGAGCGAGGTATTTCTCGACCTCCGGTACCTTCAAGTCTCGGGCACTCGAAGGAAGGTAAATCAACCCCGAGGCGACGATTTGCTGAATGATCGATCGGATAGCGGGATAGGCTTCTGTGGCGAATATCCGGAATGACGTGCATGCACGTATGTTCGGCAAGAATCCGTCGTTAACCCAGCGATCAGGTGCGGCTGCCATGGCGTCCGTAAGAGACCAGAACAGGTTTCGCCAGCCCACGATCTCGCCGAGCTGAACCTGAACGCCACGGAATTCGTCTGTGCCGCAGGCCCGGAGGGCCTTTTGCAGCAGACCGACGATGAAGTCCAACTTCACGGCGAGGCGTGTGCAGCTTTGGAAGGTAAACCCATTGAGGAAGCCGGACTTTGGATAGAACGTCCGCAACATGTTTATGTCGCGGTGGACGAAGACGTTTTCCCAGGGAACAAATACGTTATCGAAAATAAAGATCGCGTCGTTCTCGTCGAACCGGCTGGACAACGGGTAGTCGAACGGCGAGCCGGTCGCAGCGGCGGCTAGTTCATACGAATGCCGGCAAATAAGCTTGATGCCCGGGCTGCTCATGTCGACCATGAACATCACCGCCATGCTGTCATCGGTGATTTCTGCAGCCATATTCTGGCCGAGGAAATTGTAGTGCGTCAGCGCCGACGAGGTCGCCACGACTTTCGCGCCAGAAACATAGATGCCGGCGTCTGTTTCTTTTTCAATTCGAACGTAAATGTCCTTCACATCGTCCGCCGCCTTGTTTCGGTCGATCGGCGGATTGACAAGCGTGTGATTAATGAATGGGACGTTTTCCTGCGCCTGCTTGTACCAGGCGCGTGCGTTGTTTGCGAACTTGCCGTAGAAGTCGGCGTTTGCCCCAAGCGTATTCGTAAAGCTCGCCTTGTAGTCGGGGGTTCGTCCCATCCACCCATATGACAAGCGTGACCAGGCTGCGATTGCGTCGCGCTGGGCGATCATATCTTCGCGCGACCGCGCATAGCGGAAATAGCGGTGAGTAAAGGTGCCTCCGCCCGTGTCGGTTTCGACGGTCAGAACCGGCTTGAGCGACTTGTCGTGAAGTGCGTCATAGAGCTTAGCAATCGAGACTGCGGCGTTACGAAATGCGGGATGCGTGGTAACGTCGTCGACGCGCTCGCCGTAGATCCAGACCTCGCGGCCGTCTCGTAGAGACTGGAGATATTCGGCGCCGGTGAAAGGCTGGTTCCGACCACGATGAGGGTTCATTCGCTGCTCGCTGGCTGACGGTTATTGAGGATGGGTTCTGTCCAAACCCGCTCCTCAGAGTTCTGCGTATTGGCTGCAAAGACAACGACCACTTCGGCAAAAGGAATTGCCAGTCAGATTAATGAAGGACACTTGGTCGCGCATGAGCTGTCTGGGAGCTTTCACGCATCCCGGCCGCGGGGTGGTTGCTTGATTTGGCAAAATGGCTATTCACTCTCACGGCGCCCGAGGACAGCCAATTGCCGCCGTCCTATACCGAGGACCCGGGTTCGGAAGCCGGCGTCGTTCCGCTCTCACCTTGCCTGGCGCAGTTGGCTGGGTCCAACACTAGGTTCGCCTCACCTACGCACGCCGCCGCCGATGGGCCGCCGAGACAAGTTTCAGGCGGTTATGGCCCGAACGATGCCAGCAGCGTCGGAATTTGCGTTGATGCGAGATCGGAAACGACGCTGAAATGATCCGCCCCTGGCACCTCGACGTACGTTGCCGCGTTTCCGGCCCTTTTCCAAGCATCGCGCATATCGCGACTTTGGCGCCGAAACTCTGATGTTTCGTCGCCTCCGACCACGAAGATCGCCGGCACACCGACTTCTGATGCTCGATGGATCGGAGAGTTCGCCCTCGCTTCCTCGTAGTTCAGCTGCAACTTGTCATTTACCGGCGTGCATACGAGCGGCGTAAGTTGATAGACTCCGCTGATCGCCATCACCTTTCGAACGGGACGACCATTGCAGAGGGTTGCTGGCCAAGCACGCAGAGCCATTTCGACGGCTAGATGTCCACCAGCAGAATGTCCGGCAACGATGAGCCCGCCATTCGTGTAAGCCCTCTCGACGAGACAATTCAGCGCAAATGGTACAGACGCGGCGACGTGCTCGACCAGGCTGCCGAGCGTGACGTCGGGACATAATGGATAATTCGCGAGAATGAAATCGTAGCCCAGCGGCACGAAGGAGTCGGCGAGAAATCGAAAGGTCGATTTGTCGCGAGACTGCCAATAACCTGGATGAAAATAGAGGATTGCGCCGCGAGCAGGTCCCGGTGAAAGAAATATATCCAATTTTTGTCGCGGATGAGAGCCGTAGTCTATGTCGAGCAACCCCTTATGCGTTTTGACGGACGCTTCGCTCCTTCCCTCGAAGCTGGCGAGGAGAGGGGGGTGCGTATTTCGTAGCTGGCCGTCAAAGTACTCGAATGTATTGAACAAGGGATCCGTTTCGGTCATCTCGGCAAGAATCCTTCTCCTGGTCGACGTGGGACTTCCCATACGGCGCCGTCACGTCGACCCGACTGTAGGGATGCGGCCCGCAAAAGGGACCCTCGGCACCGATATGGAGGCTTGGGCTTTCGACAAGCGCGCAGTTTCCGCGACCTGCCGAAATCCGAGCCAAACAAACGCGAAGGCCAACGTATGGATCACGGCGTGAGACGCCCGCCATTCAGGTGAAGAACTTGCCCAGTCATATAGGCGGAGGCGGGACTGCTGAGGAACAGCATAGGTCCTACGACATCCGTAGGAGTGGCCATACGTCCGAGAGGGATCAAGGATTCGTATTTCTCCCTTCCTGCCTCGAACGAGGAGCGTTCCTCGAGGTCTTTCGTCCGCCCCGTTCCGCCTGAGAGGAACTCGGTGTCGACCGCGCCAGGTGCCACGGCGTTGACACGAATTTGCGGTGCCAGCTCCGACGCAAATGCCTTGGTGAGTGTCACCAGGCCACCCTTCGAAGCGGCGTAGGGGCCCATGCCTGGCCGGGGCTGATAGGCAAGGCTCGACACCACAGTGATGATGGCTGGTGCGGTGGCCTTCCTCAGTAGAGGGGTCACCTCGTTCACGAGCAGATACGCGGAAGTGAGATTGACTGTGATTAGTTCATTCCACTTCTCGAGTGCCACCTCTGCAAGCCGTCGATTCTGGCCGATCGTGAAGCCGCTCAAGAAGAAGAATGCGTCCATAGAGTCCCTGTCCCGTGCGCATTCCGCAACGGCGCCCCGGATCGACGCTGCGTCGCGTCCGTCGAAGCAAATGTAATGAACATTATCTTCGCGTGTCGCTGCTTCGATGGCGGGCGCAATGTCGAGGACGGTGACATCGAGATCCAGGGAAACGCAGGCTTTCGTGAGTTCGCGTCCGATACCACCGCATCCGCCGGCGATCAGCACGCGCGAACCGGGATTTGGCACTAGGCGAATTGAAGACGTTGTCATTTTTGCTTTCTTGCTGATCTTTTACGTTTGAGGGACCTACAACATTGGCCAAAACATTTCCGCACATTGGCTGCTAGAACAACAGCCAGTTCCGAAAAAGCAATTACCAGCTTGGCGCTCCGACGGGCTCCAATATTCTGGTCGCAAGGTAGCTATTTCGTCGCTCCAACGGCCCCGGCCGAGAACTGTCCTCAGCGCGCTCGACTCCTTGAGCGGCACTACATGCAGGAGCTCATCGCACTGGCGACACGCGTTTGAGGAGTTGCTCGGGTCATCGCGCTACCGTCACGACGACAACGGGAGAGAAGAGCCTCTGCCATCCGGGTCCGCCCAATCCCCACGCGTGGTTTCGCTCCCGGTTTTCACCAAACGCTACAGGCCAACGTAGCACTCTGCAACATTTCCGGGTCATCTTCCAATGTCGCGGTGCGCCGGAACACACGATGCTACCTCGTTCCATGATGACCGGGATTGCGCGAGGCGCAGGCTAGCCCTGTCGAACATCAGCTAGACGACGCATACAGCAAAAAAACGCCCGCCACGGGTCATATGGCGGGCTCAGTAAAGGACGCTAACACTCAAGCGCCCTGGTCCGGCCGGGAGAGGCCGAATGGTTTTCAGACAGAGCCGGACTGCTCCAAGTTTCGTTGCACGTCCGTTCCGCCCTGGATCTCTCGTATAGGCTGAAGACTGTCGGCGCCCGTAAGAGACTAGTTCTGAACGGGCGCATTCCTCGCGCCTACTTGCCGGCTATCAATTGAAACGGGCCTCAAGACTCCCGTGGATCCGCTGCGAAGACAACGACCAATTTGGCAAAAGAAGTTGCCACCACGGTCAGCGAGTACACACCTACAATACAACTACGCAGCGCCCTTTTTCGGCTTTCGAGCATCAGCGCCCTGGGTGGGTGTTCGATTTCATGAAATGGCTATTTAGTCCGCAGCCGAACGCAAGGATAGTCAATGCCGTCCTTAGGTATCCGAATAGCAGGATCTGGTGATTGAGATAAATGGGACGCATGTTGGAATACGAGCGCGCATATCAGTTGCTGCTGCCGACGTTTCTGGCGCGCAAGCGAGTCGAGTATGAGTATCGCGCTCGTACCCGCATGGGAGTATCCGGACGGGCAGATGTGGGCGGCGGAGGGCTTGGCCGATAGCCCGGCAGCACGCAAGACAACCTGGTCATAGAAGAGAGTAGCGCACCTGTCGGTGAAATATGGCCGCGTAGCCACTGCCCTGGACCGCGCTCAACGATCCGCTACGAGCCAAGGATAGGAATGAGAGAATAGGATCGGTCAGATGTGATGATCAGAAGATCGCGATCGGGTGAGGAAGATATGGATGTCGACGCCCTACAGGACTTCAAGCGACCGTCATTCGAGGCGAGTTCTCAGCGAGCTCAGATGTTTGAGTATCGTGAGAAAGTCGCGAGATTGCTGCGGGTCTTCTCTTCACCAAGAAAGCGGTTGGGGTTGACGCCTGACGAGCTGCTGATCTTTTTCGCGATTGGCTATCTAGGAACGAGGACCGCAACTGCTGCAATCGAAGTCATTCCGATCAATATAATCGAAGTATCGGCGCTCTTAGGTATTCCGAAGGAAACCGTTCGCCGCAAAATAATGAGACTGGCGGCGCTCGACTACGTTGAGAGCACATCGAAGGGCATTCTTATCAAGGAAGCGAAGATCTGGTGGCGGATGCTGGAGCGTGCTGTCACATGACGACAAATGCTGTTGACGCGGGACTTTAAGATGAGGGACACCATGAGAACGACATTTTGGCTCACTGGCGTAGCAGCCTTTGCGCTGGCGCAGCCCGCGGCGGCAGGCGATACGATCAAGATCGGCTTCGTCTCGACATTCAGCGGTCCGGCCGCGATCGTCGGCAACGATATGCGCAATTCGTTCGAGGTCGCGCTCGACCATCTCGGCCGCAAGATGGCTGGCAAGCCGGTCGAAGTGATTTACGAGGACGATGGTCAAAAGCCGGATATCGGCAAGCAAAAAACCGAGAAGCTGGTGCAGTCCGATCATGTCGATTTCATCGTCGGCTATATCTGGTCCAACGTGTTGCTCGCCTCGCTCAAGACCGCCGTGGACTCGCAGACGTTCCTGATTTCGGCGAATGCGGGGCCAAACCAGCTCGCCGGCGAATTGTGCTCGCCTTATGTGTTCTCGACGTCATGGCAGAATGACCAGACGCCGGCGGCGATGGGCATGTATATGAACCAGAAAGGCGTCAAATCGGCATTCTTGATCGGCCCGAACTACGCGGCTGGTAGGGACACGATGGCCGGCCTCAAGAGCACGTTCAAGGGGCAGATAATTGGCGAAGAATATACGGTGTGGCCGAGCCAGCTCGATTTCTCGGCCGAACTCACCAAGGCGCGCAACTCGGAAGCGGACGCAATCTTCGTGTTCTATCCAGGCGCTGCCGGGATACAGTTCCTCAATCAATATTCGCAGTCTGGTTTGAAGGGGCAGGTGCCGCTCTACACGGCTTTCACCATCGACGAGACGACGCTGCCGTTGCAAAAGGACAATGCGATCGGCGTTCCCGGTGCACAGGATTGGGTGCACGACCTGCCGAACGAGCAGAACAAGAGGTTCGTCGAGGATTACCTCAAAAAATATCATGGTAGACGCCCGAGCTTCTACGGCGCCCAATCCTATGACGCCGCTCAGCTGATCAACAGCGCCGTGACGGCGGTGCAAGGCGACACCAGCAAGAAGGACGCGATGAAGGCTGAGATGGAGAAGGCCGATTTCAAGTCGGTGCGCGGCAGCTATAAGTACGGCAACAACCATATCCCGATCCAGAATTTCTATCTTCAGGAGGTGGTGAAGGATGCTGACGGTCGGCTCTCGCTGAAGACCATGGCGACCATCGTCAAGGACAGCCAGGACAACTTTCACGACAAATGCTCGATGAAGTAAGCGGTGCTTTCGAGAAGGGCCTGTCGCACTTGCGCCGCCATCTCTTACCATCGGCACCGGTTTGGCCGCCGACGGCTGATATTCGTCAGACCGGTGGCTTATCCTTCCAGGCGGCATCGCCGACGCGATGCTGCTCAGGATGAGGCCGAGCGCACGCCCGGTCAAAACCCCTCATGGTGAGGAGCGCGGAACGCCGAGCCGGCCGAGTGAGGCCGTAAGCGACCGGCGCAATAGGCATCGCGTCTTGAACTACGAGGCCGGCAACTTGATAAAGAGCGTAACGAGGCACACTTTGGTCGGTTCCATGCTGCTTATCGTCGAACAATTTCTGAATGGGCTGCAATTTGGCCTTTTGCTGTTCCTGCTGGCGGCAGGGCTGACGCTTGTGTTTGGCATCATGGACCTGGTCAATCTTGCCCATGGCTCGCTTTACATGATGGGCGCCTATTTCGCCGCGACGTTCGTCGCCTGGAGCGGCAACTTCATCATCGGCATCGGACTCGCGCTGGGCGCAACGCTCCTGCTCGGCATTGCCATCGAGGTCGTCGCGTTGCGGCATCTCTATGGGCGCGATCATCTCGATCACGTGCTCGCAACCTTCGGTCTGATCTTGTTCTTCAACGACCTGGCGCGGCTGATCTGGGGACCCGCAGGTCTCGCACTGCCCCTGCCTGCCTGGCTCGCTGTGCCGGTGCAAATCATCCCCGGCGTGTTTTATCCTGCCGATCGTCTTGCCATTATTGCGGTCGCGTTGGTGGTTGCCGCGATGCTCTACCTCGTGGTGATGCGAACGCGCGTCGGCATGCTGATCCGCGCCGGCGCCTCGAACCGTGATATGATCGGCGCGCTCGGCATCAACATCAAGCTGCTCTATACGCTGGTGTTCGGCCTTGGCGCGGCCTTGACAGGCCTTGCTGGGCTGATGCAGGCGCCAATCCTCACTGTGCAGATCGGCATGGGCGAAAACATCCTCATTCTCGCTTTCGTCATCATCGTCATCGGCGGCATCGGGTCGATCCGTGGCGCTTTCGTTGCCGCGATCCTGGTCGGCATGATCGATACGCTCGGGCGTGCCTTCCTGCCTGATCTCTTGCGGCGCGTCCTCAGTTCGGCGGCGGCCTCGACCGCAGCGCCTGCGCTGTCATCGATGCTGATATATCTGTCCATGGCAATCGTGCTGCTGGCACGGCCGGAGGGGCTGTTCCCGGCCAGCCGTCGATGAAGTCATCGCTCAATGCCCGCAACGTGATTGCGGTGGTTGTTGTCGTGGGTCTGTTGGCGCTGCCGCTGTTCTCGCAGGCAACCGGCAACGTCTTCGTGCTGACGCTGTTCACGCGCATCGTCATCTTTGCGCTTGCTGCCGTCAGTCTCAATCTTATAATTGGCTATGGCGGCATGGTGAGCTTTGGCCACGCGGCCTATCTGGGCATCGGCGGCTACGCGGTCGGAATTCTCGCCTCCGAAGGGATCGGCTCCGGCTTTGTCCAGTGGCCGGTGGCGCTCCTCGCTTCCGCGCTGTTCGCACTGGGAATCGGCGTCCTGTCGCTGCGCACCCGCGGCGTCTATTTCATCATGATCACGCTCGCTTTTGCGCAGATGGCCTATTACGTCGCCTCCGGGTTGTCGCGTTATGGCGGAGACGACGGTTTGACCATCTACAAGCGTAGCACCTTCGGCGGCTTGATCAACCTGTCGGACCGCGTCCAGTTCTACTACCTCTGCCTGTTCTGCTTGCTCGGTGGGGTTATTCTGGTCTGGCGCATCGTCAATTCCCGTTTCGGTCTTGTCGTGCAGGGGTTGCGCTCGAACGAGCAACGCATGCAGGCAATCGGCTTTCCGGCGACGCGATATCGACTCGTCTGCTTCGTGATTGCCGGCACGATGTGTGGGCTTGCCGGCGCGCTGCTCGCGAGCAACACAGATTTCATCAGCCCGGCTGTGATGTACTGGAGCCGCTCCGGCGATTTGATGGTTATGGTGATCCTTGGCGGCATGGGCTCGCTGTTCGGTCCGGTGGTCGGCGCTATCGTCTATCTCCTACTGGAGGAAGTTCTGTCGCAGGTCACCGAGTACTGGGCCATGATGATGGGGCCGTTCTTGCTCCTGATCGTCTTGTTCGGGCGTGGCGGCATCCTCGGTCTGATCGGGAGGTTCTCCCGTGGCTGAACCCTTGCTCCGCATCGACGGCCTGATCAAGCGCTTCGGCGGTATCCTTGCCACCGACAATCTCTCGCTCGATATCGCACCCGGCGAACTGCATGCCATCATCGGTCCCAATGGTGCCGGCAAGACCACGCTGATCAGTCAGCTGATTGGCCAGTTGCGCCCGACTGCCGGCATCATCCGCGTAGCCGGCCAGGACGTCACCCATCTGCCGGCCTGGAAGCGCAGCCATCTCGGGCTGGCGCGCTCGTTCCAGATCACCTCGCTGTTGCGCGACTTCACCGCGGCCGACAATGTCGCGCTCGCAGCGCAGGCCCGCGACGGGCACTCGTTTCGCTTCTTCGGCAGTGCCCGCAAGGAGAAGGGGCTTCGCGACGCGGCGCTTGCGGCGCTGGGGCGCGTCGGACTTTCCGATCGCGCCGATGTCGTGGCCTCTCAGTTGAGTCACGGTGAGCAGCGCGAACTCGAGCTGGCAGTGGCTCTCGCAACCAGACCGCAATTACTACTGCTCGACGAACCGATGGCCGGTCTTGGCGCCACCGAATCGACACGCATGGTGAGGCTGCTCGCTGACTTGCGCAAGGAAGTCACGATCGTGCTGGTCGAGCACGACATGAACGCGGTATTCGCACTGGCCGACCGCATTACGGTCCTTGTCTATGGCCGCGTGATCGCCTCCGACGCGCCGGCCGCGATTCGCGTCAATGAAGAGGTCAAGCGTGCCTATCTCGGCGATCAGCATGTGGTGGCTCGCCATGGCTGACGCGGCACCGCTGCTCGAGGTAGACGGCATCGAGACCTGTTATGGTCTAAGCCAAGTGCTGTTCGGCCTGTCGCTGTCGGTCAAGAGCGGCGAGATGGTCGCGCTGATGGGGCGCAACGGCATGGGCAAGACCACGACCATCCGCTCGATCATGGGGTTGACGCCGCCGCGCGAAGGTAGCGTTCGCTTCCGCGGCCGCGAGGTTCGCGGGCTGGCAGCATTCCGCATCGCGCAACTCGGCATCGGTCTCGTACCCGAAGGCCGTCAGATCTTTCCCAATCTAACCGTGGGCGAAAATCTGGTGGCGGCTTCGGCCAATCGCCTCGACTCCCGCAATCCCTGGACGCTGGAAAAGATCCACGCGCTGTTTCCGCGGCTCGCCGAGCGCGGCAACAATATGGGCAACCAGCTCTCCGGTGGCGAACAGCAGATGCTCGCGATCGGGCGAGCGCTCATGACGAATCCGCGATTGCTCATTCTCGACGAAGCGACGGAAGGGCTCGCACCACTGATCCGCGAGGAGATCTGGAGTTGCCTGTCGATGTTAAAGGCGCGCGGCCAATCGGTGCTCGTGATCGACAAGAATGTCGACAATCTCGCCCGCATCGTCGACCGACATTACATCATCGAGCGCGGTCGGGCGGTGTGGAGCGGCACATCCGAGCAGCTGATCGCTGAGCCCGATCTGCAGCACCGTTATCTCGGCATTTGACGGCTCCGCCGCTATTTGCCACCGCGTCGGCAAGATCATTGCTGGGGGAACGCCTCCTCGCGGCTACTAAAGCATTCGGCCGTTGTCTAACTTCGGAACGCAATCGGTTCCGCTTTCCGGGCACGTTCAACGCGAGTATGAGCGCCATTACCATATCATCGCCATCCGCGCGTCGGCCGAATCCGCCACCGAGCAGCATCGTGTGGACATTGACTTTGTTAGGTGTCGTCTTGCCCACGATCATTCCAAGAATTCCTCGTGCTTGGTGACTGGTTGCCGGACTAGATATCAATTGTCCCTTCTCGGCCTTCACCGTTACGTTCAACGGCTCCATGCACATGTGGGCTACATGATCGGAGAAGTAGTCGGCTGCGAGCACGGTCGCGGCGTTCGCCTCTGCAGCAGGTCGACGATGAAGTCCAGCTTCGCGGCGAGGCGTGTGCATCTTTGGAAGGTAAACCCGTTGAGGAAGCAAGACTTTGGATAAAACGTCCGCAACATGTTTATGTCGCGGTGGACGAAGACGTTTTCCCAGGGAACTGGTCTGGTCTCTTACGGCCGCCATGGCAGCCGCACCTGATCGCTGGGTTAGCTGGCGTGCTGGGCCACCCGGCCCTCGCCATCGCTTGGCTTGCAAACAAGCTCGGTAGCCGGGCATTACCATGGAGCCGGGTCATATCGTTCTGACAGGCTCGTTTACTCGCGTGGCATTTGCCACGCAGGGTGACTGCTTTCATGCAGACTTCGGTGCACTTGGCGGGGTCGCGCTAAGAGTCGGCTGAGTGACGCAAAGCCGAACCAACCGCGCCCTGATCGTATATCGATATGCGGGCGGGAGGTTTTCCGAATGGAGCTTTCGAGAAACCCGTTGAAGCAAGCGATGCGCGAAATACGGCGACGGATCGGTCTGTCTTCAGCCTTCCCGGTCCTGATGCACAGAAGCCGTTGCCAATTCCGGGACGAAGCAGTTCACGATGGCGGCCACTGCACAACGTCTGGCTTGAGGTTGACATGGAGCGACGGAATACGAGACAAATGCTGGGCTGGGCGAGCCCGGCCGACTTCTGGCATCTTGCCGGCCGTCAACGAGCAGCGATTCTGCCGGGATAACATAGACCTTGGATTGGCTTCTATGGCACAGAGCGCGAGTGGAGAGGTCAAGACTTGGTCGACTGGCCATGTCGAGGAAAAGCGGCGGCTGGATTACTGGATTGGCGCCGTATGCGAATGCTTCCTCAAGATGGACATTACCACATCCCTTCGCAGCGACTTCAACAACTGCCTTTCGCGCGGGCAACTCGATGCGATCGGAATCTGTCGGGTGCAGGGTCCTGCCCAGCGCGTCTTCCGTAGAAGAAATCATCTCGCTCCGAATGCATCTAGTTACTACTACTTGGTGTGCCAGACCGACGGGGTTTGGGCTGCCACGCAGTCCGAACATTCCACACGACTGCAGCCGTACGACCTCGTCTTGCTTGACTCTCGCCGCTGCTACGAGTTCGACTACCCGGAGACGGTGAATGCGTTATCATTGGAGCTTCCGACGGCCTGGCTCGATTCGTGGATCACCGATCCCGATCGGAAAATAGGGCAGCGGATCGAGGGCCGCGCCGGCTGGGGCTCAGCCCTCAGCACATTCGTTCGCCAGATGTCACCTCAACTCGCCATTGCGCCACCATTACCGGCGAAATTGATTTGCGACCAGCTCGGAGGTCTGCTCGCGCTTGCTTTAGAAAGCGAAATCCCAGCCACAATCGGCGAACAGCGTGAAGCAACGAAGCTTCTACATCGGGTCAATCAGGCTATTCATTCGCGCTATGCAGAACCGGGATTGACTGCCTCGGTTGTCGCCGAGCATCTACTCGTCTCTGAACGAACACTACATCGGTGCCTCAACAAGGCTAAGCTAACGTTTAATGGCGTGCTGAACGAGTACCGGATTGCAATTGCACGGCGAATGTTGAGTGAGTCCCGCTTCGACCACATAGGCATCAGCGGAATTGGCATGCGGGTGGGCCTGTCCGATCCGTCACACTTCATCCGTCAATGCCGCAGGTATTTAGGCATGACGCCTGGTGCGTTCAGACGCGACCGCTAGAGTTGGCATAAATTACCAATTGCTGTGGCTTAAATCGGCCATTCCCAAGCGCTGCGCTCCCCTAAGCTTCCAGGGTATTGTAACCTTAGGGGAGACAGATATGGGAGATCTTTACGTCCTGGTTCATGGTGGGTGGCACACGGGGGCTGAATTGGAGGCCGTAGCCAGCCACCTCCGGCAGCAGGGTCATGTGGTGCATTGTCCGACCATAGCCGGTAATAGGTCGAATGACGATCGCGAAACCATTGGGCTGGAGCAAGCGATCTCGTCGATTATTGACTACATCGAAGAGAACAAGTTGCAAAACATCCGTCTGGTGGGCCACAGCTATGGCGGGATGGTGATTTCTGGAGTTGCGGACCGGCTGGCCAATCAGATCGCCCGCATTGTTTACGTCAATGCGTTTGTTCCGCTGAACGGCCAATCCCTCGTCGACATGGTGCCTCCGCAGTATGCTGGCATGTTCGATGCCATCGCAGCCGCCAACAAGAACGCGGTGATGCTGCCATTCGAAATCTGGCGCGAAGTTTTCATTAACGACGCAAGCATCGAACTGGCACAATCCAGCTACGCGGCTCTCAATCCACATCCCTACCGCACCCTTACCGACAAGATCACGTTGAAGCAGGCATTGGCTGAACTGCCGATCGGAAAATCATATGTGAACTGCCGGCAAGATACTGCACTGCCTCACAGCTCGCCCTGGCATCCGCGGCTGTCGGAGCGGCTCGGCCTATTTCGCTTGGTCGAATGTGACGGTAGCCACGAGATGCTCTTCAGCAACCCCGCGCGACTGGCGCAGGCCATTGCTGAGGCGGGGCGAGACTAGGGGCGTTGCAGCGATCCCATCGAGTGGTCGCCGCTCTGCTTTTCGGCAAGCACGCCGGCAAGCATTAGCAAGAACCCTTCGCAACTTGCGTGCGGCCGGGGATCGGTCGCACGCTTGCAGGAGATCTCCATCTCTGAAATCCCCATTACCCTGCGCGGCGCAAAGTAGACCTGCCGAAAGGACATCGCTGTCGAGCGGGTCACAAGGCAAGCAGATAGGAACGGCCACAAACGCTTGTGTCGGCTATCCGAATAGCAGGATCTGGAGGTTGAGAGAAATGGGACGCACGCAGGAATATGAAAGCGCATAACAGTTGCTGCTCCCGACGTTTCCGGCACGCAGGCGAGTCGGGCATGGGTATCGCGCTCGTACCCGAATGGGAGCATCCGCTGGCAGATGTGGGCGGTGGAAGGCTTCGCTGATGGCCCGGTAGTGCGCAAGACAGCTTGGTCAGCGAAGAGCTTAGTGCACCTGTCAGTGAGATGTCGCTCCACTTGTCGCCATTTGCCATGGACCGAGTTTATCGATTCGCCGCGAGCCAAGGGTAGAGCCAGGGTCAGATGTGATGATCAGAAGATCGCGATTGGGTGAGGATGATCTGGATGTCGACGCCCTACGGGACTTCAATCGACCGTCATTCGAGGCGAGTTCTCAGCGAGCTCAGATGTTTGAGTATCGTGAGAAAGTCGCCAGATTGCTGCGCGTCTTCACCTCACCAAGAAAGCGGTTGGGGTTGACGCCTGACGAACTGCTGATTTTTTTCGCGATTGGGTATCTAGGAACGAGGACCACAACTGCTGCAATCCAGGTCATTCCGATCAATATAATCGAGGTGTCGGCGCTCTTAGGCATTCCGAAGGAAACCGTTCGCCGAAAAATCACGAGACTGGCAGCGCTCGAATACGTTGAGAGCACATCGAAGGGCATCCATATCAAGGAAGCCACGGTCTGGTGGCGGATGCTGGAGCGTGCTGTCACATGACGAAAGGCCGTGAGCGTTGAATCGTGAGACTCTCGTCGCCGGGCTCCTTCGAGACGTCGCTCGCGCGGTTCAATGACAAGGCAAAACGCAGCGCGCCGAGCGCGGTCGCACGGTATGGAGTGGCACGTCGGAGCAGTTGATCGCCGAACCGGGTCTGCAGCACCGTTATCTCGGTATTTGACGGTTCCGCCCTTATTTGCCACCGCGGCGCCAAGTCCGTTGGAGGAGCGTCCCCCCGACTAATGAAGCAATCGGCCATCGTCTGATCACGAAACGCAACGAGCTGGGTTCCGCTTCGACAACGGCATTCTCGCTGATCTTGAGGACCGTCCAATTTCGAGTTTCGGGGGCTCAATGAAATCGGAAGCCGGCCCTGCTGCGCGCGATCCCTTGCGCGGATTTACAGGGACACGCATCATCCGTTCGTGCCGACTCGCGATCGAGCGTGCAGGTAATTTGCCACCATGTTCGGCTCCGACCGTGCTTAAGATCGGGCTTTGTCTTTCCCTCCGATTCTGCCTCGTCGAGGCCATGCGCCCAAGGACGTCAGGACGTTGCATAAATGGTCAGGCTGCCAATGCACATTGCCCGTACGATGGCCGGGTATTTAGCGGTGATGATAGTCGTAGCTATGAATACGCACAGCGTGACCGCTGAACGGACGCACATCCTGCGTACTTTCGGCCTGATCCGTTTAAGGGGAGTGGGTCGATCAACTCTAAGATCAAGCCGATCTAGGCGACGTTCGCCAGAAAGAAACCTAGTGTGGAAATGGAAAAATGGCGCCGCGGTACATCGCGACGCCATTGTCGTTTTGCCTTGAACGAGACCGGCGATTAGAACTTCGCGGTAATGCCGGTGTAGACGGTAGACTCGGTGCACGTGTTGTTGCTGCGGCCCGGAGCGACATTGCAAACCGAGCTCGCGGAATGGTCGAGGCCGAACTTGTTCTGCCAGTACCGGTAGGCCACCCAGACGTCCACGAAGTGGCTATATTTCGGACCCCACACCGCCTTGGAAGCGTCCAGCGTCAGACGGATCGGTTCGGAGTTGAACTCGACTGCAGTCCTGGCGTTGGACACAGGATCGAACGGAAGCGGGTTGTTCTCGGTCCCCTTCTTCCCATACCATGCGGCACGGCCGCTGATCGACCAGAACTGCATATTCTCGGGCAGGAAGCCAAGATCCATGTAGTAGTTGGTCTCGACGGCCCAAGTCGGCTTGTAGCTGCGGTTGCCGTCGATCAGGCAATTCACGCCCGGCACAGCCGGAGGCGCCTGCCAGCCGGCACCGCACTGGCTAAAGCCGCCGTGGGTGGAAAATTCCCAATACGCCAGAGGCGCAATGTCGAAGAAGCCCTTATAGGGTAGGTCGAACTGGAACTGCAGACCAGCGACTACATCACGTTTGGCTGGCGCCAAGTACGTATTCGCCGCCTGGCCGTCCATGCCAACCTCGAACGAGATATTGCGCAGCGGCCCCATCGTGAACTGCTTCGTATTGAAGACTTGGTTCCAGCCCAAGGTCGAGCGGAACAGACCGTAGATGTCGGTGGCCCCTGCGCAAGACGCCGAACCCGTGGCGAAGCCGGCCGCTGGCGAGGTTATCGAACCGGCGTTGGTGCAGGGGTTGGCCGGATCATTGTGATCCGACTTGAACATCGAGATTGTGAAGAAGTTGGTACCGTACTGCCAAATGTCGAAATGGGTGAACGAATACACCTGCTTGGCGGTCGTACCGTTGATGCTGCCATCGGGACGGACTGAGAAGACACCGGGGTCGGTGCCTTTGGGCATCCATGAGAAGGTCACCCGGTCATCGATAAGAAGAAAGAACGGAAGATCTTGGGCCTTCGCCGCTGCCTTGACCGGCAGGTCGGCGGCGCTCGCAAATCCAGCCGGCATAAGCCCGGCGAGCGAAAGAAACGCCGCGGTAGATGCAATCCTCGTGTAAGACATTCGAGAGTCCCCCTTTTGAATAAACGGACGATGCCCTTGGCTGTGAGCTAACGTTCTTCCGCCAGCGGGGCCTCGCTCTTCGAATTCACTGCGAGGCAGATCTATTCGAATGAATTTCAGTTGACGCGGGGGGCGGCTGGTTTTTGGGTCGGAAGACCCATCTTGGGTCGAGGGGTTTTGAATCGTGCAGCGTGTGTCAAATTGGTTACGCAGTTGGACCATACCGCACCTCCTGACCGCGCAGCCGAGGGCGATAGCGTAGAGCCACGATTACCGAGGGGGTCCGATAGGTTGTATACCTTGCCGGAACTGCAAGCAGTTTACGGTGCTGGCACCTCTCGAACGCGTCAAAGTCACTATCGGGCTTTCCATGTTTCGCGGCTTGCGGACGCGATCTGTTCTCCCCCTCGATTTACAGATGAGGAGATAACATGATCGCGAACGAAAGTGTGACTCGCGTCCGATGCGCGATGCCTTTTGGCGAGCGCATCATGAAGCATGGATGCGTAGCCCCTTGAAGCTGCGCCAATATTGGAAGCCGCAGGTATACCGCCCAATGCGTTGGGCAATTGGGCGAGCAAAGTTCAAGACCAAGCCACCCGAGCCGAAACTGCTACATCGGCCGCGACAGCTTATTCAGACCCTCAGTCATAGCGCTCAATCATAGCTTAGTCATATGACTAGTGAGCCGCCAGAACCGATCCTCCCTTCGCCGCGTGAGGGGCACCGACGCACGTTCGACGAGGCCGACAAACGGCGTATGGTTGCTGAGACCAGCCGCTCGCCTAAGCTGACATCCGGCGAAGCAGTTCCGTCGCACCTCGGCCAATAATCGATGTGTCCGTCCCAACGGCGACAAAGTGAACGCCGTCTGCAATACGCCTTTTCGCTTCGGCCTCATTGGTCGTAAGATAGCCGGCAGGCTTACCAGTAGATCGCAACCGGCGAAACGCGTCGTCGATCGCCGCTTGGACTTCTGGATGTTGGGCATTTCCGAGATGACCAAGCGAAGCAGCGAGATCGGCGGGACCAATGAATACGCCATCTACGCCATCCACGCGGGCGATCTCTTCCAAATTCTTGAGCGCCTCTCCAGACTCGATCTGAACGAGAACGCAGATTTCGGCCTGCGCAGAGACGAGATAGTTTGGATTCAATCCGTAAGCCGCAGCGCGAGAGCCAGACGATACTCCCCGGATCCCATCAGGAGGATAGCGAGTGTAGCTGACAGCGGCACGCGCTTCCTCGGCGCTCTGAATATTCGGAAACAGGAGCGATTGAGCGCCGACGTCCAGGATTCGCTTGACCAATACCATGTCCGACCAGGCGGGGCGCACAACTGCGCTCGTCTTCGAACTCGACAATGCCTGCAGTTGAGAAATGAGACTCGGCAGCTCGTTGGGGGAATGCTCGGTGTCGAGGAGCATCCAATCGAATCCACATCCAGCAAGAAGCTCTGCGAGAAGATTGCTGCTCAACGTCGACCAGACGCCGAGTTGCTGCCGTTCGCGCAGAGCCTGCTTGAATTTGTTTTTCGGTAGATCCATAGGGCGCTCCTTCGATTGCACATTTGCTCTGCAACTACACTAAAATGACCAGATGTCGAGGTGGTAATCAGAGCGTATTCGTGCCCGTCTGACGACGTGTTCGATGCCCTGACTCACTTCGCCGCAGCGTGGCTCACAATTATCCGGCCCGCGTCGGGACAACCGTCTCCCGTGCCGTGTGGACATCCCGCCAATCAAGCCCCTCGAGCAACGCCGAAAATTCCGGCGACGACGAACGCATCACGCCATCCTCGATCTTCGGCCAGCGTAAGATGCCATCCTCGAGCCGCTTGTCGAACAAGCACAGACCCGTTCCGTCCCAGAAGATCAGCTTGATCCGGTCCACCCGCTTGGCCCGGAACAAATAGCCCCTGCCCGAGAACGGATCGGTCAGCATGCTCTCGCGCACCAGCAGCGCTAGCCCCTCCATTCGCTTACGGAAGTCGACCGGCTTGGTCGCCACTATCACCCGCACCGTTCCGGACGGCCCGATCACCGGGGCGTCCTTCAGCGCCTGCACAAGCGCGGCAATCGTGTTGGCGTCCGCGCCGCGGCCGACCTGGACCACGAGCCGTCAATCTCAATCTCGATCATTCAGACGTCGGACATGGACTTACCCGGCAGCGTTCCGCGCTCTTGGCCAAGAGCAGGTGCCCGCGCGGCGGCTTCCACCGCCACCGGCGCACAAACTACACGTCTTCCCGTTGGGGATGCCCCGCCGCGGCTTCTCTCAGTTGTCGGCACCAGTTGAACAACTGCTGTGGCGTTAATCCATGGCGTCGAGCCACCGCGCAGACCGCGTCACCACTCGCCACAATCTCGGCGACAATCCGCGCCTTGTACTCATTGCCCCACTTCCGCCGACAACCGGCTCCCGCGAAGACTTCCGGGCGCCGAACCGGCTCCGTGATAGCACTATCCACTGTGTCCATTCTAAGCCTACCGAACAAAGCGCATCGCAGACTCGCAGACTATCAGCTCACCCGAAAGGTGGCCGCAGGACGACGCTCACCTTTCCATCAATCAGTGCATCGCGATTTCGTCACCTACACCTATGGAGAGGCCACAGCACTCGAAACGGACAGCGTATGACCAACCCACTTCATGATCTCTCCCGTCTAGGAACACAACACCAACCTCGGCAATTGTTTCGGTTTAGACCCATTACGCCGCCTGGTCAGACACCTTCCAAAGCAATCATCTCGACGATCGCCGCTCCCTCGCGAGCTCTCCGGGCGAGTTCGTACTCCGGCGAGTTGAAATATGCGCAAGCCGCCTCGAACGTTTGAAATTCAACGATCACATTGTGGCCCCGGGATTTGCCTTCGAGCTCCTGCGCGCGACGGCCTCCAGACAACACGACTCCGCCATTAGCCTTGACGGCCGCTGCCGCCAGACGGAGATATGCATGATATCTGTCCAGATCCACGACATCGATCCTACCGACGATATAACCCTTCTTCATCCGCTTATCCTCTTTCGTGAGCGAGGGCCCGAAACTTCGATCCGATCGTAATCAGTTTCCCTGCTTGAGCCAGCGGAAAACCATCAGGCGCGGGATGCGAGCTTGGTCTCCTCGATTGCGGTTCGAAAACAGCCAAAGTGGGCACTGTAAGGACCGATGCAGGATCCCATGCGATGGGGCAGGATGGAATCGGTACCAGGAGCTTCTTCACCCTTCTCGCGACCACGCTCATGCGGCTCGCGATATCCTTTGTGAGGGTGAGATATTTGGAGTTCGACTGCGAGCGGGTAGTCCGTCTTCGCGATTTCCATATGTAGAGGCCAATCAACTATTAGGCTTCACTCGTTCGATCCAACGCAGTGAACGCGGATGCAGATGTTCAGCATCCAGGCGGTGTACAGCAGTAGGGCTCGACTACATTTCGAGGTGCCCTCCAATATTCGGCCGAATGCGGGGAAGACGTCTCGATAGCGTCGCTTCTGTTGGTTGACGGCCCTTCGCCCGGCAGTGCGTCCGCTAGACGCAGATTGCGCTGCAACATCAGATTTGGTTGGAAAATGGGCCTTTCGCACGCCTTTGAGGCACCCGCAGCGCATGAAACAGCAACGACATCGCTTGACTGCATAATTTTACATGGCAATATACTGCTGAATTTACGACGTAGATTGTACAGTCCGAAACGGAGGGAATATGCGGCGCGGCCGGATAGAGTTTCCTATTGGTGAGGCCACTGCTGCCCGCTTCAAGGAGGAGGGCTTCTGGAACGGCGATACCCTCAAGTCCTGGCTCGATCGAGCTAATGCCAAGTATCCTGATCGCGTAGCCGTCCGATCAGCGACAGCCGAGTGGACCTACAGGCAGCTGAGGACGAAGGTTCAGGCATTCGCGAACGGTCTCGCATCTCTCGGTGTGAGCAAAGGCGATGTGATCGCTGTCCAACTCCAGAACGTTCCCGAATTCATTGTAGTTTATCTCGCGAGCGGTTTATGCGGTGCAATCGTGCAGACGGTGCATATGCCGTATCGCGAGAACGAGCTCACCCAGCTGCTTGGTCACAGTGGCGCAAGGGTGTTCGTCTGTCATGGCGCCGTGAAGGACTACGAAGCGGCAGCGCTTGCTGTCGGCTTGAAGGAGCGTCTCCCAAGCCTTGAACGGATCATCTCGGTAGGCGAGTCGCCGGATGGCGCGATTGCATTCGCCGATGTCTGCGAAATGACCAGCGCTACGGCCAGCCATGTTCCGCAATCCACCGATCCCTATGTCCTGCTTTACACCTCTGGCACGGCGGGTTCGCCGAAGGGGGTCCCGTCGATCTACGAGACCTATCTCGGGAATGCCCGGGGCACGGCGCCGATACTCGGGTTATCTGGTGACTCAACTGTGGTCTCGGCCGCGCCGTTCACTCACCTGTATGGCATCTTCACTCTCAATGTCAGCCTGTACGTCGGTGCGACCATTGCGCTCATGCCGTCGTTCGATGCCGCGACGTTCGGCAATGATGTGAAGAGCTTGAAGCCTACAGCGCTCTTCTGCGGCCCCGCGCATCTCAGCCTTTGCCAACATGCGGGAACGTTGACCTCCGAGTGCTTCGGAGCGCTGGATTTCGTGATGATCTCTGGTGCGGCGTGTCCGCCCGAGCTCGCGCGCCGTACACAGGACGTCCTTCGACACGGCAAGGTCCTCCAGCTTTGGGGCATGAGTGAAGTACAATGCGGCTGCATCACCCGACTGGACGATAGTCTCGAAATTCGTTTCGGTACGGTAGGACGTGCGGCGCCGGGGGCAACCGTTCGTGTTGCCGTAGATGACGAGGTGATCGAGGATCCCGGCGTCGATGGCGAGCTCCAAATCAAGGGTGCGTCCATCTTCGTTGGCTATCTGGACAACGACGACGCAACGCGAAATGCGTTCACGAGTGATGGATGGTTCAAGACGGGCGATATTGCCCACATCGGCGCTGACGGGAGCGTAACGGTCACCGGCAGAAGCAAAGACATCATCAATCGCGGCGGCGTGAAGATCAATCCAACGGACGTCGAGGCGCTGGTATTGGAGCATCCAAGCGTCCTGGCTTGCGCGATCGTGCCAATGCCGGATGCAAAGCTAGGCGAACGCGCTTGTCTGTTCGTCGTCCCCAAGGGCGATGCTCCCGAGCTGCCTCACATAACGCACTTCCTGAAAGACAAAGGCCTGGCCAAGCTGCTTTGGCCGGAACGGCTCGAACTGATCGATGAAATGCCGCTGACGCCGACGAAGAAGGTGATCAAATCCAAGCTGGTCGAATACATCCGGCAGAAGCTGGCGACTACGACGCCAGCCAACGCAAGATAACAATACAGGGGGACGCTTTGCTTAAGAGACTCGTTGCGGCAACATTCGTTGCGATGTGCTTTGCACCATTGTCGTCGTATGGCGATACCGTCAAGGTCGGGATCATCGCGCCGTTCTCGGGACCATACTCCCACTATGGTCAGCTCTTCAAAGCCGGTGTCGAAACATATCTCGCATCTCAAGGCGGAAAATTCGACGGTCATGAGATCGAGCTCATCTTCCGCGATACCGGCGGACCGAACCCGACCCTGACGCGGTCGTTGGCTCAGGAGTTGATCATCAAGGACAAGGTCAGCTATCTCGGCGGCTTCGTGTTTACGCCGAATGCCGTGGCTGTCGCCCCGCTGATCCAGCAAGCAAAGATCCCGACCGTGATCTTCAATGCTGGAACACAGGACATCGTGGAGAAGTCAGACTATTACCTGCGCACATCCTACACGCTCCGGCAGGTCACTGTCCCGCTCTCGGAGTACCTCGCGCAGAGCAAGATCAACAAGATGCTCACGGTCGTCGCGGACTATGCGCCAGGTGTCGATGCGGAGAGCGCATTCAAACAGTCGTTTACCGCCGCCGGCGGCGCGGTGCTCGAGTCGATCCGTATCCCGTTGAGCACGACCGACTTCGCACCATTCATGCAGCGCATCAAGGCGAGCGGCGCGCAAGGGGTCTACGTGTTCTTCCCGGGCGGCCCGCCGACCCTCGGTTTCGTCAAGTCATATGTTGAGAACGGGGTGAAGGAGGCGGGCGTCCAGCTTTACGGGACCGCGGAAGCTGATGAGTTCGACCTGCCGAAATTTGGAGACGGCGCGGTCGGTATCACAACGTCGTACTATTACGCCGCCTCGCACGAGTCCCCGTTGAATCAGAAATTCATCGCGGACCTGAAAGCCTACAATAAAGATGTCATTCCGAACTACGCTGCGGCGAGTGCATGGGACGGAATGCGGCTCATCCATCGCATGGTCAGCGCAACCGCCGGCAAACGGGATGGCGAAGGCGCGATCGCTGCTGCGAAGGGGTTCGCGTGGGAAAGCCCTCGCGGTCAGGTTTCGATCGACCCGGCGACCCGCCACGTTAACCAGACGGTGTGGCTGAGAACGATTGAAAAGAATGATGAAGGCAAGCTGGTGAACCGCGAGGTCAAGTCACTCGGCGTTCGCGGCGCGTCCGGCGAACTAAAGTAGCGACGATGCCGCAGGTGCTCAACATCGCCGTGGATGGAATCGCCTATGGCATGATCCTCTTCGTGACGGCGGTCGGTCTGACGGTGACGTTGGGGCTGATGCGGTTCGTCAATCTGGCTCACGGGGCGTTCGCAATGATCGGCGGCTATATAGCCGCCGGTCTGATTAGCTTGAACGCTACCTTTTTCGCTGCTGTCATAGGCGGGGTTCTGGGTGTCGCGGTGGTCGGCATTCTGCTCGAGCGGCTCGTGTTCCGTCATCTTTATGACAAGGGCGAGCTTAAGCAGGTCATGTTTACGATTGGTCTTTGTTTCGTTTGCATTGCATCGATCAACGCGATCGCGGGTCCTGATGTCCGCATCCTTAAGCTGCCGTCGTGGCTGGCCCAGCCGGTCGATCTCGGCTTCCGGACTCTACCGTCTCAACGCTTGTTCGTGATCGTTGCCGGGATAACGATCTTGGCGGTCCTGCTCGCCGTGACTCAGTGGACGCGATACGGCGTCTGGCTACGAGCGGCTGTCGACGACAGAGCGACCGCGTCTACTCTTGGTCTTCCAATTCGCAAGATCTACGCGGTCACGTTCGGCGTCGGATGCGGGCTGGCCGGTTTCGGTGGCATTCTTGGCGCGGAAATCCTGCCGCTCGAGCCATTCTATCCCGTGAAATACCTCGTGGTCGTCCTCGTGGTCGTCGCGGTAGGTGGGGCTGGCTCCATCGTTGGAACGGCGATTGCCGCTCTGGGACTCGGAGTGATCGAGACCGGAAGCAAGTATCTCGCTTCCGAATGGGCGAGCGTTCTCTTTTTTGCGGCCGCGGCGACCGCTCTGGTGTTCCGGCCACACGGAATCATGGGTCCGCAGAAATGAGCATTTCTCGACTTCTTCCCTACATGCTCGTGGTCGGAGCAGCAGCGTCGTTGTACGTCGCCGCTCCAGAGTGGATGCCACTGGCCTCCCGAATTGCCACCCTGGCCATTTTCGTAATGTCGCTCGACCTCGTGGTCGGATATTGCGGGCTGGTCTCACTGGGGCATTCAGCGTTATGGGGCATCGGGGGATACACGGCGGCCTTCATCGCAGTGCGTGGCTTCTCAGATCCGCTCTTGGGACTGGCTGTCGGTGCGGCGGCGGGCTGTGCCGTAGCCTTTGTATCGGGCGCTGTTCTCCTGCGCTTTATCGGTCTCCCCTTCATTGTCCTTACGATCGCATTCGGCCAGGTCGTCCTCAACCTTGCGAGCAAGTTCCAGAGCATCACCGGCGGTGACGATGGCCTGAGCGGCTTCACCGTTGGGCGCCTCTTCGGGGCTTTTGAGTTCGATCTCGAGGGCCGGGTCGCCTTCTTGTACAGCATTGCGGTTCTCGTCTGTTGCATGCTCCTTCTACGGATGGTTGTCCGATCTCCGTTTGGGAGCGCATGCCGAGGCATCGAACAAAACAGGACGAGAATGGAGGCAATCGGCGCAAGTATTCAGCCGACACTTCTAACCGCCTATTGCGTTGCCGGTCTCTTCGCGGGATTGGCGGGCGCGTTGTCCACACAGATCAATCAGGTCATTGGTCTTGATAGCCTCGGTTTCGCGCTGTCCGCCGATGCGTTGGTGATGCTTGTGTTGGGAGGCGTCGGCACGCTTTTCGGCGGCCTGGTCGGCGCCGTATTCTTCACGGTTGTTCACCATACGGCCGCGACGATGAACCCGTACCATTGGTTGTTTGTCATTGGTGGCCTGCTGATGGCGGCCACGTTCATCCCGCGAGAAGCCGCTGCAGCTTGGTTCAGCAAGCGGGTCACATCGGGGTTTGCGTCGCGCGCACAGCCGAGGATCGCATGAACGTCTTGGAGGCCTGCTCGCTGGAAAAGCACTTCGGCGGTCTGCACGTCACGCGCAATGTCTCACTGGGCATCGGCGAGGGCGAAAGGATCGGCCTCATCGGGCCAAACGGCGCAGGCAAGACGACCTTGGTCAATATGTTGGCGGGATCGCTCTTGCCATCGGAGGGCTCGATACTTCTCCGAGGGAGTGACGTCACACGACTGAGGCAGTCAGGACGAGTCAAGCGCGGCTTATGTCGCACATTCCAGATTACGCAGCTGGCCATGGATCTCCCGATCCAGCGGCAAGTCGAGCTGGCCATTCATGCTCGCGAGAAATCGATATCGAACATGATCAGATCGATCTCCAGCTACCCGGAGATCCGAGCTGAGGCTGCGTCGCACCTGGAGCATTTGGGTATCGGCCATCTCCAGCAACGTCCACCTTCCGCGATCGCATACGGAGAGCAACGCCTCGTGGAATTGGCGATTGCAATGGCGTTACGCCCGAAGGTGCTTCTTCTCGACGAGCCGATGGCGGGCGTCCCCAGTACGTATCGGGATAAAGTCTTGGGAACCCTTGCGCGGCTTCCGAAGGAACTAGCGATCCTCATGATCGAACACGACATGGATCTCGTTTTCGCTTTCGCTCAGCGGATCGTCGTCTTGGCCCACGGAAGCGTTATCGCCGATGGAACGCCCGGCACAATTCGCCAGGATCGCGGCGTGCGCGAAGCGTATCTCGGCTGAGGAATGACATAATGGATGCGCTCCTCAAACTCGAGAACGTAGATGCCGGTTACGGCGCGGTTCAGGTCCTGTCGGGAGTGTCATTCACGGTCAGGCGCGGTGACCGCCTAACAGTCCTGGGGCGCAACGGTGCCGGAAAGAGCACCCTGATGAAAGCTGTTGTTGGCTTGGCAACCCAGACCGGCGGCAGCATCTTGTTCGCGGGCGAGAACATCAGCTCGGAGAGCCCGGATGAGCGCGCCATGCGGGGAATCGGTTTCGTTCCGCAGACCCGCAACATCTTTCGTTCGCTGAGCGTGGAAGAGAATCTTCTGACCGGTCTGAAAGGGCGCTCGCGAGCCTGCCTCGAGGAAAGCTATCAGATGTTTCCTAGGCTTGCGGAGCGGCGGCGCAGCTGGGGGAAAGATCTGTCGGGCGGTGAGCAGCAGATGCTGGCAATCGCGCGTACGCTTCTCGGCAAACCTGTACTGTTGTTGCTTGATGAGCCGCTCGAGGGACTTGCGCCATTGATCTGCGAACAACTCATGGAGACATTCGCAGCACTGGCCGCGACCTCCGACATGGCCATCGTTCTCGTCGAGCAGAAGGTCGAAAGTGCGTTGAATTTCGCAAGCCGCGCGATCGTCCTCGAGCACGGATCCATCGTTCTGTCGGACGTCAGTGAGGCGTTGATTGACAATCAAGACGTACTGGATCGCTACTTAGCTGTCGCTTGACAGGACGGCCTGATGATATAAAGTACAGCGTAAATTACAACGTAATCTGGGCGGTGACGCTTATGCGGGTCAATGTGATTGGTGGTGGTCCGGGTGGCCTCTACGCGGCAATCCTTCTCAAGAAACAAAACCCGGATGCCGAGATCCGCGTGTTCGAGCGCAACGCGAAGGACAGCACGTTTGGGTTCGGCATCGTGCTATCCGTCGAAACTCTCGGCCGGCTCGAAGAGGCCGATCCCGCGAGCTGCGCAACGATCAGGTCGAAATTCACCTACTGGGACGACCTCTATATCTGGTTCAAGGGGCAGAGCGTGCGCTCGAGGGGGCACGGTTTTTCGGGTCTGGAGCGCCTGACGCTTCTGAACATTCTTCAGTCTCGTGCCGATGAGCTGGGTGTTGAGTGTGTTTACTCCCACAACGTGACGTCGCTCGGCAAGTTGGCCGATGCGGACCTCGTCGTCGTCAGCGACGGCGTGTACAGTCTTATCCGCGAGCAGTACCGCGATCGGTTCAAGCCCTCCGTGGAGGTACGGCCGAACAGGTTCGTCTGGCTGGGATCCAGTATTCCGTTGCCGGGCTTCACCTTCATGTTCAAGGAGAATGAGCATGGAGTCTGGGTCGTTCACTCCTACCAGTACAAGGACGGCGCCTCGACCTTCGTTGTAGAGACGACGCCGGAGGCGTTCGATCGCGCGGGTTTGAAGGAGGACGACGAGGCTGAGACCGTTGCGTACGTCCGCAAGCTGTTCAGCGAAGAGCTAAAAGGGCACACGCTCACCACGAACAAGTCGGTCTGGCGCCAATTTCCGGTCGTGAATTGCGAGCGCTGGCACTTCGATAATGTCGTGCTCCTCGGCGATGCCGCTCATACCGCGCATTATTCGATCGGCTCCGGGACCAAGCTCGCGATGGAGGATGCAATCGCGCTGGCGGCGTGCCTGAAGGACAACTGGAGCAATGTGCCGAAGGCATTGAGTGCCTACGAGCAGGAGCGCCGACCTCCGGCTGAACGCATTCAGCGCGCTGCAGAGATCAGTCTCCGTTGGTTCGAGGCGCTGAACAGGTACTGGCCGCTGTCGCCGGTTGCATTCAATTTCAGCCTCCTAACGCGCAGCAAGCAGATCACGTACGAGAACCTCAAGCGTCGCGATCCGGAGTTCATTGACGAACTCAATCGCAGCATCGCCGGAGACAAAGAAGTGATGGTCGAGTCGCCGGTTCTTTCGCGCTTCAATATGGCTGACGTTCCACTCGAGAACAGGCTCGTCGAGATCCGCGGGGAAGAAGATGCGGACGTCGAAACGTCGGCGTCGCTGGTTCTCGCGCCTCCGGCTCAGATGTTCTCGCTGTGCCGTGGACGCAAAGCGGAGTCTGCCGATAAACCTTTTGGAGCAACCGTCGCCGTGTCAGGCACCGCGTTGAGCGGTACTGGGTGGCTGTCGAACGGAGAGGTGGCCGCCTTGGACAATGCCGGGGCCTCGCTCCTCGAACTTGACCTAAGTCCCGTTCAAACACAATGCAGGCTTTCGGATTTGTCGAGAGTTGTGTCCGACGCGCGCAGCGTGTGGCCAAAAGAGAAGACGCTCGCTGTGCGGATCGGGAATCAGAGCCTTGAGGACGCATCATTCGAGCTGGCGCGCGCTGCGAGGGAAGCTGGCGCGTCGATGATTCACGTTCGGGCTCAGAGTTCTGATGCGGAAGGGCCGACAGCCATGGACATGGCTGGCGCGATCAATCTGGCAGAGCGGATCAAGCTGGAATTGGGGGGTATCGTTCTTCTCTCCAATGCCGCCACTTCCGATGATGAGAGGAATACCGTCATCGGTGCGAACCGGGCGGATCTCGTATCCCTGGAAAGTGCGGTCTGATGAGCGCGCAGGAACTTGCAGAAGTGATTACGACTCGCCGGATCGTAAACTGGGGCGAGTGTGACTTTGCAGGTATCGCGTACACTCCGCGGTTTGCAGATTGGTCCGTCGAAGCCATCGAGCAGGCGTACAGCTCGCTAGGTGTTCCGTGGAGAGAGCTCCATGAAAAGCATGGGCTCGGCTCGCCCTTCGTGAGGATGTCGCTCGAATTTAAATCGCCTTTACATCTCGACGATGAGCTTCAGCAGCGCGTGACCGTCGCCAAGGTGGGAAGGTCATCCATCGAGTGGAGCGTCGTCGGCAAGGTGGCCGATCGCGTGATTTACGAGGCAACGCTTGTAAACGTCATCGTTGACAAGCAGACGGGCGCCTCGTCGCCGTTGCCGAGTGTTTTGCGAGAGAAACTGGGAGCCATCTCGGACGATCCGAAGCGAAAAGGAGTCAGCCATGACCAGTGACAACGTTCTCGGCCGCGCGCGCGTAAGCGACAACGAAGCGCTGCGCAAATTCTATGAAGAACTGGTCCCCCTCAAGGCGGGTGCACTTTGGACGGTTGCCAACAAGATCGAGCCCTGGTTTCCGCAGTCGAAATCAGTACCGACGATCTGGCGATATTCCGATATCCGTCCCGCGGCCATCAAGGCGGCCGAGTTGGTCAGCACTGACGATGCCGCGCGGCGCGTGATCATGCTGCTCAATCCGGAGCGCCAGGACGTCACTGCTACGGTCGGCTGGCTCTACAGCGGCGTTCAGATCATGCTGCCGAAGGAGTGGACGACGGCTCACAGCCATGCCGCCGCTGCCTTGCGGTTCGTCATGGAGGGCAAGGGGGCATACACCGTTGTAGACGGCGAGCGACTCCGCGTGGGCCCGCGGGACTTCCTTATTACGCCGTCGGGAACGTGGCATGATCACGGGAACGATGACGATACCGATCCAGTGATCTGGCAGGACGGCCTGGATCTTCCGCTCGTGAATGCGCTCGAGGCGAACTTTTACGCGGTCTTCGACAAGCCGAGGCAGACTGGAACTGTCGTGGCGAACCCGTCGTATCTGACATACGGCGTTTCGGGGCTGATGCCTGTCAAACGAGACTGGAAACACCCGTTCTCGCCCCTGAGTTACTTCCCGTGGGAACGCACATACGAGGCGCTGTCGAATTACGCAAAAGTCTATGACGGTTCACCTTGGGACGACATCATCATGGAGTATGTGAACCCGCTCAACGGAGGATCTGTACTTCCCACCATGGGGGCCTCCATGCAGATGCTGCGTCCGGGTGTAAAGACCAAGGCGCACCGGCACACCGGCTCGTCGATCTATCACGTCGCCAAGGGCTCCGGATATTCGGTCATCAATGGCCAGCGCTTTGATTGGAAGGAGAAGGACATCTTCTGCGTCCCATCTTGGGCCGTCCACGAGCACGGAAACGCGACGGACAAGGATGATGCGTGCTTGTTCTCGTTCAACGATTTCCCGGTAATGCAGAAACTCGGCCTGTGGCGCGAGGAGAGCTACGAGGAAAACGACGGCCATCAGGTCGTGAACGCGCAATAGCGGTTGGGAAAAGAATATGAAACTCCTCACGTTCATTCAGGACGACGTCAACAAGCTCGGCGTTGTGCATGGCGACAGGATCGTCGACATCGCCGGCCTGGCGAAGGCGTCCGGCTCCAAAGCCTATCGGAGCATGCTTGATCTCATCGAGGCCGGTAAGCCTGGCCTCGATGACGTAGCGAACCAGCTGAAGTCGGCTGACGCAAAGAAGCTGGCGCAGTTCTCGTTCGGCTTCGACAACGTCAAATTGGCTGCGCCGATCCCCCGCCCGCGTAAGAACGTGTTTTGTGTGGGTCTCAACTATCATTCGCATGTCGATGAGGCGAGCCGCGTACTCGATACGGCCAAGGAAGCACCCCCGTGGCCCGTCTACTTCACCAAGACGCCGCTTTCTATCGTGCCTCCCGACGGCAACATCCTGCACCACGCAGATGTCACTAAGCAGCTCGACTGGGAGGCGGAGCTTGCCGTCATCATCGGGACGACCTGCAAGAGGGTCAGCGAAAAGGATGCGCTGTCGTACGTGTTCGGTTATTCCTGCATGATCGATATCAGTGCGCGCGACTGTCGCCGGGCGGGTCAATGGTTCTGGGCCAAAGGGCATGACGGTACTGCACCTTTCGGGCCCGTCATCGTGACAGCCGACGAGATCCAGGATCCGCATGCTCTGGACATCGAGCTCCAGGTCAATGGAGTGACCAAGCAATTTTCGAACACCTCCCGGATGATCTTCAAGATTCCCGCTCTCATCGCCGATCTCACAACGGCAGTGACGTTGGAAGCCGGAGATATCATCGCGACGGGTACTCCCGGGGGCGTGGGAATCAGCTTTTCTCCGCCGGAGTTTCTCAAGGCGGGCGATGTGGTCGAAATGCGGATCCAGGGTATCGGATCGCTCAAGGGCACGGTCGCGAACGCTTGAGGCTTCAGGCCATGTATTCACAACTGCGCGGACGTCGGTATCGTGTGGCTACGCAAAGCGAGTCTCTGCTCGACCGGTGCATCGTCGCTGATGAGCCAGGGCGAACTTTCGACGAGCGAACGGTCCGGAGAAGGGCCCTGATCGCCTCGGTGACCTCGGGCGCGATGGTGATGCTGCGGAAGGGCCTCTACTTCCGGCAAACGGTGTCTCGATTTCCGGCTGTGTTGGCGTCGAAACGGCGGATCGCCTATGAGGCTTTCGCTCCTCGGAATGAAGCCATGTGGATCGTCGTCCCTGCCATCGGAGTCACAGCGCTATTGACCACAATCGTACTAGTGATTGCAAAGTAAAGGTCTCCGATAGACGGCCTAGTGGGAAAGTAGGGGACAGTCACATACGAACACGCTATTGCTGACTGTGAACCTCACTGGAGCCCTTGAATGACGCGCCGTAGCCAAACGACAACATCAAAAGCAATCGTGAAGATGCAAGAGAGCGATCCGGGTCATAAAAAGCAGCCTCCTCACCTCGCGAGCAACGAGCATGAAGCCTCTATTACGGAATTTGAGCAGGCACTCATCTGCGCGGCGGAGGCATTCTATCGGTGGGGCGGAGCTCTCCTCGGCGCCGAGGGCCGCGAGTCAAATCTGAACGGTCAGGATTGCGTCATTCTACAGCAGCTCGTCGCGGCAAACGGTCCACGGCGAATTTCGGATCTGGCCCGGTTCGCCAATCGTGACGATCTATCGAACATTCAATACAGCATCAAGAAACTGGTGACCGCTGGGTTGGTTCAGAAGGCCGAAGCAACGTCATTCCGAGACGCGGCTTACGAAGTGACCGCCAAGGCAGAACCGGTCGTAAGTCGCTTCATCGAGGCGAGGCGTCAACTGCTGATGGACCCTACTGCTGCTCTCCCGGGGCTGAGGGAGCAGATGGCTAACGCGACGCAGTCCCTCGGCCTGCTAACCGGTCTCTATGACCACGGCGCGCGAGTTCTTTCCAGGCGAAACTAGTCCGATCAGACAAGGGGAAAATATGAGCGTAAAACTCCATCCGAAGTTCACGGCAGCGGCGGTGCAGGCGGCTCCGCTCTTCCTCGATTCCCCGGGGAGCGCGGACAAGGCCTGTCGGCTTATTCGTGAAGCCGCTTCGAACGGCGCCTCTGTCATCGCATTCCCAGAGGTGTTCATTTCCGGCTATCCTTACTGGAGCTGGATGATGAGCCCGCTCGAAGGAAGTGCGTGGTTCAAGAAACTCTACAAGTCGTCGATCGATATCGACGGTCCGGAAGTCAAAGCGGTCCAGCAGGCTGCCGCCCAGGCCAATGCTACAGTCGTAATCGGTGTCAATGAGCGTAGCCCCGTCAGCATGGGGACGATCTACAACACCAACGTCATCATCGGTCCCGATGGCGCACTTCTAGGCCGTCATCGCAAGATCGTTCCGACGTTCGCCGAGAAGCTAAGTTGGGGCAGTGGCGATGGGAGCTCGATCCGAGTCTATGAGACTCCGAACGGCAAGCTCGGGACCTTGGCTTGCGGCGAGAACACGAACACGCTCGCCCGTTTTTCTCTCCTCGCCCAGGGCGAGCAAGTGCATGTCGCCAATTACATCGCCTTTCCATTCACCTCCAGTTACGACATGCCGGATGCAATCAAGATCCGCGCAGGCGCGCATTCCTTCGAAGGAAAAGTGTTTACGATCGTCGCCTGCTCGGCCATGTCGGAGGAGATCGTTACCGCGTTGGGCACGGACGATGAGCGTCGGAAAATGCTCGTGGGAACGCCGAATGCTTTCTCGGGGATCTTTGGTCCCGATGGCCGCTTGATCAGTGAACCGCTGATCGACAAGGAGGGCATCGTATACGCCGAGGTAGACTACGAACGAAGCATCGAACCGAAACAGTTTCAGGACATTATCGGGCACTACAACAGGTTCGACATCTTCGAGCTGCGGCTCCATAGCCGCGAACTGGACATGGTGTCTGTAATCGGCGGCGGCGCGAAACCTTCGATGGCGGAGGCTCCCCCGGCCGAAAGCCGGCCAGCGCTCACCGTCCTGCCTTCATCGCGATGACGCCGCCGCACCTGTTCTCGGAGCTTCGGATCGGCGGCGTAACGCTTCAAAACCGTATCGCCGTCGCTCCGATGTCCCAGTATAGCGCCTTTGACGGTCTTCCGGGGCCTTGGCATCTGCAGCACCTTGGCTCCCTTTCGTTAGGGGGCGCCGGACTCGTGATGATCGAGTTCTGTGCTGTTTCGTTGCAGGGCAGGCTGACACACGGTTGTCTCTCCCTTTGCAGCGATAAGCATGAGAGCGAAATCGGCAAGCTAATCGGTGCAATCCGAGCCATGGCGCCGGGCGTCCGGATCGGAATGCAGCTCGGGCATTCCGGGCGCAAGGGCTCCACGATGCCTCCCTGGAGCGGCGGCAATTCGCTCGGGGCGGGTGATGGGGCGTGGACGACCTTGGCGCCGTCGGCAATCGCCTTCCGCGACGATGCCGCCATCCCGTCCGAGATGACGACGGTGGACATCCGAGAGTTGCGGAAGGCTTTCAAAGGGGCGGTCAGTCGCGCCATTCGCTGCGAGATTGATTGCCTCGAAATCCATGTTGTGCACGGAAGCCTGCTGCATCAGTTCCTTTCGCCACTCTCTAATCATCGAACCGACGAGTATGGGGTGCAAAGCAACGGTCGTCTGATCCGGGAGATAGTAGAGGACGCGCGGAGCATTTGGCCTCTAGACCGTGCCTTGGGCGTGCGGCTCTGCTTCTCGGACGGTATCGACGGCGGACTGCGACCGGCCGACAGCAGAGTACTTGCGGTGGAGCTGGAGCGGCTAGGAGTGGACTATTTTTGCGCATCGAGCGGCGGCCTGATCTTCCCGGCAGCCGCGCCCCAAGAGCCCGGATATCAAGTCGATCTAGCTCATGCCCTCAAAGCGGTCGTAAGGGTGCCTGTCAGAACATCGGGATTGATCACCGATCCGGTCCACGCCGAGGCCATCATCCAGGAGCGAAGAGCAGATTTCGTGGCGGTCGGTCGGGGATTCCTCGATGATCCGCGTTGGGGCTGGCATGCCGCAAGAAAGTTGAGTGCGTCATTGCAGCTGCCTGCACCGTATCGCGCGGTTGCGGACGGGAGGTGGCCCGCGCTGCTGCAGCGACCGAATATAGTGCAATGAGACGAATTGAGCGGCGGTGTCGATATCCGCGGATGCAGATTGATCGGGAGTGGGCGATGCAAGGGAATAGTATTGCAATTGAAGCAGTGTCCGCCGAGGACCGAAGCGCGGTGAAGACAGTCGCGATCGCCAGCCTTATGGGAACGGCTATCGAATGGTACGACTTCTTCATCTATGGAACGCTCAGCGCAATTGTTTTCAATAAGCTTTTCTTCCCTGCAAACGATCCGGTCGTAGCGGTCGTTCTTGCATATGCGACGTTTGCAGTGGGGTTCTTGGTGCGACCAGTTGGAGGGATCCTCATCGGACATTTCGGCGATCGGGTCGGCAGAAAGCCCCTGCTGGTGATGACGCTGCTGCTTATGGGAGCCGCCACATTCGCGATCGGTTTCCTACCAACTTACGCAGAGATCGGCATTTGCGCTCCTTTGCTGTTGATCTTCCTCCGCATCGTGCAGGGGTTTGCGATGGGCGGCGAATGGGGCGGGGCGGTGCTGATGGCCTTCGAATACTCGGAACGCAGCACCAGAGCGCAGTATGCGGCTTATCCCCAGATGGGTCTTGCAATCGGCCTATGCATGGCATCCGGGGTGATAAGCATTCTCTCATTCTACATGAGCGAGGACGCGTTCATGTCATGGGGGTGGCGGATCGCGTTCTGGCTGAGCCTGTTGCTTCTTGCGGTCGGGATGTTCATCAGACTTCGCATCCTTGAAACCCCGGAATTCGAACGCATCAGAAAGGAAGCCAAGGTGGCTCGCGCGCCGATCGTCGATGTTCTTCGTGATTACAAGAAGGATATCGCGCTCGGATTGGGTGCGAGAATGATCGATGGAGTCGTGTTTGCCGTCTATGCGATCTTTTGTGTCGGATTCCTTGTCAATGCCGCTGGTATGTCACGGGCAACTGTCCTCGGCGGGATTACGGTGGCTGCGATCGCGCTGGCCGTGGCAATACCGTTTGCTGCAAGATGGGCGGACCAGGCCGGTAAGCGGAAGTTGTACATTACTTTCTCGCTGATCTGTGGAGTAGCTGGATTTCCAGCGTTCTACCTGATGCAATCGGGAAGTTCTTGGCTGGCGATCGCCGCTATCGTATTCGCTCTCGGGATCATTTACGCTCCTGTTTATGGCCCTCAAGCAGCTATCTTCTGCGAACTTTTCGATACAAGTGTCCGTTTCACAGGGATCTCGATTGTCTATCAGATAGGTGCCATCCTCTCTGTGTCGCTTACGCCGATCGTGGCGACTGCGTTGCTTGGATATGGTTCAGGAAGCCCTTGGCTAATCTGTTGCTACATTGCTGCAGCCGGACTGGTTAGCGCAGCATGCGTTCGGAACATGCGCGAACCATTCTGAGCTTACTAGACTGCCTCATCGCTAATGTGGCGATTGGTCTGTGACGCCGATCTACAGTCGTGATCTAATCGATTGCCACGCCGCAGTGAGTTCGGGTCGATCTTCCGGTGCAGCGATAGCGATGATCGCGGCGGCGGTCTGGTCAATTGATTTGTGTCGTAGGTCGGCCGTGCCGTTTTCAGTGACCAGGAAATCGATGTCGCCGCTAAGGGCTGTGATCGGTGCGAATGGAAGGCTTGCGGCTATTCGAGACGCTGACTTGCTGCGCGACGGCAGCGCCACTATCGAGCGGCCCCCTCGGGACTGGCGGGCGGCGCGGACAAAGTCGTTGAAGCCGCCAACGCCCGCTACAAACCGACCGCCCACAGTGTCAGCATTGAACTGTCCGAAGAGATCGACCTCAATGGCGGAATTGATCGAGACAAAATTGGGTAGTTGGCGGATGAGGTCCGCATCGTGGGTGCGCAGGGCGCTACGAAGATCAATCAAGGGCGAGTTTAGCGCGGCATAAAGTCTTGCCGATCCAATCGCGCCCGCGGCGACCGCAAGGCGCGGATCAATCGGATTGGTTTCTCCGGTGAGGACTCCTGCCTCGATCAGATCGAGGCAGCCGTCCGAGATTAGGCCGGAATGCAGCCCGAGCCGGCGGTGACTGGTCAACCGCCCGAGCACCGCGGAGGGCAGTTTGCCGATGCCGATCTGCAAAATATCGCCGTCGGAGATCAGTCCGGCGACATTGTGAGCGATGCGCTCCTGCACCGGATCCGGCGCTGCGTCGATTGGGTGAGCGATCGGTAGGTTCGAGCGCACCGCGAACTGCACCTGGTTGGCCGGAAGTCGTTCGCCGCTGTTGCGAGGCAGAGTGGCGTTGACCTCAGCGATGACCACGCGCGCGCCTGCCGCGGCAATGCCCGCAAGATCGGCGTTGGCGCCGAAGCCGTAGCTGCCATCGGCATCGGATTCAGACAGCAGCAGCAACGCCAGATCAACCGGCCGATCGCGAAGGTATGAGGCAAAACCGTGATAGCCCATGCGCAAGAGCCGATGTCGTCCCGTCGCGAAGCTCGTGCGTTGGGCAGGCGTGACAAAGATGCCCTGCGAGGTGGCCTGCGGATGGAGCCCTGCATAGTCGAACACGTTGATCCCCGGAAGCTGGGCGCCGATGAAGTCGACTCCGGCAGCGCAGTCGGGACGGCGCGATAGCGCGTCGCGGATGAGGGGAGATTCGCCGCTTGCGCCTCCAACATAAACCGTCATGCCGGGACGCAGGTGATCGGCTATCTCATCGGCCGAGATGGTCGTTGTCATGTACTCCTCCATGCTTGACCGATGCGATATATATCCAATATATTGGTTGTCGTAAAACTGGAAAAGAAGTCGGGGTAGTGATGACCAATGTGCCGGAAAGTGCACTGTTGCGGCGCCGCGCCGCGGAGTTGAAGATTAACGGCCAAGCGTTCGTCAACGGCAGTTACGTTCCGTCGGCCTCCGGCCGCACCTTTACTTGCATTAGTCCAGTCGATGGTCGGGAGATCGCCGAGGTTGCCGAGTGCGACGTCGAGGATGTTGACCGCGCGGTGATTGCGGCCCGCGCTGCGTTCGAGAAGCGGGTGTGGCGAAGCTACACGCCGGCGAAGCGTAAGAAGATCATGTCCGCTTTTGCCGGCGAAATCCTGAAGGCGCGGGATGAACTTGCGCTTCTCGAAACCATGGACATGGGCAAGCCGATCCGCTTCTCCAGCGCCCTCGACGTGCCCGGCGCGGCCAACGCCGTCCAGTGGTACGCTGAGGCGATTGACAAGGTCTACGACGAGATCGCGCCGACGGCGCCGGGGTCGCTGGCGCTGCTGCGCCGCGAAGCGCTCGGCGTGATCGCGGTGGTGGTGCCTTGGAATTTCCCGCTATTGACAGCCGCTACCAAGCTTGCGCCGGCACTTGCGGCCGGTAACAGCGTCATTCTGAAGCCGGCGGAACAAAGCCCGCTGACCGCGATCCGGCTCGCTGAACTAGCCGCGAAAGCGGGGATTCCTCCGGGCGTGTTCCAGGTGCTGCCCGGGGGCGGCGCCAGCGTTGGCCAAGCGCTCGGCCGACACATGGATGTCGATGCCATCCTGTTCACCGGGTCCACCGAGATTGGCCGCAAATTCCTGGTTTATGCTGGCGAAAGCAATACGAAACAGGTGGAGCTGGAGTGTGGCGGCAAGTCGCCGAACATCGTGTTCGCGGACACCGCCGATCTAGATGCCTCAGCGCGCGCTGCGGCCAACGCGATCTTCTTCAATCAGGGGCAGGTCTGCACCGCCGGATCGCGGCTTCTCGTCGAGGCGTCGATCAAGGACGCAGTGGTGGAGAAGATCGCTGCCGTCGCCGCGACCATGGGGCCGGGCGATCCATTCGATCCTAAGAGCTTTAACGGTGCCATGGTCGACCGTGAGCATCTTGCGCGGGTGATGTCCTACATCGAACACGCACAGAGCGATGGCGCTCAACTTACGATGGGCGGCCACCAAGTGATGCAAGACACCGGCGGAAGCTATATCGAACCGACAATATTCGATCGTGTAAATCCCAACATGACCATCGCGCGGGAGGAGATTTTCGGACCGGTGCTGTCGGTACTGACCTTTACGACCGAGGATGAAGCAGTGCGGCTCGCCAATGATTCGATCTATGGCCTCGCCGCGGCGGTATGGACTAGAGACAGTGCCCGCCAGCACCGCGTGGCGGCCGCGCTAAAGGCCGGAACGGTTTGGGTCAACACTTATGATGCGGTTGACATGAGCGTGCCGTTCGGAGGTGTGGGCCAATCGGGTCATGGCCGCGACCGTTCGTTGCACGCAATGAAGAACTGCACCGCGTTGAAGACAGTGTGGATCGATACCACCCGCTGAACGGAAATGTCATGAAACTCGCGGGCATCAAGGTCGTCGATCTCACCCAGTTTCTGCCTGGGCCTTTCCTGACGATGACAATGGCGGACCACGGGGCTGAGGTCGTCAAAATCGAGCCGCCGGGCGGCGATCCAACCCGCGGCATCGGCCCACGTCAGTCTGGGCACACCGTCTATTTCCGCAACGTCAACCGCGGCAAGAAGAGCGTGGTCGTCGATCTAAAGCAGGCAGTTCAGCGCGATGCGGTGCTGGATTTGATGGTTGGGTCCGACGTAGTGATCGAGAGTTTCCGTCCGGGCGTTGCCGCGCGTCTCGGTCTCGACTATGCGAGCGTTGCGGTGCGGGCACCTCACATCGTCTATTGCTCGATTTCCGCCTTTGGCCAGACCGGGCCGTTGACCCAGCGAGCCGCTCATGACCTGTCGATCGAGGCTATGACCGGCGCGCTCAGCTTGACGCAGACGTCTGACCAGCCGCCGAAGCTTCCCGCCGTGCCGGCTGCCGACATGTCGGCTTCGCTGATGGCCTTGTCCGGTATTCTGATGGCGCTACTTCGGGTACGACAGACCGGCCTTGGCGATCATCTCGACATAGCGATGCATGACAGTCTTATGGCCTGGCTGCTGCATGGCACCGGGCCGGTGTTCGCGGAGGGCCGCGACATCGATCCCGCTGCCGATCGGGCGCTCGGCGGCGCGGCCTTTTATAACCTCTATCAGACTGCCGACGATCGCTGGATCTCGCTGGGAGGGTCGGAGATCAAATTTGCACAAACGCTGTTGGTCGCGCTCGGTCGTCCCGATTTATTAGAATCGTGCAAGGCCCCGCCGGGCGCACCACAGCAGCCGGTGAAGGACTATCTGACCCGAACCTTCCGTAGCCGGCCGCTCGACCACTGGCTGTCCTGGCTGGAGGGGAAGGATGTCTGCTACGCACCGGTGAATACGCTGAGCGAGGCTTTCCAGAGCGCCCAGACGGCGGCGCGCGAGATGCGACTGACCGACCGCGAGGGCGCCGATCATATCGGTGCACCAATCAAGTTCGCACGTGAGCCGGCACAGCTACGCTTCAACGTACCGGCGCTCGGTGCAGATGATGCGTTGCTCGGAGCTTTGGTAGACGCCGGCGCAAATAGGACTTAAATCGCTCCCAGCTAGGCTTTCGATGTGCCGAACACCAACGATTTCCGCGTGGTGTCTTCGATGAAGTCACAGAGCTTGTTAGAGGCCGCGACGGCCTTGGCCGCATCGCCGCGGCCGATCGCCTCGGCCATCTCCGCATGGGCCTGTACACCGGTCTCCGGCAGAGATTTGCCGTGATGAATGAACCAGAACCGGCGCGCAAGCGGATTGATGCGCCGGATTGCGGAGCTGATCAGCTCATTTCTGCAGGCCGACTCACACAAGTCATTGAAATCGGCGTCCAAGTCCCGGAACGCATCGAAATCTCCCTTTGCTAACGCGGTGCGGAAGCCCGCCGCAATCTTAGTGAATCGCTGACGCTCCTGTGCAGTCGCCCGAGTGGCAGCCGTTCGGGCTACCAGTGCTTCCAATTCCCGCCGCAGCTCCAAGAGCTTGAGCTGTTCGTCGACGCTGACTTCAGTGACGGTGCAGCCGCGCGACGGCATCACCCGGATCAGCCGTTCTCGGGCGAGCCTTTGCATCGCCTCGCGAATCGGCGTGCGGCCGATTCCGAGGCGCGCTGCGAGCTCCGGCTCTGACACGAGCGAGCCGGGTGGAATCTGCAGCGTAACAATCAGCTCTTCCAGTTTGCGGTAGGCCGTGGCGGTCAGGCTTCCGTCGGCGGGGAGGGACTTGGTAGAGCGACTCTTGGGGGGCATGGGCACTGACGAGGTTGTTCGGAGCTCGTTGATGGATACCGCGTCTACGATGAAAAGCGAAGAGCGAAGTACTGTCGGCTTGACGCCATTCAGCGATCAATATACCTCCGATATATTGGTTGGAGGAAAGCCATGGCGCAACGTCGCTTTAAGTTCTGGGGATGGGGTTACGAGGACGAAATCGTCGGTGCCGCCGAGGGCGATTCCGTAGCCCGTCACGTCGGCAGCCTGTTCGGCGCAGTCCCCGACGCCGCCACGCCGCCGCCGACCGCTTCTGAAATCACTCTGCCGCCGCCGCGGCTAACGCCTCCGGCGGCTATCGCGGCAATATCCTCGATCGATCACACCGACCGGCTGATCCATACCTACGGCAAATCATGCTACGACAGCGCGCGCTGCATGGAGCGTGCCTTCACCAACGCGCCAGACGTGGTGGCGCGACCCCGTAACGAGGACGAGCTCGCGGCGGTATTCGATTGGGCCGAGCGGGTCGGTGCGGCCGTGATCCCCTATGGTGGCGGATCCTCGGTGGTCGGTGGTACCGAGGCTCAGTTCTGCGAAGCCTATAACGGCGTGGTTTCCCTGAATACCCAGGCACTCTCCGGCGTCAGTGAGATCGACCCGGTGTCGCGCGTGGCCCGCATCCGCGCCGGTACGCTTGGTCCCGATCTCGAGGCAGCGCTCCGCGGCAGCGGCCTAACCTTGCGTCACTTCCCCCAATCCTTCGCCTATTCGACGCTCGGCGGTTGGATAGCCTGCCGCGCCGCCGGCCATTTTGCCACACTCTACACGCACGCCGACGATCTCGTCGAAAGCCTCCGACTCGTGACGCCGCGCGGCAATATCGAGACCCGCCGGCTGCCGAGTACCGGCAATGGTCCGAGCGAGGAGCGCTATTTCGCGGGCAGCGAAGGCGCTCTTGGCATCATTACCGAGGCGTGGATGAAGGTGCGGCCGCTGCCGCGCCATCGCGAGGCGATCGCAATTACATTCGACGACTATTTCAAGGCTGCGGGTGCGGTCCGCGCCATCGTACAGGCCGGACTTCATCCGGCGAACTGTCGGCTCATCTCAGAGCAGGAGACAAAGGTTTTCAGTCCTGGCAGTCTTCCGGGCCACAAGATCATGCTGGGTTTCGAGAATGGCGACGTTCCGGTAACGGCGCTGATGCAGCTTGCGGTCGGCATTGCGTGCGACCACGGCGGCAAGCCCGACCCCAAGGTGGACGCGAACGAGCGCGGTAATCGCAGCGGCGATTCCGGGAACTGGCGCGATGCGTTTTTGCGCATGCCGTTCTATCGTGAGACCATGACCCAGCGCGGGTTCTTGTTCGATACGTTCGCCACATCTATCACTTGGGAGCGTTTCGAGGCGTTTCATCGCGCCGTTAAAGCAGATGTTGAGGACGCGATCCGTCGCGTTACCGGCAGCGACGGGCTGGTCACCACGCGCTTCTCACACGTCTATCCGGATGGTCCAGCGCCTTATTTCACCTTCTTCGCCAAGGGCCGCCAAGGCAGTCTGTCTGGGCAGTGGCGCGAGATCCGTGCTGCCGCGCTGGATTCGGTTCACAGCAATGGTGGACCGGCCACACATCATCAGGCGGTCGGTCGCCATCATCGGCCGTGGTACGATCGCCAGCGCTCGCCGCTTTATGCCGAAGCCATGAGGGCGGCGAAGCGCGCGCTCGATCCGAAGGGCATTCTAAATCCGGGCGTTCTGATCGATGCGCAGCCAGAGCTTTGATGCCCAGCGATGACGCAATTCCCCGACCGAATTCCGATCCGGACCTTGGCAGATGTCGAGGCGATCGAACGGGCGCTGCCGTGGGACAAGCGCTGTGCGCATCTCACCACATTCGATCTGGTGCGCGATATTGCGCGCCGCGATCCAGCTCATCCCGCGATCGTCTTTCTCGCTGAGGGCGTCACGGAGGCCGGTGTAGAGACCGTCAGCTACGGCGATCTTTCCTCTCGCGTCACCGCGGCCGCAAATGCCTTCGAGGCGCTTGGGCTCGTGCCCGGCGATACGGTTTCCTATGTGCTCCCGAACCTGCCGGAGGTGCATGTCATCAATATTGGCGCACAGGCGGCGGGCATATCCAACCCCATTAATCCACTTATGAGCGCGGCACAAATTGCCGAGATCGTCTGCGTGGCCGAAGCCAAGGTGCTTTGCGCTTACAGCGATGACGACGACGCCTGGCAGAAAGCGGAACAGGTCAAGGCGCTGGCTCCCTGCCTTCACTATCTAGTCGCCGTTGGCGATCGCCGCCGGGACGGTGCTCTTCATCTAGGCGAACTTCTCGCCGCCCAACCCGGTGATGCGCTACGCCGTCGGTCGGAGCGGGGGCCACAGGACATCGCCGCGTGTTTCCATACCGGCGGCACCACCGGCAAGCCCAAGCTTGCCCGGCAGCGCCACGTCAACCAGCTCTTCGAGGCCTGGGCCTTCGCCTATCTGCTCGACCTGCAGCCGTCCGATCGATTTTGCGTCGGCTTACCGCTCTTTCACGTTCATGCGGTGATCCCTAACAGCCTCGGCGTGTTCTTCGCCGGCGCGACCCAAGTGCTACTGTCGCCGGCCGGCTATCGTAACCCGCGTGTCATCGATAATCTCTGGAACATTATCAAGTCGTTTCGTGCCACGGCGTTCAGCGCGGTTCCAACTATCTACAGTGCGTTGATGGCGCGCGGCATCGACGCAGAGGCGGCAGCCTCGCTTCGCTATTGCATCTGCGGTTCAGCGCCGTTGTCGCCGGAGCAGGCAAGCCGATTCAGAGAACTGACAGGCGTAACGATCCTTGAGGGCTACGGCCTCACCGAAGGCACTTGCGTGTCGAGCTTGGCGCCGCCGAATGGTGAGCGTCGCGTGGGCTCGATCGGTCTGAGATTGCCCTATCAGGAGATGAAGGCTGTTCGTTTCGCCTCTGACGGTGCGATGGTCGATTGCGCCGACGGCGAGATCGGCCACCTGGTCGTGCGCGGCCCTAATGTATTCGCCGGCTATTGCTATCCGGCCGACAACGTCGGCGTACTGCTCGCCGATGGCTGGTTGGATACCGGCGACCTCGGCCGACGCGACTCTGAAGGCTACTTTTGGTTGACCGGGCGGACAAAGGACATCATCAAACGCTCCGGTCACTCCATCGATCCACAAATTGTCGAGGAATGCTTATTCCAGCATCCGGCTGTGGCGCTCGCGGCAGCGATTGGCCGACCCGACGCCTATGCCGGCGAATTGCCTGTCTGCTACGTCACGCTGAAGCCGGGAGCAACGGCTAGTAGCGAAGAGCTCCGTGACTTCGCCAGAGCGAGGATCGCTGATCGCGCGGCCGCGCCTGCCGAGGTGGTGATCTGCGAGACCATGCCGCTGACGGCGGTCGGCAAGATTTACAAGCCGCAGCTTCGCGAGCACGCCAACCGCGCGGCGGCGCTTTTGGCGTTGCCTGCAATTGATGGCATTGCCGTTGACAACCGCAGCTCAAGCGAGGGGTCGTGGCTAGACATCACCGTTCGCTCGCCGGCTGATGCAGCGGCTGTCGAGGCGTCGTTGTCAGGGCTGATGCTGCGCTACCAAATTACAATTGATCAGAGAGAGGATAGGCCATGACCGCATCGGCCGGACCGGACCACATGCCGGACTTTGCCAGCGCCCGCCCGCTTGCCAAGGGGAGATATTTCGAAAGCTTCAAGGTTGGACAGCTGTTTCGGCATCACTGGGGCCGCACAATTACCGCGGCCGAGAACAGTTTCTTCAGCACGCTGACCCTTGCGTTCAACCCGATCTATTTCAATCTCGATTACGCCAGAGCCACAGGACACCGGGATCTCGTGCTCAACCCGCTGTTGGTGTTCAACACCATCTTCGGCTTGTCTGTGGAAGATCTGAGCGAGGCTGGCGGCGCCTTTCTCGGCGTCGACGATCTTTCCTATCACCGGCCGGTCTACGTCGGTGAGACGCTCTATGGCGACAGTACCGTAATCTCGACCCGCACCTCTGACCGGCGGCCGGATTTCGGTATCGTTAGCTGGCGAACGCGCGGGACCAGCAGCAACGGTGAAGTGGTCATTGAATTTACCCGCACCAATATGGTGAAAGCCATTGGAGTAGCTCGATGACCGGCATGATGACCGAGGAGCGTCGCCTGATCCAGAACAGTGCCCGCGAATTCGCTCTACGCGAGGTGCTGCCGGTGGCTAACAAGCTCGATCCGGAAAAGGGTGACATCCCCATGAGTCTGCGCGAGCGGATCGCCGAGATGGGCTATTTCGGTATTACCATCCCGGAGGAACACGGCGGGCTCGGCCTCGGCTGCTTCGAATACTGCCTGATCACCGAGGAACTCGCGCGCGGTTGGATGAGCGTGGCAAGCCTGATCGCGCGCGGCAATTCGGTATTCGGGGCCAAGGATATGACGCCCGCGCAGCGGAGCAAATATCTCGTCGGCGCAGCGTCTGGAAAATGCCTCGGCGCTTATGCCCTGTCGGAACCCGATACCGGTTCGGACCTTTCGAGCATTTCCTGTCGCGCCGAGCGCAAGGGCGACGAATGGTCGATCACCGGAGCCAAGTACTGGTGCACCTTTGCTGATGGCGCCGACTACATCCTGGTATTCGCGCGTACCTCGGTGTCGGAGAAAAAGCACGCGGGGATCACGGCCTTTATTGTCGATAAACCCCGAGGGGAATTGCCGAAAGGCGTCAGCGGGAGCCCGATTCCGAAGATCGGCTATTTCGGCTGGAAGACATGGGAATTGGCTTTCGACGATTGCAGGGTGCCGGCAGGAGCGATGCTCGGTGAGGAGGGGCAGGCCTTCTACATGATGACGGCGGGACTCGAGGCGGCCCGCGCGCACACCGCGGCGCGGGCAATCGGCTTGGCGCGTGGCGGCCTTGAGGACGCAACGAAATATGCCATGGAGCGGCGGCAGTTCGGCCGCCCGATCGCCGAGTTCCAGGCGATCCGGTTCAAGCTCGCCGATATGGCGACACGCATCGAAGCGGCGCGACAACTGATGTATTTCGTATGCACCGAGATTGATCAGAAGCGGCGCTGCGACAGCGCCGCCGCCATGGCCAAGTTGTTCGCCACCGAAATGGCGGAGGATGTCACGAGCGACGCCATGCAGATCCTCGGCGGGGCCGGCTATACCACTCATTTCGCCGTCGAGCGCTACTGGCGCGACGCAAGGTTGACCAAGATCTTCGAAGGCACTTCCGAGATCCAGATGCGGATCATATCGGACCATCTGTTGGGGAAAGCGTGATGATGCAAATCGAATCGCTCACGGGACGCGGCAATTATTTCGAGGACTTCACCAAGGGTGAATTGCTCCGTCACGTCCGCAGCAAGACAGTCACCGAGATGGACAACGTGCTCGGCACGCTGTCTGTCATGAACACCGCGGATGCGCATTTCAACGAAGCAGGGATGAAGGGATCCATGTTCGGACAGCGCGTCACCTTCGGCGGCGTCACCATCGCTACCGTGATCGGGCTCGCCATGCAGGACACTGGCGAGCAAGCGATCAGCGAACTTGGTCTCGACGGCATTCGGCTGATGAGCCCGGTGTTCCATGGCGATACCCTCACTGCCTTTACCGAGGTGCTTGAGATCGCGCCGGCGGAGCGCGCCGATGCCGGCATCGTCACGTTCCGCCACTGGGGCAGAAATCAACGTGACGAAGTCGTATTCCGCGGCGACCGCAAGGTATTGATTCGCCGCCGTCCAATTCAGGAAAGCAAGTGATGACTATCATGCGGCCAAAACGTGCACGGCGTTGCCAGCTGGCAGTGCCGGCAAGCAACCAACGCGCAATCACCAAGGCTGCCAGCCTTGGCGTCGATCACGTCTTCCTGGATCTCGAGGACGCGGTGGCACCGCGCGAAAAGGTGGCCGCTCGAGCCAATGTGATCCGTGCGTTTCGCGAGATGGATTGGGGGCACACGGTGCGCTGCTTCCGCATCAACGACCTCGAGACGCAATGGGCCTATGAAGACGTGATTTCTGTAGTGGAGGCCTGTGCCGGCGCGGTCGATACGGTCATGTTGCCAAAAGTCCGTCGACCGGCCGACGTGCAGTGGCTCGACGTGCTGCTCGGACAGATCGAGAGAAAGATCGGACTGGAGCGAAAGATCGGCATCGAGATCCTGATCGAGGAAGTTGAGGCGATGCAGGACATTGATGCTATTGCCGGTTCATCGTCTCGGCTCGAGGCCATGATTCTCGGCATGGGGGATTTTACTGCCGCCCAAGGCATTAACGTCGCGAGCGTCGGCGAGATGGGCGGTTATCCTTCGGACCTATGGCACTATGCACGAGTGCGGATGATCATCGCCTGCAGGGCCAATGGCCTCGATCCGATCGATGGTCCGTTCGCTGATTTTCGCAAACATGAAGTCTACAACGAGGAAGCAAGAAAGGCATATCTGCTTGGTGCGGTGGGCAAATGGGCAATCCATCCTGACCAGATCCCGCTCGCCGTAGCGGCATTCTCGCCGGCGGCGGACGCCGTAGCCGACGCGCGGCGTTATGCCAAAGCTTATCATGATGCCGTTGAGGCGGGGCAGGGCGCGATCAGCGTTGATGGTCAACTGATCGACGCGGCGTCAATGCGGATGTATCGCAAAACGTTGGCGCAGGCCGAACTCTACCGGTTATGAGTCGCTTGACTCAATCCAATATATTGGTCGTATACTGATACAACGTTACGCTAGAGGCGAACGCACGGGGGGATAGCATGACAAAGCGCGGGGGAACTGCGTCTACAAATAGCGCTTCGGGCTATCAGCGCCGGGCTCGGCTCGGTTGGATTCTCAGCGGCGTCATGTGCTCCGTGTATTTCGGCTTTCTAGCGCTCGGCGTTCACGCTCAGACGTTGTTAATGATGCCGCTACGCACCGGCGGAACGGTTAATTTGGCTGCAGCGCTGAGCTTCGGGGTGATCGTGACCGCGGTGGTGCTTACGGGATTTTATGTTTGGCGCGCTAATAGTCTGATCGTGCTGGGTCTGCTGACGGCGGGCATGTCGTGGCAGCCTGCGCCGGCCATGGCGCAGGCTGCAGTACCCGCAGCGGGCAGCAACGGTGCCGCGATCGGGATGTTCCTGGCGATCATTGCCACGACGCTCGTAATCACGTTCTTTGCCGCCCGTCGAACTCGGTCGGCGCGCGACTTCTACACCGCGGGCGGCAGCATCACAGGCCTACAGAACGGCCTCGCCATTGCCGGTGATTACATGTCGGCGGCGGCCTTTCTTGGATTGACCGCACTGATTTACGCCACCGGCTTCGACGGCTTGGTCTACGCCATGGGATTCCTGGTCGGATGGCCGATCATCACCTTCCTGGTCGCGGAGCGTCTCCGCAATCTCGGGCGCTTCACCTTTGCCGATGTCCTGGCGGCTCGGCTCGACCCGCGTCCGATGCGGATGTTCGCGGCGGCCGGCGGGCTGACCGTGATCGCGTTCTACCTGATCGCTCAGATGGTAGGCGCCGGTCAATTGATTCGCCTGCTGTTTGGCATCGATTATCATGTCGCCGTGATCGTGGTCGGCATCCTGATGATTGTCTACGTCGTGATCGGTGGCATGATGGCGACAACTTGGGTGCAGATCACCAAAGCAATCTTGCTCCTCGGCGGTTCGGCGCTCATGGCGCTTATGGTGCTGAGCCGATTTGGTTACGATCTCGGAGATTTGATGGCAGAGGCCGCAGCGGCGCATCGCCGCGGAGCGGCGATCTTGGTGCCGCAGGCGCTAGTGCAGTCGCCGATTTCAGCGGTCTCATTGGGTCTCGGTCTGATGCTTGGCACCGCAGGACTGCCTCACATTCTGATGCGGTTCTTCACGGTGGCGGATGCTGCGACCGCGCGGAAATCGGTGGCTTGGGCGACTCTGCTGATTGGCCTGTTCTTCGGCATCGTCTTTGTGCTGGGATTCGGTGGCATCGTCCTGGTATCGAAAAATCCGGAATTTCTCGACGCCAAAGGTGCCATTCTGGGCGGCGGGAACATGGTTGCGATCCATCTCGCCAAGGCCCTTGGCGGCGAAGCAATGATGGGTGCGATTTCTGCGATCGCTTTTGCCACTATCCTGGCGGTGGTGGCCGGGCTGGCAATTTCCGGCGCTGCTTCGATCTCTCACGATCTTTATGCCAACGTGTTCCGGCGCCAGGCAACCAGCGAAGCCGCGGAAATCCGGGTGTCGCGTTTCGCCACAGTGGCCATCGGCGTTGCGGCTATTCTTCTCGGCCTTTTGTTTGAGAAGCAGAATGTCGCCTACATGGTCGGACTGGCCTTCGCCATCGCCGCCAGCGCCAACTTCCCGGTGCTGATGCTCGCGATGTACTGGGATGGCCTGACCACCCGCGGCGCGCTTGCGGGCGGTATCGTCGGACTGGTGTCTTCGGTCGCCCTGACCATTGCCGGGCCGGCGATTTGGGTCGTCGTTATCGGCAACTCCGCGCCGTTGTTCCCTTACGATCCGCCGACCATTGTCACCATGCCGCTGGCCTTCCTGACTTGCTGGCTGGTGTCTATGCTTGACCGTTCGCCGCGCGCCGCGCTCGACCGAGCAGCCTTCACGGAGAATGAACGCCGGATGCGTGCGGACGACACGTTGGGCACTGCTCCCGTTTACCCGCACTGAATGGCTCGCCGGCGGAAGCCGTCGAACCGCCTATCGGAAGACCACAAGAGGAGTGAGGAGCAATTACGACGTCATTGTCGTCGGTTCCGGCATGGGAGGCCTAGCTGGAGCTCGTCCGCAGCGTCGCGTCGGTTAGTCCTTATCGCCTTAACTGGAGAGTTCGATGCCAATCTCTTTCGATCGTAGCCACGATATCCGTATTGAAGCTCCGCCGGAGGCCGTTTTCGACTACGTCTGCAATCCGAATTCGTGGCCGGAATGGCTGGCTGCTTCGCATCGAATCGAAAGCGAGAATCGTGCGCTCGAGGCAGGCGAAACGTTTCGCGAGCAATGGCGTATCCGCCGCGGCGAGGTCGTGCTCAACTGGAGGGTGGCTGAGAGCGATCGTCCTCATGTTTGGACCGTTCAAGCCGACACGGATTTCATCGGACCGATCGTGATCCGCTACACTTTTGAGCGCGAAGGAGATGTTACGAAATACACGCGCCATCTTAGCAACCCGCGCCGTCCCGTCGCGCCGAGTGACGACCAAATCCAACGCATGGACGAAGAGGCGGCAATCGCGCTGGCAAACATCAAGCGGCAGGTCGAGCAACGGGCGTCGCAATTCGCGGACAAGCGCTCATAAGCCCACGCATCATTGCGGCATGGACCTGCGCGGATCCAAATCTCCAGCTGCGCGCTAGGCAAGATTTCTCAATTCGTCGCTCCCAGAGGACGGGCCACTCTTGACGCCGACGAAGTCTCGTGATCATAAAGTATACAGCTGTATACTTATGAGGAGCTGAGCATGAAAACCATGGGGCAAGCTTACCGGCCGGCGAAGCCGATCGAGGGTAGGTTCGACGCCATCGTCGTCGGATCGGGCATGGGCGGCATGAGCGTTGCTTCGCTACTCGCCCAGAAGTCGTGGAAAGTGCTGCTACTTGAACAGCATAATGTCGTGGGAGGACTTACGCAGTCCTACTCGCGCAACGGCTACCGATGGACAGTCGGCCTTCACTACATCGGCGATGTCGGCTCGTCGCAAACCACGACATGGCGGTTGTTCGATGCGGTAACCGAAAGCGGCATCGCATGGGCCAAACTTCCCGATATCTACAATCGGATGGTGATCGCAGGAAAGGCTTACGATATCCCGGCGGGAGCCACGAACTACGCTGCGGCCCTCAAGCGCTACTTTCCCAACGAGACGGATGCGATCGACCGGTATCTTCATCTCGTTCAGGAGGTGACCAAATCGTCATCCGGATATTTTGCCGAGAAAGCACTTCCTCCCAACCAGGCGGACGCAACCTATGAGGCCATGTGCGGAAAATTCCACGGGTTCTCCGACGAACTGACCATCGACGTTTTGTCAAAACTGACTTCCGACAAGGAACTGATCGCTGTCCTCTGCGCGAACTGGGGTGACTACAGCCTTGAGCCAAGCAAGAGCTCTTTTGCGATGCATTGCATGCTCGCCAAACATTACCTGAACGGCGGCAGCTATCCGACCGGCGGGGGGCAGTCCTTCTCCAAGGCGATCGTCCCGATTATCGAACGTGCGGGCGGCATGGTGCTGCACAGTGCGGAAGTAACTGAAATACTCGTCGAGGACGGGGAGACTAAAGGCGTCCGCCTCTCCTCAGGCGAAGAACTGGCTTGTCCGGTCGTCATCAGCAATGCCGGGGTCCAGAATACTTATGGGCGACTTGTGTCGCGCGACAACCTACGCCCGACCGGGCTGCTCGACCAGCTCGGCAAAGTCGCGGACTCCTATGCCGTCGTCGGTCTAAATATCGGATTCAACAGGCCGGCCCGTGAACTGGGTTTCGGTTCGGCCAACATTTGGGCCCATCCGAGCAACGACCTGGAGGCTAACCTTGAAGCTCATCGGACGGATTTCAGCGCCCCGTTTCCGTGGACCTTCATTACGTTTCCGTCGACCAAGGATCCTTCCTGGGACGAAGCGCATCCTGGAAAATCGACGGTTGAGATGTATGGCTATACCGACTTCCGCCACTTCGAGAAGTGGCGCGGCTCGCGCTGGATGAAGCGCGGCGATGATTACCTGGCGCTGAAGGAAAACATAAGGGAACGGCTGCTCGACGAACTTTTTCGCCACGCGCCTGCTGCGCGTTCCGCGCTCGACTGCGTCGAAGTTTCGACGCCGCTCAGCTACGAAACATTCGTCAAGCGTGAGCGTGGCGGCTTTATGGGAATCGAGGCGTCGCCTCAAAGGTTCCGCCAACGCTGGCTGCGTGCGCGGACGCCGATCAAGGGCCTTTATCTCACTGGACAGGACATCTCGACGGACGGCATCATCGGCGCTCTGGTCGGTGGCGTTATAACGGCTTCCACGATATTGGGTGTGGATATGATGACAGAGATTCGAAAGCGGTATGTCAATCCGCACCAGCCGCAGGCCATCTGACGCTGCCATGTCGCATCCAGCAAAGCCATCGACTCGGGACCGAATTCTGGAGACGGCGCTCGATCGCTTTCTGACCCATGGACACGACCAAGTGTCCATGCGGCAGATCGCCAGCGACGTCGGCGTCACGCCGATGGCGATCTATCGCCATTTTGAAAACAAGGAACAGCTGCAGTTGGCTTTGCTTGAAGCCGGCTACGGAATTTTCGCTGCTTACCTTGAGCGGCACCGCGAAGGTCGGTCTGCCGCCGACAGGCTCATGCTCCTGGCCGATGGCTTTATTGACTTTGCGTTGGACAAGAGCCCGTACTTTGAACTCATATTTCTCTCTGGCCGTAACATGTCCGGTCTCCGTGACCGCGACTCGGCGAGACGCATATCCCGTCCCACCTATCGAATGCTGCACGGATGCGTCAAAGACTGCATCGAGAGCGGCTATTTGCGACAGGACGACGTCCACCTTGTTTCCACCAGCATCCTGGCCTTTTGCATTGGCAATGCTGCCTTGTTCATTTCCGGTTCGATGAACTGGTCGAAGAAGACCGCGAAGCTAGAGATCAAACGTGCGTTCTCCGACTATGTCGATCTGCTGGCAAGCTCTGATTCAATCCACCAAAAATTGACGCGCAATCAGAAATTGGAATCGTCCGATGATTGAAATGCCGCCAATTAAATTTGCCCAGACCAATGGAATTCGGATGGGATACTATGAGGCAGGAGCCAAATCGGACGTACCACCGATCGTGCTGTGCCACGGCTGGCCCGAAATTGCATTCTCCTGGCGCCACCAGATCAAAGCTCTCAGTGAGGCGGGGCTCCGTGTTATTGCGCCTGACCAGCGCGGATATGGCGCCACCGACCGGCCCGAGAGCGTGGAATCCTACGATTTGGAACATCTGACGGCCGACCTCGTCGGCCTGCTCGACCATCTCGAAATCGACAAGGCCATTTTCGTCGGCCACGACTGGGGTGGTTTCGTGGTCTGGCAAATGCCATTGCGCCACCCGACCCGGGTTGCCGGCGTTGTCGGTGTCAACACGCCCCACACGGCGCGTGCCCCTGCGGATCCGATCGGGTTAATGCGCAAACGGTTTGGCGACCAGATGTACATCGTTCAATTCCAGGATCCTGCCCGAGGTCCAGATCAGATCTTTGCGAGCCGGGTCGAACAGACATTCGATTGTTTCATGAGAAAGCCAATGCCGCGCAAGGCGCCAGCGACGGCAGAAACTGCCACGGCGGGTATCGGAGCCTCCACGAAGCATCACCTCGCGTTTCCGCAGATGGTGGCCGCGTATGACCGCCGAAACGACCCACGCGCGCCAATCTTGACCGCCGAGGAAATGCAGGTCTTCGTCGACACGTTCTCCCAAACAGGATTCACCGGCGGTATCAATTGGTACAGAAATATGACACGAAACTGGGAGCGTTCATCTGAAGTCGATCATACCGTCAGGGTGCCCTCGCTGATGATCATGGCTGAAAATGACGAGGTTCTACCGCCGTCCGCCGCGGACGGAATGGAGAAGTTGATTCCCGACCTCGAGAAATACTTGGTCAAGGGAAGCGGTCACTGGACGCAGCAGGAAAAGCCGGAAGAAGTTAGTGCCAAGCTGATCGAATGGCGGCGGCGGCGATTCGGGTGAACGTGGTTCGTGCGCCCTGACCTACGGGGGCCGGCACGCAGTAGAGGGCAGCCAGGGCACGACTTCTTGTCTGGCGCGAGAAATGAAGGGACGAAGGAAAGCTAAAGGCAACCTGCCAAAATTGCGGCCTTGTTGACCCGGATAGCGCCATAGCTGAGCGAAATGGTGCCGGCCTTCCGGAATCGATGCAGGACGGAGACAACCGTTTGTCGGGAAGCGCCGACGTTCATTGCGATCTCTTCCTGAGATATTTCTATGATGCCTTTGGAGCTACGCGCGTGCCGGCTCAGAAGTAGCCGTGCGATGCGAGCCTCGAACCCGGCGGAGATTAGCCATTGAATGTATTCTAGGGCTGCCCGCTGGTGCTGCGTCGCTAGTTGTCCGATGGCGCGCCACAATTCTGGCCGCTTGCGAGTAACCCGATCAATGTCCCCCATCGAGAGATGGAGGAGATTGCCACTCCCAAAACCCACTGCATCCTGCTGTCGAGGTTCGCCATCGAGAGTTGATGCTTCGCCGAACCAATCTCCGGATTCAGCCTCCAGCATCAAGAACCCCGATCCGCCCGCCGTGTAGCTGATCAGACGGACCTGCCCGTCAAGCACTGCGTAAAGCCCGGTCGGCTCGTCGCCTTGACGATAGACGGCCTGTTGATCCTTGAAAGGCTGCAATCGAGCGGCCCCCAAGAGTGCATTCTGAAGCTCGACGCCGAGCGCAATGAACCACTGGCTCTGCTTCAAATGCGGAATGAACAGCGACTTCATGTTTCGATCTTACCTGCGACTTTGCAATTGTCAAAAACTAGACAATCTGTAGCGCGCAGTAGGCGTATCCCTCACGCGATGGAGGGAAACATGACGCGAATTTCTGGAATGGATCCCGCAGAGTGGGCAGCGCGTGTCAATCTCGCGGCAGCGTATCGGCTGGTCGCGCTTTACGGCTGGGATGACCTCATCTTCACCCATCTCTCCGTTCGCGTTCCGGGGCCGGAACACCACTTCCTGATCAATCCATATGACCTGATGTTCGAGGAGATTACAGCCTCCAGCTTGGTCAAGATCGATGTGGACGGAAATCCGGTCGGGAAGACCGAGCACCCCGTAAATCCGGCGGGTTTCGTGATCCACTCGGCGATTCACACCTGCCGCGAGGATGCCGCAGCGGTGATGCACCTGCACACTCCGTACGGTCAGGCTGTCTCCGCGATGCAGGATGGCCTGCTTCCCCTCACTCAGACGGCACTACTAGCCGGAGAGATCGCCTACCATGCATACGAGGGGATCGCGACCGACTTGGCCGAACGAGAGCGGCTGGTGGAGGATCTTGGCTCGAGATGCGCGATGATCCTGCGCAACCACGGCACTCTGGCTGTCGGCCCGAGCGTCGGAGGCTGTTTCCTACGTCTTTACTTCCTCGAACGGGCTTGTGAAGCGCAGGTCCACATGCTTGCAGCGGGCCGTGAGCAACTAACCGTTCCGCCCCGGGATATCCGTCGGACAGCGCTGTCCCAAGCGCGGCCCGACAGCATGAGCCTGCTCGCCGAACGCCTGACCTGGCCTGCCCTTCTGCGCAAGCTGGACCGGATCGATCCCAGCTTCAGAAGCTAAGCGCGGCGGCGTCGCCGCCGGCACGACAGTCTGGCCGTCGCAATGGTCGATCCAGTTGCTGCTCCGCGATTTAGCAGCCGTCTGCAGCGCGGCGGTTTAGACAAATTGTGTTGGCTATCACCTGGGGGGAATACAAAGCAATGAATAAAACAGTAGCCGCCGGAATATCCGAAGCCAAGCCGCTCTACTCCAACGGCTACAAAGCGACAGTGCTGGCCCTCCTTCTCGGGGCGTATACCTTCAACTTCATCGATCGACAAATCATCTCAATTATCGGTCAGGCCATCAAGGTCGACCTAAAACTGTCCGACACGCAGCTGGGGCTGCTCGGCGGCCTCTACTTCGCCCTTCTTTACACCGTCCTCGGTCTCCCGATCGCGCGCTGGGCCGAACGGGGTAATCGCGTGACCATCATTACCCTAGCCCTGATCACTTGGTCTGGGTTCACCGCCCTGTGCGGTGCGGCCCACACCTTCGTGCAGTTGGCCATCTTTCGTTTCGGGGTTGGCATCGGCGAGGCCGGCTGCAACCCGCCGGCCCACAGCCTGATCAGTGACTACTTCGAGCCCAAAAAGCGGGCCACCGCGCTGTCGATCTACTCCTTCGGCATTCCCCTCGGCGTTATGATTGGTGCCGCAGCCGGTGGCTGGTTGGCCACCGAGTTTAGCTGGCGTGTGGCTTTCGTCGTCGTCGGTGCTCCAGGCATTATACTAGCTTTCCTCTTCAAGGTTCTGGTCAAGGAGCCGCCGCGAGGTCATTCCGAGCCGACCCGAGAAGTGGGAGCTGACCTTAGCCGCGCGCAGGAGGAGGCATCCTTCTCTGTGATCCAGGAATTCCGTGAACTCGGAGCGGTCGCCAAGGTGCTGTTCGGCAAATGGCCAGTGTTGCACATGGTGCTGGGCATCACTCTCGCCTCTGCCGCGAGCTACAGCTCGAACGTGTTTTCGCCGGCATATTTCGTGCGGATGTTTGGGTTGGATCTGACCACAATTGGTCTGGTTGTCGGATTGATCGGCGGCTTTTCGGCAGGCTTGGGTATGCTTGCCGGTGGTTTCATCTCCGACTGGGCCGGCAGAAAGAGCGTGCTTTGGTACACATTGATCCCTGCGATTGGCCTTGCCATCGCCGGACCGCTCCAAATCTCTGCCTACATGGTCGATAGCTGGAAGGCGGCGGCCCTGTTTTTTCTGTTCGCGGGCATCTTCCAGCTTACATACTTGGCTCCGACGTTCGCGATCGTGCAGAACTCAGTGCCGCCTCATCGTCGGGCGACCGCGTCCGCTGTTCTCTCTCTCTTCCTGAACTTGGTCGCTCTCGGTGGCGGTCCGGTCTTTGCCGGTTTGCTCATCGATCATTTGGCCCAGTTCAACTTCAATAACCCCGGCCTCGGCTTTGCGGGAATGTTCAGCGCCTTTGGCGGCGATGCCGCGAGCAGCTTTGGCTTGGCGTGTCCCGGCGGCGTCGCTCCAGCGAACTCTTCGATCGAGCTGGCATCCAGATGCCGTGGTGCTATCGCTCTGGCGACGCGGCAGGGAATTGTCGTAACTCAGCTCCTCTATGCTTGGGCGTCTATGCATTACTTTCTGGCCGCTATCGGCTTGGTAAAGCACATGAAGGATGCTCAAGCTGATTGAGTCCGACGCTCGGTGCAGCACCTGTATGGTGAACTGCCAAATCTTCCGCAGAGTTTTGGTTGGATCCTACTGATGACAATTCGCTTCTCTTCCCAGATTGCTGGAACAACCAATTCTGGAAAATTCGTCTGCGATTCAGAACCGTCCTCACGATGCTCTTGCTGTAGCCCGCAAGTGGAGGCTTTCAACCGAAGAATTCGCTCCAGTCTGTCGCGTCGCGAAGCGCTCGGTGGCTTCGCAGCCCTTCTTGCGACGTTGGGGCTTAAGCCGGCAAAGGCGCAACCGTCCGCGCTAGGGCGAGCTGTCCTGCTTTCCAATCTACGGTTGTTCGATGGCCTCAGCACTAACATACGCCAAGATGTAAACGTGCTTGTGCGTGAGAATCGCTTCGCTGGTCTCCCGCCGTCAGGCGAGAAGCTTGATGGTGTTGAGACTATTGACTGCGGCGGGCGTCTCGCCATGCCGGGCCTGATCGACGCGCATTGGCACACAATGATGTGCGGCCTCGCTGATGCGGACATGTCTACTGCCGGTCTCCCGTACGTTCACCTCGTCGCCGCCCGGGAGGCGGAGCGCACGCTTTTGAGAGGCTTTACGACGGTCCGTGATGCCGGAGGTCCGAGCTTTGCCATCAAGCGGGCGATCGACCAGGGTGTCATCGACGGACCGCGCATTTTCCCCTCAGGTGCAATGATCTCGCAAACTTCTGGTCACGGTGACTATCGGCAACGAAATGAAGTTCCGCGCGACTCGCAACGTCTTAGCTTTCGGGAAACCGCAGGCTTCGGCATCGTCGCTGATGGCGAGAGTGAAGTCCTGCGCCGCGTGCGCGAGCAGCTCCTTCTCGGTGCAACACAGATCAAAATGGCAGCTGGAGGTGGGGTCTTCTCCTCCTTCGATCCCATCGACGTGACACAGTACACCGAACGTGAGTTGCGCGCGGGCGTTGAAGCGGCCGAAGACTGGGGTACCTATGTCATGACCCACGTCTATACGCCACGGGGAATCCAGCGCGCCGTCCGCGCTGGTGTGAAGTCGATCGAGCACGGCCAACTCGCCGACGAGGAATCGGCGCGCATGATGGCTGGCGAGGGTATCTGGTGGAGTCTGCAGCCCTTCTTCAGGGATGGAGACGTCACTACTCCGAAACTCGACGCTGCCCGTCTGGAGAAGGCGCTGCGGGTCGCCAAGGGGACAGAACGCGCTTATGATCTCGCAAAGCGATTCAAGATCAATACTGCTTGGGGGACTGACATCTTGTTTGCGCCCCAATCGCTAGCCCGCCATGCGCGTCAGCTCACCAAGTTGTCGCCTGGCGTTTACGAGCCGCTTGATCTCCTGCGCATTGCGACGGCGCGCAATGGTGAGCTTCTCCGCCTTTCCGGGCCTCGCAATCAATACGGCGGAGACGTCGGAGTCATAGCCCCCGGCGCGCTGGCGGATCTCCTCATCGCAGACGGCGATCCGACGAAGAGCCTCGAATTTCTTGCCGACCCAGACAAGACGCTGCGTCTGGTGATGAAAGACGGACGTATCTACAAGAACACGCTCTCTTCACGCTGAAATATTTATCCGCAACACTAATCTTAGGCGCTCGTGGCTCAAATACGACGTCTGAAACGAGCGATCCGACATGCCCAACGGAGCCCAGGCCCTTTTGCAGACCCTCGTAAACGCCGGAATCAAGGTCTGCTTTACCAATCCCGGCACGTCCGAAATGCACTTCGTTGCGGCATTGGACGCTGCTCCCGGCATGCGTGCGGTCCTCTGCCTCTTCGAAGGCGTCGCGACGGGAGCTGCGGATGGTTATGCGCGGATGACCCGCAAACCCGCAGCGACGCTCCTGCATCTTGGGTGCGGGCTCGGCAATGGTCTGGCCAACCTGCACAATGCACGCAAGGGCAAGGTTCCGGTGGTCAACATCGTCGGTGACCATGCAACGTATCACGTGCAGTACGATGCGCAGCTACAGTCCGACATCGAAACTGTGGCTCGCAACGTGTCTCCGGTTTTTGTACGCACGTCGAAGACCACCGGCGAGCTGTGCCGGGATGCTGTCGACGCCGTATGCGCGGCGATGGGGCCGCCCGGCCAGGTTGCGACGTTGGTCCTTCCCGCCGACGTTTCATGGGGGGAGGGAGGTGTGACCGAATCTCCGCGGCCGATCGCGAACGCACACCCCGCCGACGATGCGGCCGTTCGGGCGATCGCCGCAGTAATCAGATCAGGTAGCCGCACAGCCATTTTGCTCGGCGGCGCCGCGTTGCAGGAAGAAGCTCTGCTTATGGCTGCACGCATTGCTGCGCATAGCAACGTCACACTGTTCGCGGAAACCTTTCCGACCAGGATGCAGCGCGGAGCCGGCCTCCCTACAGTTGAACGCATCCCATATGTGGCAGAACTGGCCGCAGCGCAATTAAAGGCATTCGACAAACTCGTGTTGGTCGACGCAAAAGCTCCCGTTTCATTCTTCGCTTATCCGGACAAGCCGAGCTATCTGGTGCCAAGTACATGCGAAGTACATGTTCTGTCTCGATCCGAGCAAGACGCCGGCGCCAGTCTCGCTAAGCTTGCAGGAGCGCTTGGAGCAGAAGGCACGCCACCAATGCTGGCTCCCGATACCCGCCCAGGTCGTCCTCAGGGAGCCTCACTGACTGCGGAAAATGTTTGTGAGGCCGTCGGGCACCTGTTGCCTGGCCGCGCCATCATCATCGACGAATCGATTACGTCTGGAGCGACACTGCTGAAACATACAGCCGGCTGCCCGAAACATGATCTGCTCACTCTGAGCGGCGGCGCGATCGGTCAGGCTTTGCCGAATGCAGTAGGGGCGGCTATTGCATGTCCCGACCGTCCGGTGCTGGCATTGGTTGGCGACGGTACATCAATGTACACGATCCAGGCGCTTTGGACGATCGTTCGCGAAAAGCTCGATGTCACGACAGTCATCTTCAACAATGCATCGTATGCGGTGCTTGGATTCGAACTCGGGCGAGTAGGCGCTTTGGGAGCGGGCCCCAAGGCCCGGGCTCAACTCGACTTGCAGGAACCGGCGTTGAGCTTCTCGAAGCTGGCGGAGGGCATGGGCATGAGCGCCGCGCGCTGTACGACGGTAGCCGACTTCGTAAAGGAGTTGGAGCGCGCATTCGCTACACCAGGCCCGCATTTGATAGAAGCGATCGTGCCCTCGGCGCTGGGACACGATCCGCGGCGAGGCCAGTTGGAGGCTTAGCATGCTGGTAGTTTGCGAGAATCCTCGTCTTCGCCACCTTGTGGCTGATACCGGCGGATGGCGCTAGGATCAATGTCTGCACAGCGGCCAAGGGTCTGCCGTCGGCTTCTAATCTCCAGTCAGAAACGAGCTCAAGCAAAATCAACCGTCTGCGTACAGAGGTCTTCATGTCCCAGATTGCTCCTTACCATACTATCTCAATCAGTCGTCTGGCGCACGAACTCGCCGCCTCGGGTCGTCGTGTTGTTCACATGGAGTTCGGTCAACCCTCGACGGGCGCGCCCCGGGCGGCGCTTGCGGCCGCTCGTGCCGTGTTGGAAAATGATCCAATGGGATACTGGGAGAGCCCCGCTCTTCGTGCGCGTCTGGCGCGTCACTATGAAGATTCCTACGGGCTGCAGATTGAGCCTGAGCGCTTCATTCTGACATGTGGAGCTTCGCCAGCCCTGGTGCTTGCGCTCGCGACGCTCTTCAGCCCCGGCGAACGTGTAGCGTTCGCGCGCCCAGGCTACGTGGCATACCGTAACACCTTGCGTGCGCTGCACATGGTCCCGGTCGAGGTTCCTTGCGGGCCGGCCACGAGGTATCAGCTCACAGCAAAGGCGCTTACCGAACTGGACCCTGCACCGGCAGGGATCATCCTCGCAAGTCCTGCCAACCCTACAGGCACGATCCTGGAGGCCCGGGAGCTCTCTGCTATCGCGCAAGTCTGCGTTGCACGCAATATTCATATCATTTCAGACGAAATCTACCATGGTCTCAGTTACAGCGCCCCGGCACGATCGATGCTCGAATTTGCGCCCTCGGCCGTAGTGATCAGCAGCTTCTCTAAATATTTCAGTATGGCGGGCTGGCGGCTCGGTTGGCTACTCGCTCCCAAAAAGCATCTGCACGCGGCGAGAGCTCGAGTTGGAAATCTCTTCCTCAGCGCTCCGTCGCTGAGCCAACACGCGGCGCTTGCGGCGTTCGAGGCGCGCGAAGAACTCGACGGACATCTGGAGACCTACAGGGCCAACCGGGATCGCCTGCTGGATATACTTCCTGAACTCGGCCTGTCTACCACGGCGCCACCCGACGGAGCTTTTTACATCTATGCTGATGTGGGCCACCTGACGAACGACAGCCTCTCTTTCTGCAAACGGTTGCTGCAGGAGACCGGCGTGGCCGTCGCGCCAGGGATCGATTTCGATCCGGTCGACGGAGGCCGGTTCGTTCGTTTCAGCTTCGCCATCTCGATGGAAAGCCTTGAGTTCGCGCTCCGCCAATTGCGCCCTTGGTTCGCTCGCGAGGCGGTCAGAGCTGGTTACGTGAAGACTGACTGACCTCTGTCTTCATCGCAGATTATCGTAGTCAGATTGAAGCCGGAGAAGTTGGTTGACAGCTGAAGCTGCACTCAGCGCGACGAAGCTGGGCGTTTCTGGTGCGGTGACGAACCGGCTGTGAAATAAAGGCCGACTAAGCCCTCGATTTGTTGGTGGGCCCAGCAGGAGCATCCACCATCGTCGGAAAGCCATTGGCTTTTAGAGCTAGCAGAAAGGGGGGCGGTCAGAACACGGGAAAGTCGGCAAACGGCGTTTCCTTCCTAGGCCAGCCTGGCGAAAAGCCAATCTTCCGCATGCTGTCCGCCGCGGCAATCGCCAAGGATCCCACTGGGCGTCCGCCGACCTGATGTCACCGTTCTGTTGAACTGCCGTCCCTTGCCGGCGCTCGAGGCCCAGGTGAAAGAAGTGCGGCCTGCGACGGTCGGCCGGCCGTTGAGGAGTTCGTCGCATCCGCCGGTGCTCCTGAAGCCGCATTCCAGAGGGGCGCGATGCATTGGGCTGGGGCTATTCATAGCCCGATGGTTCTACCCTAGGTCCGACGAGCCGCAATTGCCGTCATCTCAAGCTTAACGCCCAAGCCGAGATCGGCGACTCCGATCACGGCACGGGCGGGAAGATGGGCTTCGGCGAAATGCGCCTTCCAGGCCGAATTGAATTCAGCCTTCTCGCCAAGCTTCGTAACGAAGATGGTCGCCTGCAAGACATTAGACAGGTCCGATCCGAGAGTTATCAGCAAGCACGACAATTGGCTAAGCACGTCGTTTGCCTGGCCGGTCATGTCAAGGCTCGTGTCCTCGGGGACAATCCCGCCGATGTAGAGCACGCCGTTATGCTCGACAACTTCGTGAAGCAGTCCTTCGTACGGTAAGATGCGCTTGATCATGATGCTGCCGAGGTCGCTGCGGGGACGGGCGCGCCATATGGCACATTCTTGCCACCATAGCGCCGGACCCGAACGTTCGCCTGCTCAGCGTGGCCGACAAATCCTTCCAGGGTGCAGAGACGTGAGCAATAGGCGCCTATCTCTGCCGCGGCTTTGTCGGTGACGACGCGCTGATACGTTACAGTCTTCAGGAATTTCCCGACCCAGAGGCCGCCAGTATATCGGGCCGCAGTTCGTGTCGGAAGGGTGTGGTTCGTCCCGATGACCTTGTCGCCAAACGCCACGTTGGTGCGTGGCCCGAGGAAGAGCGAGCCATAATTGGTGAGTTTCTCGAGGAAGTAGTCGGGATCACGTGTCATGACCTGGACGTGCTCGGACGCGATACGATTGGCTTCGCGCACCATCTCGGCGTCGTCGGCGCAGACGATAATCTCGCCGTGCGCTTCCCAGGCCTTCCGAGCGATCGCTGCGGTCGGAAGAATGCCGAGCAGCCGCTCGATTTCAGCTAGCGTATCCTTGGCCAGCTTCTCTGACGTCGTCAGCAGGATCGCCGGAGAATCGGGTCCGTGTTCCGCCTGGCCAAGCAGGTCGGTGGCGCACATCTCGCCATCCGTCGAGTCGTCGGCGATCACCAGTGTCTCGGTCGGTCCCGCGAACAGATCGATGCCGACCCGGCCGAATAGCTGTCGCTTGGCTTCGGCGACGTAAGCGTTGCCGGGTCCGACCAGCATGTCTACGGCCGGGATGGTTTTTGTGCCGAGCGCCATCGCGCCGACCGCCTGCACGCCACCGAGACAGTAGATTTCGTCGGCTCCGGCGAGTTTCTGTGCGGCCACGATTGGCGGAGCCGGACGGCCCTGATAGGGCGGGGCGCAAGTCAGCACGCGCTTCACGCCGGCGACCTTCGCGGTGATGACCGACATGTGGGCCGAAGCGAGCAGGGGATACTTGCCTCCCGGAACATAGCAACCGACGGCGTCGACCGGGATGTTCTTGTGACCAAGGATGACGCCAGGAAGTGTCTCCGCTTCGACGTCCTTCAGGGCGGAGCGCTGGATTTCGGCGAAGTTGCGGACCTGCTCCTGCGCAAACCGGATATCGTCGAGATCCTGATGCGACAACTGGCTGATGCAGTCTGCAATTTCTTTGTCCGTGAGCCTGAAATCAGTACGGTCCCAGGCGTCGAACTTGCGTGATGCATCGCGCACGGCGGCATCGCCTCGCGAGGCAATGTCCGCCAACAGGGTTTCCACCGTTGCCCGGACACTCGCATCCTCAACCGCCTGAGCACCCGCATCCTGTCCTGACTTCACAATCTTTGGCATATCGGCTATCCTCCTGTCAATTGTCTGACATGTCACATCTGACATGTCAATAGAACGCGAGGACGTGCGGTGGACGAAGCTTCTGAAGGTCAGATTAAGGACCAGTTCTACGAGACGTTGAAGCTTGCGATCATCTCCTGCGACCTGCCGCCGGGCGAGGAGCTATCCGAGGGCTATCTTGCTGCCCACTATGGGGTTGGCAAGGCGTCGGTGCGGCACGCCCTGTCCCGGCTGGGCCAGGACGGCTGGGTCACGAGCAGACCGCGTAGCGGCCATGTCGTGGCGCCCATGACGATGGATGACGTCGTGGATATCTTCGCCATGCGTGAGATTGTCGAGCCGGAGTCTGCGGCGCGCGCGGCGGGCAACATCTCGGAAGCGAAGCTCAGGCGTCTGAATAAAGCCTGCGCCAATCCCTATCGCGTGAGCGATATCACCGCGAAGCGACGGTTTCTGCTCGCCAACCGCGACTTTCATGTCGCGATCGCGGACGCCAGCGGAAGCTCCCGGCTGGCGAAATCGGTGACAAAACTGCACGACGAGTCCCTACGCATCCTCTATCTGACCGCCAGCGAATCGGAGTTATCCGACGACTGGTCGCGCGGTCATGGCCCCATGATCGACGCTATTGTTGCAGGCGATCGGGCCGCAGCGCACAGAACGACGCTCGACGGGATCAGGCGCAGCCAAGATCGCGTTATGGCTGTCTTTGCGGCTGCGCCTGAACTGATTACGGGTCGACGGACCCTGAGAATCCCGGCGCGCCTGGCCGCGGCGAGATCCTGATAGGCCCTCAGTCGACGGCGGCGGTAACCTTGATCTCGACGAGGTGACGCTGAGAGGCGAGCGGCGCGCCGACGGTGGCGCGCGCCGGTGCCTGACCTTCCGGCATCCATTCTTCCCAGATCGCATTCATCTTTGGCGCGTCCTCCATGGATGCGAGCCAGATTTGCGCCGACAGGATCTTTGTTTTGTCGCTGCCTGCCTCCTTGAGCAGCGCATCAATCTTCGCAAGCGTTTCCTTGGTCTGTACCTCGACCGGAGCGTTCAGGGTATCGGCGACCTGTCCCGCCAAGTACGCAATTCCCCGGTGAACGACGAGCTTGCTCAGGCGCCTGTTGGTCCCGCTGCGGTGGATCGTCATGGCGCATTTCTCCTTCGCTTTTGCCATAGGCCATAGAACGAACGATCATTGACATGTCAGAACTGACATGTCAATGATGCTGGAATTGGCGTCTTGAGAGGAAAGGGGAGGCCCATGAGCAGGAACAAGCAAACGATCGCTCTATCGCGTCGCGCATTTCTGGGGACGGCGGCTATCGCCGGTGGGGCAGTGTTTGCGCCAGCGATCTGGGGGCTGAGGGCGCAGGAAAACCGACGCATCGTCCTGCGAGATCCCGGCGGCCCTTATACCCCCGGCTTCACGGTCGCGTTCTACGAACCCTTCAGGAAGGCCACAGGCATTGAAGTGGCCGGCGTGGTCGGCCAACATGATCCGATTGCGTACATCAAAAGCATGGTCGAGACGAAGAGCTACGTCTGGGACGGCGCTCTTCTGAACAACATGTCTCACGACGTGCTGATGGACCCGAAGTCCGGCTTGTTTCTCGAGGAGCATCGGGCCTCGGCCGGCGGCATTCCGGAGCGTTACGTTACGCCTAGCTTCATGCCCGTCCTGGCGCTTCAGACGGTGTTCGCCTATCGCGACGACGCCTTCACACGAAAGAAAGCTCCTGGCTCGTGGGCTGATTTCTGGAACGTAAAGGATTTCCCGGGCAGGCGAGCGCTGCGCAAGGCACCGCAGGACACGCTCGAGCAGGCGCTTCTTGCTGATGGCGTTCCCGCCGATCAGCTCTATCCGTTGGACCTCGACCGCGCCTTCAAGAGCCTTGATCGCCTGAAGAAGGACGTACAGATCTGGTGGACCGGCGGCGCTCAGACCTCGCAGATGCTCAAGACGCGCGAAGTGGATCTCTGCCCGACGTGGAACGCGCGCGCTCAGGCGGCCATCGACGATGGCGCGCCGGCGAAAGTGGTGTTCAACCAGGGTCTTCTCGGCACGGAGGGCTTCTGCGTCATCAAGGGCGGACCAAAGGCCGACCTCGTGCGCGAATTCATCGCGTTTACGCGAGATCCTCAGCGCCAGGCGGCGTTTACCAAGGACCTGTCGTACGGGCCTGTTCATCCCGACGCCTACAAGTACATCGACGCCGCGCGCGCCAAGGTGCTTCCGACCTCGCCGGAGAATCTGAAGACCGCCGTTCAGATCAACACCAAGTACTGGGCTGGAGCACAGAGCGCTATTCAGGAGCGTTTCAATGCATGGCTACTGGGATGACAGCAACTCATTTGGCAAAGCCTATCAAGCTCGCGACGCGCAACGTCGGAAAGACCTATGGTCCAGTCGTTGCACTTCAGGGTGCGTCTTTCGATCTCGCTGAAGGCGAGTTCCTGACGCTACTAGGCCCCTCCGGCTCGGGAAAGACGACACTGCTCATGATTGTCGCGGGGTTGGTCATGCCGACCTCGGGGCAGGTGATGATCGATGGTCGGCCTGCCACAAACGCGCCGAGTTATGACCGGGACATCGGCATGGTGTTCCAGAGCTACGCGCTCTTTCCGCACCTGACGGTCGCCGAGAACGTGGCGTTTCCACTGGAGATGAGAAGGCTGCCAAAAGCCGAGATCGAGGAGCGCGTGCGTGCGACGCTGGACCTTGTCCGCCTCGGTCATCTCGCAGATCGTTTGCCTGCGCGTCTGTCGGGTGGCCAGCAACAGCGCGTGGCGCTTGCGCGCGCCATGGTCTATCGGCCCTCAATCATCCTGATGGACGAGCCGTTGGGCGCGCTCGACAAGAAACTGCGCGAGCAGATGCAGGAGGAGATTCGTCGTCTCCACCGCGAACTCGGCATTACTGTGCTGTATGTGACACACGATCAGGATGAGGCGATGGGTCTTTCGGACCGAATTTGCCTGATGAACAACGCTCAGATCGAGCAGATCGGCACGCCTGACGAGTTGTATTTCCGGCCGCAAACGGCGTTCGCGGCGAACTTCATCGGTGAGTCAAATCTGCTGCCGGTCTCGATTACCGGCTCCGCAGGCGACAGGCGCGAACTCAAGAGCAAAGCCGGGACGACCTTCCAGGGGTGCGCGGTCGACGGCAGTCCTGTCGAGGGCGAAGCCCTTCTCGGGATTCGACCGGAGCGACTGAGGCTGCTCGCGGGCGCCGATGTCGCGGACAATGAGGTGACGGGCAAGATTCGCGAAAGCGTGATGCTGGGCGCGCTGACACGTGTCACGATCGACGCGGAAGATGGCGGCCGATTGACAGCGCTCCTCCTGACGGCCGGGAATGGCGGGCTCCAGCCAGGCGAAGCGGTTCGCGTTGGCTGGGAAACCGGCGCAGGAATTGTGCTTCCAAAAGCGGCGTGAGGTCGACGAAGCCCGTGACCATCCTATCCGAAACAACGCCATCCGAGCCCCTTACGATTTCGCCGCGTCGCGAGAACGTCGGCGGTTGGGTGCTTCTGATTCCAATTGCGGTTCTGCTCGGCGGGTTTTTCCTCTATCCGGTCGTCAGGCTCCTGGGACTCAGCCTGTTTGATGGTTCAGGCCATTTCACTCTCCTCCAGTACAGCCGCCTGTTCGGAACTCCGGTGTACCTGTCGGTCCTCTGGACGACGCTGCAGATCGCGTTCTGCACGACTGTCGTCTCGCTGGTGGCCGGGTATCCGGTCGCATACGCGATTGCGCGAGCAGACGGACAAAGTCGAGCGCGTCTGATGCTTTGGGTCCTTCTGCCGTTCTGGACCAGCTTCCTCGTTCGCACCTTCGCCTGGATTGTGCTGCTGGGGCGAACCGGCGTCGTCAACGACACGCTCCTGAGGCTCGGGCTCGCGCAAGCGCCGTTGGACCTGATCTACAATATGGCGGGCGTCATGGTCGGCATGGTTCACGCCTTGATGCCGCTTGCGATCCTGACGCTCGTGCCGGTGATGGAGAAGATCAACCGCGACCTCGAGCGGGCGGCTTCCATCATGGGAGCGCGGGGAGGAGCGACGTTCTGGCGCATCTATTTTCCGCTGTCCTTCCCCGGCGTCGCCGCGGCTGGACTGCTCGTTTTTATCTCGGCCCTCGGTTTTTTCATCACACCGGCGCTTCTCGGTTCGCCGAAGCAGACGATGATCGGGCAGCTCATCATCCAGCAAATTCAGGAGATGATGAATTGGTCGTTCGCGGGCGCCATCTCGGCACTGCTCATCGCCGCGACCTTGATAATCTTCTTGCTGTATGACCGCCTTGTCGGCATGTCGACACTGGCGGGCGAGGCGAACGACAGTTCCGGATCCTCGACCGGTTTGAGCAAGATCAGCAAGGCCAGTCTCGCGCTTGCTGGGCGATTGTCGGACGGCATGGCTTCATCGTTCGGCGCGATCGGGGGCCGGCCTGCCACCGTCGGTCGGGCGACGCGAGTCTTCGTTCTGCTGTTTCTTTCAGTTCCGGCCCTCTTTCTGATTCCAGTATCGTTCTCGAAAGGCGCCTTCATCGAATGGCCGCCTGCATTGTTCTCGTCCCAATGGTACGTCGCTATCGCCGAGTCCCCACAATGGCTGCAGGCAGGAGCGCGGTCCTTTGTGGTTGCTGGACTGTCTGCATTGCTAGCGCTCCTGATCGGGACACCTGCGGCGTTCGCGCTTAATCGGTTCAACCTGCCTGGCAAGTCAGGTGTGCTCGCGTTGATTTTGGCGCCGTTGATCGTGCCTCGCATCGTCACGGCGGTCGGGCTCTTCTACCTGTTCGCACAGCTTGGTCTGATCGGAACCACCCTGGGTCTGATCATCGGGCACGCGGTCCTTTCCGTGCCCTATGTGACCATCACCGTGATGGCTGTGCTCCGGCATCACGACTGGCGGCTCGAGCAGGCTGCAGCGACGATGGGGGCCCGCCGGATCGCTACGCTCCGCCGCATTACGCTTCCACTGATCCGGAACGGCCTCATAGCGGCCTACCTGTTCGCGTTCGTGACCTCCTTTGACGAGCTGACGGTGGCTCTCTTCGTCACCGGCGGCCTGTTCGGAACGCTTCCCAAGCAAATGTGGGACGATGCCTTGCTCAAGGTGAGCCCAGCGCTCGCAGCTGTTTCGGTCGTCCTGCTCGTCCTGATTACGGCATTTGTCATGATTGCCGAGCGCCTCTCGCGCGCCCGTAGAGCTTAAGGCAATGTCCGAGCAAGCAAGTCAATACCTAGAACAGACGGTTTTCGTCATTGGAGCTGGAGCAGTCGGGTTGAGTGCTGCCATCCAGCTCAGGCGACGTGGATTGGCCGTCACCGTGGTCGAGGAGGGACAACCCGGGGCGGGCGCATCCTACGGCAATTCGGGCATGCTCGTGGCCGACACCGCGATGCCGACGTCGCAGCCGGGCATGATCTGGAAAGTGCCGGGATGGCTCGCCGATCCCTTGGGCCCGCTGACGGTGAAAGCGCGGTATCTGCCCAAGGCATTGCCATGGCTGTTGCGCTACTTACGCTCGGGCACACGCAGCCATGTCTTCCATGCCTCGACCGCCTTGCGGGCGCTTCATCAATCGACCTTCGAGGGTTGGCGAGAAAACCTCGGCGCGAGTGCGATGGATCGCCTGACGCGCCGTGATGGCCAGGTCTACCTATGGGAAGGCCTCACCGAGCCGCCCCCGATAAGCCTCGAGGATGAAGTTCGATCCTATCTGGGAATCGAAGCGGAAACCCTGGGAGCCGATCAAATCAGGCAGTTCTTTCCGGGAATCTCGTCCGATGTGTCGTACGGCTTGCTTATCCGTGGCAACGGTCACACGGTGGATCCGGGAGCCCTCATCAACGCCCTCGCAAACCAATTCCTCAGCGAGGGTGGCGAATTGGTCCAGGAGCGTGTTGTCAAGCTCTGGCGCAACGAGACTGGTCGCTGGATGATTATGACGAATCTCAACAACTACCAGGCGGATCTCGTAGTGGTCGCTGCCGGTGCGTGGTCCGCGAGATTGCTTGATCCGCTCGGCGTGAAAATCCCATTGGAGAGCGAGCGCGGCTATCATGTCATGCTGCGCAATCCTTCAGTCCGGCTCGGAATGCCGATCCTCAACAAGACCAGCTATTTCGGCGTTAGCTCGATGTCGGAAGGTCTGCGGGTGTCAGGAACGGTCGAGATCGGAGGGTTGGATGCGCCGCCATCGTTGCCGCGGGCGGAAAATCTCATCAAGCTGGTGATGCGCCTGTTCCCGCAGCTGACGTATGACGAGACGGCCTATTGGATGGGGCACCGCCCTTCAACTCCGGACGGTCTTCCGGTGATCGGTCCGATCAGCCGTCACCAAGGACTGCACGTTTGTTTCGGGCATGGACACTCGGGATTGACCGGTGCGCCCATGAGCGGGCGATTGCTTGCGCAACTCATGACAGGCGAAAAGCCCGCGATCGACCCCACACCATACGCGCCGGCGCGATTCACCGGATCAAGGTCGCGACGATAGGATTTCTCAATCCGAGGGAGAAGCTAAATGGCCGTCCAGGACGCCGGCGAGACAAAGCTAGTTTGGCCGGATCTTCCGAGTTCAAACCGCCAGCCGATCGATAGCCGCTTTGAAAAGGGATCGGCCTATATTGATAGCGAGTTTTGCCCGATCGATGAGGCAAAGCTGCCGCTGCTCGACTGGGGTTTCTTGCGATCGGACGCCTGTCAGGAAACAATCTCGACGTGGAACGGACAGTTCTTTCGACTGCAAGATCATCTCGATCGATTTGAGCGCTCTCTCAAGCGGTTGCGCATGGTCTCGCCGGAGACGATCGCTCGCATCCGCGAGATCATGCACGAGCTTGTAGCCATTTGTGGCTACTCGAACGCCTACGTTCAAATCATCATGACGCGAGGACGGCCGCCGATTGGTAGCCGAGATATCCGGCTTTGCAAGAACCGCTTTCAGGCTTTCTGCGTGCCATACATGTGGCTTGCGAAGCCCGAAGTCCAACAGAAGGGGCTGTCGTTGTTCATCAGCAAACGAGTGCGCGTCCCATCTGTTTCGGTCGATCCATTCGTCAAGCACTACCACTGGCTCGACTTCGAGATGAGCTTGCTCGACGGCTTTGACGCCGGATCAGATACCGTCGTTCTCGTCGATCTCAACGGAAATATTACGGAAGGTCCTGGGTTCAATCTGTTCGCGGATGTCGACGGGCGGCTCGTGACGCCGTCAACTGGCGTGCTGGACGGCATGACTCGTCGGACGACGCTGGAATTATGTGAGGAGATGAGAATCGCCGCACTCGCAGGCACGATCACCGAGACGCAGCTGATGCAAGCGAATGAAATCTTCCTGACCAGCACCGCAGGCGGAATAATCCCAATCACTTCGATCGGCGAGCGGCCTGTCGGGGATGCGAGGCCTGGCCCCAAGACGGTTCAGATTCACAAGTCCTATTGGTCGCGACGCGCTGCGGGTTGGCTTGGAGAGCCAGTGAGGTACGAATTTTCATCGCGGCGGTAGCCCGAACAGCATTGCCGGCGAGGCCGATGGTTTCTGGGAGGCTCCATGTCGGGAGCGCCCCATGTTTGCCGGCGCTCAGCCAGCCTGTTTCAGGACCTCTCTGAGGTCGCACGTGACGTCGCGAACCAAGGTCGGATCGATTCGCATGCCGGTATCAAGAAGCTTACGCGCGACGACATGATCCTGAGAGCCTGACCGGAAAAAGGTGAGCGGCTTTGGCGGGCCTGTGATTCCTTCGGATTTGCAAGATTCGAGGGAGGACACCATGGCATGGACCGAAGCCGCTCGTATCCAGTATCAGCGCAGTGGCTTGTGTTACACAAGCGATATGACCGACGCCGAGTGGGCACTGATTGCCCGGAAGATGCCACCCCGATGTCGACTGGGCCGGCCGCGGAAGGTCAATTTGCGCCAGATTGTGCAGGCAGTCTTGTATGTTTTGTCGACCGGCTGCCAATGGCGAGCTTTGCCGAAGAGCTTCCCGCCATATTCGACGGTGCAGGGTTATTTCTACGATTGGCGCGATAGCGGCAGGTGGCAGCAGATCGTTCGAAGCCTGGTGCGGCGAGCACGGAAGAGGCTCGGCCATAAGTCAACACCAACGGCTGCCGTCATCGACAGCCAAACTGCTCCGACAACCCAGGCCGGAGGGCCTCGCGGCTTCGATCCCGGCAAGCGCCTGCATGGACGCAAGCGGCACATCGTTACTGATACCAATGGCCTTTTGCTGGCAGCCCATGTTCATCCTGCGAACGTTCAAGATGTTCATGGCGCGGTCCCCCTGCTGGAACATCTGCGAGACTGTTTCCCGAAGCTCCAGCATGTCTTTGCCGACCGCGTTTATCGCGGCAAGCAGTTGACCAACGCGCTGTCTCACTGTGGACCGTGGACGATCGAGATCGTCCAGCGACCACCGGGGGTCAAAGGCTTCCAGCTCTTACCCAGGCGCTGGGTCGTTGAACGGACTTTTGCATGGTTCGGCCGTTGCCGACGCCTTAGCAGAGACTTTGAAGGCTCATCCTCAACAGAGCTTGCCTGGCTTTACGTGGCTCATCTCAGGCTGCTGACAAGGCGCCTTGCCGCACCATGACCGCTTTTTGAGTCAGGCTCTGAGGACGGTTGGCGGATTCCACGCCGATGAACGTCCCGTCGCGATAGCAGAACGTTGAAAACGACGTCTCGGCATCGCCGCGGACGATGATATCGTGGCAGCTCGCGGTCAGCCCGCGATCTGCAGCTTGTCGCGCCCCTGATCACTCCAGAACCAGGAACGCGCGGCATAGGGGCGCCCAGCGCCGAGGATGCGGTCAGCGACGACCTTGGCCTGGTCGGCGGCGTTCTGGACTGCCTCCAGCCGCATCCGACTCATGCCGTCCGGATGCGGGAACGAGGCGCAGTCTCCGATTGCCGAGATCGCCGAGTCTTCCGTGAGCAGAAACTCGTCGACTTCAACGCCCGTGCGCGAGGGCAGCCTCGGTTACTTCAAGGATGAGGGCTTGCAGGTTGACTACACGGCGTCACAGGGCGGCGACAAGGCGATGGCGGGGCTGCCGTCGGGCAGCTTCGACATTGCACGGGCTGGCCCCGAGACCGCGATCTACGTCGACAGCAGCCAGTCGCCGACTAAGGTCAAGATGTTCTGCGGTCTGACAACGTCTGTCGGGACCTTTCTCTGGGGCGCAGCGACAAGCCGTTCGATTGGAAGGACCTGAAGGGCAAGTCGATCATCACGTGGCGCACGGGATCGTCCCCCGCCTTGTTCTTGGAGGAGGCCTCCGGCGCCACGGGCTCGACCCCGCCAAGGACGTCAATCTGATCAGCAACATCGGAATTCCCGCGCGCCTAGGCGCGTTCCTGAGAAGCAGGGCGACTACGGAACGTTCTTCAAGGTCGACGTCTCGAAGCTCCAGCAGGAGAGGAAGGGTTTTGCGGTCGCCGGCCGGGCCGTTCCATCGACCCCAACCTACCGTCGAACATTCTCGCCCATACTCCGGCCCATACTTGCGTGAATATTGCTCGCGAATTGGAGTGAACCCGCGCGAGCTCCGGCGCGGCCCGCGCCTGCGGCGCAGGTGTTTCGTCACTATCGGCGAATGCGGGAGAAGGAGTACGATACTGGCGATTTCTGACACTCTCTCCGCCATTTGTACGATTTTCTACGCCAACCTACGATCTGGTACGAATCCCTTCGCGGGGTTCCGATGCGTCTCATTGCCGAGGCGAATCTCAAACAAGTCTCAGCCGCCATTCGGTCCTGAGGTTCTTCGGGGGCTGGCCGTACGGGTTGTCGCCATCGCCGACTTGAAGCTCCGATTCGGAAAGAGCCGGCCAGAAGTGAGTGACTCTCGCCGTATTGAGCGGGGCGCGAGACGTCAGTGCATCCAGAGGCCCCCGGTGACATTGATCGCTTGACCGGTCATGTAAGAGGCTTCACTTGATGCCAGAAATGCGACCACTTTCGCGATGTCGTCGGGTAGGCCTACGCGACCTAGCGGAATCTCGGATTCGCGCTCCTTCGCCGTGCGCAGTCCGGCCTCCCGAGATCGCTTGTCGGCCATTTCTCTCATGCCGGTCTCTACGATCGTGCCGGGGCATACCGCGTTGACGGTGACGCCTGTCGGTGCAAGCTCGGCGGCGAGCGTTTGCGTGAGACCGATAACGGCGAACTTGGAAGCGCAATAGGCTCCGTATTGCGCTTTGCCGATCTTGCCGAACCACGAGGCCATATTGATGATGCGGCCGCTTCTGCGTGCTGCCATGACCGGCGCGACGATACTACAGAGCGAAAAGATGCCTTCCACGTTCACGCGAAACACGGCGCGCCATTCGTCGAGGGTTAGCTCACCGATCTTGCCGATCGCGTTTATCCCCGCATTGTTGATGAGGATATCCGCGTCTCCCACGTCTGCGCGAAATCGGTCATAGGCCGCTCGGAGTTCTGTCGCGTCACCAACGTCGGCGCGATAGAAGACCGCTTCTTTTCCGAAGCCGGACGCTTGATTGAGCGTCTCGCGGACGTTGATGTCGTCGACGTCGATGATGCCGATCCGGCAACCCTCTTTCGCCAGTCGAACAGCGACTTTTCGGCCAATCCCCGTTGCGCCACCCGTGACGAGGGCGCGATCTCCGTTGAATCCATACATTCTTACCTCCGACTGCCCAAAAAATGGACGAACTGACAATATTCGCCCCTTGACCGATATGAGGCATAGTGATGTAAAGGTTTACTGTAAAGGTTTACATTCGCTAAATCAGAGGAGGAGGCTCGAAATGTCTATCCGTTCGCTGAATCGGAGGGAGACGCTGAAATTGATGTCTGCCGGCGCGGTCGCTGCCGTCACGACTTCGGTCGGTTCGCGCGTCGCCCGGGCTGCTCCTCTAACCCTACGTTGCGCAACCGTCTTGACGAACGATCCCGAGAACTCCGCGGCCGCGATGTGGTTCGGGAAGTTCGACGAACTCGTCGGGCTGTACTGCAGCAACGAAGTCAAAGTGCAGCTATTCCCCGATAGCCAGTTGGGCAAAGAGTCCGACGTCGTCGCGTCGATCAAGCTCGGGGTGATCGATTTGTCGATCGGCGGGTCTTCGGTTTGGGGCACCGTCGTGCCTGAAATCGGAATGCTTGACCTCGGTTACATTTTCCGCAGTTGGGATGGCGTGCGGGATGCGCTCGACGGGCCGACGGGCGATGCGCTTTCAAAGCTGTTGCTCGAGAAGGCTGGCGCCCACGTGTTGGGATGGCACTACAGCCCCGGCGTTCGAAACGTTCTCGCCAAATCCCCGTTCAAGACGCCTGCTGAGCTGGCGGGCCGCAAGATTCGCGTGTTGCCGGTGCCGAACTTCATTCAGACGCTGAAGTTGATGGGGGCCGTTGCGACCCCGCTTCCGCTCGGCGAGGTCTACACCGCTCTGCAGGCTGGCGTCATGGATGGCATGGAGCACGACGCGCCAACCGTTCTTGCCGGAAAATACTACGAAAGCGCGAAACACTACACGCTGACCAATCACATCTTCAATGCGTTCAATCCCCTCATTTCGACGCGATCGCTGCAAAAGATCCCCGCACAACATCGGGAGGGATTCCTTAAGGCGGGCAAGGAGGCGGCCGCACATGCGCGCGAACTCGCGCTCAAGGCCGAGGCGAAGGCACTCGGTGAACTGAAGACGCGCGGACTTGAAGTGAGCGATTGCGACCGGGAGTCCTTCCGGAACCTGGTCAAGCCGCTCTGGGCGGAGTTTGCCGCCAAAAACCCATCCATGAAGCCGTACCTCGACAGCATCGTGTCTCGCGGTTCCTAAACACGGGAGGCGGCAATGGTGGATTTGGATGCTGCGTCCGTCGCGACGCCCACCTCGACAAACTGGACGAGGCTGCTCGTCCACGCAGTCGATGGACTGAGCGCCGTTCTACTGGGCGTCAATCTCATTATCGTCCTCGCGTCCGTCTTCTACCGTTACTTCCTCCACGATCCCTTTGAGTGGGCGGACGAGGGGGCTCGCGCCCTGCTCGTCGCACTCACTTTCGTCGGTGCTGCCTCGGGTATCAGCCGTGAGCAGCACGCCGGCATCGAGGCCGTACTCGCCCGACTGCCCGTCGCCTGGCGAGAATACGCCAAGGCGCTCGGATGCCTCGTCATCATCGCCGTTTCCGCCGCTCTGGCCGTATACGGTATTCTCCTGGCGCGCACGGTCGGCAGTCAGGAGACCGCGGCAGGCTTTCCGCAGGTGATCTTCGTGTATCCGGTTGCGATCGGCGGGATATGGATGCTGATATTCGGCTTGATCAAGCTCGCGGGATTTCCGGGCGTCACGATCTTGAAAGCGGTTGCCGGTGCAATCGCGCTGTCCATGCTGATATGGGCGTTCAGCCAATTCGGGCTGGCTGACTTGCCTTGGCTGCCGCTTGCTCTGATGGCGGCCGCTTTCATCGCGTCGCTGCTGGCGGGTATTCCGATTGCATTCGCGCTCGGATTCTCATCGCTGGTCTATCTCTGGACCAACGACAGCATACCCGTCGAGATCTTCGCGCAGCAATCAGCAGCCGGCGTCGACAATTTCGTTCTCCTCGCCGTGCCGTTCTTCATCCTGACAGGCTACATCATGGAGGTGAACGGCATGTCCGTCCGCCTGATCGAGATGATCCAGCGTGCGGTTGGTCAAGTCAGGGGCGGGCTCCACATCGTCATGGTGTTGAGCATGATCGTCTTCTCGGGTATTTCAGGCTCAAAGCTCGCGGACGTTGCGGCGGTCGGGTCCGTTCTCGTCCCGGCGGCCCGCAAGTCGCGCCAGAATCCCAGCGATGCGGTTGCCCTGCTGGCAGCATCGGCGGTCGTCGCCGAGACAATTCCCCCATGCGTCAACCTCATCATCCTCGGGTTTGTTGCAAACATCTCCATTTCAGGTCTGTTTCTCGCCGGCATCGTACCTGCCCTCGCGCTCTCTGCCGGTCTCATCATTCTGTCGATGCTGATGGCGCCGAAGCAGTCCAAGGTCGATCTCAAGATTCATCCCGAAGTCAGTCGAAAAGATTTGTGGCTGAGCGGGGTTGCCTGTTTTGGCATGCTGCTCGTTATTTTCGTCGGTTACCGATCCGGTTTTGCCACGGCGACCGAGATCTCCGCCTTCGCGGCCTTGTACGCCCTGGTTGTAGGTGGAGTGATCTTCCGTGATATGAGCCTAGGCAAGATGTATCGTGTTCTGGTCAAGTCTGCAGGCCTGGCTGGGATGGTCCTGTTCATCATCGCGCTCGCGCAAACGCTTGCCTTCATCCTGACGATAAATCAGGTGCCGCATGCGATTGCAGAGGTGTTGATCTCCATGGGGCAGCACTATGGCCGGTGGTCCTTCGTTGTTCTTGCAATATTGACCCTCATCGTGATGGGGGCCGTCCTTGAAGGGGCTGCTGCGCTCATCATCTTTGGACCCATGCTGGTTCCGGTCGCGACCCAGCTGGGATTGGACCCTCTTCACTTCGGCACGCTTCTCGTCCTCTCCATGGGAGTGGGCTTGTTCGCCCCACCGCTCGGTCTTGGTCTCTACGCCTGCTGCGCAGTCGGGCAAGTCAGTATCGAGTCGACGACGCGCTCGATCGGCAAATATTTCGCTGTTGTGTTTCTCGGCGTCTTGCTCGTGGCGTTTGCGCCCGAAATCACGCTCGCGCTGCCGAGACATTTCGGTCTTACTCACTAGGGAGATGCAACATGGCCACTCACGGAAAAGGCGACGAGACCGGAGGCGCATTCATGGTCCTCGGTCCCGAGGAAGGGCAGAATTTTTGGCAGCCCGTTCCTTCAAACGGACACATCTCAGTAAAGGTTGCACCCAAGATGGTCGAGATGGAATATCCGATCGGTCTCGGCACGCAGACCTTGCCGCCGGGGTGCTACGTTCGCGAACACGTCCACGATAGAAACGAAGAGGTTCTGCATTTCATCTTGGGAACCGGCAAAGCAGTCGTCGAGGGCGTGGTTCATCCGGTTTCGCCGGGTACGACGATCTTCGTCGGAAAGAATCGGAGACACAAATTCATAAACGACGGTGACACGGAGCTACACTGGCTCTGGCTTATCGTTCCCAATGGTCTTGAAGACTTCTTTGAAGCCATCGGTCGATCGAAAGCCGTTGGTGAAGTCCCACCCACGCCGTTCCCGCGCCCGGAGAACGTTGCTGAGATCGAGCGCCAGACGGTGTTCGGAGCCCCGATCGCTGACAAGGGCGTCAGCTCATGACGTTTCTGACCGCCCGAGATGGCTGTCGTCTATATGCCGAGACGAGCGGGTCGGGCGCACCAGTCGTGCTGATACCGGGCCTCGGTGGTTCGGCCAGCTTCTGGTCTGCAATGGTGCCGGAATTCGCGGATGCGCGACGCGTGATTTCCTTCGATCATCGCGGTGCCGGCCGGAGTGACAGACCGGCGGAGACTTATACCATCGAAGCTTTGGCCGAAGACCTGGTAGACATGCTTGATGCGCTCGGGATTGCGCGCGCGGACCTCGTGGGTCATTCCACCGGTGGGGTGATCGCGCAAGTCGTTGCGCGTGAATACCCGACACGTATCGGCAGGATCGTCTTGTCTGCTACCTGGCACCGGCCCGACTTTCACTTCCAGACGCTGTTCCGTTCGCGACTTGAGGTCCTCGAATCCCTGGGGCCCGAAAGCTACGCACGATTGACTCAAGTCATCGGGTTTCCGCCCGACTGGCTCGCGAGCCATCCAGAACTCGTCGAGCAAGCGGTGGCACGCGCACGCGTCGACCTCGAACCCATCGCCGTTTCCTCGGCACGGATCCGCATGCTCCTTGCCTTCGAAGGCCTGGATGATCTTTCGCATATCTGTCATCCAACTCTTGTTATCGGGGCGAGGGACGACATGGTCGTGGCCTACGGCCAGTCCGTTGCGCTGGCGAACGGCATCACTGGTGCCAAATTGCTGTCGCGCGAGGGCGGTCACTTCTTTCCGAAAATTCGTCCGGATCAGTTCGTGCAAGACGTGCGTTTCTTCCTGGATGAAGTCTCATGACTGCGAAACGCCGCCTTGCCTTCATCGGTTACGGTGCGATGGCCCGCGCGACCATGGTGGGACTTGCGCAAAGGCAACCCGCGTTGCGCGCAGGCGCAATCCTGGCGCGCTCGAGTCAGCCCATTCCGGAGCAAGACATTACAATCTGCCGGACGATCGGCGACCTGATCGCCTGGGGGCCGGATCTCGTGGCGGAATGTGCCAGCCAGACCGCAGTGGCAGAAACTGTACCGACACTTCTGGCTGCTGGGATAGACGTTATTATCGCATCGATCGGGGCGCTCGCCGATCACGGCATGCGAGAGCGGATCCAAGCGGCTGCGGCTTCCGGAGGCAGCAGATTTCATCTGGTTTCTGGGGGAGTGGGCGGGCTCGATTCGCTTGCGGCGGCGAAACTCGCCGGCCTGGACGTTGTGGCATATGTGGGCAGAAAGCCGCCGCTCGCGTGGCGAGGAACTCCGGCACAGGATGCTCTTGATCTTGAGGCGGTAGCACAACCGACCGTCATATTCGAAGGCACAGCGCAGGATGCCTGCCGGCTCTATCCGAAGAATGCCAATGTGACAGCCGCAATCGCGCTCGCCGGTATCGGATTCGAGCGGACCACGGTCCGGCTCATTGCCGACCCCAATACAAGCCTCAATGGACATGAGTTTCGTGCGCGAGGCCTGGCAGGCGAGATCGAAGTCCGCCTATTGAACGAGGCTCTGCCCGAAAACCCCAAAACCTCCTGGCTGGCCTCGCTGAGTGTCGAGCAGATGATCAGGCGCGAACTCCTCCTGAACCTTTGAAAGAGCAGCAGATCATGCGATTGAAAAACAAGGTTGCCATCGTTACCGGAGCCGCCGCCGGTATCGGCGCGGCGACGGCCAAACTGTTCACCTCGGAAGGCGCCCGTGTCGTCGTCGCCGACTGGAACGAAGCCGGAGCTCGCGCCGTGGCACAAGAGATCGGCGAAGCCGCATTCGCGGTCGGGGTGGATGTCCGCGATGCCGCGGCCGTTCGATCGATGATATCGGCCTGCGTCGAACGCTTCGGAAGGCTTGATGTTCTCGTCAACAATGCTGGCAAGGGGACCCTCGGATCCGTCGTGACCGCAAGCGAGGCGGAGTGGGACGATATCGTTTCTATCAATCTCAAGAGCGTGTTCTTGTGCTCAAAGTTTGCCATCCCCGTGATGGCTTCGGCTGGCGGAGGTGTAATCGTCAACACCGCTTCGAATATTGCCCAGGTCGGAATCAAGGATCGCGCGGCCTATGTCGCGGCCAAGGGAGGCGTCGCTTCGTTGACGCGAGCAATGGCACTCGATCATGCCCCGGAAAACATTCGCGTGAATGCCGTCTGCCCTGGGGTCATTTGGTCGACCTATTTCGACAAGATGTTGCAGCAAGTCCCTGATCCGGATGCATTCGTTGCGGGACTTAAGGCCAGGGCGCCGATGGCGCGCGTCGGACAGCCCGAGGAGATCGCGTCCATGATCCTGTGGTTGGCGTCCGACGAATCCTCTTTCGCTACGGGCGGTATGTTCACCGTGGACGGAGGCATGACCGCCTGGTGAGAAAGGGGCGTGCGTGGTCCCATGTATAATAAGTCAAATGATATTGGCCGCCGTCCGGCGGCCGCTATCCTCGATTTCGATGGCGTCGTGTTGCGATCGGTCGAAATCAAGGCCCAAGCCTTCGCCGAAATCTATCGTGAGGAGAAGCCGGCCAGGATCGCCGCAGTCATGGCATATCAACACGCCCATGGCGGCGTGAATCGTCGTGAAAAGTTTCGGCATTTCGAGCGCGAGATCTTTGGCAGAGTTGGCGATGAGAGTGTGGTCGAAAAGCTGTCGGCACGCTATACGGCTATCGTCCACGAAGCGGTCGTCCGATGCCCATTTGTCGACGGTGTATATGATTTCATCACGTCGTACTTCCAGCGACTGGCTGTCCACGTGGTTTCTGGCACGCCTGAGAACGAACTTAGCGATATCATCGAACGACGCGGTTTGAAGCCATATTTTCGAACGATCGCCGGGGCGCCGGTCCTGAAGCTAGACGCTTTTCGTCGTATTATCCGAACGAGCTTGCTCACGGCGGACCAGGCCATTGCCGTCGGCGATTCCCCAACGGAATATGCGGCGGCGAAAGAACTGGGCATACCGTTTGTGGGTATCGTAGACTATAATACGACCAACCCGTTTCCCGATTCCGTGCCTGTTTTGAGCGACCTCAGGGGCCTTGCGGACTTGCTGCAGCTATGAACGACCAGCCGACCGCAGATATTCAAGCCGGCTTTCTGGAAGAGGAGTCGACCGTTTCGCTGCCACCGAAGCGAGGCGTATTTCGTGTGGCCGAAATGGCCGGTGTCTCGATAGCGACGGTTTCGCGGACCTTCAACGATCCGCAAAGAGTAAGGAAGGACGTCCGGAAGCGTGTGATGGAGGCGGCGACCGCGGCGGGCTACGTGCCAAATTCAGCCGCAAAGGCGCTCCGTTTACAGCGAACGCGCGTCATCGGAGCGGTTATACCGACGCTCGATCACGCGATCTATGCGAAGCTTGTCAATGGCATGCAGGCCCAGCTTGCGGATGACGGCTACACTGTCATCGTTCTTTCAGTCGGATTCGATAATAGCCATATTTTCGAGGCCGTACGTCGTATCGTAGAGCGTGGTGCCGAAGCGCTGATGGTCGTCGGTCGCGTCGTCGACGAGAAACTCCGCCATTTTCTCGAGACGAAGCAGATACCGTTCGTTCAGACCTATTCTTTCGTTCCAGAAAGCGGCGAGCTGTCGGTCGGGATCGATAACTTCACGGCGACGCGCGATATCGTCAATCATCTGCTTGATCTTGGTCATACGAATCTCACGATGATTGCCGGCCCCACCGCCGGCAATGATCGCCAGATCAGTCGCAGGAAGGCCTTTCAGGATACGCTTAGGGAACGCGGACTCGCTGCATCTCGACCGATTATCGAAAAGACCTACCGGTTCGAAAGTGGCATTCAAGCGTTGCAGGAAATCCGTGAATTGTTTCCCGAAACGACAGGCATCGTGTGTAGCAGCGACATATTGGCTTTCGGTGTTCTGCATGCCTGCCACATGGCCAGGATCGATGTTCCCGGCGACATATCCGTAACTGGATTCGACGATCTGGATTTTGCGCAATACCTTTCGCCGCCGCTAACGACGGTGGCCATTAGGTCAGAAGAGATGGGACGGATTGCGGCCGAGCGGCTGGTCGCAATTCTCGATGGCAACACGGCTCAATCGGAGTGCCTGGCCACTCAGCTCGTTGTTAGATCCTCGACTGCTCGCCCGATTATTCGCTAGTGGGGTCAATATCTCGGAGCCATGCATAGCTTGATCGCACATGAATGGGGTCTTTTGGCAGACTGTGACGCTGCCGCTGAGGTCGCGGTCGCAAACTGGACGTGATCGCGACCGGAAATCCCATCTCGCGTGTAGCTGAACTGGTGAGTGTGGGCCCATGAATGTCGAAATGCCAGTTATCCTTCAATGGGGATTGACTGACACTCTCTCCGCCAATTCACTCGCTTCCGGGGGCGGGGTTGGCGCCACGTTCAATCGTGAATTCCCCGTCGACCAGTCCACGCGAGTGATTCAAGTCCGATTGCGACATCAGCAAGGTGAGATCCTTGCCCTTGAGGGATGCAAGCACCTCCGACAGCCGTTCCGACAGCGCTGGCGCGATGCCTTCGAACGGCTCGTCAAGCAGCAGGCACTTGGTGCCAACGGCAAGGGCCCGGCCGAGTGCGACAAGCTTTTGCTGTCCGCCGCTCAACAACAGTGCCTTGCGTTGCCGCATCTCGGTGAGTTCATTGATCACCTCATAGACGAACTCGAGCCGCGCCTTGCGGTCGAGATGTCCCGAGACCCACAATGGCAGCATGATGTTCTCTTCGACCGTCAACTGAGGCACCAGGCATCGATCTTCGGGCATATACCCGATCCCGAGCGACGCGCGCGCATGTCGCGGGCTGGATGACAAATCGCTGCCGTCGAACCCCACCGCGCCCTGCGCCGGTTTCAGATGCCCCATGATGGAACGCATCAGTGTCGTCTTGCCGGCTCCGTTGCGCCCGACGAGGCTCACCATGGCCCCCCTGGCGACGCGCATCGAAAAGCCGCGCAACGCCGGCATCGACTGGATTTCGACGACGAGATTGTCGACTTCCAGCATTGGCGTCGCCGCAATCATCGTAGCCCCCCGGTGACGTAACGGCGAACTTCCTGATCCTTCAACACGCTGGCCGGCGCGCCGTCCGCAAGAATCCGGCCCTGATAGAATGCTACGACGCGGTCGGCATAGCGGCTGACGATGTCCATGTCATGCTCGACGAAGATGAGGGTCGAGGCATCCGGGGCAACGGCGTGGATCACGCGCTCCATGGTAGCAAATTTGTCTTCGGCGGAGACGCCGGAGGTCGGCTCGTCCAGCAGCAGCAGCTTCGGCCGGCGCACCAGCGCCATTGCGATATCTATCAGTTTGCGCACCCCGCCCGCGAGCTCGGAGATCGGACGGTCGGCCAGATCGGCAAGACCAAAGCGTCCAAGCAATTCGACGGCTTTGTCATGGCGGCCTTCAGCTCCCGCCGGCGCGCGAAGTGACATTCGCGGACCGACGCCGGAGAAGGCCACGGTGAGATTCTCGGCAGCCGTGAGTTCAACAAACAACTGGGGAATCTGGAAAGAACGCGAGATACCGAGCTGAGCCACGCTTCTGGGTGAGCGCCTGCCGATGTCGATCCCGTCAAGCACGATCGAGCCGCGGTCAGGTTTCAGATAGCCCGTGACCATATTGACGAAAGTCGTCTTGCCGGCGCCGTTAGCGCCAATCAGGCTGATCTTCTGGCCTGCCGGAATATCGAGGGTGAGTGCGTCGGCTGCCACCACCGCACCGAACCGCTTCTCGAGCCCGCGCACTGAAAGAACCTGCTTCACGGCGCAATTCCTCGCTCGGCGGCAATCGTTACGCTTGCCGCGGTGGGGCTCCTCTTGCGCCGGTTCCTGATCCAGAGCGAGCCGATGCCGCGGGGTAGAAATAGGATGACGCCGAGGAGAAATACGCCGAGCATAAGTTGCCACGTGTTCGGCAAATAGAGGCTTGCGAACGAGCGGACCAGTTCGAGCGTCATCGAGGCCACGAACACCGCGGCCACGCTCTGGGTGCCGGCAAGGACCGCAACGAAGACGAATTCGCCCGAGGTGGTCCAGTACGCGAATTGCGGATCGATGTGCCGCTGCGCCATCAGGGCAAACGCGCCGCTGGCGCCAGCGAAGATCGCCGCGATCACGAAATTTATCGATATGACCTGATTAGCCGAAATGCCCAGATACTCAAGACGTAGATTATTTTCACGAACCGCAAGGCTGGCGAGCCCGAATTCGGATCGGAACAGAATGGTAGCGCCGATGCCGGCAAAACCCGTCACGATCACCGAAACGGCATACAGCATGAAGTCGGCCTCCCGCGGATCGGCGAAACTCAGTCCGAACAGGGTCGGTCGACCTACATTGAATCCGTCGGAGCCGCCGAGCGCCGTTGACTTCACCAGCGCGCCGTAGAAAACCATGGAAAGGGCCAGCGTCAGCATACCGAAGAAAATGCCGCTGTAGCGTGCAATGAATGGGCCAATGACGAGGCCGAGCAGTCCGCCGCACGCCGCCCCAATGATCACCTGCGCCACGGCGTCCGTCAGGCCCCAGGCGTTCGCGATCAATGCCACGCCATAGCCGCCGGCGGCAAAGAACAGGCCCTGGCCAAACGACACGTTTCCGGTGCGCGCGAGCACCACGATACCAAGCGCAATCAGCGCGTTGGAGGCGGCAACGGTTGCCAGCGACAGCGTCCAGGTCGGCAGCGCGCGGCCAAGAAGAGTCACCGCCGCAACGAGGGCGATCATGACCAGAGGATGCATGTCCTTCTTCATCAAATCCGCCTTGCCGTTTCGCGCTTGAACAGCCCCTCGGGGCGAAACAACAGCACGGCGGCCATGATGAGATAGATCACGAACAATTCAGCCTGCGGCATCAGATGAACGGAAGCTGCACGCGCCATCCCGACCAGGAGGGCGCCGACTGCAGCGCCCTCGACACTGCCCAGCCCGCCGATCACTACGATGGCAAAGCTGAGAATTATGACATCCGAACTGAGGCCGGGTTGCATCGATATTTTCGGCGCAGTCAGAGCGCCGGCGAGGCCGGCGAGCAGGACGCCGAACGCAAAAGCGATGGCATAAACTCGGTTGACACGGACGCCCATGCTGACGCTCATTTCTTCATTGTGGATCACGGCCAGCACGATTTTCCCGATTACAGTGCGGTTGAGACCGAACCAGATCGCAAAGCCAATCAATGCTGAAATCGGCATCAACATGAGGTCGTATCCGACGTAATAAAGACCGGCAAATTCGAGATTGCCGAACAGCTCGTAGGGCTGCGTCGCATAGATCGGGTTGACACCCCAGATCAGCTTGGTGGCGTCTTCGAAGATAAGAAAAACTGCATAGGTTACGAGCAGAAGCACGACCTCGTCGCGGCCATAGAACATCTTCAACAGCCCGCGCTCCAGCAGCAGCCCCACGGCGGACGCGATCAGCGCCACGGAGACCAGCATGGCCGCGAAGCCGACGCCTGGATGGAACCCCCGTGCGGCAACCATCGTTACCGCACTCGCCGCGATATAGGCGCCGAGTGCATAGAAACTACCATGGGCGATGTTGAGTATCTTCAACACGCCGAACACCAGCGTCATTCCGAGAGCCACGATGAATAGCCACGAGGCCTGAATCAAGCCATCGAGAACGATCGTCAAAAAGAAATTCATGTCGTTGGTGTCACAGGAATCAGTGGCGGGCAGGGATAAGCAACGCGAACTTGCGCGCGCGTCGCTTATGGGCGCTCATTGAGAGCTGAGGCCTGCCTACTCGCACTTGGCGCCCTGCATGCCGCCCTTAATCCAATCCAGCGATTTTACGCCTGCGGGCGGGTTGACGCATTCGGCCGCAAAGTACTGGATATCGACCAGATCGACCCGCTTCGTATCAGGATTGTATTTTGTGCGGCTGAAGGCGATCGGCTGGATCGCCTGATGGCCGTCGGCAAGTTTCATCTGGATGAGCCCGCCGGGCGTGGGCCATTCGAGTCCAGTCATCGCCGCCACCAGCTCGTCGGTCGAAGGCTTCTTGCCGCCGTTCTTGGCCATCGCCTTTTCGACAGCCGCCTTCAGTCCGAGGATTGCCTGCGTCATGCGATAGGCGGCCTGTACCGGGTAGACGTTGTTTGCCGCCTCGTAACCCTTGAACAGCCAATCGTTCAGGGGTGATTTCTGCGACATCAGGCCATAGGCGCCGCGCGCGCCGATGATGGTGCCGTCGGGCATCTTGTCACCGAGCGGCGGCAGCACGTGGTCCGCTGCGCTGAATACGAGCTGGCTGCGCTTGGGCAGGCCGCGAGGTGCGGACTGCAGGATGAAGGCCTGCAGATCGCCACCCCACAGGCTCGAATAGACGACGTCCGAGCCGGCGCCAACCAGGGCCGAAATTTCGGTGCCATACTGGCCGGCGCCGAATTTCGGCAGCAGGTCGATATTGAGCTTGGCATTGGGATAGATTTGTCCGGCCGCGGCAACGAAATCGGCCCGGCTGTCCTGACCCCAGGCGTAGTCCTGGTTGATGGCCGAAAGCGTGTCCATCTTGATGTTCTTGGACTTCATGTACCGGACAAGGCCGACATTATCCATCGTGGCGTGTGCGGCGGTACGGAACACGTAGTTATATTTGCCTTCCTCGAAGATGCGCGGCGTTCCGCAGTCCATCAGCACCAGCATTTTCTTCAACTCTTCCGCTATCGGCGCCACCGCGAGGCAGTCGCCGGAGCCGATATAACCTAGCACCACGTCGACATTGTCGCGCTGATAGAGGTTGCGCAATTCCTGGACCTGCTTGGTAGCGCCGCCGTTCTCATCGATGATGACGGGCTCGATCTTCATCCCACCGAAGCCAACCTTCTCGTACGGCGCGGGGGCCGTGCCCTTGTTCAACTGATCGATGACGAATTGCGCGCCGTTGCGGGCGGGAACGCCAAAACTGTCCGCCGCCGGTCCGGAAAGGAACGTCACGATACCGACCTTGAAGGTTTCCTGCGCAGATGCCGGCGTCGCCACCGCAAGTGTTGCAGCTACAGCCAAGATAGTCCGATTAGTTCGCCAAGTACGATCCATAATTTCCTCCCCGATGTGCGCGGCTGTTCCACCGCATTATACCTGCTTTTTGTTCGGTAACTTGCATCAGCCTTCATTACCGCAAATTTCGTCAAGCATTTAACCCGCCTATACGGGGCGCTATTGTCACATTCTGACGATCCTTGCGAATTTTGAGGGGCTTGTGATTAGCCGACGTCCTTTCAGGCTACCCCTCCATCGATAGTCATTCCGCGAGTAGACTGCGTAAGTCCTCCCGTGACAATGCGCTTCTCCAACAGCAGCACCTTCCACAACATCTGCGCGACCAGCAAATTTCCTCAACTCGCTTCGCTGGCCGGCACGGTCTTTATGCTCAGCCCCACGCAGAATGTTTACGTACGTATACTTTTGTGAGACCAGACCACGAGACGCCCGCCCGCGTCAAGCGGACACCGAGCGTCGCGAATTAAAGTGACCGCGACCGATGTGAGCGGTGCTCCTAGCGCGAAGCGGCCATTCTACCAAAATAATGGTTCTTGAAATCTTGCCAGACCAAGGACTTTCCGGCGGCAGTTCTTTCCGACCTGAACATGGAGGCAAAATCGGCCGACGCTTTCATTGCGGAAACTATCGCACTCGACGAAGCCCGCGCTGTTGCAGCCATTCGGCGTATGCGCGAGCGCTTCAAGAAACCGGAAATGACGCCGGCGGAGCTCTTGCTCATGATGGAAGCTGCGGGACTGATTGCGACGGTTGACGTACTAAAGTCGCGCATGGAATCCCTCTAGCTCACTAACTAATCAGATGAGCTTTTGGAAACACGAGCTTGATGCAAACTCGACTTCGGATATTCCATAATGAAGGTTACGCGAACTTTAAACCGAACTGCTGGCTCGCACTTGCCACGGCGACTCAGCCATCACAGGCACGCGAAGCGACTATAGAGCATCCTCGCGGTGGACCCCGGGATGAGTGCGTAAGCCGTGCTCTTCGGGGGCGCCGTTCTCTCGCTTCCGTCGCCTCGACGACAACTGGGGATTTCCCTAATGCCGTGTCGCGGCCGCGGTCCGAGAAGGCAGGGTTAGACGTCGCGGGATAAGTTTCCGCGCTGGTGCCAGGCTTGCGCAGGGGAACTTTGGCCTATATGAACTATAGTCATTAAAGCTTTGATTTTTCGTGCTGCAGACCCCGTAGCGTTTGGGGGGAAGTACGGCTGACTTCCATTGCGCTCTTCCGGTATGAGCATTGCGGGAGCATACGCGCAGTGCGGCGTGCAATGCTGTTCTGGTACCACGGGTGCCGGCCGTCCCGTGTGCTTTTGCTCGCGAGCCTTTTTCAGGCAGGGGAGTTGTTTTGAAAGAACATGACTATTCGCTGCACGGCGGGCTGAACCGGGCACAAGTCGGCCGTTATCTAACACTGTTTGCCGCATCAGTCTCGTCATCGGTGGTTTTCGTACTGCTCTCCGTCGTAGATTTGGCCAAGCGATACGGAATCAACGCAAATCTGCCGCCCTCAGTGCTGTCACTTGTGGGAGCCGGAATGGTCTTCGCTGTCCTCTACTGGCTACTCAACAAGTATGCTTGGCGCTGGCCCTATTTGAACACGGCCCTGAAGGTCCCGGACCTTGCAGGTAACTGGACGGTCGAGGGAAGAAGCCTCAAGCCCGACGGCCAGCTGGGCCACGAATGGAAGGCGGTACTCACGATATTCCAGAGCTGGGACAAGATCCGCGTGCGGCTCAAGGCCGAACAATCCGGTTCTGACAGCATCGCCGCCGCTCTAATCTGCGACGACGAAGACGGATATCGACTGCTCTATAACTACCGCAATGATCCGAACATCGGAGAGGTCGATCTCAGGAGCCATCTCGGCTCATGCATGCTTCTGTTCGCAAAGGACCTGAAGTCCGGCCAAGGTGAATATTTCAATGGACATGGCCGGTTTACCTTCGGCACGTTTACATTGAAGAGGGATCATGGCGCGGGATATCAATAGCCGACTAGAAAAGCTAAGGATCCGCCGCAAGGGTGTGGATCGGGTCGGCAGGCTCAACGAGGCTGCGCGCAAGGAGATCATCGCGAAGAGCGCCGCCGCGGAAAAATGGCAGAATCGCGCGCCCGCCCAATCCTACACGCGCTACGCTCTCGGTGCGATGCAAGAGGTCGGGCCGGAATATACCAGGATCAGCCTCGAAACGGCCGATCGGGTTGGTAATCAGATCGCCAAAAGCCTGTCCTCCATCGAATTTCGCGTTCAAGGGTCGGTTCCCCTTAACGTCCACATTCGTGGCGTCAGTGACGTCGATTTGCTCGCACTTCAGACCGACTTCTTCATCTACAGTTCATCGGGTGCTCTGGCCGGTACGTACACCGCTTCAACGCGCAATTCGATTAGTGTCCTCACTGAGCTACGCTCGTCGATCGAGAAGATCCTTCCTTCGGCGTTTCCCGCAGCGGATGTCGATCCGTCGGGAGGAAAGGCCATCGCGATCTCCGGAGGCTCGCTCGCCAGGCCAGTCGACGTCGTTCCGTCTCACTGGTACGAGACGACCGCTTATCAGCAGACCCGACAACTCGCCGATCGGGGAGTGATCATCCTCGATCGCAAAGTGCCGAAGACGGTTGAGAATTTTCCGTTCAAGCACATCAAGCTGATCGAAGAGCGCTGCGACTCTTGTCTTGGCGGCTTGAGGAAAGCTATACGACTCTGCAAGAACGTCAGAGCGGACTCCATCGAGGAGGGGACCAAAATCAACTTTCCCAGCTTCGACATCGCGGCAACCATGTACCATGCCGACCAGACCGCGTTTAAGATCGGATATCTCTACGAGCTGCGCATTCTGACCGAGGTCCAGCGCTACTTGGACTATCTCTATCTCCATCCCGAGGAAGCGAAGCGGCTGAAGGTGCCCGACGGCTCGCGGGTCATCTTCGACACGGAAGAGAAGTACGAGGGTATGAAAGCCCTTTCGCACGAGATCGACGACCTGTTGCGGAACGTGGTCAAGGAGCAGAAGCCGCAACTGCCGATCGCATCCGGCGTTCCCTGGAGCGCTGTCCGGGACGCCGTCTCGTCGATTACGATACCAGACTGACTAAAGTCGGTTGGCAGAACCCCGTTCAAACCGCCAAGCCCTGCCCTTTGAGGTTAGATAGAGAGCCACAACTCCCGGAACCAACGACATCGCAAGGCAGCTGTTGAACGCGGATCCTCTGTTCGGAGGCAACGGATGCTTCGCCGGGGGAGGGAATAGACGGTAGGACCAGCCGGTCACGCGGCAGCACCCGCGATCATCCAACGCCGCCATGATCGCCCCGTCATGGATCGCGTCATTCAATCCGACAACCGAGCGGACGACCTCTGCGAAACTCCTGTCAACAGTCTGCCCGACTTCAGGACTCGGATCGCGAGGCATTGGCTCGGCGAAGCCGGGTGGGCTATCCTCGTGATACACGCAACAGATCAGTGGGTCTGATAAGGCCGGAAGGCCGGACAGTGTCCTAAATAATTCGTCGTATGCGCTCATTTCGATTTCGGTCTTCGGCATGATCAGCTTTCTTCAGACCCGGACCCTCTTTACGATAGCCGTCTGCCTGGCGGTAGCAATATTCGCATTTCTGGAGGTCACGGAGGCCTTCCAGGGACCTGCATACAAGGACGTCTGGCTCTTCTCCAGATACGTTCTGGGAATCCCTGCGGCCCTGGTAATCGCTATTTACATCGCTTGGCGAGCCATCCCGGTGCTTCAACAGATGACGTTCCCCTATCTGGGTGGGCATTGGGTCGGGGAATTGCGCTTTGGCGCTGGTGACCAGGATTTTCGGGAGGCCACACTCATCATCCGACATCGTCTAGGCGGGATGACGCTCGTCCTGGACACAGAAGAATCCACCTCCACCACGCTCGCAGTCGTCGCGACCCGCGACTCGACCGGAACGCAATATCACGTCTATTACGTTTTCGAGAACAGGCGCAAGCCGCAGTACATCAAGCCGGGCTACCCCATACTATACCGAGGCGTCGCGATCATGAAAGTTGGAATGGCGAGCCCGATGACGCTGAGCGGCGAGTATTTCACCGATCAGCCGACGAAGGGCGTCGCGCAATTCAGATTACAGAAGCAATCATGGCTCTGAAGACGATCGCAAGTTGCGTAGCAGGGCTTCAGACACTAGTCGCCACTCTCGCGAGCGATCTCGGCTCGCCAGCCAGTACGTCACGCCGTTGAGCGCGAGCAGAGAAATTGCAATCGGTCACGCTGCGGGATCTTCCGAAGCGAACATCGTTCACTCGAAGAGAGCAGCTAATCACTCGGTGTGACTATGCGAGTGGGCGCTCGCTGCGTGTTCTACGACGGCTGATAAGTCAACCTCTCGGTTTGCGCGGGATTCGCAAAGAACTGGCAAATATCATCGATGAGATGATGAGAGAGAATATGCGATCAATCTGGACCGTCACGGAGAAAGCGGCGGTAACCCTATGTAATTATTGAGACAAATGACTTCGCATAACATAGATTATGGAATATTTTCGTATTTTCCGAATACAAGGTCTTGCTTGTTAGCTAGGTTTGTTACGACGCCCTCGCTTGTCTTCGCCGGATAGCGTCGCGTCGGCTTCGTTTCCGCATTGGTCGAGTTGAAGCTATCGAAGGCATCGGTGACAAAGTCGTGGTTGGTGTCGGCTCCTCGACCGCGCGGACATCAGGCAGCTCCGTTGCTTGGGCCGGTGCAGGCCGAGCCTCCATGATCTCGAGAACCGAGCGTCCTTTATCAGTGACACGCCAGCCGCCGTTCATCCGCTCGATCAGACCCTGGGAGAAGATATCCAGGTCAGGCATGCGGGCTGCCAATCGCTTCGTGCGTTCGGCCCAATCCCGCCCGCTGGTCGCCAGAATCGCCATATCGTGCTTGATATCCTCCATGACGGCGAACCCGTCTGGATAGCTGACCAGCACCTTGAGAACCGTCACCTGGAAGTTCACTGCCCCACCCGTACCCGGCTTCCGCGAACTTACTTCCTCCACATCTTAGGGGCATTCGATAACCCCTGTCGACTCACGACATTCAGCCGCTGGCTTTGGAGGTGCGGGCGTGGTGATGGCTTGGGACTCTAGCCCGGAACACGGTCATGCCCGCGTCGGGGATTTGAGGATAGTTGACGCGAATGGTCGGCGGCGTGACCGCCTCGCGCATAGAGTGCTCCAACTGCTTGAAGCTGGCCAAGGCTCTGCTTCACCGGCAGTGGCCACGTCTACAACAAGAACGCCGGAAATGAGAAGAAGGTCGACGTGGCGATCGCCACGGCGATGATGGATGACGCGTTCAACGTCATCGACAAGAAAAACGATGATATCTTGCTGCTCGCCGGGGATTCAGACTATGTGCCGGTCATCGAGAAGCTGATCGAGCGCGGCTTCAAGGTCGAGGTGGCGTTTTAGGGTCAAGCGGCTCGGGAACTGCGCCAAGATGCCGCAAATTTCTTCGAGCTTGATGGCAAGCTTGATGAATTCACCCGCGCGACGCCGCAAGCAGCCGCTTAAATTGCTCCCGCGATCCAGCGAGCGCAGCTAGGCCCGCGCGAAGCGACGGCGATTCGCCACTCGCTGGTAGGCGCCGGTCACGTTGAGCCGCATGCGGACCAGCGGCTCGCTTGCGCCGTACATGTCAGACGCTTTCGAAATCGTCAGGCTGAGCGCGGCGATGTGCATGGCGGCCTCGTCCGAGACCAGGAGCGCCGGTCCAAGCCAGTTGGCCTCCTCCTCCATGGTCTTGTCGTAGTTGCGCGTCCCTGACGGGTCGAAGATCTGCATGGGTGGATGCAACAGCAGACCGTGCGCGAGTTCATGGCTGATATCGGCGGCCTGCCGCTTCCTGTCGTGTGCGTCGTTGTGGACGATGAAGCGCTCCTGGCCAACGGCAAGCGTCACGGCCGAGAAGTCTTTCTGACCGTCGCCTGTTCGGAGATAGGCCACCGCCTCAGGAGCCAACTTCGCGTAGTCGCTGAGCGGAAAAACCGGAAACTCCAGATGCTCAGCGAGACGCCAGGGGCAAAGCGGCAAATGCGGCGCGATATCCAGCTCCTTGCGGAGGCTGGTCGCATACCAGTTCGCTTCTGCTTTGAACCCCCGACGCAAGACCATTCCGAGCCGCTACCTCTTCCTGAATTGCTGGTACGCGGCCTTGATCAGCGCCTCCAGCGCCTTGGCCCCCTCTTTCGACAAATTAGGATCGGCCCGTAGATGCGCGGTGAGCTCCGCCAGCGGCTCCTTTCCCTCCTTGGTTTTTGAAGTGCCGCCTGCGAACTGATCGGCCTTGAGGCCCGACCAGGCGCAAAGAGCGGCGAAGCTATCCACATCCGGCCGCCCTCCCTGGGACATGCGAGTCAGGCTCGATGCCGGCACGCCGGATTGCTCGGCTACTTTCTTCCAAGTGAGGTCGCGCGTGATTCGCACGCTGTCGATTGCGGCAAAGAATGCCTCCCCGTCGAATTTTCCTGACGCCATTATTCCCTGACCGCATGCCTTGATCTCGGGCCCGAATCGAGCCACAATTGCAAGATAGCAATTGATTCCGTTCCGGCAATTGCCGATCTAGAGATATCAACCATGTCGAAATCGTCTAAAGGCAGCGGTCCGTACCGCAGCGCAACCACTGGGCAGTATGTGACTCCTAAGTATGGTCGCAGCCACGCGAGCACAACGGTCCACGAAGCGCCGGGCAAGCACGGCTCCAGTGGGCCGCACTACCGCAGCGCGATCTCCGGCCGCTATGTCACTACCAAGCACGGCCAGTCCCACCCCAACACCACCGTGAAGGACAAGTAGCGATGGACTTCCTCCACAACGACCTGGGCTTTCTCAACAGCGGTGCGGTGGTCGAGGTCACCCTCGACCACGCCGCCAATGTGCGCCTGATGGATGCCGGCAATTTCCAGAGCTATCGCCAGGGCGGGCAGCACCGGTACTTCGGGGGCGAAGCCCGCCGCTCACCGGTCCGGCTGCGCGTGCCGCAGTCCGGGCACTGGCATGTCGCAATCGACTTGGGCGGTCGCGCCGGCACCATCCGGGCCGGCGTCCGGGTCTTCTCCTAAAGGACGCACTTTGATGAATGCGCTCGACCTGTACGGCTTATCGAACGCTCAGGGTTGGCGCATGATGTCCGAACAGGACTACCTGAACGCCATTCTGCTGCGGGAGCAGGTGGCGACCGGACTGGCCTCGCCTGCCTTCTTTGTCCCGGGCGTTATCAGACCCGTCATCGATCAGTGGGCCGGCCGCTACCTGCTCGACGTCTCGGCGAGCGGCTCTTTCGCCAAGGGCACGGCCAACCACAGTGGCACCGATCTGGACCTCTTCATCTCGCTGTCGCCGGAGACCACGGAGACGCTCTCCGACATCCACAAGGGCCTTGTCATCGCACTAAGGGCGGCGGGCTACCAGCCGCGCCAACAGAACGTATCGATCGGGATTAAGGTATATGGCTACTCCGTCGACTTGGTCCCGGCGAAGCGCCAAAACTGGCTGCTGAATGACCATAGCTTGTACAAGCGGCGCGGCGACACGTGGACCAAGACCGACATCTCGCAGCACATCATGAAGGTGAAGAACTCCGGTCGGCAAGCCGAAATCCGGCTCATTAAGCTCTGGCGGACCCAGAAGGGGCTGGAGTTTCCCTCATTTTACCTCGAACTGGCGGTCATTAAGGCGCTTGAAACTGCCTGGTTGGCGCCGCTGGCCGACAACATGCGCACGGTCTTTACCTATCTTCGCGATAACATCATGACCGCGCGCTTCGTCGACCCGTCAAACACCAACAACATCATCTCCGACGATCTCACGGTGGCCGAAAAGCAGGCCCTCAAGGGGGCCGCGGCGGCTGCTCTTGTTGCGCCGTATTGGCGAGACATCGTTATATGAGCGGCTGGTCGCTTGAGAAGCTCCTCGCCGGCCTGCATGGGGAGATTTCACTTCGGCTCGAGCGAAGCCGCGCCGTCATCGGCCATCCGGTCGCCAAGGGCGACGCGACGGAGGGCATCTGGATCGAACTGCTCAAGAACTACTTGCCGGAGCGATATCGCGTTGATCGGGCCTTTGTGATCGACAGCACGGATACCACTAGCCAGCAGATCGACATCGTCATCTATGACCGCCAGTACACCCCGCTCATTTTTAAGCAAGACGGCACCCTGGTGATCCCCGCCGAAAGCGTCTACGCCGTTTTTGAAGCCAAGCAGTCAATCGATGCGGATCAGGTCGAATACGCCGCGCGCAAAATCGCGAGCGTGCGGGCTCTTCATCGAACTAGCCTGCCGATTCCCTCCGCCGGTGGTATGCAGCCGGCCAAGCCGCCGAGACACATCATTGGCGGTTTACTCTCTTTTGAGAGCGAGTGGAAACCGGCAATGGGCGAACCGCTGCTGAAGGCGCTGACGGCGGCTGATGTGATGGCGCCGATAGACCTGGGATGCGTGGCCGCTTACGGGATCTTTATGAAGCAGGAGAATGGCCACACGATCGAAGCTGACAAGCGCGCGGCAACGGCATTCCTGTTGGAGCTGATCGCGAGACTGCAAACGATCGCGACGGTGCCCATGATCGATGTTCGCGCCTATGCGAAGTTCCTAAAAAGCTGAGAGAACCTCGACCTCGGACCGGCTCTCGCTTGCGTAGGACCGCTACTAGGCGCCGTGCGGTCTTGACCAACCTAGGCAAGTTCTCCATGAAATGTCCGGCGCTCTCTCTTTAACCTCACTAGACAGTGTTTTAGCTGCCTCTGAGATCACTCCGCGGCTTCAGCGGGCGGGCTCTTCAGCTCAGCAAACTTCGCCGCCATCGTCGGATTGCCCCGGGTCAGCTTCTTGATCGTCACGTCCTGCGCCTTGTCATTCGCAAGCCGGAGATTGCGGTCCGCGCCGATCAATGCGTCCTTGGTCTTCTGAAGGTGATCAATCGACTTATCGATCTCAGCGATCGCCGTCTGGAAGTGCCGGGACGCAAGATCGTAGTTCTTCGAGAATGCGGTCTTGAACGTTTCCAGCTGGCTCTCGAACTGGGTGATGTCGATATTCTGCGCCCTCACAAGCGCCAGCTCCGTCTTGTACTTAAGCGAGTTGATGGCCGCATTCCGCAACAGCGTGATCATCGGCAGGAAGAACTGCGGCCGGATGACATACATTTTCGGGTAGCGGTGGAAGACATCGACGATGCCAGTGTTGTAAAGTTCGTTGTCCGGTTCAAGCAGTGAGACCAGGATGGCGTATTCGCAGCCCTTCTCGGTGCGATCGCGGTCGAGCTCCTTAAGGAAATCTTCGTTCTTGCTTTTCGTGGCGGTCCTGTCGCTCTCGTTCTTCATCTCGAACATGATCGAGATGATCTCCGTGCCGGCCTCATCCAAGTCCCGGAAGATGTAATCGCCTTTGCTGCCGGTCCGCGCGTCGTTGTCTTTCTCAAAATAAGCCCGCGGAAACGCCATCGCGCGCACCCTGTTGAACTCGGTCTCGCAGTGCTGCTCGAGGGTCTCGCCGACCATCTTGGTCGAGAGGCGGGCCTTCATGTCCTTAAGGCGCTCGATCGCGTCGTCGCGATCCTTGATCTGCGTTTCGTACTTGTCCTTGAGCGACTGCTCTGAGAGCTGCTTTTCAAGCTGAACCTGCTTGATGCCGTTCTTCAGCTCATCGCGCTCTTTCGCGATAGCGCCGACCGCTTCAGTGACGGCAAGCTTTTTCTCAAGCTCAACGGCCTGGAGCTTGGCTTTCAGCTCCTGGATTTCTCTTTCCTTGGCAGCAGTGATTTTATGCTGCTCGCTGGCCAGAAGCGCTTCAGCAACCTCCGAGGCCGCCTTCTTTTCGCGCTCAGATTCGGCCAGCGCGTTCGCGAGCCTGTCCCGCTCCTTCTCGACGGCGCTGAGCGCTTCGCTGACGGCCAGCTTCTGGGCAACGCCACTCCCATCAAGCTTCGATTTCAACTCCTGGATTTCCGCATCCTTGGCGGCCGCGGTCTTCTGCAGATCGCTGCTCACCAGGGCCTTGGCCAATTCAACCGCGCTCTGCTTGTCGCGCTCGGCCAATTCCAGCCGTTCGTGGAGCTGCTGCGCGAAGTCAGCGTCACGGACCTGCTTCAGAATCTCAGCATAGCCGGATTCGTCGACCTTGAAGGCCTTGTCACAGTGGGGACAGATGATCTCGTGCATTTTCCCGGTCCAAAGGTTCGTCGCAGCAAGCACTATCATTCGGAAAAATTCTGACGAACCGAATTGGGGCTGCCGATGTTCCTTCAGTGCGACGGCCGGCACGCCAGACTCGCGTGAGAACAAAATTAGAACGCCCCGAGCGGGAGGGTCAAGCCATAAGCGGCAAGACAGCGCATTTTCAGCCGGAAATCCCCTGATTTTCGAGTCAGGCTTACTCTGACATCCGTAAAATAGCTGGCATCGTCCATCCGTAAAATAGCTGGCATCGTCGGGCAAAACAGCGATTAGATAGAGCCCCTTAGGAGGATTGATCCCGACTCAAGTAATTGTCAGGGCAAGCAATTTCAGCAAATTAAGGTTTGATTAACTTCGTTTTTGCCTACCCACCGTATGATGCGGGACCCCAATGTTCGATCATCTCATCCGCGCGCTACGCGATCTCGAAGGCACCCACGAGGTGTCGGTCCCACTAAAGGCCGAGCCGGATGCCGAGGGGTATGTCGACAAGGAGTGCCCAAACAAGGAATGCCTCTTTCTGTTCAAGATCCACCAAGAGGATTGGAGAAACATCGTTCGAGATGAGCAGGTGTTCTGCCCATCGTGCGGGCATGACGCTCCCGCCAAGAGCTGGTGGACCACCGACCAGGTGAAATGGGCGCAGAAGGTTGCGGTGAGACAGCTTTCCAGCCGACTTGATGATGCGATGGAGCAGGATTCTTACGAATGGAACCGGCGGCAGCCGCGCAACGCGTTCATTCGGATGACGATGAACGTTACTCGGACGCCGAAGCCAGTGCTGTTGCCCATCGGTGCGACTGACTCGATGCGCCTCAAGGTCACCTGCAACGCGTGTCAGTGCCGCTTCAGCGTGATCGGCTCCGCGTACTTTTGTCCATCCTGCGGTGTGAGTTCTGCGGATCACGTGTTCGGACAATCGCTTGATAAGATCGAGGCTGCATTAAATGCCCTGCCCCTGATCCGGAGCAGCCTTGAGGATGCCGACGCCGCCGCAAACACCACTAACCTCCTGATCGAGAACAGCATCGTGCAATCGGTCATGGCCTTCCAGCGATTTGCGGAGGCTATGTGGTCGCGAATTCCGAATGTCGCACCGGCCCGTCGCAACGTTTTCCAGAACCTCACGGAAGGGTCGACGCTGTGGCAGTCGGCCGTCGGCAAAGGCTACGACGGCTATCTGACACCTCCCGAGCTAACAGCCCTGGTGCGCTACTTTCAGCAACGACACCTGCTCGCGCACCGGGAGGGTCTTGTTGATGAGGATTATCTCACTCGCAGCGGCGACACAGCCTATCGCCTGGGCCAACGCTTGGTCATCCGCGAGGCCGCTGCGGGAGAGTGTGTGGCGCTCGTACGGAAGCTCGGCGCAGCGCTTCAAGCGGCAGCCGAGGCTTCTCGGCCATGAAAGGCTGGCGCTCTTGACGTGGCAGTTGTGCGCTCCTCAGCGCACTTGTGATGAACGCATTGGACGTCTTAAGGCGCGTCGCTCGTCAGCTCGGCCGCGAGTGCCGTTTTCTGGCGCCCGATGGACTCATCGACTCGCTTGAACTCTGCGATGTCGAAAGTCCCCTCGATGATCTGCTCTTTTGTCGTCGTGAGGTGCCGGAACATGTCTTGCACCAACGGCGCCATGCGCTCATCCTTAAAGGTCGCAATTTCGTAAGCGTGCGCTTCATCGTCCGCAAATACGTCGTGCGCAAGATCCATGATGCCGATTTCGAGCATATAGATGTCGCGGCCATATTGCTCATACAGCTTGATTTGCAGCTCGGTGGCTTCGTCAAACTTGTAGAACGATTTACCAACGGTCGTGAGCACGGCATTGGTGCAGAGGGCGACGAGATAGAATTGCAGGACATAGTGCCGCAATTCCTCAATGGTCCGATCCGACCACAATTGGCGTAATTTCTGAAGAATGATCTCTTTTCCGAACGGCGTTCGGGCCCGCTTGAGGCAATACTCCCAATTCGCCCAATGCGCTTCATTCAGGATTTCCCGCAGGCAGGTCGCGCGTTGGCGCTCCCACGTCGGCTCCGAAGCAATCCTTTCCAAGGCCGGCGTTAGATAGTGGCGTCGATAATATTCGATGAGCGAGATTTGGACGCCTTCCCAGCGAACATGCCGATCCTGCATGGCCCGGACCAGCTCCGCAGGAGCCGGCGGCTGACGGATCATGGATTCGCAATATGCAAAGAGATCGGGACGGCTCAAGGCGCGACGTCCGCCGGCTGTTTTCGCCATCAACCAAAGGTTCTTGCCGATCCCCATCCGTCGAGAATACCGGAAATTGCAATCAGGGAAAGGCGCTCCTTCAGGCCGGCGGCTAACTTGGCGGCCTAGGAACGAGGCGGTCCAGGCGGAAACCTGTTCAATCCTTCAGGCCGCGCGTAACCGGTCTTGTCGAATATTTCCTCGCAGAAGGCCAGCAACGCCGCGTCGACCTCCGCTGCATCGGCCGAGCCGAGCTCGATTTGCACGATGGCTTCGTCGAATTGGATGGGCCCCCGAATGTCGCGCTGATCAACGCCGAGATGCGCTCCCCGCATGTTCAATAGGCCGAGCTCGACCTCGCACGGGAATGTCAGCCCGAGATGCGCGACAGCGAACGGCACGTTCTTATGGAGCGCACGATAAAAACCCTGCTCAAGCGTAAGCACAGGAATGAGCGGCAGCGGGATGTCTGCCAGGCGCCATGCGCGCTCGCGAACGATCAGCGTATCGGTGAGGCTCCAGAGCTCGCCATTCTGAAAGATTTGCGTCGCCCATCGTAGCGGCGCTGGCCCCATCCGGTAACTGCCTGCGGGATCGTAGTAGATGGCCCCGTAGGCGTTCACCGTCGAAAGGCCACCGTGGCCGGTTGCCCGTATCATTTCGGACTGATCGACGCATGCGTGGAGGCTCGACAGCGTCAGCGGTTTTTCCCGGCGCTCCATGGGAATGATACGCATGTAGCCATCGGGGGCGCCTGCGAAGGCAAACCGGACCTGGTCGACGTCGGGCACGCCGACCTCGGCGAGCACCTCGCCTTGCGTGAAGTAACTACCCTTGCTGAAGGTCGAGGCTGTTCGCAGGAAGGCAGGCTTTGCCTTCCGCCCCTGACCCTCACCGCCATCCAACCCTGAAAGGATCTCGAAGGCCACAGCGCTGGCGGCATCGGCTGCGCACTGTTGCGACCCTGCCTTGTCGGCGTTCGCCTTGCCGGACAACAAGTCCGAGATGCCGCGGATGACGACGCCCTCCGTGGGGTGATTGATATGCACCCCCTTCAGGAATCCACTGCCTTCCATCTCGACGGCGACGGCATCGCCGTAATGTTCTTTAATCAGCTTCGCGGTGGCAGCCTTTTTTGAAGCGACGACCTTCTCGCCCGCCGCGATCGGCGCGACGAAAAATGCGGGGTTTGCGTGCTTGACCGCAGGATCAAGCCGCGACTTCCAGTCGCTTCCCTGGCGGATGACGCGGGCGCGCTGCTCCAGCGCATGCGCTGTGTTCTGAACGTCGGGACGCGGCTGGAAGCCTTTGGCGGTGTCCTTGCCGGACTCGTAGCCGTAGACCTTGGTTGCGACCACGACGTCGCCGATGGCCACATCCTTCACGCCGCCAGCGACGCCGACGAATAGCGCAACTTGGGGCTTGTAGCGCTCAAGGGCACGAACCGCGATGGCGGCCGCGCCCGCATTGCCGGGGCCGGCCTCGACCACCGCGATTTCCCAATCCTCGAACTGGCCTTTGAAAAAGCCGGTGCCGCTGACGGTCTCGACGTCGTATTTCCCGAGCTGCCGCAAGACGGCGCGCGTCTCGACCTCAAGGGCGGTGACGATGACGGCAGTGGCAGATGGGCGTTTTGGCACTCGGCAGGCTCGGTGGGTAAGGGGATACGGCTAAATATATAGGTGACCGTTTGGCTTCGCCTAGCGATATTCGCGATCATGCCGGTCATCGGCATGTGGGTGATCGGCCAGCACGTGCTGGAGCCGATTCCGATCATGATCGTGATGCTGATCGTCTGGTGCTGCTGCTGCTGGTCATCATGATGATCTTCGGCATGATCATCATGGTCTTCCCCGCTAGGTCGCCTTCTCGCCGCCCTCGAGGGCCAGGGCTTCCTTTGCCCGCGGCATCAAGAACTCTGCGAGCGCTTTTGCCACATCCGTCAGCGGGCCCGGATCGACCGCGACCTGCTTGGTGAAGGCTGCCCATTGATCTTTCTTGCCGGCGTCCTCGGTGAAGGCGGCTGTGAACGCGACCGGCAGGGTGGTCGGAATCTCCGTCTTGCGGCGGGCGAAGGTCGCCTTGATCGCGCGCGCCAGCGCATCACCCTCGAACTTGTATGAACCGATCAGGACCCATACGTCGTAGAAGTCCTTGAGGCGGCTGTTGGCGAGGCCGAGCGCGACCATCGCCTGGAATTTCTCGGCGACAACGGTTTCACGTGGGTATGACCGCAGTTTCGGCGCTGGAAAATCCAGCAATACGGGCAAGTCGGTTTCCTGCACACCGGGCTCGATGGCGTCGCCGAACGCGATGTCGATCACGACACGGACGCGGGCGTTGACGACGGTGGCGTTGCCCTTGATCCGGACGCCGCCATATTCGGTTTCTTCGCGGATGGCCTCGACAACAAAGCTCTTTGGATCGAAGACGACGCCGTCGGCCGCGTCGACGGCGGCAATCTCCTTGAAGATCGCGAGCAGCGCGTCGGGATCAGGATCGCCCGAGCCGAGGAGATCGAGGTCACGCGTTGGGCGGAATTCGTTGTCGACCCACGTCGACAGCAGCACCGCGCCTTTGAGGATGAAGCGTTCGCGATAGTCGGTGGAGCCGAGGCGATAGAGGAGCCGCTCTAGCACATAGCGCGTGAGAAGGAGATCGAAGGGCTGCTTGCGCTCTCGCGAGAGGGTGAGCAGACGGTCGCGAACCGAGGCGCCGACGTTTTTAGGTGGGTTAGCCATTGGCAGTCATGGCCTCAAGATAGGGTTGCATCGCTTTCCAGACCCCGGCCTTGCGCGCGAAATCCGCGATTTCGGACGCCTTGGCTTTGCGGGTACGGAGCGCCTCGCGCAGGCCTTCGAGTGCGAGATTGAGGCCGGTGCTATGACGATAGCGCGTCCCGGCACTTCGCCGGTAGCGAAAAAGGTCGACCACAGTCTTGGCGGGACTAAATATCTTTACCGGACACCCTTCGATGGTATGGATTTGGACGCCTTCGTGAAGCCGCTCGGGATTGAAGCGAACGAACTGCATGGGTGGGTTGGTGACCTGCGGTTCGCGGTCCTTGGGACCGATGGCCATCCAGACCATGGAGGGCATGACGTCGGTGAGGTCGTGGAAGGCAAGCGCCGAGGTCAGCGCGATGACGCCTTTCGGCACGCGCTTGGCGGCTTCGGCAAGGGAGTGATGGGTCTCGATGGGCGCGTCGGGGAGTTGATAGAGCCCGCGCCCCAGTTGGACGACGAGGCCGTTTTGCTTCATGCGGGCAATGGTCGCCGTCGAGACGCCTGCGGTGGCGAGTTCGGAAGGACGTGCGATCCCGCGCTGCTTGAGGAGAGCGATCGCGCGATCCTGTTGTGTCGAGGGCTTAGCCATGGCTCATGATCCAATTGGTCGGATATAACATATTTATATCCGACATTTTGTATCATATGGAATTTCGGCTTAACAATCGGTAAATTACTACGCAACCTGCTGATAAGTCTAGCTTTCCTATGGAACAACATCCGATCGGGGACGACCCGTTGGAGGGGGCGATTGGCGTGGTCGGCCCAGCCATACTGGCCGCGATGCCGTCCATGACGGCCTGATGGCCATAGCGATCCACCCGCGAAGCTCTGCACGGCTTTTGGCGGGAGCCCGGCTTCGATCCAGCACGAGATCGCAAAATGCCGAAGCGCGTGCCAGTTGAAGATTTCAAATGGCTCGTTGCGGCGCTCTTCCTTCCAACGCGCGGCCAATCGGGCAAACAGCGGCTGGATAACGCTTCACGAGGTTCTCGTGATTCTTGTAGGTGCCCTCTCGGTTCGGGAAGATGAGATCGTCCTTGCCGGGGAAACGCGTCTTGCCGCGCCACTCGCGAAGAAGGGGTCAACATGCCCTCCCCGAGCGGGATGGTCCGCAGGCCCGCGACGGTCTTGGGTATATCCTCATTGCCATAGGGATCGACGCGGCTCTCAATGCTTGATTCCAGCCGGTCAAAGTCCACATGCCGCCAGCGCAGCGCGTGCAATTCCCCGGCGCGGACGCCTGTCGCGGCGGCGAACATCAATTCAACGCGGAATTCCCCTTCGGCAAGCGATGAGCTGCCGCATGATCTCCTTGCTCGGCGGCGTGACCCTCAAGCGCTTGAAAGACCGTTGCGCGTTCCGACATAATATAAGTAAGCCGACATACGGGAGACATCCCATGCGGGAGGTTGGGCATGACTGAGAGGAATCCGCGATATGACGGGCTCCATGTGTTCAAGCTCGATTTGAACGCGATGCAGCCCGGCGACGTCATCCTGACCCGTAACGCAGAGGCAGCGACGGCAAAAGAAAAGATGACGTCCAACCTGATCGCATTCGTCTCGCGGGGGAACTACAGCCACGCGTTGATGTGTACCGTGCCACCGACGCTCATCGAGGCGATCGGCGACGGGGTCACGAACCTGAACGCGCAGAATTGCTTCGTTCACAACCTCAAGCACATCCGCGTCCTTCGCTATTCCGACCCCGCCATCGCGCGGGCCGCCGCAAGCGCTGGGATGCTATTTTTTTCAAAGGGCTATTCGGTGCCGCGCGCCGTTGCATCGGTGCTGCCGGATGCGCCGCGGTTCCGGCCAAAGGACGACGGCATTTTCTGTTCCGCAGTTGTCGCAGCCGCCTTTCGCACCGCTGGCGCGCCGGAATTCGCGGCGGTCGACCCCATGAGAGTGACACCCGCGTGGCTGCAAAAATCGCCACACTTCCATGACGTCACCGACGATCTCTGCCGACGTATCTTGTCGCCCAATAACATCGAGGAAATGAATGCGCTTGACGGCGCCCGAATGCCCTCCCCCATGGCGGGCCAGTCGGCGCTCTTTCGGTCTTATTTCGGCAGGTTATGCGAGCCTATTGATGAACTCATGGCCGCGCATCCGACGTTGACCGAACATAAGCCAACCAACTTCTTCGAATGTTTGCAATTCATCAGTGCGCTTTGCAGGGCCGCAAGTTGGCTACCGGATGGAGAGGAAGAAAGGGAAGTAAAACGGAAAGCGAGAGTCATTGATGCGCTTGCGTTTGAGCTGCTGTCCGAAGGCAAGCTTCAGGCGATGGAGGGTGCTGCCGAAGCCCGCGACGAGGAAAGCATCCAGTACACCCTAAGTGAATCGTTCAAACCTGATCCCGACATCAACTTAGACGATACGGTTGGAATGATCCGCGCGACGCGGGCCCAGATCATCTCGCGCTCGTCGATCCTGAATGATCCCGAGCGGCCGCCCGGCCATTCGATGGCCTGGGACGAGTGGGAGAGACACACACGGCGATGCTTGGCTTACTTCGAGAGGCGACTTAGCGCGCTCACCGAGGCATTGGACCGAGCCTTTCCCTCCGCCCCGAAGGCTTGAAAAGATCGTTGTGGAGAGCGCGAGGGAGGGCGGGGCGGCTAGCTAATCATCGAAATCGTCGTCGTCCGGCGCCATGCCGTCTCGCCATGAACTCACATCGACCGCGTACTCGGTCTCGCTGAAGGCCATGTTGAGCGGATCGTCTAGCGAGACTTGGATATCGCAATGGAAGGGAAAGGATAAATCGGCTTCGGCTCCATCGCCGCGCCGCATGTCCGAATTCGATCCCCATTGCAGACCGACCGCGATCGTCCCCGTCGCACGGTAACTAATGAAGTGCGCGCCGATCGAACGTACCGATGTCGCGCCCACATAGACTTCCTCGACGGAGTGATGGGTCGCCAACTCATCTACTTCCAGGATCGTGTCGGTCATCAGGGCATTCACGGTCGTATCGTCTAGTTCGTCTTGGATGGCATCCAGAATCGTCTTGCGACATTCGTGATAGGTGTCGAGGAAGTTTCCCAGCGCCTCGATCGCGCCTGAGGCTGCGGCGTCCTGCTCGTCGCGCCCCTCAATGATCGTGTCTTCGCGGCCGTGAACGTGCTTGCTCAGATTATCGACGGCCTTGATGAGCTTTTTCCGGATCGGTGCGATATCGACTTGAAGCGTGTCCTTGACGAACGCGTCGCTCAAGCCGCCTTGAATCGCAAACACGATCCGTTGGCCTCGGGTCGGCACGTTTCCTTCACGCTCCGACACGAACCATTGTGATTGAATGACTTCTTCGACCGGGGCAAGCGTCCCCATCATGTGCTCGAACAGGATGCGCATGGCCGTGCTGAAGAAATTGAGGCGCAGCGGATTGTCGAAATCGCCAAGCGCGTGCTGCGCCCCGGTGATCGTGGTTCGCGAGAAATCATCGAGCGCTTTTGGCTTCAAGTCCGCCAGTTGATCATTCAGCCACGGCAGTGCCATAGACGTATCCCGCTAGATTTCACCACGCCGGACCCGCCGCTCGTGCTTGTAGTCGAAACAGCGGGACATGCGGCTCACGAATTTTCCTTTGTGGAAACGCCATTTCGGCTCGTGGTCAAGCACGATCGTGAAGATGTCACCGGCCATGCTGACGCCAAGGCCATAGAACATCCGCACCAGCACGAGATCGTAAACTTGGAAGGCAAGGCTATTGAAGCGATTGAGCGTGGCGACACTTTCCATGCCTGGATTTTCACCCTTGTCCGTGCGGATCATCGCATGCTGGAACTGCGGAACAGCGCCGTGCACATAGAGCGAGAGGTCGCCATACAGCGACAGGATGGCTGCGTTGGCTTCCTGAGGTTTCTCGAACTCATCGAAATAGCGCAATTCGCCGACATAGTCTTCGAAGTGCTTGCCTCGATCAGCAAGGCCGGCGAGCCGCTCCTCGAATGTCTTCGCATCGGTATGAAAATCGCGGGAAGAGAGTTTGACAGCGGCTTCGAGAAGGAACCGCAACTCCCGCCGTGCGGCGTTCTGCAGGCCCTCCTTGGCGCTTATCGTCACCGCCAGGACCGACTCGCTGAGGGGCGGCGCAAAGCGGAACATGAGGTAATCCTCGGCCGCGCCATAACGCGTACCCTGCGAGCGGATGTAGGACTGGGCCGTCAGCAGATCCGCCGTGATGCCCTCAAGGTAACGCAACCCGTCCTGGAACGGCCGTCTATTCAGCGTCTCCTTCTCGTATTCCTCGCGCTTGACCCGCATCGAACGGAAAATCGCTTCTAGAGGATTTTCCGTGTCATCAGTGCGGTGAGACTCATCGTCTGTCGCCATCACTCATCTCAAAAGAATTGCTGCGGATCATGGAAGGCGGATGACAAGTCATCCCTCTGTTGCATGATCGCGTCGATGACTGCGAGGGCATCGCGCATCAGGTTTGCATCGCGGTCCCGGTCGAAAGGATACATCTTGTTGCCGTGAAATAAGTTATTGCGAACCCGCCAGACGGCATTCAGCAATTGCCTGGTCGTCGTGAGCGCAGGATCTTGATTGCCGAACTGCGGCTGTGCGTCATCCTGAACGTAGAGGTCCTTGGGCGGACGCGCCACGAGCACGGGGGCGATGGCCGCGTCCCGGATGGTCGCAAAAAACTCGGCAGGCAAGTCCGCCGCCAGGCGCTCTCGTGACGCAAGCGCGACCGTTCCTTGCTCGGTCCTTTGAAGGTAGCCGCATTGCTTCATCGCGAACTCAAAGCGGGCGAAGGTCGCGAAGAACCTCAAGGTTTCGTCGGCCGGCAGGCCATTGAGAAGTTCAACGGTACTGAGCATTGAGACGCCGTCCATCCAAGCAACGTTCTGCGATCTCAAGAGGCTCGCGGAATCTTTCTCCGATCGGATCGTGCCGGCCCGGGCTTGCCTCGCTCATGTTATTGTCGCCTTGCTCGTCAGGCTTGAAACATAACCGTTGGCGCGCTCAGAAATCGAGACATCATTCAGAAACGAGCCGCTTGAGATTCTTCGCCACGATCTCGGCAAGTTCCGCCGACGGCATCGCTCGAAGCCGCGCGAGGTCCTCGATTGTCTCGCGGACATCCGAGGGCCTCGCGGGACGACCTTCGATTTGGACAAACGGTCCATCTGTTTCCGTAAGCAACCTGTCGATCGGCAGGGCCGCAACGGTCTTGCTGTGCCGTTCATGGCGCAACATCTCGCGGTTGATCGAAAAATATGCGCCCAGCCTGATCGCACGCTCGGCTTCGGACCGTGTTCCCGTAAACCAATGTAGGACGGCGGTTCCACGAGAGCGCGGCAAGAACGCCTCCAGCATGTCGATCACTTGGCGTGCCGCTCGTACGCTGTGAATCGTGAGGATCTTCCCGCCTTGATCGGCACAATCGCGCAGGATGGTCTCAAAGACCTGTTTCTGGATATCGAAGGACGAGTAGAACCTGGGTCCGGCATCGAGGCCAACTTCGCCAACATAGCGAGAGCTGGGCAAGTATTCGCGCCAGAGGCCAAGCTCGCTCGCGCGTTCCCTGACCAGCTGAGGGTGCAACCCGAGGGCCGCCCGCACATACTTCGTTTTCGATGCGAGAACCTGATTGCGCGACCATGCGCGCGGCGTCGTGGTCACGGCAAGCGTGAAAATGCCTGCCCGATCGCACTCGTCGACGATCTGGGGATGGTCGGGGTAGAGGTCGAGATGACAATGAAAGTCAACAAGATGGCTGGTCATGCGGATACTCAGGAAGGCTGGGTCCGGACACCCCTTAACAACGCGCCAACCTCCTCCAGTCCACGCTTATACACGGCAGCAAGCTCGGGAATTGCCTGAGGATCGTCAGATAGTGGTCCTGGCTTATGTATTAAGAGCTTTTCAAGGCCCGGCCGCGCTCGCAGCCTTTCTGCCGCATACTGGAAAGATCGAATTTGCTCCCCTCGTGCGGTTCGTGGGTCCCACGCCTGGGCGCGAAGATCGGGAACGGTGTAGACCGTCGGATCTCCCACGGCATGGAGCGACGCCCGCCGGATCAGGCACGGCAAGCAGTATCCGCAGTGTTGCGTGCCATGCCCTTGCCATCGCCCCTTGGTCGGAGACGCACAGGAAAGGCTGCTCGGCACGATCGTTTGGAGAAGAGCTGAATTGCAGCACGACCCAACCATTTCGCCTTTGGTCTTGTTCCAGTATGGGTTCTCGATGCGGCCAGCGATCCCCAAAACCCTCAGCAGCTCGTTCCAACGGGCGATATAGAACGGGTGTGTAGTTCGTGTGCTCAATGCCCCGAGGCGTAATGCGTCGAGCGGAACATTGAGGGCGATAAGCCCGTTCTCAGGCGCATAGAGAACGAAGTCGCGGCGCAAGCCCGATCCCGCAAATACGCCGAGCGCGAAGAAGAGAAACGACCGACCCCGCGTGGTTTCTTCCGAAGCCACGTCGCGGACGAGGTTCTTTGCAAAAGCCATCCAGGTTCGGAGCCGCCTGAACGAGCTTTCCTTGTATTGGTGCGTGAGAGCGTCGAAGCAATCATCCTGCGATTTGCTGACGGCTGGCTCACCCGCGTGACTCACAAGAAGCGGGATACCGCCCGCCTCCAGCTGGTCGATCGCGCCGATCAAACTGTCGAGGCCGCCCGAAAACAAGCTTACCATCGTAAAGGGGGGCGCGATTAAATCGGCCTGCGGCACGATTTGGCCGAATGTAGCCGGGCGTGGCCGAAATTCGACGACCCAGCGATCACCCGTGAGAAAATTCAACATTCGGTGCAGGACGGGCCTAGCATTATTCCATCGCGCCACGTCACTGACCGGCACCACGAGCCGAAGCTCACGTGTCCAGTCATCTTGAGATTCAGTGGAGCGCGAGATCCTCGTGTCGGCAGCGTACACTTGCGCGGCGAGGACTACGAGATCCAGCGCCACCTCGCTTGGAAACACGTGCATCGCCTTGAGGTCCGTGAGCGCGCCACCGATCCCGTGATCGAGGACTTTGTCGTAACTCACGAGATCGAACTGCGTCCCAACCTCTTCCATAGCGGCAGGAGCAAGGTTGCCGCGGTCTTTCGCACCAAAATAACTTTGAACGAGATGCTTGGTCATAGGTGAGCGACACCTTCTCCAAGAGTCTGCAGCACATCGAAGGCGGCTTCATACACGCTTTCGACATACCGCAATGCCCGGTCTTGCGTGAGAGGGCCGGCCTCGGCGCGTGCCGACGTCAGCGCGTCGCTGACCGCGCGTTGGACGAAATCGTGAAGTTGGTCTTGGACCCGCGTTACCGCAGCCACATCGGACGGAAGCTTGATTCCGTTCTTACCGATGTCATTGAAAATGCGCGCTTCGATCGCATGCGTTGCAAAGATTTCAAAAACGGTTTGCATTTGGTCGGCCGTGAGGCTGTTGAGATCGCTTATGCCCTCTCCGGCTAGATCGGCGATGGTGTCAATGAATGCATCACGGGCTATGCCATCATCGACCGACCCGCCTTCCGGACAAACGTAGTCTGCCAACCCCACGAAAACTTCGTCGATGGGTCTTCCCGCAAGGGCGCCCAGATTCAGGGCGCGCAAGGCCTCAACAGGTCCGCGCGCCTGGGCATCCGAAAGGAAAGCATAAAGTCGCGCGCCGGCGCCGCGTGATGCTCCCATGCGGCGTGCGGCTTGACGGGCGCCTCCGGCCGCTGTCGACACATAACCTGAGACGGCGCGTCCAAGTGAGCCGCGGTCCGATCCGCCAGAGCGTGCGAACTTCGAGAAGTTCGTACGGGGAGCCGTAAATCGGCTCGGCATGGGAGCCTGTTGCTGTTGTCTCACGGGAGGCTGATCCGGTAGAGACGGCGGCGGGCTTGGGCTCCCATCGGGGCTCTCCGGCATCGTGGGGACCGCGCTTGGCGGACTCGCAGGCGGCGATGCCGCTCCGGGCACTGGATCATCGACCCAGCTCGGAACGAGCGGCGTACCGTTGCCGGGGCCGCCATATGATCCCGATGTCCCCATTAGCCGCGTCGCGCCCTCACTTTGAGAGCACCCCCCGCGGTTGCCTTCAGCGCCGGGTTCTTTGCCGAGGCGGCCCATCCCTCGATCAATTTCGTCAACCGCGCCGCCGCTGACGGCTCGGTGATGGCGTCCGCCCAGCCTGACACTGGCCACGCTCCGCAGCGATCCGTCGGGAGCGCCTCAAGGAAATCCAGGAGATTGGGCTGTAGCGCCGCGTGCGCTTTCACGAGGACGGTCATTCCCGCGACCCCCGGCGGCTCGGTGACCAATGAATCCTCGCCCATGATCCGCGCCCGCAACGCTTCGAACACCTGCGCTGCCTCTGGCGCCGCGAGCTTTCCCAACTCCGGTTCAAGACCCTGGACGCCAATTTTTGGCCCGAGCAGCCTGTCGACGACACCGGCAAGATGACCGAGCGCAGAGGCGGCACCAAAATAGTCCTTCCTGTCCTTCGTGACGAACAGATAAGGCCGAAGGTCCGTGGTCGCGAGTGAGGGCGTGATCTGCCCCCAGGCACGAATGGGGGAGGATGACAACCATTCGGTAAGAAGAGCGCTCTCGCTTACATCGGGCACGGCTTCGGCTGCCTTCTCGGACTTCCGCTCCGCCGTTCCCTTCTTGGATGGTTGCTCAGCCGCAACACTTTCCAGCACTGCCAACTCTTCGCACAAGCCCTTCTTGTGGGCGGCAGCAGCGTAGGCGATCTGATCGAATAATCGCGGGATGAATCGCTCGGCCAACATCAGCTTCGCCAATATGGGCAGCTTGACATCATCGCCGAACCCGCGTGCTTCGGCCATGCGCTGGCGAAGCAGCAGCGAGTTCAAGAACCGCTTGATCTGCCGCGGATTGCCCTGCGCGCCGCGGCCAAGGATTGGCCCGATCTGGTCACTCAGTGTTACTGCATTCTGGGCAGTCGTAGCGTTGGCGCCAAGTGCTTCCTTGATCGCGGCAAAGTCGAGCGGCGCGCTCTCCCACGGTCGCTTCAGGCGTTCACGCGCTGTCGCGATCAGTTTCGTGAAGCTAGGATCGGTGTCCCCGAGTTCCGCCCCGACAAGCAACAGCGTCACGTAGATGCGCGTTTCAGTCTCGCCAAGCGCTGGAATCCGGAACGGGACTTGAATCAGCTTTTCAAGGTAATTGCGCGCATAGTCGCGTGGTCCCGTCGTGTCAGGCAGCTCCGGGAAATGCTTGCGTACGGAATACTCGATCATCGCCTCATCGGCGGCGACCACGAAAGCGGTACCCGACGTGAAGACGAAGAGACGTATGGCCTCAAGCGTCTCGATCGCGGTGTCGGGCAAACAGCGATCCAAATCGTCAACGAGGACGATCAATTGCTTGATGCCGGCGTCGCTCAACAACTTATCAAATGCCTTGCGGAACTCAGTAATTTCCTCGGGAACGTGCTTCGGCTCGGCGTCAGGCTTCAAGACAGATTTTACACCCTCGATCGCCGCGGTGATGTTCTCTTTCGTGGCCAGTTTGGTGGGATCGGCCAGCATGTCGTGGAGGCCGCTGGTAATGGTTTGGATCTGTTCTGGTGTTGGAATTCCGGTGAAGGCGGTAAAGGCCAGGCCGCCGCCATGCTTTGCGACCTTCAGCCAATCAATGCGGCGGAAGAGGTCTTTGACACCCGCACTTGCCTTCGTCAGCAAGGGACGCTTTTCGAGTAGGCCAGTGACGATGCCTTCGATCAGCGCGATCTTCGCGTCCTCGAAGCCTTGGAAGCGCCAACCATTGAATTTCAGGCACAGCACATCGTGGTCATCGGCGAGGCCCGCCTCGATCATCTCCAAGATGCTCGATTTGCCAGCGCCCCAATCCCCATGGACGCCTACGGTGACGGGCTGGGCACGCTGATCACGAAGCAGCTTCGTGATGGTTGCGGCTATGGCTTCGTTGTTGAGCAGATCGACGCGTGTTTCGTTGTCGGCAAGTATCATGGCCGCCGTATCCCCCGAGAATACTCATCAAGTATGCGAACGCTGGCACGTTTCAATCGCACGCTAAACGCGTGTCTTGTTCATCGAACAGCTTTGATAAGAACAGAAATCGGAACGGATTTCCTGTGCCAATCATGTGCCATGTAGAAAATTGTAACGCTCGGCAACCAATCGGAGCGACACCCCGTAGTACATTGATATAACTAGAACAATGTTGGAATTGCCGACAAGGGCTGGGAACCCCTTGCAAAACGAGGAAAAGCCCTCCAATGGCGTGCTTTTGTCGTTCTATATCAATAGTTTAGCTTGGTTGCGGGGATAGGATTTGAACTTATGACCTTCAGCTTATGAGCCTGACGGTGTCCGTAGCGGCCTTGGCGACTCCCCATGGCGGCAGAGACCAAATCCAGCTCGAGAGTATTTGGCCCAACCTACCTGGTCGGCTCCTGGCCTCTTGTCTTGTGCCACTCCTCTTTACCAACGCCTTGCTCCGCGCTGCGACGCCGAGTACTGGCCAGTTCCGAAAGCTCTTTCTTCAGCGCATGCTGGCGAGTTTCGACAGCAGGCATGTCGTCGACGAATTGTCGAATCTGTTGCGCCAGCCCGTGATCTGCTTCCGCTCCAGAGCGCTGTAGCTCGGCGGCATAGTCGAGATAACGCCGCCGGATCGCGTCCTGACGCGACTTGATCTGTTCGTCCCAAGGATGTTTGGCAGTCTTGCCACCCCTCACCTCCGAAAGCACCTCTTTACGAGCGAGCCGATCGACATCGGGCGTGATCTTTCGCTTGCGCATAGCGAGGACCGCCCCACGATCGGCCTTTCGAACCCGTCCGCGGGTTCGCCGCGGCGTGGCCTCCGCCGCGATCCCGCGAAGCCGGAGTTCGCCGGCAAACCGCTCCCGCCAGGCCTGAAGATCCGCCTTGCGAGGGTTAAGGCGCTTGCCGTCATGGCCCAGCGACCGAACGGTCAAGTGCACGTGGGGATGCTTGTCATCAAGGTGCTGGACGAAGACGTAGTCGTGATCGTAGCCGAACGTCTCGATGGCAAATGCCCGAGCTGAATCCTTGACCGCGACGGCATCGGTACCAGCCGGCATTGACAGAATGATGTTGACCGAAAGCGATCCGTCGCGACGGCGCTTGTTGTCGAGACCGGCATCATCCTCCCAGCGTTGCTGCAGGTCTTTCAATCCCGAACGACCTGCCAGCATTGCGCCCTGCTCTGTTTCTGCGTCGAGCTCGCCGTTTCGCGTGATGTATGCGAGGTGCGACTTGAGATGCCCCACGCTCTTGGTGCGGCCGGTAATCTTGACCATCACCTCCGGCGCTCGGCGCACGATGCGTTCGAGCTTTGCGCTCATCGCCGGCGTAAGGCGGCCCGGAGCGGCAGGATCGGGGATATCCCACTCGGCCCTCCGCGGGCGCCGATTAGGCGTTTCCCAGACATACGAGATCGGCGGAAGTTCGGACGCCAGGTCGGTCGGTCGTGGCGGGCGCCGGCTCATGGCCGTCCATCCCAATAATCCGCGTTGCCGCACAGCGCATTGCGCAATTGCGCGAGCTCTCTTTCGATGACCAGTTTGGCCTCTTGAATTTCCGATAGATCGGGCTCAACTGCCCTGCCCTGCAGCACACTAGTATTTGCGGCACGCGCGATCTGGTTGATGTTGCCGCCGATCCGATTGAGCTCGCGAACGATCGCACGAAGCGCGTCATGCTCGTTCGGGGAATGCTGCACGGGTGATCCCAACCGCGAGCGCACCAGCGCAACGATCCAGCCAGTTCGCGTCATGCCACGCTGATGTGAGACCTCCGCGAGCTGCCGCATCTCGCTCTCGCGAAACCGCACGGTCACCTTTTCCGGTCGTCCTATCGGCAACGCCAAGATGCGTGGCCTTGGTGCAGCTAGTGCATCAGCAATGAGACGCCGCAGCAGCGCGGATTTGCCGCCCTGGGTCGCTGCAAACGCAGAAAACTCCGCCGCGACTTCATCGGAGACGCGAAGCGAGATCAGAGCCATGCACGCCAATCCCAATCGCGATGTAATACATCGCTGGCGCGAAGCCTATCCTGCACTAGAAAACGCGAATCCCTCCACCCCCTCCATGTTGGTTCAAACCATCGGGCTCGGCGGTCAAGATTCTGCCGTTGACGCAGGTGAGATCCAACACAGCCGACGACCGATGGGGAGAGCTCTTCCGGGAATGGCGCAGCCGTCACCCCTACTACTTGTACTTCACGAACATCGCGCGGGCGGGCTCGCAACATTGGCACCGAGTATGTGGACCGCGGCTTTCCAGCAGCCTCCGGCCTCTCTACGGCGCTGTGGGGGGCGCGTTCGGCCTCCGGCTGCTGCGCTAACGCGCCATCCTTCGGATGGGAAATCCGCTCTGCCGGCGCACCAACTGCAGCAGTGTTTCTGAGGACGCTGTTTATGAGCAGCTTCATGCCGACACGATCTCCTCGATCGTGAGGGTCGATGCTGGAACCTCTTCCGCTACTTCTGCGCCATCGATCAGCAGCACGGCGTGGCGTGGGCCTAGAGACGCGAGCCGATCGATCAGAAGACAGCCCGTTCGATCTTGGTGACGCACCCTGATCGTCAGCGATGGACCCATTCGCTCGCGCCGATTGACCGAGGAATTGGGGAGCTTTCCCGCGGCAGCCGCCCCACAGCTTCTCTCTATGGGTTGCGATGCCACTTGCGGTGCGACCGGGCCTCGTGGTGATTGAGCTCCAGGAGTTCCTTCGTCATCAGAGGAACCGCGGACTTTCGTGCGAACTTGGCGAGCCAGTTGGCGGGCGTGTGAGTCGGTGAAGCTTTCCTGTGCTGCGCATAAGGCCTCGACGGCGTTGGGCTGCTCACGCCAAGCCTGGTAGAGTTCATACACAGCACGGATTGATGAGCCGGCAAGCTTCGACCGAAGGAACTCCGGCATATTCTGGACCGAGGCGTAGCGTGACACCCAGTCCCTGGGTTTGCCCAGCTTGCGCGAGATGTCGGCTTGGTTGTCACCCTGCTCTAAGCGGTCCGCGATGAACGCCGCAATTTCGGGGGCATCGAGGTCATCGCGCTGGATATTCTCGATCATCTGAACATAACGATCCGCGGAACCAGCCGCATGAATGAAAGCCGGGATGTCACGGAGCCCGGCGCGCTTGGCAGCACGATACCGCCTCGCACCCATGACGATCACATACCGGCCTTCCTCGGTCGCGTGCCGCAGCACGATCGGTTGCAGCACGCCATGCTGACGGACCGATTCCGCAAGCTCCTCGAGCTTGTGTTCGTCGAAGCTGCGACGGGGCTGGTCCGGGTCTTCGTCAATGCGGTCGATAGAGATGCAAGTCGGTTGCCCGATTGTGGCGGCACCATCTTCCGCGGCGGAGATGAGCTGCTTAAAGCTGAGATCAAGCGCCATGTGCCGACTCGTCCATCTGCGCGACGATCTTGGCGAGAACATCGCGGATTTCCCGACCAGCCTCCTGTGCAGAGCGGCGCTTCAGCTTCCAGACCGGCAGGCGTTCCGCGACGGCTTCAGCGTAGCCGTCCCTTGCAACGATCTGGCCCGGGAACACATATTTGCCAGCCTCGCGCAAGAGTTGCTCAAGATGCGTCCTTTGACGCGGCGATTTCGTGTTGAAGTTCGAGGGCAGCAGCCCGAGGAACTTCGTATCCTGGCGCCCGTAGCGCCTCTGCACGCCGATCACGGTCTGCATCAGACCTTTGACGCCCTTGATCGAATAGTCCTCCAGATAGATAGGGGCCAGCACATGCGACGCCGCAACCAAACAGCCGACACTTCGAAGTCCAAGTGACGGCGGCGTATCGATCACGCAGGCATCGAACTGACCCGACGCGATCGCAAGGTTCTCTTGCAGGGTCGTTATGGCGGCCGCATTGCTGCGATCGAGATCAGTCAATGAGCTATCGGCCGGCGCGAGCGTCAGGCCTTCATCGGCTCGAGGTACGACCCGTATCCCCGGTTTAAACAAATCCGCGGCCAACGTCGAACCGGCGTACTGCCTCAAAGTGTCTGACGCATTGCTCTGCGCATCAACGTCGATCACGAGAACACGAAGATTCGCTTCCGCCATGAACCAAGCCAAATGCACAGCGAGAGTCGTCTTGCCGACCCCGCCCTTTTGATTGTTGATGACAATGGTCTTCATATTAGGGTCCGAAATGGGTCTGACGGCGCGGGGGGTATCCATCGTCCGTCATGTCGTGGGGGATGTTGGTTTGAACCAACAGCGATCGCGAATCCGATCGTGGGAACGATCCCCAAATTCATCCAGCGAATCCCCTGCCAGAAGAGTCAGGTCACTCCGGGCATCGGGAGGAGAAAACCCTGGGAAGCGAGACTGGATCGTGCTCGTTACTGTGGCACTGAGACGCCGTCGCGAGAGGATCGTCACGCGAATGCGCGGAGACCGCTTGTGGGCTCCGGGAGCGTCGCCGCGGCGGCGCGAGTTGAGCCGTCTCCGGAGGGGCTCGCCCAAGCGGATACCGCTGCAAGAGTGGAGAAGCTGGAACGATTTCTTCTATACGAGGGCTATCTGCATCGAAGGAAATACGTTCTACGCATCGCGAGAAAGATTCGTGTCGTTCCTCTTGAGGCCGCCCGCTATAGCGACAAAAATTCCGACACTGCCAAAAACTGGCCGTAGGAAGCTTTGAATCAAGGGCCGATCTCTTGCGGCCGGCTGTTGTGATAAAGACCGGAGCAATTGCAAGCTTGGCGTTGCGACGCGCGCGTCCCGAAAGCGAAGTCTCCGTTGGGAAGATTTAATCAGGCACCGGTCCCGGTTTTTCCGGAGCAACTGACCTATCGATAAAACGAATCGAACTGCCCGGTCGATTCTTAAAACTCATTGGACGGCGCTTGCGAAGGAAGCAAAAATCCGTCCGTGCCGAAACCCGAACCAGAACCGCTTCATCTGCGACGCATCAATGCCGCTTGCAACATGCGGCGGTTTTATGCGCTATCTACGCAGCCGATCTTGTTCGGAGAAATGTCGCTGATCCGCAATTGGGGCCGGATTGGCACGAATGGCCAGACCATGATGCAGACCTTCGATGGCAGTGCAGAAGCGATCGAAGCGTTCCGACGGTTGGAGCGTCCCAAGCGGAGGCGCGGTTACGCTACAGTGGACGAAAAGCTACCATAGTCCCGGAATTTATCCGGGACTGCGGCTCCACCTCTGATGGCGGCCCTATCTGTTCCACCGCTTTGATGTCAGACGAGCAAAATCGAAACCAGTGGAACTCATCCTATGACGACTGCCAATGAGATCGCCGAAACGATCGCAGCTTCCAAGAAGCTGACGTTTACGCCTGCCAAAGCCATCAAGGATGTTCTGAACGGAGGAGCGGCCCCTAGCGACGGTGCGTTGTAAGTCGCAAGACAAGGGGGCTTATGCCCCCTCCTCGGCTGCGAGCGCTTCGTTGCGCTGGCGGATGAGTTCGGCCAGCTCGCTCTCCAGCGCCTTGCGCTCCGCCGGCGTGAAGACGCATTCGCGCAGCTCGGCGCGCAATTCTTCAATGGTGTCGATGGCCATGATCGCTTCTCCTGTCGAAGGGAAGCAGGCCCCGCCTTGCGGCGGAGCCTGCTAGCTGAGCTTCAGTCCCGGTTCGGCCGGGACCAGATCAGTTGGAGGCCCTCGGCACCCTCGACCTCGGTCAGGGTGGCGTAGATCGGAGCGGGGAAGCTCGGATCGTCCAGCTTGACGGAGAGGTAGTCGCGCTCGGTTTCCTTGGCGGTCTTCTGCCAAGCCGCACCCAACTCGACGTTGCCCGAGTAGATGCGGAAGTGCGGTCCCTTGTCGGACGGGTTTTCGACGCGGATCAGCTTGGCCTTCACGTTGAGGTTGAGCGTCTTGATCGCGCCGGAGAAGCCGTTGCCCGTGGAGGTAAAGGTGCCGATGGTAGCCATTGTCTCATTCCCTTGTTTACTCGGGCCGCGCCTATCGCGACCTCGATGGCGGTCGTGAGACCGGAGGCGATCGACCTGCACGCGCAGGGCCGAAATGAAATGGAGGGCGGCCGGCAGCGACTTTCTTGGACCGCGAGGAATGGTGCGCAGCGCCAGGGGAAGAAAGTCGAGGACGGACGTTGCGGGGACAAGATCGAGAGCCCGCGAAGCGGGATCGGCCTTCGGTCAGACCAGCCTCTATCGAGGACGCAGATGGGTGCGCCCCTCGCGAAAACACATGGGATGAAGACAGGCGGCCCCAATCTCAGCCATTCGGATCTCAAGGCAACGGACGTACCAGCAAAACGCAGTTCACCTTAGGCAGGCCACCTAGGAGCCGCGTCATCGTGTCGGCAACCTCGGTGCACCTGTCGAAGTCGCAATCGCAAGATCGATTAGAGGCTGCCGACGTACTTGCCATGTGGACGCAACCTCGCCTCCTTTCGCATCCATGCGACTCATCTCCATGCGAGGTGTCGGACAGAGTACGCGCGATGGAACGAAGCTGGAAGTGCGGGTTGCGACGCCGCAAGATTGGATAGCTTTGTGAGCACATTCGGCCTCAGCAGCAATCCCGCTGCCGGGCTCGATGTCGTTCGGACTCTATTCAATTTAGCCGGCGGCCGCATCGGACTATCCGCCCACTTCCGGGCGGCGGGGTCGTGAAGCGGATCGTCCTCACAGGCAAGGCAAACTTAACGCTGGCGCCCATCGGCAACATCGTGCGGAATGGCCGTCATCGCCTTTCCGCACGACAGACACAGCGTGCGGCTCGATTTAGCGCAGCCATCGCATTCCTGACGACGGAGGCGAACGCCGAGGTCGACGCGATCCATCCCAAAGCGATGCCCGTAATCCTGACGACACCCGACGAATCGAGACCTGGATAACTGGGCCCGCGGAAGAAAACCCTGAAGCTACAGCGGCCGCTTCCGGATGGGACGGTGCGGATGGCCGCCCCGGCGTGAAGGAAGACGAGCCCGCCGCGGCCTAAGTCTCAGTCGCCGTTTTCACACTGCTTGAGCTTGTCCACGACCGCCGAACTCTCGACGACCTTGCCGTCGCGGCTGAGCGGCCGGTATGCCGCCTTCCGGCCTTCGGCGTCGGTGACTTCGATGACCTGCGGCATCGTGTCTACTCGCCGGCATGCTCTTTGGTCTCCACGCGGTAGCCCCCGAAGCGCATGTCGCTGCCTTCCATGCCCGGATCCTGCGGCCGCTTCTCGGGCGGCATCGGCGGCAGGTCGGGATCGGCCGCATTGCGGGGCGGAGAACTCCAAGAAGGCGGACCTCGATCAAGAAGGCGCCGAAGCTCGTCGACGGCCTCGCCGCGCCGTTCGAGCTCCTCCACCGCACCGACGACCTCATCGCGATCGAGAACGTCGAGGAGATCGTTGGTCGTGCGCTCGCAGTCCCGCTCGCCCGGTTCTAGGTAGCGCGCCAGGATGGCCTGGCCCGCTCGACGGCTTTCTGCACCCGCTTCTCGGCGGTCATCGGCCAACTCTACGCAACTCACACGCACCGATTCAATGGGCGCCACACCTTGTTCCTCGATCAGCACAGCGGGGAACACGTGGAAAAGCGCAGCCCCGGTGATTTCGAATCTCTGGGCTGTTGGTAGCAGCGCGGAACGCGGCAGCCTTCTCGACCAAGCCGGCGGCGACCACCGGATCGGTGGTCGTCTTCGCGAACTTGAGCAGGGTGGCCGCCTGTCGGTTCAGATACTCCCGTCCCGCCACGTCTTGCTTTCCCAACAGTCGCTATTCGGATTTCAGCTCCCAGACGGAAAGTACAACTTTAGCGATTCGTTCCGTGGAAATGTTCAAAAGTGAACATTGGCGGGGGCCGCAACTAAACGGAAGTTCGAAGGTTGGCAGCATCGAGGAGCCTAGCCAATCCAATGCGGAACCAGATCGCGATTGATGCCAAGGAAAGCCGCGCCATCGCTGCGTAAATCGGCGAGCGGCTGCGCCCGTGGATGCCCGTCGAGAGAAAACTTCCTCCGTCCCTGAAATCTCTGCTTGATCGGCTCAGTGCGTCCGAGGAAAGAGCCACGTCCCGCTAACGCGGACGCGCCCGCACCCGGAGCGCAGACCCGGATCCAGCCGCTCATACGCGATTTCGCCATCGAGTTGTTGGGCGAGGAGCTGGACGATGCGCGACCCTAGTCCAACCGGGTCGGTGCAAAACCCCTCCTGTTGCCGCCTACCGTGCCAGCCCGCGCGTCGACCTGGCAAGCGGGATGAGGCAGCGCGACTGTGGTTCGCGCCCGTCCCATTGTCCGATTGGCCTCGATTTGCGGAACTTTGCGGGAAGCGGAATCTTTACTCGGTTCAGCCTTATGGAGTGGAGCGGTGTTCATCGTGATCGGGGCAAACGGGCGTGTCGGATCGGCGGTAGCGTCGACATTGCTGAATTCGGGTCGGCCGGTCACGGCCCTGCTTCACAGCAGCGACAGCGTTGCCGGTTGGCGCAAACGCGGCGCACACACTGCGGTCGTGGACGTACGCGACCGCGATGACTTGCGAGCGGTTTTCAGGAGAGGCGCGCGCGCTTTCCTGCTTAACCCGAACGCCGATGTCTCGACGGACACGGATCGTCAGGAACATGCTACTGTTCGGAGCATCGTCGCGGCGCTCGAAGGATCCGGGCTCGAGAAGGTCGTGGCCGCATCCACCTATGGCGCCCAGCCGGGCGAGCGCTGCGGCGATCTCAATATCCTCTACGATTTCGAGCAGGCGCTTGCCGCGCAGCCGATACCAGCGACCATCCAGCGAGGCGCCTACTACATGAGCAACTGGGACGCAGTGCTCGATGCGGCGAAGGACGGCGTGTTGCCGACCATGCTGCCGGCAGACATGAAGATCCCGATGGTCGCGCCCGCCGATCTCGGCAAAGCGGCCGCGCGCCATCTGCTGGAGCCGCCCCACGATCAGGATGTGCATTACGTCGAAGGACCCGAGCGGTATTCGGCGCAGGATGTCGCGGACACCTTCGCGGCCGTGCTTGGCAATCCTGTGAAAGTCGAGATCATACCGCGCGACCAATGGATCGCGGCTTATAGGAAGCTGGGCTTCTCTGTCGCAGCGGCCGAGTCTTACGCGCGAATGACCGCGGTCAGCGTCGATAGTGGCTTTGCCATGTCGGAGCCCTTCGAACGCGGGGAGACCACGCTCGAAGATTATATCCGCGCGCTTGTCGCCAAGTCGCGCGGCTCGCACGCTGCTCTAGGGGAGTAGTGTTACAGCGCAAATTGCAGTGCTCATCATTACCAGGCGTAGCCTGCCGTCTGCATCGCAGAGAAGCACGCGGGCTGTCCCCCCCCCCCCGCCGCCGCCTTGGCCAACAGACAAGTTTGGCTTTGTGCTGAACGACAAGGGAAAGGGACTAGGGTGTCAGGCCCTTCCCATACGCGAGGACGCGCTCGGTCAGCCCTTCCGCATTCGATAACGCGACGAGATGACCACCAGGAATTTCCTCCACCTCCTTTCCGAGCCTTTCACGCGCGACACGCCGTTGAAACTCGATTGGGAAAAAGCGGTCGTCTCGCCCCGCAAGAACATGAATGGGGATGTCGGGCCAGCGCTCGAAGCGACAGGGTTCGCGGAAGACGGTCTCGGCTTCCTGGCGTGGTTGCTCTGGGCCGGTGCGCAGCACGTCCTGCGGCACGTCGTGCAGAAAGTACGTTCCCACGTCGAATTCCGTCGCATAGCCGCGCAGCGCCGCAGCTTGCTCCCTCGCCTCGACCGCGCCAGTTGCGCCCCACCACGCACCAGCGGTCTCCCCCGGCTTTGGAATCATCGCGTTGACGAACACGACCATCCGCACCGGTACACGCGCGCAAACAAGGGGCGCGGTGAAGCCCGCCAGCGACTGAGCGACCAGAACAAGGTCGCTTCGTTCCGCGATCGCGCGGATGACGATGTCCGCATACGTTGCGAGACCGGCGCACCTGTCGTCGCCTGGTAGATCGACCGCGATGGCTTCATGCCCCGCCGCGCGAATGAGTGGCACCGCGCGGTGCCAATACCAAGCCACGCCGCCCGCCCCTGGGATAAGGACGAATGATGTCATTTGGGTTCTCCTCCGTTACTGCCGGATTAGATGCGCAATATGGGGGGCTTTGTTGATCAAGATTGATCCTTCAATGAGTTCGTTCATTGCCAAATCAAAATCGAGGGGACCGAGGCTGATCCTCGGCTTAGGGCCGATTTCGGCGGGGATGGTTGGTTGATGTCCGCTCCCGTGCGTAGGCGCGGACCAAGGACCGTGCCAAGAGAGTTCTACGCCGACTTCCGCTGCGGCCTGACCGCCGGCTTCTTCGCTGGGACCTCCTTGGCCGGCTTCCGTCCCTCGATCGGCATCAGCATTTCCTTCTGGCCGGCCGCCGCTTTACGCGGCTTCTTGGCCGGCTTGGTCGCCTTCGCCGGCGCTGCCTGCTTGCCAACGGATCGGCGCAGCGCCTCCATCAAATCGACGACGTTGGTCGATGCCGGCCGCTCCTTCGGCGTGATCGGCTTGCCGGCGCGCCTCTTGTTGATGAGGTCGATGAGCGCGGTCTCGTAGTGGTCCTCGAACTTCTCCGGATCGAAGCGTCCCGCCTTCTGGTTCACGATGTGCTTCGCGAGATCCAGCATGTCCTTGGTGACCTTCACGTCCTGGATCTCGTCGAAATACTCCTGCTCGCTGCGGACCTCGTAGGGATAGCGCAGCAGCGTGCCGACGAGCCCCTTGTCCATCGGCTCGAGCGCGATGATGTGCTCGCGGTTCGTCAACACGACCCGCCCGATCGCGACCTTGTCCATTTCGCGGATGGTCTCGCGGATTACGGCGAAGGCGTCGTGTCCGACCTTGCCGTCCGGGCGTATGTAGTAGGGCCGGATCAGATAGCGCGGGTCGATGTCGGCCTTGTCCACGAACTCGTCGATCTCGATGGTACGCGTGGACTCCAGCGCGATCTCCTCGAGCTCCTCCTTCGAGACCTCGATGTACTGGCCCTTCTCGAGTTCGTAGCCCTTGACGATGTCCTCGTTCGCCACCTCGTCCCCGGTATCTGCGTCGAGCTTCAGGTACTTGATGCGGTGACCCGTCTGCCGATTGAGCTGGTTGAACGAGATCTTCTCGCTCTCCGAGGTCGCCGGATAAAGCGCCACAGGACATGTGACGAGCGAAAGCCTCAAGAACCCTTTCCAGTTGGCACGCGGCACCATGTACGCAGAACTCCGTTGGTGGTGGCCTGGATTCAAGACGAACGAGCACTGCCAGTTCCGACAGGCCGGCCTGCCATCCCCGAGATTCATTCGACGTCCGCTGCGCCACGGGAATTCGGGAGAGGATCTCTTGACTCTTTGAACAAAACGGGAACATGATCGGATGAACGCCATCTCCGAGCAGGCGGGGCCGGCCCCCGACGATTTCGACGCCGCCGCGGACCAGGCGATCGCGGCCTGCGGCGGCGGCGCGCGGGAAGCCGTAAAGGCCCTGATCGTCGCGAACGACTTCCTCGAGGCCCAACTCGACGGCCTCCGGAGGAAGGTATCGACGGGCTACGCCCGGGGACGGCTCCCAGGGGCGCGCGAGCGGAGGAGCGAGCCAGATGACTGACGTGACGTACTTCGTCGCCCTACCGTTCGTTTTCTCCGACGACGGCGTCGCCGCAGGCGAGGCGACCGAATGCCTCAGCGCCAACGCTGCGGTCATGCGTGCCGAGGCGCTGTCCCGGAAGCCGGGCCACGCCGGAGCCGTCGCATTCTCCCAGACCGGGGACCCGTCCAGCGGCGACTTCAGTGACGCCAAGCTGATCCGGAAGTTCGGCGACGTGCCGGACGACCTGAGCGCGCTCTAACCGACGGCAGCTCACTCGTCGCTCGGACTGGCGGCCTCTCCCGGTTCGAGCAGGCTCAGCGCGGTCTCGATCTTCGCGAGCAGCCTTTCGATTTCCGCGCGCTCGTTCGGCCCGGGATCGCTGTCGAGCTGCTCCATGAGCCGTTCCTTCCGCGCAAGCAAATTCGCGACCGTCGACATCGACTTCCCCCGGGGTTCTGAGCGGCATCTTCCAGAGACTTGGTACGCCGGCGACCATCCCGCCAGTCCTGTCGCCTCGATCGGCGGCCCATGCCGAGCGCTACTTCGCCGGCGGCCGCAGCGGACTCTCGACCCACTTCAAAGCAGCCGGGTCGTGCAGCGGGTCCTCCTCGCAGGCGTGGCAGACGTATCGCTCGTCGCCCCGGCCTGTCGGCTCGGGGACAAGCTTCATCGCTCTCCCACAGTGCGGACACCGCTTTCGGATCAGGTGTAGCTCCGACATCTGGATTTCCCCTACCGCGACCAGCTTAATTCCGCGACGAGCGCTCGCTCAAGAGGAATCGCCGAGCACGCCGCAGCGAGCGGATGCCACTTGACGGCACCGGCCGATTTACTCAACTTCACGCTTCGGTAGCGTTGGTGGGGTGGCGGGTCGTGGCGCTGGAGCAGGAATTCTACCGGACGATGGCGCATCGCGTGCGTGAGCTCGCCGGAAGAGCCGACCCATTTACCCGAAGGCGATTGCTGGCGCTGGCGGAACGATACGACGCCAACGGCGGCAAGCCTTCACCGGTGTCCCGGTCCACCGAGCGTCCATTGCCGCCGCTGCGAATCGCCACCGGTCACGGCCCTACCCACGTCGGGCGAGACCTGACGGGAAAGCTCACCGTTTCCGCCGTTCGCGGCTTGCGAAGCGTTGGCACGCCGTTCGTATTCGTCGGCTAGCGCGTTGAGCCGCGCAGCGACGTCCGGATCGTTGATCGAGGCCGACAGGCGCCGGCACCTGGGCCTCCGCGAGCAATCGGGTCTTCGCGTCTTGGCAACTCAACCCGCTTCTCGCGGCCCGGTTGCACCTGGTTAACGGACGATCACCATGACGCGTAAGATCCCGGACACCACGATGAGGCAACGCTTACCCGGACCCCGCATGCTGCCGCGGCTGCAAACCCGCCATTAACGCCCGGATGGGACCTTGCGTGGAAAGGAGCCACCGTCAGATGCCAAGTAGCCGCCGCGAGGTCGAGAAGGCTCGCTTCCCGTTGTGGGCGGCAGGCTTCGTGGCGCTCGCCTGCGTCGCCATTCTGGCGCTGAGCGGATGGCGCGAGTGGGAGTCCCGCCAGGTCGAGCTGCGCAACGCCGAAGTCGACATGGCCAACCTCGCACAGTCGCTGACGCAGCATGCCGAGGACACGTTCGAGCTCGCGGACACAATCCTTGCAGGCATGGTCGATCGGATGGAGGTCGGCGGAACCAGCCCGGCTGCGGTGGCGAAGATCCAGAGCTTCCTGCAATCCCGCAAGTACAACAGGCAACGCATCCGCGGCATCTTCGTCTACGACGAAAGCGGCCGCTGGCTGGCGACCACCGAAGACGGCGACTACTCCAGCTTCAACAACAGCGATCGCGACTACTTCCAACGCCATCGCGCCGCGGCAGACCGCGGGACGTGGATCGGTCGGCCGGTGAAGAGCCGGTCCGGCGGACAGTGGATCGTCACCGCGTCGCGCCGCTTCAATCATCCCGACGGCAGCTTCGCCGGCGTTGTGCTGACGAGCGTCGACGTCGCCTATTTCATGCAGTTCTACCGGCGCTTCGATATCGGCCCGAACGGCGCGGTTTCGCTGCTGACCGCCGACGGCATCATGCTGGCGAGGAGTCGCGACGACGAGGGCGCCTATGTCGGACGCGACATGTCGGGCTCGCCCTTGTTCCGGACCATGGGCCAGCGGCCGGATGCGGGGGCCTACTACTTCAAGTCGCCGTTGGACGGGCAGGAGCGATTGAGCTTCTACCAGAAAAGCGGCCGGTATCCGATCGTCGTCCTCGCGACGAAGGCGCAGAGCGATGTCCTGGCCCCGTGGCGCCAGCAGGCCGTCACGCGCTTCGGCATCGTCACCGGTCTGACCTTGTCGATGGCCTTGATCGGCTTCTTCCTGGTGCGTTATCTCTCGAAGGGGCAGCGCATGGCCGCGGCCCTCGTCGCCAAGGAGGGCGATTTCCGGCTGATCGCCGAACAGTGCAGCGACGTGGTGATGCGCGTCGGGCTCGACGAGCGCATTCTCTACGCCTCCCCGTCTTGCGCCCGCATCCTGGGTTGGGACCCGGTGAGGCTGCTCGGGACCTCGGCTCTCGACGGCGTCAATCCGGAGGACCGGCCGCGCGTCGAGCAGGTCGTTTCGGCTCTGAAGGCCGGAGAGGCCGAAGAGGCGCGCATCATCTATCGCGCCAATCACCGCCAGAAGAAGGAGATCTGGGTCGAGACGGCGCTGCGCGTCACCCGGTCTTCGGAAACCCATGAGATCGACGGCGTCGTGGCGATCTCGCGCGACATGACCGAGCAGAAGGACCTGCAGGACAAGCTCTCCGCCCTCGCCACGTCCGACGGCCTGACCGGAATCGCCAACCGCCGACATTTCGACGAGCGCCTCGTGGAAGAATGGGCGCGCGCCAAGCGCGACGGCACTCCGCTCTCGTTGCTGTTGATCGATGTCGACCACTTCAAGAAGTTCAACGACCAATACGGCCACCAGGCCGGCGACGCCTGCCTGCGCGCGTTGGCGCGGATCCTGGCCGCGCAGGTGCGCCGACCGGCCGATCTCGCCGCGCGCTACGGAGGCGAGGAGTTCGCGCTGCTGCTGCCCAACACGGACGCGGATGGCTGCGAACTTGTCGGCGAGAACGTGCGCCGGGCGGTGCGCGACCTCGGCATGCTGCACACGTTGAATCAGCCGTCCAAGATCGTCACGGTGAGCCTTGGCGGCGCGACCAACATGCCTTCCGAGGGTGCGATGGACTGCGGCTCCCTGGTGGCGGCGGCCGATCGCGCGCTCTACGCCGCCAAGGACAGCGGCCGCGACCGGCTCGTCATGTCCGGACAGGTGGTCGCCTGGCCCGGCGCCAAGAGCGCCTGAGCCTGCCTCCGTCGCTCGGAGGCAAGCGAGAGGAACTCATTCTCCGGGCTGCGATTGAGTTCCGCGGAGGATGGCAAAGATCTCGAAGTCGGATGCCCCGCCTGCAGATAACCGCGGATGGAGTCTGGCGGCAGCGCTGGGACTGCTCACCGTAGCCTTCATATGGGATCGCCTTGCCCCGTCCGACAACGTGGCCCCGCCGCGCGACAAAGACGAAGCATTTCCCGAGAAGCTGGAGCACGGTCGGGACGCCTCGCCCGCCGTTGTCGCGACGGAAGGCAAGGACCGCGGCCGGCTCGCTTCCGCACCCTCCGAGATCCCGGCGCGCGGATGGAAAGACATCCTGCTGCGGGTCTACGGCAACATCTCCGAGCACCGCGTCCTCGCCCTCGCCGCCGGCATGACCTACTACGGCCTGCTCGCCATCTTTCCGGCGCTGGCGGCCCTCGTCGCGATTTACGGCCTCTTCTCGGATCCGGGCAGCATCGCCAAGCACCTCGACGAGGTTTCCGGATTCCTTCCCGAGGACGCCGTCGATGTCGCGAGGCAGCAGCTCACCCGCGTCGCTTCCAAGGGCAATCAGACGCTCGGCCTCACCTTCGCGATCGGCCTGGCGGTCTCGCTGTGGAGCGCGAACGCGGCCATGAAGTCGTTGTTCGACACACTCAACATCGTCTACGGCGAGAAAGAGAAGCGAGGCTTCGTGAAGCTGAACGCGCTTTCCCTCTCCTTCACGCTCGCCGGCATCGCCTTCGTCCTGATCGCACTCGGCGCGGTGGTTGTCCTGCCCATGGTGCTGAACTTCATCGGACTATCGAAGGCCGCCGATCTTCTCGTTCGGATCGCTCGATGGCCCGCGATGTTCGCCGCGGTCGCGCTGGCGCTCGCGCTCATCTATCGCTTCGGGCCGAGCCGCGAAGCGCCACGCTGGCGCTGGATCACCTGGGGCAGCGTAATCGCGACCATCCTATGGCTCGGCGCGTCCGGGCTGTTCTCCGACTATCCTACAACGTGCCGCGGCGCCAATCCCGCGGCGTCGCGCCGAAGCGCTGTTTGAAGCGGCGCGCGAAGTGGGAGAGATCGGCAAAGCCCCAGTCGAATGCAAGGTCGCCGATTGCGCGCCCGGCCATCGCCGGATCCCTGAGATCGCGCGCCACGCCTTCGAGGCGTCGTTCCATTGCGTAGCAGGCGAATGTCGTGCCTGCGCGCTCGAACAGCTTGTGCACGTAGCGCTCGCTGATGGACACGGATGCGGCAACCGCGGCGACGGTCAGGCCGGGTTCGCGCAGTCCGCCGTCAACCGCGCGGCGCAACGCAATCCAGGTCGCCTCGACCAGACCGATGGACTCCGCGCCGCGACGGCTGCCGCGCGTCAGGCTCAACGCCACAAGGTCGAGCAGCACGCCGAACAGCCGCGCATTCTCCTCTCCCGACGTGTTCGGCGCCGCTGAATTCAACGCGCGCGCGGTCTCCACGGTCAGATGCCCGATGAGCGGGTCATCGGACACCCGCGCCGGCGCGAAAGCGAACGATGGTGGCAGACGATCCTGTAGCAGTTGCGTCGGGACCCAGAAGGACGCGACGTGCAAGGATGTCCCGTGACTGTGACGCAGCGCGAACTGCCGTGCGCTGTCGAAGATACCGACCTGGCCCGGTGACAGGTCGACGTTGCGCCCGTCCTGCTCGATGCGGCAATGGCCGGCGAGCTTGAGATTGAGGTAAAAGCAGCTACTGCTGGAGGCCGCGATATCGCTCGCCGAGCGAAGCACGAGATGCCCAGGAAACCTGACGCGGTTGATGGCACCGGCGCCAAGCCCGATCCGTTCGATCCGTGCAGGGAAGCTGGACCGATCGGTCGGCTCCGGCGTCAGCTTCATGAACACCTGACAGATCGCCTCCCGGTAATAAGCGAACTGCTCCGAGGGCCGGACATCCTCGGTATTCCAGGCAAGGCCCGGTGCAGGACCCGAGCGAGCGATTTGTTGCATCAGTTCACTCCGAGCCTAGTCCAGTGCAGCCTCGGCCAAGCGCGACCGGCTCGGCCACCGCAATATCTAACAAACCGCCGAACGAACGTCGCGCCACAACAGGAAGCAGGCGTCGATCTAATCAAACCGCATGAAGAAGCACAATTGGAGAAGCACACCATGTCGACCTATGTTCTTGTCCATGGAGCCTGGCATACCGGCACGGAGTTTGAGCCAGTCGCCGCAGCGATCCGCAAAGACGGCCATGAGGTGCACACACCGACCATCAAGGGCAATCGCCCCGGCGACAGGAAGGACACCGGCCTCGCCGAAGCCATCCAGTCCATTGTGGACTATCTGGCCGAGAAGAATCTGAAGGACGTCGTGCTGGTCGGGCACAGCTATGGCGGCATGGTCATCACCGGTGTCGCCGATCGCGCCGGCGAACGCATCCGCCGCCTCGTCTACTGGAATGCCTTCGTGCCCAACAATGGCGAGAGCCTCAACGACATGGTGCCGCCGCACTATGTCGGGCTGTTCGACGCGATCCGTGCCGAGCGTGGTGACGGCTCGGTGGTGCTGCCCTTCCCGATCTGGCGCGAAGCCTTCATCAACGATGCCGACCTCGAGACGGCGCAGCGCGCCTACGACGTGCTCAATCCGCATCCGCTAAAGACATTTCAGGACAGGATTTCGCTGAAGAGCAATCCGGCCGAGATGCCAATCGCAAAGTCCTACGTCAACTGCACGGAGGATACGGCGATGCCGCACGGCCTGCCCTGGCATCCGCGGCTCTCGGAGAAGCTCGGCCTGTTCCGCCTGGTCCAGGTGCCGGGCAGCCACGAATTGTGCTTCTCCAATCCGCAGCGCCTGGCGCAGGCCTTCCTCGACGCGGGCCGGGATTAGTTCACATCGGCAAACCGGCGTTGGATGCCACCGCCGTCATCACGCCGCGGATTTCGGCAAGCCCCTTCAGGCGCCCGATCAGGGGATAGCCTGGATGGGTGCCGCGACCGATGTCGTCGAGCAACCCATGGCCGTGGTTCAGGACGGAACGGAATCCGCCAGTTCTGGTCGCCGGCCTGCTTGCGACGGACGCTGCCCCTTGAGCAGCGTCGTGACGACGGCGACCATGTCGAAGTCGCCGCCGAGATGTTCGGCCTCCATGAAGGAGCCGTCGGGCGACTTGGTGCAGCAACGCGTCCTCCACCTTTAAGTTGGCCTCGTCCGTCGCGCTCCATAGAGCCCGACCAAGGTCGGGCACGCCCTAGCCCCTAGCCGTAGCGCCGCAGCATCGCCATTTTTCCGGGCCTAGGTAGCGGCGGCGTCGAAGCGCGCGCATTGCCGGAGTCCACTCCGCGGAATGTACGAGAAGCCCGCGCGCCGTCTCCGGCCAAAGTTAGGGCCGACCGCCAACACGCTAGCCGCAAGATTGGAGCCGCGCGTCGCCGCAGCGCTCGTATCGCCAAACGCCTCGAACATCCGCATGCTCGGCCGGTAGTGCGTCATGACTAGTTGAAGACGGGTGCCCCCGCGCCCCCGCGCATAGCGACCTCAACGCCCGCAATCGCCACACGGACGATCTCGGGGCCCCAGTCGCCTGGGCAGCGCGTGATAGGGATTGACGCCGGAGCCAAGGGCCCCATTTGGCCTTAACCGCAAACTCAGACCACGACGCGTCAGCCCGAGCCAAGGCCATGGCGCATCCGTCAGGCCGTTCGTTTTTCATGGAGCCGGGAGTTGATCTGCGACATCAGGATCGGCCCAAGCGAAAACTCCCCGACCTCCGCTTTCCGGGTCAGCCCGCGCAAGTAGCCACCAGCCGATCTAATCGCTGTGCCACGCTGCAGGATGCAGGCGACAACGACCGCCGCCTGCATTTCACCCAGGACGGTTTGCGCCTCCTCCCAGGCGCTTGGGCTGATCCCCAGCGACGACCGCACAACAGCCGCCGTGGCGAAGAAATCGCGCCAGTTCGAAATTCCACCCTTGGCATAGTCGACGATGTCTGGGCACGCACTCAAGACCATTCCTAACGGATACGCCGCTTCCCCGACTCGCGATGGTTGAGGTTTTGGCTCAGCTCCCGCCGCCCTGCCTTCTCGAAGGCTAGGTTCAAGATCAATAGGGAAGTCTGGATTTGAATTCTGTATGTGGCGCTCAGAATGGGACTCATTGGCGCTCGGATTCTTGGATTTGATGTGTGCTTCCAGAAGATTGAGGACGTCGTCAGCGAGTTGCGACAACTCGTCAGCGATCGGCTCAAGCTCTTGGCGCGTCGCGGTGCGCGGAATCTGAGCGACCATTTCGCGGAAGGCGGCATGCACCTCCTGCCAATCAGCGGGCCCCTGCCCTGCCCTTCGCGTTGGAACGCATTCCTCGATGCCAGTTGCAATCATCTTCGTGATATCGCGCCGGCACAGCGTGATCCGCTCACGCACCAGTTTGAGTGCTCGGGCTTCCGCTTCGATATCGGCCGCTAGGCTCTCGAATTCTTCCGAGCGCACGACAAGCGGTGACAGATCGAAGCCGAAGGCGAGCTCGATTTCGCCGGCATTGTCCTTCCGCGCGAAGCGCTTGCCATTTGGACTATCGCGCCGAACGATCAGTCCCGCATCGACCAGCACAGCCAGGTGACGCCGCAGCGTCGATGCCGGCATGCTGTGCGCCCGCCGACTGAGCTGATGGTTCGACGGGAAGACGATCAGATCATCCTCTCCTGTAAGCGCGGTCTCGGGATGGAAAGTCAGGAGTGCATTTAATACGGAGAGCGATCGCTCCGACACGCCAAGGCGCGGCCGTGCCGTGCAGATGGCGTGAAAGATCTTCCATTTGTGGACGATCTTTTCGGGAGGGCGTTCTGTTGCGACCATTTGGCTTGCCACATGGGCAAGCGTCAGCGATCGCCGCCCGAAGGGCGTCGTTGGAGAGTGTGACTGCATGTCTTTGCCTCAGCTGGGCAAAGGAAACCTGCTCGCCGAAACGACGATAAAATCGCGTAGAAACTCTTGACTGCGATTCGCGAAAGTGATTCTCTGTCAGTCGCCAAACTTGAAGAGAAGGGCTTCCGGAACTCCGTTTCGGGGGCCTTTTTCTTTTGCCTTGTCTGCTCCTGGTTCGTGGTTACGGGACGAGGCCGTCAGGCCTCGCTAGTTTCCTGACCGCTGCTCGTCTTGGAAAAGGCGTCGAACAGCGCCGGGAGTTGGTCGACGAGAAATGCCGCGAATGTCGCCGAGACAGTCTTGTCGAGGGTAAGCTTCAATTCGCGCTCGGCCTGGCGCACGTGCGCGATCTTATCGCCGGATGCGGAAAAGACTGGCTTCTCTTCGGAAGTCTTCGATGTCCCCGCAGAAGATGGACGGCTTGCCGCTGTGAATGCTGCGAGAAACCGTGCATCGGTCTCTCGCTCTGCAAATTTCGGTTCAGCGATCGCCGCTCTGACTCGTTTGAGCGCCGCGGCATCCTTGATCAATTCAGCGAACGTCTGCCAGCGGGGGCGACCAACTTTCGGAGCCTTCCCGATTGCTTGAACAACTTCGGCTGGAACTGATCGAGCAACAGCGAGGAGTCTCGAGGTCTCTGCTTTATCAATTGACAACGCGTCTTGTACGATTGACCGGCTATGCCCGGCATCCTCGATATGCATCGCGAAGGTGGCGCGCTCAATGAAGCTCAAATCTTCGCGCGGTGCGTTCTCGAGCCCTTGCGCCACGACAAGCGCTTCGTCTGACAGCGATCGCACAATCGCTTTGACGGCAATACCCAACTCCCGCGTAGCGCGGACGCGGCGATGACCGTAGGCACTTTGGAAGCGCCCTTTTACTTCGGGATGCTCCCGAACGAGTACGGGCACTTCTTGGCCGCGCTGTGAGATCGACTGTTTAAGCGCCTCGAACGAGCTATCATCCTGGTCGCGGAACCGGTCGGCCAGCGGTGATGGATCGATAAGCGAGGGATCGATCTCAAGAATCATAGCTCCGGACGCGAGCCTGTCACGAAGCTCCTCGTTCTCTTTCTCGACTCCGGAAAAAGTGTCCTTCAACGAGCGGACTGAGCCCGAGGAGACCCGCGGCAAGGCACCGGGCATGTTGTCAGCTGACAACGCAGGTGGCTGCGGGGCCGTGAACAGGCTCTTGATGGTGTCAGTACGTTTGCTCATCGGCCCCACACCTTCTTAAGAAGTTGCGCGATTTCGGCATTGACCGCGTCGACCGATTCCAATGCCCGATCGTAAGCACCCCGCCCTACGGCGCCTCGCTCCAGCTCATAAAGTGATTGCTTGGTGAGACCAGCATTGGCGATCGCGGTCGATTTCCACACCGTGGCCTGGAGCACATCCGATCCAAAAAGGGTGCGGAGGAGCGCCACGATTTGAGCTTCGGGCACGTCATTGGGATCATGACGCGTGATGACATACCGGATGAAATCGTGATCGAGACGCCCACCCGCTTCCTCGATGACGGACATGAGGTCCGAGGTCATGAGGAGAAATTGGCTCATGGATGCGACATCGACCATCTGAGGATGGATAGTCACGAGCATCGCGGTCGCCGCGTTTAGCGCGCCCATGGTCAAGTAACCAAGCTGGGGTGGGCAGTCGACGACGACGACGTCATAATCGTCGGCGACCTGGTCGATGGCGCTGGCGACACGGCGAAAGAATAGGTCGTGCCCGCGTTCACGCCGCTCGACCATTGCTCGAGGCGTGGTGTGCTCGAACTCCATAAGTTCGAGATTGCCTGGCACGAGACCTATCCCATCAAAATAGGTTGGCCGAACGACTTCGCGCATTGGCCGCCGGTTCTCGTCATACCGTATGGCACCGTAGAGGGTTTCGTTCGCGGCGATGTCGAACTCGGGTTGGTATCCGAACATTGCTGACAACGACGCCTGCGGATCGAGGTCAATCGCGAGAACCCGAAAGCCGGCAAGGGCGAGGTATTGCGAAAGATACAATGCCGTCGTCGTCTTGGCGGAGCCGCCTTTGAAGTTCGCGACGGTGATGATTTGGAGCTTGTCGCCTGGGCGCCTCCGCGGGAGGAATTCCAGTGCTTCTCGAGGCCGTGCGGTGGCTAGATACCCGCGCAGCTCGTGAATCTGGGCCAGAGTATAAGATCGTCGCCCACCGATCCCCGTCGTTGGAGTCGGTCCAAGTCCGTCGAGAGAGAGCTGACGAAGGTACCCATCGGAAACGCCCGCAATTCGCGCAACCTCCCCTGAGGTGAACGACCGGAGCGATTTGCTTGCTGAAGGCGGGAAAAGCGTCGTCGCGAGCGAGCGAAGCTGACCGGACAAAATGCCGGCATGCCGGGAGATCCGCGCTGACGCAGTCTCGCTCATCGTCGCCGATTCTTCCGCTAAGCTCGTCATCTATTCTCTCGAGACGGTTTCTGCGCGTCAGACGCCTAATATCCGTCTTGAGAGATGGCCACGATTCTATGATTTGAGCAAGAAATAAAGGGTTAACGAGTTCTTAACGGCCGATGGCGTGCCCAACAGCGCGCCGCGTCTTTCTGGGCATCGCCCTGCGGTTGTCAGCTGACAACAACGACCCCGGTCGGCGGAGCGAGTCTTTACTATAGCGTGATTCGGCCGGGCTTCACGGATCCCAAGCGTCATTTTGCACCGCGGCACGGATCTGTGTTGCTACCGTGTGGATGCGCTGGCGCCTCCTTGTATGCACAGCAAAAACCTCCCGCTGGTGTCGAGCCAGCGCGCACTGGCGCTTGATGAGCGGTGGATCTATCGTCGCGCGAGCGTCCCTTTCCCCCTTCCCGCCAGTCGTTGCCCCGGAGAATCGCGTCGCTCATAAAGTACGGGGAGTTCGTTCAGCTACTTAACCCGATGCCGGGGAGCGACGGTCCCGCGAAAAGCGCCCTCCCCGGCTGGTTGAAACACCCGGACAGAATTGCGAGCGGCGGGGCGTTGCGGGAGTTTGGCTCGGCAGGTCTCGCGGGAGGCTGGGCGATCTCGGTTGATCGACACGATACCGCAGCACCGCGCTGGCGCAGCTTGTCCGAGGCACAAGTGAGCGCCACACGGCAACATGTCACCAAGCGGTCGGACGATCAGGTGTCGAGCAATCGACCGACTCCGTTCCGAAGGCATCCGCGGCTGGCTGTTGCGCCGCCTGATCACACCGAGGGGCCCGGACCTCCGGCCGCAAAGCCAACCACTCGCCCGGCGCTGCTTTACCATGAAGAGAGGCCATGTGGCCTCGGGCCACCACGTCGTCGACAAGCCGCGCTGCGGATCGGTGCGCCGCGTCGGATTTCGGGCTCCTTCCCGGGCCCTTCTTGGGCAAGGCGCTTCGAATCGCGGGACGCCGTCCATCGGGGGAGGCCCCACAGATTGTTGTCAGCTGACAACGTCCGCTCCTTTGGTCCGGGCCGCCCCCAAGGGGGTGGCGGTGTCACGGCCGGGGGGCGAAAGCCGGACCCTAGACGATCTAGTCGCCATCGGCGATCGAGCCGTGACCGTGCATCTGGGGAAGGGACCCGGGCGACGAGCCAGGCTGAGCTCGCGGCACTGCCTCGATCCGATCCGTCGAGAAGTTGATCCGCGGCGTCCGGCCTCGGAACGGCACTCCATTGGCGGGCCACAGGGCGGACCAACAATCCAATTTCCCGGAGTTGGGTCAAACGGGATCGATCGGGCAGGGGAAAAGTCGACTGCGGTGCCAGCTACCCAGCTGCTGAAGCATTGTTGTCAGCTGACAACAATCTGTGCCCCGCGGTCCATTTGGATCCAAGTCCCCGAGGCACGTCCGTCCAGTTGAGGCAAGCCGGCATCGCAACAGCCTCGTCGATCCGCGTCCGATGAATTCACACCGCGCGGAAGGTGAAAGGCCGGACAAGATCGTTCTCGCCTCGAGCCGGGACATGCCGCGTGATTTTTGGGGACACAGCACCGAAAGAGGGGAGGCCCGGGATTCATAGAATCCTAACCATAAGAGTTATGCCCCCTGCGCCTATTTGCGACCCTATCACGCAGATTTGGCGTGAATCCTCCCGGAAGACGGTGAATGTGGCACCCGAAGCGGACCGCACTGCGCTCCACGCCAACGACCGCTACGACCCGGCTCGGCTCAATTTCGGGGACTGTCTCGCCTCTGCATGCGCCCGATATCTTGGCGAGCCATTGATGTTCAGGCGCTAATGAACGCTACTATCGGAGCGGGGTTGGGCATGGCAGAAGTCATGAACGGTGATTCGCTGCAAAGTCACCGCGCAGAATTTACGCAAAGCCAGCCGGAAAGCCGTAACTGAGGAGCCGCTCGGTCTGTTCTTCTGACCAATGAAAGCCATCTGAGTGCGATCACGAGGACGATGGCCGAAAGCGTCCGGAAGAGGCAGGGGGGCTGACAAGACCCATCCGTCTCGACCGCGGTGACCAGCCTAGCTAGAGCCCGCCGAACCCCTTGGTTTGCTAGGAATCAAACTCCCGCACGGCCCGGAACCGACATTGCTATGACGGAAGCCAAAGCCATGTTAGCTTCCGTTTCGATGGTTCCCATTAAGGTTATCAGGACCTTGCTGCCGACCTACAAAATCCCCGATCCGCTGCCCTGGGCCCAGCTCATCGGGCCGCTCGCCGCCGCCGAGGATGCTGTGGCCCGCTTCGATGAGCGGCTGGCCAAAAGTCCAATCCGCGACGGCGCACTCAGCCGGACGCACTTCACGGACGCCTGCGCCAGTCTGTGGCTAGATGGCGAACTTGTCCACCTCGAAGACCTCGTGCTCCACGACGCCGGCATGGACGTCCGCGCTCCCACCCATGAACTGACCCGCGCCCATGCCGTGCTACGCGCCCGTCGACGCATCGCCGAGGCGAAGCCCGATTGGGCGCTGTCAGCTACCGGACTCGCCAACCTGCGCGGCCGGAGCGAGCGAGAAGAGGAGAGGAGCAATTGGAAGGCAGGTGAGGGAAGTTTTGAGCTCGACGAGGACGGCGAGCGGGACGACGTGGATCTCGAAGAGCCGATCGGTGCCATCGAGGCCGATTCCAATTTGGCCTCCGCCTTCGCTGCCGTCGACGCCGCAAATGCCAGGACGGAGCGTCGGCTTGCCGAGGAGACCCGGTTCCGGCCGGAGCGGGATTCCCTCATCTACGATTCCGACTGGGACGAGGAGGGACGCCTCGATCACTGGCGCGACGTGGTCAACCAGACTCGTGGCTTGCCGCCGACCCTTGCGGGGGCGATTGCCGCCGACGCCTGGGGCGTGATCGAACCGCTCGAGCACACGCCTTGGCTCGGCCGCCTGCTTGCCGCGGCATTGTTGAGGGACCGCGGCAAAACGCGCTCGCATCTGCTGTGCCCGCATGTTGGGCTGAAAAGTATTCCGCGCGAGCGTCGGCGGCCACGCGACGCCGCCGCGCGTTTGGTCGTGCACCTCGAGGCCATGACCGCCGCCGCCGAGTCTGGCCGTAAGGACCACGACCGCTGGCTGATGACCCGCAATCTGCTTGCCCGCAAACTCGCCGGCCGTCGCGCCACTTCAAAACTGCCGGCTCTCCTCGACTACGTGCTGACCAGGCCGATCGTCTCCGCGGGGATGATCGCGGCGGAACTCGGGATTACTCCCCGTGCCGCCCAAAACCTGGTCGCCGAGCTCGGCCTGCGCGAGGCGACGGGCCGAGGACGCTATCGGGCGTGGGGTGTCCTGTAGAGACGAAAGTTGGGCTGTGGATGCTCGGCGGATAGGCCGCCTCGCTGGGGTCAATAAGACAACAACAAAAACGCCGCCCGCTTGAAATTCAGCGCAGGCGGCGGCCTTTTCCAGCCCCGGGAGGGTGTGATGCAAAACCCCGGTGACACTCAATACCCGGGGACCAAGGCCTTTAATCCATGGGGACCCTCGCGGAAAGGAAGGCCCCGAAACAGGATTTATGCTGACATGATGTATCGTAGCCAGACTACGATAATCGCATCAAATCTAAACCTTGCAAGTTTTTGGAATAGTTCCTATTATCGTAGTATGGCTACGACTCAAAGGGACAAACTAAATAAGCTCTATACCTATCTTGCACCCGGCACGCCGCTGACTTCCGAAGACCTCGCAGCGCTCGGGATCTCGGCCGACCTAGCCGTCCACTATGTCCGTGCCGGCTGGCTACAACGGCTGGCCCGCGGCGTGTATTGCCGGCCGAACGATCCGCCCGCCTTGCATCCGAGCCTCGTCCTGCTGCAGCGAAGCTTCGAAGGATTGCATGTCGGCGGCAAGTCGGCGCTCGACTGGCACGGCATACGGCACTACCTGTCCCAACGGCCTGTCCTCCACCTCTATGGCTGGAAAGCGGGGCGCCTTCCGGAGTGGTTCACCGAGCGCTTCCCGGCCGAGTACCACCGCAAGCGACTCTTCGAGGAACAGCCCGGCGCGCTGCTTCATGTCCAACCCTTCGAGAACCGCAAGGGCGCCCCGCTCGTCTCGACGCCGGAACGCGCATTGCTGGAGGTGTTAAGCGAAGTCGGCGTCCGGCAGCCGTTGCAAGAAGCGCGCGAGCTGGTCGAAAGCACTTACAACCTGCGTGCCGATTTGCTGCGAGACCTGCTCAAGCGCTGCACCAGCGTCAAGACCGTTCGCCTGTGCTTGCAGCTCGGCCGCGAACTTGCCCAGCCTTGGGCCGGCAAGCTCGATCCGTCTCAGTTGCCCAAGGGTAGCGACAGGGCCTGGGTGTCACGCTCCGGTGATGGACTCCTGGTGCTGAAGCCATGAACCAGATCTACCTCGACAGCGCACGGTTGCTGACACGCGTGGCGCCGCTGGTGCTCGTCGAGGATACCTTCGCACTCAAGGGCGGCACGGCGATCAACCTGTTCGTGCGAGACATGCCGCGGCTGTCGGTCGATCTCGATCTGGTGTTTCCCGACCATACATTGCCGCGCGAGCAGGCGCTGCAGCACATCAACGAGGCCATCCGCCAGTCGGCCGCGCGCCTGCAGAAGCAGGGCTTCCAGACCCATGCGCCGGCCGCAACGGATTCCGGCGAGACGAAGCTGCTGGTGCGTCGAGGCGGCATCGAAGTGAAGATCGAGGTCAATTTCGTCATGCGCGGTACCGTTCACCCGGTGCACATGGCGTCGCTGACAGAGGCTGCGCGCGACACGCTGCAGGCGGATCTCGAAGTCCCGGTGGTGTCGTTCGAAGACGTGTATGGCGGCAAATTGGTTGCGGCCATGGACCGGCAGCATCCTCGCGATCTGTTCGACGTCACACAGCTTTTCGCGCATGAGGGAATCACGCCCGGCATCCGTCGTGCTTTCGTCATCTATCTCGCGAGCCATAACCGGCCGGTGCACGAAGTCCTGTTTCCGTCGCTGCGCGACATCCGACAGGATTTCGAGCACAATTTCGCGGGCATGACTGCCGAGCCCGTTGAACTCGATGCACTCTTGGCCGCGCGCGAGCGAATGATGCGCGAACTGCAGCAAGGTCTGAGCGCCGATGAGCGCCGCTTCCTGCTGTCGCTGGTTGCAGCAGCGCCCGAATGGTCGCTACTGGGTGTGCCGCACTTGGAGCGGCTTCCCGGGTTGCGATGGAAGCTGCAAAACCTGGAACGGCTTCGGAAGACCAATGCCCGAAAATTCGCTGAGCAATCGGATGCGCTGGCTCGGCTATTATAGGTAAGCATCAGTTTGAAAAATCGCTCCTCAACCATTCGACAGGGATGCTTCCACGCGGGAGCCGTTCCGCACCGCTAACGCCCAGCATTCCTTCTATGTAAGCGATGGGCCGTCGCCCATGGGTTCAGGCATGTATTCATCATTAATCGGTTGGCGGATTGATGTCCGCTCGCCCCCGATCGCGGCTGAAGTGCGGACATTCTCCGAGGTCGCAGATGGCCATGAGCTGACTTGGGAGAAGTGGCAGCTGTTGGCGCAAAGGCGGACCATTTATTCTCTGCCTGGGAACTAGCTCGAATTAGCCCATGATTGGAGCGAGAGCGCCGCATGTGCAGGACCTGAATTTCCGAGGGCAGGCGGCGGACGAATGCTGGCGCGGTCTCGATTGTCCGAAGTCAAATGATCGCGATTCGTGGGCTTGACTCCACTCTCTTCGCCAGTTTCTACGCACCCCTCAGTTCAACGAGATACCGCGCGCAAACCCAATGGTACAGATCGAGCATGTGCGCGTCGTAGTTTGAATGTTGCGGCGAGCAAGTCGGCCTGCTGCGCGGCCAGAATGTCATCATTTGCCGTTCAGTTCGCGCAGCGCGCCTCGAGCGCATCGACGAAGGCGCGATCCCATCGGCCTTCGCGGATCGAATCGATGGTGCCTTGCTCTTTTTGCTCCTGCGCCAATGCTTTCTCGATGACCGTTGCGGCCAGGGACGGTGGGAATGCGAGAAGTCCGTCCTGATCCCCTACGATGATGTCGCCCGCGTTCACGGGCATACCGCCGACAGTGATCGGGACGTTGATCGCTCCGGGACCGTCCTTGTAGGGACCCCGATGAGTCACGCCGCGAGCGTACACGGGAAAAGTGCGCTGACGAATCTCCGCGACGTCGCGAATGGCGCCGTCGAGCACCATGCCGGCGAGCCCGAGCGAGGCTGCGCCGAGCGTCATGATGCCACCGACCAGTGCGTTGGAGATATCACCGCCGGCATCCACAACCATCACGTCGCCGGGACGGCAGAAGTCGTAGGCACGAAGGATGGCGAGGTTGTCGCCGCCGCGCGTCTTCACCGTCACCGCAGTACCCACCATCGGCGCCGGCAAGTGAAAGGGGATCAGCCCGGTGCTGCCGCAATTGCGGTGCAACTGATCGCTGAGCAGGGCGACCGCGATGCCCCGCAGTTTTGCGATCACCGCCGGATCGACCTGCGGAGCCGAGGGATGCTTTGCAATGCCGGTGTCTGACATGAGATGCTTTCGATCGGGATGTTAGCGGAGTTCGGAAACAGCGTGAGCGATCCGGTTGGTGCCGTCGTCGAGCACATCGAGCGACGCGGCGATCGAGATGCGGAAGTACGGCGACAACCCGTAGGCGCTGCCTTGAACCACGGCGACGCCAACGCTTTCGAGCAGGTACATCGCGACGTCGCTGTCGGTTTCGAGGTACGCTCCGGCCGGAGTATTTCGACCGATCAACCCGGCGCAATTGACGTAGAGATAGAACGCGCCGTCGGGCGGCAGGCAGCTCAAGCCCTCGATCTGGTTGATGCGCGTCAGCATGCGGTCCCGGCGGGTACGGTAGATCGCGACGCTTTCGGACACGAAGCTCTGATCTCCGTTGAGTGCTTCGACGGCGGCGGCCTGGCTGACCGAGCAGGCGTTGCCGGCTGCTTGCGACAGCAGCGTGTTCAGCGCACCGATCAGATCGGAGGGCCCGGCGATCCAGCCGATCCGCCAGCCTGTCATCGCGTAGGTCTTCGACACGCCGTTGACCGCAAGCACGCGGTCCGCCAGCTCGGGTGCGGCGTTCAGCAGGTGCGGCGTTGCGCGACCATCGAAGCGGATGTGTTCATAGATGTCGTCCGTCATGACCAGCACGTGGGGATGCCGTGCGAGAATGTCGGCCAGCTTGCGATATTCCGCCGCCGAGT
>NZ_JAVAYM010000088.1:0-555 GCF_054185205.1 Bradyrhizobium sp. 14AA | reverse complement strand
CGCATCGGCCAGGAGAAGAACCGCAACAACCGCGCCGTGAAGGTGTGGGACAAGCGCGAGTTCAAGGATCTCGACGGCAATGTCGAGCTCGGCATCCGCAACATCAAGGTGGCGCTGCGCCGCCTGCGCAAGTTCGCGCGCACCGGCGCGCCTGACGAGCTTGATCTCGACACCACCATCCGCGAGACCGCCAATCACGGCTATCTCGACGTTCACATGCGGCCCGAGCGGCGCAATGCGGTGAAGCTTCTGGTGTTCTTCGACATCGGTGGCTCCATGGATTCGCATATCGAGCAGGTCGAGGAGCTGTTCTCGGCGGCGAAGAGCGAGTTCAAGCACATGGAGTATTTCTACTTCCACAACTGCCTCTATGAAGGCGTGTGGAAGCAGAACAAGCGCCGCTTCACCGACCGCACGCCGACCTGGGACGTGCTGCACAAATACCCGCACGACTACAAGGTCGTGTTCGTCGGCGACGCCTCGATGTCGCCTTACGAGATCATGGTGCCCGGCGGCTCGGTCGAGCACGTCAACGAGGAGCCCGGCTCGGTCTGG
>NZ_JAVAYM010000012.1:0-256023 GCF_054185205.1 Bradyrhizobium sp. 14AA | reverse complement strand
CAAACGCCGGATGCGGCTCACCTGCATCCGCTACGTCGGCCTCGCCAAGGCAAGCGGGCAAGTCCTGCTTGCCTCCATCGCGTTCAATATGAGGCGGTGGGCCGCAATCGCCGCGTGAGACGCCCGGAGAGGGCACCAACTACAGTCTCGCCCTGACAATTGGCGCCAACAGTGCCCTCTCTCTCTCGTCTCCTGCCTCAAAAGGCAGTAGCGCAACAGGCCCACAAGGGGAGAGGGCACGGCGGCGCTCACGGAGAGAAGGACCTACTCCGGCTTGCCGTAATTCGGCGCCAGCAGCCGGTTGCGGATGAGATAGCTCATCGTGCGCGTCCAGGACTCGTCCGTGTTGCCGCGCATGTCGGCGCTGGCGGCCGCGATCATGTTGCCGGTCTTCACGTCGCGCAAATAGATGTTGAGGTTGATGATCAGGTTCGAGACTTTCTGCACCATGCCGGTGATCTCCAGGTCGGCACCGAGCTGACCGGCGAGTTTGAGGTCGCAGCCGCCGCAGGCCTGCAAGTTAGCGTGACGGGCGGCGTCCCTGACCGGCGCGATGTCGAGCACCTGGAACCGCCCGGACTCCGTCAGCTCCTTGCGGAGCTGCTCGCTGATGCGCAGGAGCCGCGCCTCTTCGGGCTTGGAGCCGTAGAACTCGCCGGGCAGACTGGTGTCGATCAGTTCGAAATCGAACACAGCAAGTTTCGGCGGATCGGCGAACGCGACTGAGCCCGTCAACAGCAAAGCGGCGATCGTCATCAATGCTCGCATGATCGTGATTCCAGGCCTTACGCGCACGGGGACGAAATGCGGGGTTGCATGCCCCGACAAATCGGTCATGCTCGAAGCAGAGACAATTCTCCATCGGCGGTCAAGCCGGGGAGAACGCCTGGAGGAAACATGATCCGATGGTTGGTCGGCCTGATCGGCTTCGGTCTTGCTGCGACGAGCGCGTTCGCGGCGGAGCCTGCCTTGATCGGCGTCGGCTATCTCGGCATCGCCGGCACCAGATCGACGCTGTCGCTGGTCGAGCAGCCCGCGGAGAATGACGGCATCGCCGGCGCGCGCCTCGCCATCGAGGACAACAACACCACCGGAAAATTCCTCAACCAGCGGTTTGCGCTGGAAGAGCGCCGCATCAAGGAAAGCGAGGACGTCGTCCAGGCCGCGACCGCGCTCGCCGACAAGAACGGCTTCATCATCGCCGAGCTGCCGGCCGATGCGCTGCTGAAGGTCGCCGACGCCCTGCGCGAGCGCGGCACGCTGCTGTTCAACGCGGGCGCGATCGACGAGCGGCTGCGCGAGGCCGATTGCCGCGCCAACGTGATTCACACCGCACCGACGCGCGCGATGCTGGCGGACGCGCTCGGCCAGTATCTGGTGTGGAAGAAGTGGTCGCGCTGGCTGCTGGTGGTGGGCTCGCATGACGAGGACAAGCTGTTCGCCGATGCGCTAAGGCGCACCGCCGCGCGGTTTGGCGCCAAGATCGTGCAGGAGCGGACCTTCGAGGACAAAGGCGGCGCGCGGCGCACCGACTCCGGCGTCACACAGATCCAGCGCCAGATGCCGGTGTTCACGCAACAAGCGCCCGCCTACGACGTGCTGGTCGCCGCCGACGAGAGCGAGGTGTTCGGCGCGTACCTGCCTTATCGCACCTGGGATCCCCGTCCCGTCGCGGGCTCCGCCGGCCTCGTGCCGAAAAGCTGGGACGCGGCGCAGGACCAGTGGGGCGCGATCCAGATGCAGAACCGCTTCATCAAGCTGAACTCGCGGCGCATGACGGCACTCGACATGCAAGCCTGGACCGCGGCGCGCATGATCGGCGAAGCCACTTCGCGCACCAATTCCGGCGACGTCAAGAAGGTCACCGACTTCATCAAGGGCCCCGATTTCTCGGTCGCCGCCTTCAAGGGCACGCGGCTGACGCTGCGCGACTGGAATCTCCAGTTGCGCCAGCCGATCCTGCTGGTCGACGGCCGCATGGTGGTGTCGGTATCGCCGCAGGAAGGTTTCCTGCACCAGGTCTCCGAGCTCGACACGCTCGGCTACGACCGCCCGGAGAGCAAATGCAAGTTGAAATGAGGACGCAGATGTTGCGCATGTGGCGTGTTGGGCTCTTGTCCGGACTGGCGCTGGCGGCGGCGCCCGCGCATGCCTTCATCGCCTATGTCTCGAACGAGAAGAGCAACACGGTCTCGGTGATCGACACCGAGACATGGACGGTGACCAAGACCATCAAGGTCGGCCAGCGCCCGCGCGGCATCGATTTCACGCGCGACGGCAAGTTCGTGATGGTCGCGGTCGGCGATGACGACACCATCCAGGTGATCGACGCCAAGACGCAAGCCGTGGTGGACAGCCTGCCCTCCGGTCCCGATCCGGAATTGTTCGCCCAGGACGCCGCCGGAAAGATCCTCTACGTCGCCAACGAGAACGACAACACGGTGACCGTGATCGACCTGGAGAAGCGTGCCCGCCTCGGCGACATCCAGGTCGGCGTCGAGCCCGAAGGCATGACCATCAGCCCCGACGGCAAGACGCTGATCAACACGTCTGAAACCACCAACATGGCGCATTTCATCGATACCGCCTCGCGTCAGATCGTCGCCAACGTGCTGGTGGACGCGCGGCCGCGCTTTGCCGAGTTCAAGCACGACGCTTCCGAATTGTGGGTGTCCTCCGAGATCGGCGGCACCGTGTCGGTGATCGATCCCGGAAAGCACGAGGTGATCGGCAAGGTCACGTTCGAGATTCCGGGCTTGCGGAAAGAGGCGATCCAGCCCGTCGGCATCGGCATGACCAGGGACGACAAGACCGCCTTCATTGCGCTCGGCCCGGCCAACCGCGTAGCCGTCGTTGACGTCGCCACGCGCAAGGTGACGAAATACCTGCTGGTGGGGCAGCGGGTCTGGCACATGGCATTCACGCCGGACGAGAAATACCTGCTCACCACCAACGGCGTATCGAACGACGTTTCCGTCATCGACGTCGCCGCGCAAAAGGTGATCAAGACCATTCAGGTGGGCGAACTGCCCTGGGGCATCACGATCGCACCATGACCAGCCCCGCTCCCATCACCGAACCACACGAGGCGCCGAAGCCTGATCCGGCCGCAGTGCCGGCGCTGTCGATCGACGGCGTCAGCCATTCTTACGGCCCGCGCCGGGCGCTGATGGACGTGTCTTTCAACGTGCAGCCCGCGAGCTTCACTGCACTGCTCGGGCTGAACGGCGCTGGCAAGAGCACCTTGTTCTCGCTCATCACGCGCCTGTTCGGCATTCAGTCCGGCCGCGTCGGCATTTTCGGGCATGACGTCGGCAAGAGCCCCGGCGAGGCGCTGCGGCTGCTTGGCGTCGTGTTCCAACCGCGAACGCTCGATCTGGATCTGTCGCTGACGCAGAACCTGCTCTATCACGCCGCGCTCCACGGCATCAGCCGCCGCGAGGCCGCCGCACGCAGCGCCGAGCTGCTCGGCCGCATCGGGCTCGACGAGCGCGCCGGCAGCAAGGTGCGCGATCTCTCGGGCGGCCAGATGCGGCGGCTGGAGATCGCACGCGCGCTTCTGCACCGGCCGCGACTCTTGCTGCTGGATGAGCCGACCGTCGGCCTCGACGTCAAGGCGCGCGCCGACATCATCAGCCATGTCCGCCAGCTCGTGACCGAGCAAGGTATCGGCGTGCTCTGGGCGACGCATCTGTTCGACGAGATCATGCCCAGTGACGATCTCGTGGTGCTGCATCAGGGCAAGGTGCTGGCGCAGGGGCCGATGAGCCGCGTCATCGCGGAGGCCGGCGCGCAGGACGTCAACACCGCCTTCATGCGCCTGACCGGCGCGCAAACCATGCCGGGAGGCGGCGCATGAGCAGCATCACGACGCGGGACGCGCCGCGCGGCTTCTCGGCTGCCGAGTACATGACGTGCCTCACGGGCATCGTCTGGCGCGAGGGCCTGCGCTTCCTGCATCAGCGCGAGCGCTTCGTCTCCGCGCTGGTGCGGCCGCTGGTATGGCTGTTCATCTTCGCCGCCGGCTTTCGTCAGGTGCTCGGCATCTCCATCATCCCTCCTTACGAGACCTACATCCTCTACGAGGTCTATATCGCGCCCGGGTTGATGGCGATGATCCAGCTGTTCAACGGCATGCAGTCCTCGCTCTCGATGGTCTATGACCGCGAGATGGGCAATATGCGCACGCTGCTGGTCAGCCCACTGCCGCGCGGCTTCCTGTTGTTCTGCAAACTGCTCGCGGGCACCGCGGTGTCGCTGCTCCAGGTCTATGCGTTCCTGCTGATCGCCTGGTTCTGGGACATCACCCCGCCGCCGTCGGGTTATCTTACCGTGCTGCCGGCGCTGATCCTGTCAGGGCTGATGCTGGGCTCGCTCGGCATGCTGATCTCCTCCGGCATCAAGCAGCTGGAGAATTTTGCCGGCGTCATGAACTTCGTGATCTTCCCGATGTTCTTCGCCTCCTCCGCGCTCTACCCGCTCTGGCGGGTACAGGAGGGCAGCCCTTATCTCTACTATCTCTGCGAGGCCAATCCGTTCACTCATGCGGTCGAGCTGATACGTTTTGCCCTCTACGGGCAAATCAACTGGATCTCGTTGGCGGTGGTCGCAGCCTGCACAATCGTCTTCATGATCGGCGCGATTCTGGCCTATGATCCCTCACGCGGGCTGGCGCGACGGGCGCCCGCAGGAGGCGAAGGATGACGGTTCGGTTTCTGGCCATGGCCGCTTTGGCGCTCGCAGGCGCGAGCACGGCCGCGCACGCGGCCGATCCGCGCTATCCCAACTGGCCCTGCACGCAAGCCAAGGTCCCGGAGATCTCGCTCGCCGCTGTCTGGGCCGGTCCTTCGCTCGATGACGCCGAGAGCAAGTGGAAGAACGACACGAAGATCACCGCGCTGGTCGCGAAATTGTCGGCGCGCAAGACGCCGCTGGACGAGGCCGAGAAATTGGTGAAGGAATTCCTGGCCGGCTCCGCCACCGACAAGACTGCGAACGCAAAGCTGCTGTTCGCGGGTCTGTTCGACACGCTCAATGCGCAGCGTTCCCAGGTCATGATCGGGTTGGAACGCGTCAGCCGCAAGCAGCGCGAGGCCGCCGACAAGATCCGCGAGGAGACGCTTGCGCTCCAGGCGCTCCAGGGCGCGGCGACGCGCGACGACGCCAAGGTCGAGGCGCTCGGCAACGAGCTGATCTGGAAGACCCGCATTTTCGAGGATCGCAACAAGGTGGTCCGGTTCGTCTGCGAGGTTCCAACCGCCATCGACCAGCGCCTGTTCGCGCTCGGGCGCGTGATCCAGCAGGAAATGGAATAGCGTCAATCTCGCTGACGGCTCACGAAAAGTTCCCGGATCGGCCGCGGCATCGTTAACGTTTTGCCGCGGTATCGGCCGGAACCAAATCGATCTAGGATGTCTTGTCGAAGTGAATCCTAGACGTCGGGAGGCCTCGATGGGAACTGCAAAATTCATCTTCGCGGGCGCTGCGGCCCTCAGCATGCTCGCAACCAGCGCTCTTGCTGACGACATGACCGGAATGGTCACGCGGATCGATCGGCTCAACGGCACGATCTCGATCCAGCAGACGCAGAAAGGCACAGTCGGCGGCAGCGCCGGCGGTGCCGGCGCGCTCCAGGAATACAAGGCGAAGGACGCCGCGATGCTGGATGCCGTCCATGCCGGCGACCGGGTGAACTATTCGGCGACCGAGACCAACGGGACGGGAACGCTGACAAAGTTGCAGAAGCAGTAGGCGTTGCTTCGCGTCTCTCCCCTTGCGTCATGGCCGGGCTTGTCTCGGCCATCCACGTATGGCCATGCGGAACGAAGGACGTGGATGCCCGGGACAAGCCCGGGCATGACGACCTCTACTGCTCAGGCCGCGGCTCCGGCTGCACCTCCTCAGTCGGAAGCGTCGCGTGCTCCCAGCCGTCGGTGCCGTCGGGATACCACGCGATGTTGGAGTAGCCATACGCCAGCGCGCGCTTGGCCGCGTTCCAGGACATCCAGCAGTCGGCGAGGCAATAGATCACCAGCAGCGCGGCCTTGTCGCCGCGCGAGGCACGTGCGAGGCCGCGCTGGAAATAATCGTCCATCGCCGGCGGCAGCGCGCCGTAGCCGGTATCCGGCAGCCACAGGCTGCCCGGAATGCTCTTGCGCGGCGCATCGCGCCACACCGTGCCTTCAGGCAGGTTCTTCGGCTTCGGCGGGCGCGGCAGCACGTCGATGAACGCGCCGCTCTTGCCACGCCAGATCGCTTCAGCAGCCGCAGTCGTCAGCACGCGCGCGCCGGCAAGCGTCGCCGGCACTGGTGCGCGGTAATTGTCGCTGCGATAACCCTCGGGCTCGAACGGCTCCTGCTGCTGCGCGAATGCCGGCGCCGCGAACGCGACAACGACAAGCGCAGCAGCAAGGCACCGCTTCATGGCGTCTTCTTGGCCGTCTCCGCGCCGAGCGGCCGATCGTTCTCGTCCAGCAGAGGGACACCGAAGTCGAGCAGGATCTTGTTGATCTCGCCCTGGTTCTCCTGGATCAGCTTGTTGAGCTGCCGCTTCCAGTTCTGGTCGGCGGGCCGCACGCCCATGCCGATGCGATAGACGAGCTTCGGCCCCGTCGTTTCCTTCACCAGCGGCGTGACATGAAGCGAGCCGGCTTTCTTGGCATAAAAACCGGCCATCGGTCCCCACAGCACGCCGGCGTCGATCTTGCCGGCCGTGAGGTCGTCGATCATCGCCTGCGCCGAATTGTCGAAGCGCGTGTCGATCATCAGCGGATAGGGCTTTGCGTCCCCCATCAGGCCCGCAAGCGCCATGTTGGTCGCGGGCGGCGTGCCGGCGACGATGCCGACATGCTTGCCCTTCAGCCGCGCGTCTTCGAGCGTATCGACGTCCTCGAGGCCACTGCCGGCCTTGGCGACCAGCGCATAGGTCGTACGGTAGTAGGGATTGGTGCCCTGGACGAGGTCATCGCCCTGCGGAAAACCCATGATGACGTCGCAGCGATGCGCGCCCAGCGTCATCCGCACGAAGCCTGTCGCTTGCGGAAAGAAGACATAGTCGAGCTTCTTCTGGAGCTTGTCCGCCAGGAATTCGGCGAGCTTGTTCTCGAACCCTTCGCCCTTCTCGTTCGAGAACGGCAGGTTGCGCGGGTCGGCGCAGACGCGCAGGACCTTGGGGTCGACCAGTTCGAACGAAAGGTCGCCGCTGTCGCTCGTCTGCGCGATGGCGATGCCATTCATTGCGCAAGATGCAGCCATCAACACCAGCGAATACAACCAGCGACGATGTCGTCCGGCCTGCGTCATCGCGCTTCCTCCTCATTTTGTTTGAATGCTAGCCATGCAACGCATGACGCGCCATGGTTTGCCGGCTTTGTGCTGGCTTTCGCTTTGTTGCAGTGCAATGCAGAAACCATCTGAACTGAGGCGGAAAAGTGTCTCGCATCGCTTTGATGATCGCAGCCCTGTCCCTGCTGGGGACAGCAACGCTAGCACGCGCTGGGGTGGCCGAATTGCCTGTAAGCGAAGTCGCACCGGGAATCTTCGTGCACTCCGGGACCATCGCGCTCATGACCCGCGAGAACGAGGGCGACATCGCAAATGTCGGCTTCATCATCGGCGAGGACGCGGTGGCCGTGATCGACACTGGCGGCAGCCTCCGCGGGGGCGAGGCGCTGCGGGCAGCGGTGCGGACCCGCACGGCCAAGCCGATCCGTTACGTCATCAACACCCACGGTCATCCTGACCATGTCTTCGGCAACGCCGCCTTCGCCGCCGACGGAACCAGCTTCGTCGGCCACAGCAAGCTGGCACAGGCACTGGCGAGCCGCGGGCCGTATTATCTCGACAATTTTAGACGCATCATGGGCGACGAATTGATCTCGCCCGTGAAGATCGTGCCGCCCACCCTGCTCGTGAAGGACACGATGACGCTCGACCTCGGATCGCGCCGCCTGACCTTGCGGGCATGGCCCGCCGGGCACAGCGACAACGACCTGACGGTGTTCGACGAGACCACCAAGACGCTGTTCGCCGGCGACCTCGTCTTTCTCGGGCATATTCCGGTGATGGACGGCAGCATCCGGGGCTGGCTCGGCCTGCTCGGGGAACTCGAGAGGATTCCGGCGCAGCGCGTCGTGCCCGGCCACGGGCCTGTGAGCGAGTGGCCTGCAGCCCTCGTCGACGAGCGGCGTTATCTCTCGATATTGCTGGCCGACGTCCGGGCGTCGAACAAGAAGGGTGAGCCGATCCGGACCGCCGCCGACAAGGCGGCCGCAGCGGAACGGCCGCATTGGCAACTGTTCGACGACTACAACGCCCGCAACGCAACCGCAGCATTTTCGGAAATTGAATGGGAGTAGCGGGCGCGCTAGGCTGTCTGAGATCTCTGCTTTGTCCGCGCGGGACCATGACCATGACGGGATGCACACGCCGCCTGCCCTTGATCGCCCTGCTCCTTGGCGTCGCCTTTGCCGCGCCAGCGCAGGCTGAAGAGGCCAACGATCCCTGGCCTGGCCTCGTGCAGGACATCTTCAGCAACCGTCCGATGAATGACGGCAGCGCCGTCATCGGCATCGAGATGCCCTACCGCGCCGAGGACGCGGCGATCGTGCCGGTGACCCTGCGCAGCAAGCTGTCGCCAGGCGATGCCCGCCGCATCCGTTCGATCACGCTCGTGATCGACCGCAATCCCGCGCCGATGGCCGCAAAGTTCGAGCTCGGCTCCGATGCCAATGTCACTGAGATCTCGACGCGCGTGCGCGTCAACAATTACACCGACGTCCATGCGGTCGCCGAGCTCAGCGACGGCCAGCTCTATGTCTCGAAAGTCTATGTGAAGGCCTCTGGCGGCTGCTCGGCGCCGGCAGGAAAGAATGCCGAGGAAGCCAACAACCGGCTCGGCCAGATGCGCTACCGGCAGTTCGCGCGCGAGGAGGCGCCGGCGAGCCGCGTCCGCGAGGCGCAGATCATGATCGGCCATCCCAACAATTCCGGCCTGCAGATGGACCAGGTCACGCAGCTCTATATCCCCGCCTTCTTCGTCAATCAGCTGAAGCTGACGCAGGACGACAGCCCCGTGCTGTCGATGGAAGGCGGCATCTCGATCTCGGAAGATCCCAATCTGCGCTTCACCTACGTCTCCAACGGCGCCAAGCGTTTCCGCGCGGAGGCGAAGGACACGGACGGGCACGTGTTCCGCAATGAATGGGACGTGGAGAAGCCGGGGACTTAAGGCGCTTTCTTCCCGCTCCACCTGTGGGAGAGAGTGGCTCGCCGCGACCGCGGCGAGACGGGTGAGGGGTCTGTCTCCACAAATGAGCGCGCCGTGAGAGCCCCTCATCCGGCGCTGCGCGCGACCTTCTCCCACAAGGGGAGAAGGGAAGACAGCATCAGAAACACCTCACCTCGGCTTCCGCCTGCGCCCGCCGCAAATCATTCACGGCTGAGTTCGCCTGCTCCGACGTGCGGAACTGGACGCCGAGATTGCCGCGGACCTGGGACATGCTGAGCGCCGTCTCGGCAGTGACGTAGCGCTCATAGGAGACGATCGAGGCGACCACGTCGATCGAGCAGGAACATTGCTCGATCGATTGCCGGCTCTCGCCATTGGCCTTCATGCAGCCATAGACATACTCGGCGCGCGCCGCCGTGGGATAGTCATTGGCCTCCTCCGCCCGCGCCACGCATGCGGTCGCCGCCAGCACCGTCAATGCGGCGACAATCGGTCGTAGCTGCCCGGCCAGATTCATGCGCGTTCTCCCGCTGGTTGCGACGAAAGCTATGCTATGCGTATTGTCCTGAAAAGCACTCTCTTCGAGGAAACGGCTCACAAGGTGATGAGAGTTTTGGGACGAATATTGGCGCTCGCGGTGATACTGGCGCTGACGATGGCTGCACCGGCCCGCGCTACGGATACCATCCGCCTTGCCGTGCAGAAAACCGGGACATTTTCCTGGGAGCTGGCCGCGATCCGCGCCGGCGGCCTCGACAAGGAGGCGGACCTGTCGCTGGAGGTCGCCGAACTCGCCAGCACCGAGGCCGGCAAAATCGCGATGCGCGCAGGCAGCGCCGACATCATCCTGTCCGACTGGCTGTGGGTGTCGCGCGAGCGTGCGCTGGGCGCCAAGCTGACCTTCTACCCCTACTCCAGTGCGCTCGGCGCGGTGATGGTACCCGCATCCTCGCCGATCAAGACGCTCGCCGACCTGAAGGGCCGCAAGCTCGCGGTGGCCGGCGGAGCGATCGACAAGAGCTGGCTGCTGCTCCAGGCGCGGATGAAGCAGGACGGCATCGACCTGAAGTCGGATGCGACCATCGTCTATGGCGCCCCGCCTCTGATCGCCGCCAAGGCGCTCGACGGCGAGATGGATGCGAGCCTCAACTTCTGGAATTTCTGCGCCCAGCTGGAGGCGAAGGGCTTTCGCCGCCTCGCCGGCATCGAGGAGATCTTGCCGAAGCTGGGCGCCAAGGGCGCCGTCTCCGCGGTCGGCTACGTCTTCGACGAAAGCTGGGCGGCGAGCCATCGCGACGCCGTGGCGCGCTTCGTCGCGATGACCCGCAAGGCCAAGCAGCTGCTGGTGACCTCCGACGCGGCCTGGGACACGATCGCGCCGCTCACCGGCACGAACGATGCCACCCTGCTCAAGACCTATCGCGACCGCTACCGCGACGGCATTCCGCGCCGGAGCATCGCCGACGAGGAACAAGACGCGCGCGTGCTGTATCGCGTGCTGGCCGAGATCGGCGGCCGCGATCTCGTCGGCCCCACAGCCGAGCTAGATCCCGGCACGTTCTATCACGCGCTCCCCGGAGACTGAGGTGCTGCGTCTTCTCTCGTTTGCCCTGTTCCTCGTGACCTGGTGGATTGCCGCGCTGTTCGTCGGCGGCGTAAAGCTGCCCTCCCCGCCGGCCGTGCTCGAGGTGATGATCGCGGAAGCATCGAGCGGCGCGCTATTCCTGCATCTCGGCGCCACGCTGGCGCGCGTGGCCCTCGCCTTCGTGCTGGCGATGTCGCTCGGCAGTGCCATCGGTTATCTCATGGGACGGGTGAAGCTCGCCGACCGGCTCGGCGATCCCTGGCTGATCCTGCTGCTCAACTTGCCGGCGCTGGTCGTGATCGTGCTGGCCTATATCTGGGCCGGGCTGACTGAGGCCGCCGCGATTACGGCAATCGCCATCAACAAGTTGCCGACCGCCGTCGTCACCTTGCGCGAGGGCACCCGCGCGCTGGACCGCTCGCTCGACGAGATGGCGAGCGTATTCGCGATGCCGCGCTGGCGCGCGTTCCGACATGTCGTGCTGCCGCAGCTGGCGCCCTATATCGCCGCAGCCGCCCGCTCCGGACTGTCACTGGTGTGGAAGATCGTGCTGGTCGCCGAGCTGTTGGGACGTCCGAACGGCGTCGGCTTCGAGATCGGCGTCGCCTTCCAGCTGTTCGACACGCCACGGCTGCTCGCCTATTCGCTGACCTTCGCCGCCGTCGTGCTCGTCATCGAAACCTTGCTGGTGCAGCCGTTCGAAGCTCGCGCAAACAGGTGGCGGCCCCGTGCGGCTTGAGGTCGATATCACAGGCAAGACCTTCAGGAGTGCCGCGGGCGGAACGCACGAGGTGCTGGCGCCGGTCAGATTCGCGCTTCAGCCCGGCGAGGTCGGCGTGCTGATCGGCCCGTCCGGCTGCGGCAAGAGCACGATGCTGCGCATCATCCTGGGATTGGACCACGACTTTGCAGGCCGTGTCGCGCGGCCGCCGGAGGCGCGGATCGGCATGGTGTTCCAGGAGCCGCGACTGCTGCCGTGGCGCTCCGTCGAGCAGAATGTGCGGCTGGCTGCGCCCGACGTGGCTGACGCCAAGCTCGCCGAGCTGTTCAAGATCCTGGAGCTGGAAGCGCATCGCAACCACTATCCCGGTGAGCTCTCGCTGGGTTTGGCCCGGCGCGTGGCGCTCGCCCGCGCCTTTGCCGTCGAGCCGGATATTCTGGTGCTCGACGAACCGCTGGCATCGCTCGACGACGCACTCGCCGGGCGCCTGCGCGATGAGATTGCAACGCTCGTCGCGAGCCGGCCAGTGATGACGCTTTTGGTGACACACAGCCTGGACGATGCAGTGCGCCTCGGCGACCGGCTGTTCTTCCTGTCGCCGCGGCCCGCGCGGATCGTGGCCGAGGTGCCTATCGGCATCCCGCGCGACAGACGCGGCGAAGCCGAGATTGCGGCGATCAAGGCCGGCCTCACCCAACGAACTCAAGGCGACCGCACTGAGCGAGATGTCTCATAGCCGGTCGCCTGGCGGACGTGCTAGACTGGGCCGGCGGCGGAGCTGATGATGACGCGGACGGTCGCCCTCTCAACGCTGGCAACGCTTGGTCTTGCACTCGTCACGATGACGGCGGGCGCGCAGGACATGATGCGTGACGTCGACCTCACCTCCCCCGCGATGGTCTCGTCCGAAATGACCAGGCCAGAGGTCGAGGCCGTGCTGGCCAAAGCGAGCGCCGCGCAGCCAGCCGATTTCACCGGCAAACGCCTGTCGGGCCTCGATCTCTCGGGGCTGGACCTGTCCAACGCGGTCTTCCGCGCCGCGCGGCTCAACAAGACAATACTCCGAGACGCCAGGCTTGACCGTGCAATCCTCGATCAGGCGTGGCTGCTGGATGCGGATCTTACCGGCGCAAGCCTGAAGGGCGCCAATCTGTTCGCCTCGCAAATGGCCCGTGCGCGCCTCGACGGCGCGAACCTGTCAGGAGCGCGCATCGCTGCCGATCTCACCGGCGCAAGCCTGGTCGGCGCTTCGATCGCGGACGCGCATCTGGGCGCCGATATGCGCAACCAGTCGATGGGGCTGATGCGCGCGGTGCTGAGATCCGCCAATCTGGAACGGCTGAACGCGCGCAACGCCGATTTGTCGCGCGTCGACCTCGAATTCGCAGTCCTCAGGGGCGCCGATCTGAGCGGCGCATCACTGAAAAACGCCCAACTCGGCGGAGCCGATCTGACGGGCGCCATCGTCATCGACGCCGATTTCGACGGCGCCGATCTCGTCTCGGCGAAGCTGATCACACTGAACGGCCTTGACCGCGCCAAAAATTTCGACAAGGCAAAGAACCGCGAGCGCCTGATCAGGGAATGATGGCCCGCCTTTGGGAGGACTGGCTGATGCGTTGGGTTCTAGCTTTGATCGCGTCGTTGACGCTTGCCGGCGAAGCCGCCGCGCAGGCCAAGGGCAAGGGCATCCGTCTCTGGAATCTGACGACGGAGACGATCTCCGGCTTCCAGCTCTCGCCGGCCGGCAAGACCGATTGGGGCCCGAACCAGTGTCTCAACGACAAGGACAAGGAGGTCGACCACGACGAGCGGCTGCGCATCACCGGCGTCGAGCCCGGCCGCTATGACGCCAAGGTCAGCTATCCCAGTTCACGGCAGTGCGTCGTCCGCGACATCGAGATCAAGGCGGACGCGGTGTTCTCGATCGCCGACAAGGATCTGAAGGACTGTACGAAGTAGCGCGCCCGATTTACGCCTTGTCGTTCGGGTGCGGATATTCGCAGCGCCAGCGCACGGCCTGCCACTTCGGATGCTCGCCGACCCATTGCGCGATATAGGGCGGTGCGGCCATCACGCATTGGCGGGGCGATCCCGCATAGTTGAACACCAGATGCTGCTCCTCGCAGGTCGCAGGCGAGAGCACCGCACACACAGTCACCACCAGGTCGATCGGGTTCATGCCGGGATCCTCTCACGGGGCGATCAAGAGTAGCATAAAGGGCTACGCTCCCAGGAGTGGGAAGTTTCAAACCGGCGTGAGAAATGGGGCCGGAACCCGTCTTGCTAGAAGTTGACCCCGAACACCAATCGCGCCTGGTGGCGTTCGAAATTGACGAGGTCGAGATTCCCGCCCGATCCGGCCGGGCGCCCCCAGGCCTGCATGCTCCAGCTCATGGTCAGGCGTGACCGCTCGGAAAGCTGGAAATAGGCGGTCGGACCGACGAACAGGGCCTGGCCGGCGAACTCGCCGAGGCCGATGCCCTCATATTGCCGGAAGTAACGCAGCTCGCCGCCGAGCAGCACGTTGGGGCGCACGCGCACCAGGCCGGCAAACGCCGCTCCGATCGTCGAGCTCTTCTCGGACTCTCCTGCCACCTCGAAGCGGGCCCATTCCGGCTGGTAGATCAGGTTGAGGGCGCCGATGGCGAAGTTCGGGATCAGTTCGCGGTCGAAGGCGAGCGTGAAGTCGGTGCCGTACATCCGCCCTTTCGCGCCGCTGGTCTCGTCGATGCGGTCACCGTGGAGCTCTGCGGCAATGGTCAAGCCAAATGGCGCGCGCTCGCGGTCGAGCAGGCGGTAACGCAGGTCGAGCGAGGCGCCCTGGAAATTGAACTGGCGGCGGTCGTCGATATCGGGGACGCCGGTGATGTCGTGCCAGGTGGCAGTGCCGCCGAGCTCGATGCGGAAGTTCGGCAGCGGCACCACCTCGATCTCGACCTCCTGCGCGAGGGCGCGATAGGTCCCGCCGCCCTTGCCGAAGCGCCCGGTCGTCTGGGTCTGGAATTCGCGCTCACCGGGATTGCCGACGTCGGTGCCGATCATGAAGCCGAAGATGTGCTCGGTATCAAAGCCTTCTTCTGCGCTGGCGTACGCCGGTGCGAGCGCGACGCTGCACGCAATGATCGTCGAAAATCTGAGAGCCCCGATCCGCATTCCGTGTTCCGCACGCGCGCGCCAAAGCCGCAGCGGCGCTGACCAGGGGTCAACGTAACACAACGCAGCAAGAGCACGATCGAGATTTTGGGGAGGATTTCCGACGCCCGGTCAGGTCTGGCCTTGCGTCAATGGCAAAGCGTGAGGCACGACGACGGCGGGGCAGGATCCGACACTGCCACGGCTTCGACGGCGATCCGCCATCGAAGCCGCAGCAGGTCGTCAGTCTTACTTGCGCGCAGCGCAGGCGTACATGTTGATTTCCATGCCGACCGGCACTTCCACGATCTTCGGAGCTTTCCAAGCCATTCGGGGTCTCCCCAAGGTATTGAGCGCGACATCGCGCGGGGCAAAACCTAGGGCTGCCTCAAGCACAGCGCAAGCCTGGAATCAAAGCGTTGGCACAGCGAACTGTCGCATATTGCTCGCGAATTTCCCTCTCGTGCAAATCGCCTTCGCTCCCAGTCAAGCGCTACCGCACTCACCTCAACAATCGCAGCAGCGCGCGGCCGGCACGGGAATTCAGCTCCTTCGCATCCAGCGTTCCGTCCTTGTCGGGATTCGCGGCGTTGAAGCGCTGCTCCACCACGGACAGATATTCGTCGAGCGTGAGAGTCCCGTCGCGATCAGGATCGGCGGCGGGAGTTCTTTCGCCGTTAACCGTCCGCGCAATTCGCGCGCATCCAGCGTGCCGTCCCGATCGGGATCGAGCTTGGCGAACAATGCGCTGGCCGCCTTCTTCACTTCGGCAAGATCGAGCGTGCCGTCATTGTCGGTATCGAACATCTTGACCGCGTTGCCCGAGGCCGACCAGGCCGGACCGGACAACACTGCAATCGTGAGTGCAAGCGCAACAGAGCGACGTGTGATCATCGAAACCTCCCTGGCCATGAGCCCGATTCGAGCAGATCGAAGCGACATAAGTCCACAAGCGAGGTGCGGTTCAAGTCCGGAATCACAACCTGCGCCGCACAATTTCCGGAACCCGCCCCCCAAGCTCCGCGGCCTGCACTCGCTGCCGCTTCATGCCGCGAAATTTTTCCAGCGTCTGCGCGCAAGTGAGAGTCGTCTGTAAGGTTTCTGTCAGGTGACCGGCATCTGGCGTCCAACATATCGGCATCGCAGTTACGACTTTCGTATTGACGCGTTTTGCATTCGGGCGGAGTGTTGCTGCCGCAGCGTCAAAAGGCGCGCGTACTGGGAGGAACGGATGAAACGCTTTGCGATGGCCGCGAGCCTCGTCATGCTTGCATCGACTTGTGCAAGCGCACAAACGGCCGAACAGCTGGTCAAGGGTGCGACTGATACGTCGAACGTTCTCAACTACGGGATGGGCTACAATCTCCAGCGTTTCTCGACGCTGAACCAGATCAACAAGGACACCGTCAAGAACCTCGTCCCGGTCTGGAACTACTCTTTCAACGACGATCGCAGCGAGGAATCGCAGCCGCTGGTGTACCAGGGCGTGATCTACGTGACATCGCACAACGCGACCATGGCGGTCGATGCCAAGACCGGCAAGCAGATCTGGAAATCCAAGATCGAGTATCCCGCCGAGACCCCGCGCATCGTCTGCTGCGGCATCATCAACCGCGGCGCAGCGCTCTACGACGGCAAGGTATTCCGCACCACGCTCGACGCCAACGTGATCGCGCTCGACGCCAAGGACGGCAAGGAGCTGTGGCGGCAGAAGGCCGCCGACATCAAGGAAGGCTATTCGATGACGGTGGCCCCGCTGGTCGCCGACGGCGTCGTCATCACCGGCATCTCCGGCGCCGAGTTCGGCACCCGCGGCTTCATCGACGGCTGGGATCCGGCGACCGGCAAGCATCTCTGGCGCACCCATTCGATCCCCTCGCCGGACGAGGCCGGCGGCGACACCTGGAAGGGCGACACCTGGAAGCTCGGCGGCGGCTCGACCTGGATCACGGGTTCTTATGATCCCGAGTTGAACACCGTCTATTGGGGCATCGGCAATCCCGGCCCGTTCAACTCGGCGGTGCGCCCCGGCGACAATCTCTACACCTGCTCCGTGCTGGCAATGGATCCCAAGACCGGCAAGATCAAGTGGCATTACCAGTTCTCGCCGAACAATCCGTTCGACTATGACAGCGTGGCCGAGATGGTCCTCGCCGACATGAACGTCGAAGGCAAGCCGACCAAGGTGCTGATGGACGCCAACCGCAACGGCTTCTTCTATGTGCTCGACCGCACCAACGGCAAGCTGCTCGCAGCCAACCCGTACGTGAAGGTGAACTGGGCGACCGGCATCGACATGAAGACGGGCCGTCCGATCGAGACCGACATCTCGAAGGACGCGCGCGAGGGCAAGAAGGTCACGGTCTATCCGTCGATCCTCGGCGGCAAGAACTGGGAGCCGATGTCGTTCAATCCGCAGACCGGGCTCGCCTACGCCAACACCCTCGCCTTCGGCGGCAGGTACAAGACCGAGCCCGTCACCTTCAAGCAGGGTGAATGGTATCTCGGCATGGACCTCACCGACCTCTGGGAATGGGGTGACGGCGCCCGCGGTCATCTGAAGGCAATCGATCCCATGACCGGCAAGGCGAAATGGGAGGCCCCCGCCGACATCCCGCGCTTCTCCGGCGTGCTGTCGACCGCCGGCGGCGTGGTATTCACGGGCGCGCTGACCGGCGAGTTCGAGGCCTTCGACGCCGACAGCGGCAAGAAGCTCTGGCAGTTCCAGACCGGCTCCGGCATCGAGGGCCAGCCGGTGACCTGGCAGCAGGACGGCGTGCAATATGTTGCCGTCACGAGCGGCTATGGCGGCGTCTACTCGCTGTTCTCGGGCGACGAGCGGCTGGCGAAAGTGCCGCCGGGTGGCTCGCTATGGGTGTTTGCGGTCAAGCAGTAACCGCGGCGCGATGCTGAAAGAGGTATCTCACAGGACGGTGGCGGTCATCGCCGCCGTCGCGGTGCTGACGGTCGCGCTTGCGGCGACCGTTCGTCCCGCGGACGATTCAACCGGCAATCCCGTGCAGGCACAGATCGACCACGGCAAGTCGACCTATGCTTCGAAATGCTCGCACTGCCACGGTCCCAACATGATGAACTCCGGCACCATCACGCCGGACCTGCGCGCCTTTCCCGACGACAAGACGCGCTTCGTCACCACCGTGAAGAACGGCAAGAACAACAAGATGCCGCCCTGGGGCGATATCCTCAGCGACGACGAGATCGGAGATCTCTGGGCCTTCATCTCCAGCCGGAGGAAGCCATGAGGGGATGGATCGCCGCGTGGAGCGTTGCTGCGATTCTCGCAGCGGCGACAGCTGCGCACTCCGCCGATGATCCGCTAAGAATCTGTCTCGACGAGGAGCGGCCGCCGCTCTCGGTGCATCACAAGGGCAAGCCGGACGCCGGCTTCGACGTGCTGCTGGCGCAGGCGATCGCGGACCGGATGGGACGGCCGCTGACGATCCAGTGGTTCGAGAGCAAGCTGGATGAAGATTCCAGCCCGCAGCTCGAGGCCAATGCGCTGCTGTCCGACGGGCGTTGCTCGCTGGTCGGCGGCTACGCGCTGACGACGGATTCCCTCGTCAAGCCGGGCATGAAGACGGCGCGCTTGCCGGATTTTGCCGGGGCCACCCGCGAGGACCGGCGCCGGCGCGTCGCGCTCGGCGTGCTCGCACCGAGCCGGCCTTACATCTATTCGCCGATGACGGTGGTGCTCGGGCCCAAGGCGCAGGGCCGCAAGATCGGCGACATCGGCGATCTCGCCGGCCTTCGCCTCGTCATCGAGAGCGGATCGCTGGGCGATGCCGTCCTGATGACCTTCGACAAGGGGCGCCTGATCGACAGCATCACCCACCTCGTTCCCGGCCGCGACGATCTGCTCGGCGCGCTGCAACGCGGCGACTACGACGCGACGCTGATCGACCTCGGCCGCTTCGACGCCCATCGCGCCGCGCATCCGGACACGGCGATTACCCCTTCCGGCTACTACTATCCGATCGGCGCCAACCGCGGTTATGTCGGGCTCGCCACCGAGCACGCGCTGATCGACGCCGTCAGCAAGGTGCTGGGCGAGCTTGCCTCCGAGGGCAAGATCGCCGAATTCGGCAAGCAGGCCGGCCTCACCTACCTGCCGCCGCGCGAGCCCGCGATCCTCGGCGACGTCTGGATGAAGATCATTCAGCGGTGACGGACCGTTCGCGGCGAGCAGCGGTGCCGGCACATCATCGATGTCATGCTCCGCCTAGTGCGCAATTGCGCACGGGGGCGGGGCATCCAGTACACCGCGGCCCCTCGATTGAACCCAACCTTGTCGGAGTACTGGATCGCCCGGTCAAGGCCGGGCGATGACCGTGAGGATGTGGCGCGGCCGTCACTCTTCACACCAACCCGCCAACGTCATTTCCATGCTATGCGTAGCGCTTCATCCGCCGCTTTGGTGCCCTGTGAATTCCCCGACCACCACCGCAGGCCTGCGCGATCTCCTCTCCCGCGAGATCAAGACCGCCGAACTGCTGCGCGCGCTGATCGTCGTCGGCCCGATGGTCGCGGCCTATTTCATCGCGCGCGAGACGGCGCTGCTCAATCTCGGCCTCGTCGCGGTCTCGTTGCTCATTCCTGCGCTCAGGCTGCACCTGACTCCCAAGGTCGTCGCGTGGCACTATCTCGCCATCCTCGTCACCTTTGCCGCGCTGTTCCTTGCAGCGCCCGTCAAGCCGCTATTCGCGGTGCTGACGGCGCTCGCCGGCTTCCTTGCGGTGGCGGTGACGCGCTTTGGCGAACATTTCCGTACGCTCGGCAATTGGGTGTTCATTCCCGCCGTTTATCTCGCCTGCGAGGTGCGGGAGGGCGTCAGCGCCGCGGAAGCGCTGCGCCATGCCGGCATGATCGTCGTGTCCTCTCCGATTGCGCTGGCGCTGGTCTGCGGCATCCGGATTTACGACCAGCCGCGAGACGGCAATGCCGCCGCCTCGTTCGGAGCGCCCGCGACCGAGTGGTTTCTGCCCGCACTCGCAACCGCCATGGCCGTGTTCGCCGCGGCGGCGCTGGTCGAGATCCTCGACCTCGCGCAGGGGCAATGGGTGATGTGGTCGGCGGCGAGCGTCGTGGTCGGCGATCTCGCCGCCTCCACCGGCAAGCTGAAGCAGCGCGCGATCGGCGCGTTGGTCGGCGTGCCGCTTGGTTTCCTCGCCGGCGTCCTGCTGCCGCAAAGCCGGATCGGCTACGCGCTCGCGGTGCTCGCGGCCACCCTCACGCTGATCTCGTTCTCCCGCTACATTGTCGGCTTCGGCTTGCGCTGTTTCTTCATCGCGCTGGCGGCGTCCTTTGCCGGCGGCGCCAGCGGCATCGCGGAGGAGCGCATCGTCAACGTCCTGATCGGCGGCACCTTTGGCCTCATTGCGGTGGCCCTGACCGAGATCGTCTGGCTGCGGCTGATGCGAAAGGGCCGCCCGCCCGGGTGACGCGAGAATCGGCGTTCGAATGCGCCAATCTGTCTCGCCTTCCGCCCATGGCGGCGCCAGCTTGATGCAGTACCTTCGGCAAAAATCCGGGAGAGAATCATGTCCGCAAAACTCGATCGCCGCCACTTCGTCGCCGCCGGCACCGCCGCACTCGCGATGCCCTTCGTCGCGCGCAGCACCTCGGCACAAGCTGCATCACAAGGCACTTGGCCATCGCGGCAGATCCGCATGATTTGCAGCTATCCCGCCGGCGGACAGACCGACCTGCTCGCGCGCGCCTACGGCGAATTCATCTCCAAGCAGGTCGGAAAGACCGTCGTCGTCGAGAACAAGCCCGGTGCATCCGGCGCGATCGGGACCGCGGAAGTCGCCCGCGCCGAGCCCGACGGCCACACCGTGCTGTGCTCGATCTCGACCACCTACATCATGAACCGGGTCGTGATGAAGAATCCCGGCTACGACATGGACAAGGATCTGGCGCTCGTCAGCGTCATTCCGGGCGCGGGGCTTCTGCTGGTCGCGAACCCCAAGACCGGCGTCAAGACGCTGGAGGATTTCGTCGCCTTCGCGCGCAAGAGCGGCAAGGTGAACTTCGGCACCTACAGCGCGGGCTCGTCCCCGCACATGACGATCAACGAGCTCAACAAGCAATACGGGCTCAATATCGAGCCGGTCCACTACCGCGGCGAGGCGCCGATGTGGACAGGGATGCTCGAAGGCACGCTCGATGCCGCGATGGGCAGCTACACCGCGGCGCAGTCGGTCCTGCAGAGCGATCGCGGCACCGTGTTCGCGGTGCATTCGAAAAAGGTCGATGCGATTCCGAACGTGAAGACGCTGCCCGAACAGGGCGCGACGTCGAAGTTCTTCACCGTCAGCGGCTTCTCCGGCTGGGCGGTGCCGAAGGCGACGCCGCAACCGGTCGTCGACCGCCTGGCGGAGCTGTGCGTTGCCGCCAACAACGATCCGAAAGTGAAGGAAGTTCTCGCGACCTTCGTGCTCGAACCGGCAATCGGCTTCAAGGAAAGCAATGCGCTCTATCAGCGCGAACTGCCGATCTGGATCGAGAGCGCGAAATCGCTCGGCCTAGAGCCGGCCTGAAGGCATGGTATGGTGCCGGGGCCGCCCCTTTTCGGCCCGGCGTCCGACCAAAGCCTAGTGTCGGAAACGCATTTTCCCGCTATGATTGTACGCCGCTGCCGGAAGACTTCGGCGCGGACGACAAGGGCCGATCGCATGACACCGGATGGCGTTGCCGTAGCCGTGATGATCATCCTGCTCTTTCCGATGGGCTATTTCACGCTGGCTTCACCCGCCTTCCTGCTGGTCAAGCTGGATATTCAGCCCGTCGCCCAGTTGCTGCGCGGAATGTTCAACGCCCATTTCCTGGTCATGCGCGTTGCCGGCGTGATCGCAACGGTGGCTTTGCTCCTCGACGGTCGCCTGGTCGCCGCGATCGGCGTCGGCATGAGCACCGCCCTGACTATCTGGGGACGCCGCTGGTTCATGCAACGGATGGACGACCAGCTCAGCGCGAGGGACGCCGGGGATGCTGACGCTCCGCGCCGGTTGCGCCGGCTGCATTGGAGCGGAATGCTGGGCAACGCGGTGCTGCTCGTCGCTCTCGTGGCCAGCATTCCCTACATTGCGACGACAACGTAAGCGCGTTGGCCACCGTGCCGGTGGTTCTTCGGCGTGCGCCTAATGCTCTTTCGAGCTCGCCGTGCCCTGCTGCGCCTTGTGGATCGAGGACGGCACCACACCGAAGTATTTCCGGAACACGCGGCTGAAATGCGATGAGCTGGAGAAACCCCAGGAGAACGCGACGTCGGTAATGGTCTTGCCCGCGTGAGCCTCGAGCTCCTGGCGGCAGTTCTGCAGGCGCGCCTGCCAGATGTAGTCGCTGACCGTGGTGCCGCGCTCGGAGAACAGCATGTGCAGATAGCGCTTGGAGCAGCCGAGCTCGGTCGAGATCTGGTCGATGCACAGATCGGGATCGCGCAGGTGCTCGCGGATGAAGAACTGCGCACGCACATACATCGCCTCGGGCCCGACACGGTCGAACATCGTGTCGGCCTCGCGCAGCGGCAGCAGCAGCAGGTCGATCAGCGAATCGGCGACGCCGACCGCGCTGTTCGCCGACAGCTTTGCCGCCTCGTCGAAGGTCGCATGGACGAAATCATGGGCGATCCGCCCCGTCCCGGTTTTCGACGACAGCTTGCAGGCCGGCATCCGCTGCGACGGGAAGCCGCGGTCGCGCAGCAGCGCCTTCGGCACGATCACCACGTCGTGGCGCGTGAAGGCGGGGCTGATGATCGAATGCGGGCAGGAGACGTCATAGGCGATGATGTCGCCGGGGTTGATTTCGATGTGGCGGCCTTCCTGCTCGAAATAGGACACGCCGTAGGTCTGGAAGTGGATCTTGATGTACGGATGTTCGTTGGCCTTGGCGCGCGCCAGCGTGTGCGCGATGCGATGCTGGCTCACCTCGATCTGGCAGAGCTTCAGGCGCGAGACGGTGGTATAATCGATGCGGCCTTCGAGCGAGGACGCCTCCAGCGGATCGACGTCGAAATACCCACACAAGCTCGTCAGCCCGTCGATCCAGCTCTGGATCTGCCGCTTCGGCGTCATGCCGGTCGTCGAGAGCGTGTGAATTGTGTCGGACATTAATCCAGCCACTGGTTTGATCCGGAGAATTGACGCGAATCGCGACCAGCGCTGCCGGAGCCCTCTGCCGTGATTGCGTGACGTTTACCTCGAATTTGAGCGGTCTTTTGAAACGAGCGCCATCGTTCCATTGCCACCCTTGAAACTTAATCCTCCGCCTTAGTTGCAGCGCCGTCAAGGGGAACCTGAGCGTCGAAGGCGGTCCTGGAGGCACACGGAAGCCGCTGAATTCGCTACTGCAAAATCAAAAACTTCGTCTCCGTGCGCTGTCAAGCAAACCGGCTTCTCTCTTGGGCAAGTTTCCCGATGGCGAAGACGTTAGGGATTGCGGCAGGAACAACAAGAACGGGCCGCTCCTGCACGTGGACCCGTAGCTCTCATCCGGAGGAGGAAACAGCACAGCATCGTTTCTGGTCCCAATCGTGACCACTGCACGAGCAGACGCCGGACGAGAAGCCCGGTGATTGAGCAATGTTTCGGAAATAATAAACGAGACCAACGGAGGAATAACTATGCGCAAGGTGCTACTGGCGACCTATCTTGGCTCCGCGGCGGCTCTCGCCGTCGGCAGCGCTTCAGCCAATGACGAGCTGATCAAGATGTCGCAGAACCCGAAAGATTGGGTGATGCCGGCGGGCGACTACGCCAATTCCCGCTATTCCAAGCTGAACCAGATCAACGCCCAGAACGTCGGCAAGCTCCAGGTCGCCTGGACCTTCTCGACCGGCGTGCTGCGCGGCCATGAAGGCGGCCCGCTGATCATCGGCAACATGATGTACGTCCACACGCCGTTCCCGAACAAGGTCTACGCTATTGACCTTTCCAACGAGAACAAGATCGTCTGGAGGTACGAGCCGAAGCAGGATCCGAACGTCATCCCGGTGATGTGCTGCGATACCGTCAACCGCGGCCTGTCTTACGGCGACGGCAAGATCATCCTGCATCAGGCCGACACCAACCTCGTCGCGCTCGACGCCAAGACCGGCCAGGTGGCGTGGTCGGCAACGAACGGCAATCCGAGCAAGGGCGAGACCGGTACATCGGCCGCGCTGGTCGTCAAGGACAAGGTCCTCGTCGGCATCTCCGGCGGCGAGTTCGGTGTGCAGTGCCACGTCACCGCTTACGACCTCAAGACCGGCAAGCAGGCCTGGCGTGCCTTCTCCGAGGGTCCGGATGACCAGATCAAGGTCGATCCGGCCAAGACCACGTCGCTCGGCAAGCCGGTCGGCGCCGACTCTTCGCTGAAGACCTGGCAGGGCGATCAGTGGAAGATCGGTGGCGGCTGCACCTGGGGCTGGATGTCCTACGATCCCGCTCTGAACCTGGTCTATTACGGGTCGGGCAATCCCTCGACCTGGAATCCGAAGCAACGTCCGGGCGACAACAAATGGTCGATGACCATCTTCGCGCGCGACGCGGACACCGGCATGGCCAAGTGGGTCTATCAGATGACGCCCCACGACGAGTGGGACTATGACGGCGTCAACGAGATGATCCTCTCGGATCAGCAGATCAACGGCCAGCCGCGCAAGCTGCTGACGCATTTCGACCGCAACGGTCTCGGCTACACCATGGATCGTGAGAGCGGCGAACTGCTGGTCGCCGAGAAGTACGATCCGAAGGTGAACTGGACCTCCGGCGTTGACATGGACAAGAACTCGCCGACCTACGGCCGTCCGAAGGTGCTCGACGCAGCTTCGACCGACAAGGCGGGCGAGGACCACAACGTGAAGGGCATCTGCCCGGCCGCGCTCGGTACCAAGGACGAGCAGCCGGCAGCCTACTCGCCGGACACGCAGCTGTTCTACGTTCCGACCAACCACGTCTGCATGGACTACGAACCGTTCAAGGTGAGCTACACCGCGGGCCAGCCCTATGTGGGTGCGACGCTCTCGATGTATCCGCCGCAGGGTGAAAGCCACATGGGCAATTTCATCGCCTGGGACGGCAAGACCGGCAAGATCGTCTGGTCGAACAAGGAGCAGTTCTCGGTCTGGTCGGGTGCGCTCGCAACCGCCGGCGGCGTGGTGTTCTACGGCACGCTCGAAGGCTACCTGAAGGCGGTCGACGCCAAGTCCGGCAAGGAGCTCTACAAGTTCAAGACTCCCTCCGGCATCATCGGCAACGTCACCACCTATGAGAACGGCGGCAAGCAGTATGTCGCAGTGCTCTCCGGTGTGGGCGGCTGGGCCGGCATCGGTCTCGCCGCAGGCCTGACCGATCCGACCGCCGGTCTCGGCGCAGTCGGTGGCTATGCGGCGCTCAGCAACTACACGGCACTCGGCGGTACGCTGACCGTGTTCTCGCTGCCCAACTAGGCCCTTCAGCATCGCTCCGGCGCGTGGACGAACTCCACGCGCCGGCTCGTCTCCATCGAACGCCTTCCGAGGAAAATCTCTTGCGTAAAATCTGCTCCGCCATTGCTGTGATGTTCTTGGTCGCGTCCGGAGGAATTGCGGTCGCGGACGGTCCGGGCGACCCGGCCGCCGTGAAGAAGGAAGAGGACGGAAAGTGGCTCGATAAGGAAGGAAACCCGACCTACAAGATTACCGACGGCACCGTGGACTGGTTCACCTACTCCGGATACCGCCGCTATCATTCAGACTGCCATGTCTGCCATGGCCCCGACGGCATGGGATCCACTTACGCGCCGGCGCTGAAGGATTCCGTCAAGTCGATGAGCTATGGCGACTTCATCGGCGTGATCGCCTCCGGTCGCAAGAACATCTCGACCGCGCAGGAAAACGTCATGCCGGCCTTCGGCGACAATCCGAACGTCGCCTGCTACATGGACGACCTGTACGTCTATCTGCGCGCCCGCTCCACCGAAGCATGGGGCCGGCAGCGTCCCTCCAAGAAGGAGGAGAAGCCAGAGGCCTACACCAAGGCGGAAGACGCCTGCATGGGCAAGAAATGAACGCTACCGGGACTGCCGAGACCTGGTTCTTGGCGCCCTCTAAGAATCTGAGGAGTTTACGATGAAGACACGTGCCGCCGTCGCTTTCGAAGCCAAGAAGCCGCTCGAGATCGTCGAGGTCGATCTGGAAGGACCGAAGGTCGGCGAAGTCCTGGTCGAGATCAAGGCAACGGGTATCTGTCATACCGACGCCTACACGCTCGACGGCTTCGACAGCGAAGGGATCTTCCCGTCGATCCTGGGCCATGAGGGCGCGGGCATCATCCGCGAGATCGGCCCTGGCGTGACCTCGGTGAAGCCGGGCGATCACGTCATCCCGCTCTACACGCCGGAATGCCGGCAGTGCAAAAGCTGCCTCAGCCAGAAGACCAATCTCTGCACCGCGATCCGCGCGACGCAGGGCAAGGGCGTGATGCCCGACGGCACCAGCCGCTTCTCCTACCAGGGCAAGCCGATCTACCACTACATGGGCTGCTCGACCTTCTCGAACTTCACGGTGCTGCCGGAGATCGCGGTCGCCAAGATCCGCGAGGACGCGCCGTTCGACAAGAGCTGCTACATCGGCTGCGGCGTCACCACCGGCGTCGGCGCCGTCGTCAACACCGCCAAGGTCACGCCGGGCTCCAACGTGGTCGTGTTCGGCCTCGGCGGCATCGGCCTCAACGTGATCCAGGGCGCCAAGATGGCCGGCGCCGACAAGATCATCGGCGTCGACATCAACGACTCCAAGGAGGATTGGGGGCGCAGGTTCGGCATGACCGATTTCGTCAATCCCAAGAAGATCACCGGCGATATCGTCCCGCATCTCGTCAACCTCACCGATGGCGGCGCCGACTACACGTTCGACTGTACGGGCAACACCACGGTGATGCGCCAGGCGCTGGAAGCCTGCCATCGCGGCTGGGGCACTTCCGTCATCATCGGCGTTGCCGAATCCGGCAAGGAGATCGCCACCCGCCCGTTCCAGCTCGTCACCGGACGCAACTGGCGCGGCACGGCCTTCGGTGGCGCGCGCGGCCGCACCGACGTGCCGAAGATCGTCGACTGGTACATGAACGGAAAGATCCAGATCGATCCGATGATCACCCACACGCTCAAGCTCGAAGACATCAACAAAGGCTTCGACCTGATGCATGAGGGTAAGTCCATCCGTTCAGTCGTCGTGTTCTAACTCGAAAAGCGTCACCCCCAAGGAGGATCGACCCATGACTGTTGCACTCCATCCCTCGATCGACAACGGCGTCAAACAAGGCAGTGGCAGCTTTGCCGGCGGCACGCTCGTCTGCAAATGCTCGGACCATCCGGTCAAGGTCGCCGTGAAGGGCGATGTCGCCCATAACCACGCCTGCGGCTGCACCAAGTGCTGGAAGCCGCAGGGCGCGAACTTCTCGGTCGTCGCCGTGGTGCCGCGCCAGAACGTCACGGTGACCGAGAACGGCGACAAGCTCCAGATCGTCGATCCCTCGGCGGTGATCCAGCGCCACGCCTGCAAGGCCTGCGGCACCCACATGTACGGCCGCATCGAGAACAAGGGCCATCCGTTCTACGGCCTCGACTTCATCCATCCCGAGCTGTTCCAGGAGCAGGGCTCGCAGGCACCGCAATTCGCCGCCTTCGTCTCCTCCGTCATCGAATCGGGCGTGAAGCCGGAGCAGATGGCGGGCATCCGTTCGCGGCTGAAGGAAATCGGGCTCGAGCCCTATGACTGCCTGTCGCCGGCGCTGATGGACGCGATCGCGACCCACGTGGCGAAAGCCAAAGCCGCCTGAGCAGGCCGCCCACCCTCGCCACGCCCGTCCGCTCGCTGGTTCCGACCACCGAGCGGACGCTGCATCCCGGACGATCGCGGCAAAAGCCGTCTCCTCGCCCCTAGAGTGCTTGCGAGAACCGTCGGCTCCCTCAGTCCTGGTCTCTGAATGACTGCGCAGTGCCGTCAACTTCCTGCTTGAAGTCCGCGGCTCTGCGTTTCTCCCTCCCTCGACTGAGGCATCCTGCTTCGTCCGCGCAGTCCTTCTGGCGGACGAAGCTTTTTTCGTTGCGCTCGCAGGATGCAATGCACGCGGCGTGATGCCGCGCCCTGCTTTTGACAAACCATCAATGCAATCTTTTCCCGGTGAGAACACTCGGCTGTGAACGCCCGGCCGGTGCGATCTCTGCTAGGTTCGTGCCGTCACGATGCCGCACGAAGTTCAATCAATTAAGAACAAAAACGAGAGGTATCGAGCACATCCATCCAGACATCGTCATTTTCCTTCCTGCCTTCCTCCGGGATCTGCCCGCGCGGGACGATTAGCAGGATGCGGCGCAACAACGCACAACCCACCGCCGACCCGCGTCGGCGATTTGATTTTGGCATGCTTATGAAGAGCGAGGGACGATCATGATCAAGGTGAAGATCAACGGCCAGGAACAGAGCTGGGACGGTGACCCGGATCTCCCGCTACTCTGGTTCCTGCGTGACGAGGCCGGGCTCACCGGCACCAAGTTTGGTTGTGGCCAGGCCCTGTGCGGCGCCTGCACCGTCATCGTCGACAAGGAAGCCGTGCGGTCCTGCATCACGTCGATCAACGACGTCGCCGGCCGCGAAGTCACCACGATCGAGGGACTGCATCCGAACGGCGATCACCCGGTGCAGAAGGCCTGGCGCCAGGTCAACGTGCCCCAATGCGGCTTCTGCCAGGCCGGCCAGATCATGCAGGCCGCAGCGCTTTTGATGGACAACCCGAAGCCCTCGCATGACCAGATCCGCGAGGCGATGGCCGGCAACATCTGCCGCTGCGGCTGCTACCAGCGCATCGAGAACGCCGTCCACCTCGCATCGACGGGGGTGTGAGATGAATTTCATCGACAATCCCCGCAAGCTTCGCGGCTTCGAAAAGAATATCAGGGTCGAGAAGGTCTCGCGCCGCAGCATCCTGAAGGGGCTCGGCATCACCGGAGGCTTCGTGCTTGCCGCGCCCGTGATGTCGCGGCAGGCGCTCGCTTATGAGACCGGCGCCGGAAAGATGCCGCACGGCGTCGTGGTCGATCCGCGCGTGTTCGTTTCGGTCGGGCCGGACGGCATCGTCACCATCGTCGGGCACCGCTCCGAAATGGGTACCGGCGTGCGCACCAGCCTGCCGCTGATCGTGGCCGAGGAGATGGAGGCCGACTGGTCCAGGGTCAAGGTGCAGCAGGCCCATGGCGACGAGGTCAAGTTCGGCAACCAGGACACCGACGGCTCGCGCAGCACGCGGCATTACCTGATTCCGATGCGCCAGATCGGCGCCTCAGCCCGCACCATGCTGGAGCAGGCCGCAGCCAAGCGCTGGGGCGTGCCGGCGACCGAGGTCAAGGCCGTCAATCACGAGGTCGTCCACAGCACCAGCGGGCGCAAGCTCGGCTTCGGCGAGCTCGCCGCCGACGCCGCCAAGGAATCGGTGCCCGCTATCGAAGGCCTCAAGCTGAAGGACCCCAAGGACTTCCGCTATCTGACCAAAGGCCAGATCGGCATCGTCGATCTCCACGACATCACCACCGGCAAGGCGCGCTACGGCGCCGACGTCCGCTTGCCCGGCATGAAATACGCCGTCATCGCACGCCCACCGGTGACCGGGGGCAAGCTGGTTTCGTTCGATCCGGCCGCGGCGCTGAAGGTGCCGGGTGTCGAGAAGGTGATGAAGGTTCAAGGCTGGCCGTGGCCGTCGAAATTCCAGCCGCTCGGCGGCGTCGCGGTGATCGCGCGCAACACCGGCGCCGCGATCAAGGGCCGCGACGCGCTGAAGCTGACCTGGGACGACGGCGCCAACGGCAAATACGACTCCGTCGCCTACCGCAAGGAGCTCGAAGAGGCCTCGCGCAAGCCCGGCCTCGTCCTGCGCAAGGAGGGCGATGCGGACGCCGCCCTGAAGAGCGCCGACAAGGTGATCGTCGGCGAATACTACATTCCGCATCTCGCCCATGTCCCCATGGAGCCGCCGGTGGCGGTTGCCGACGTCAAGGGCGACAAGGCGGAAATCTGGGCGCCGGTGCAGAGCCCCGGCGGAACCCGTGAGGACGTCGCCAAGACGCTCGGCATTCCCGAAGGCAACGTCACCGTCAACGTCACGCTGCTCGGCGGCGGCTTCGGTCGCAAGTCGAAATGCGACTACGCGCTCGAAGCCGCTCTGCTGTCGAAGGAACTCGGCACGCCGGTGAAGGTGCAGTGGACGCGGGAGGACGACATTCACAACGGCTTCCTGCACACGGTCTCGGTCGAGCGGATCGAGGCCGGCCTCGACAAGAGCGGCAAGGTGATCGCCTGGCGCCATCGCAGCGTGGCGCCCAGCATCGCCTCGACCTTTGCCGCCGGCACGGTGCATCAGGCGCCCTTCGAGATCGGCATGGGCCTCGTCGACATGCCGTTCGAGATCGCCAACATCTCCTGTGAGAATCCGGAAGCCGCCGCGCATACCCGCATCGGCTGGTTCCGATCGGTCTCGAACATCCCGCGCGCCTTCGCCGTCCAGTCGATGGTCGGCGAGATCGCGACCGCGACGGGACGCGACCAGAAGGAAACGCTGCTCGCGCTGATCGGCAGCCCGCGCATCGTCAAACCCGACGTGAAAGACCTGTGGAACTACGGCGAGCCCCAGGACAGCTACCCGATCGACACCGCACGCCTGCGCAAGGTGGTCGAGCTGGTCGCCGAGAAGGGTGAGTGGGGACGGAAGGTGCCGAAGGGCCACGGTCTCGGCATTGCCGTGCACCGCAGCTTCGTCAGCTACATCGCGACCATCGTCGAGGTGGCCATCGACGACAAGGGCAAGCTGTCCGTGCCGCGGGTCGACACCGCGATCGATTGCGGCACCTATGTCAATCCCGAGCGCATCGCCTCGCAGATCGAAGGCGCCGCGATCATGGGGCTGAGCCTCGCCAAATACGGCGAGATCACCTTCAAGGACGGCAAGGTGCAGCAGAAGAATTTTGACGACTTCCAGGTCGTCAGGATGGACGAATCTCCTGTGGTCACCAACGTCTACATCGTGCCGCCGGGACCCGACACGCCGCCGAGCGGCGTCGGCGAGCCCGGTGTTCCGCCGTTCGCGCCTGCGTTGATGAATGCGATCTTCGCGGCGACCGGAAAACGTATCCGCAGCCTTCCGCTCGGCAAGCAACTGGAAGCGTAGAACAGGGAACACAACGCGGCCTCGCGCCGTTTCCATCGATCTGACAGGAGCAGATCGATGACCAACATCTCAAAGGCGCTCGCAGTCTCGTTGCTGTCGGGCGCCTTTTTCATGATGACCACAGGCGCGTTCGCCCAAAGCAACACCACTCCGCCGGCCACGGCCACGCGCCCCACCGCGCCGGATCAGAACTCGCTTCCCAACGCCAACGCCCCGCCCGCCTCGACCACCCAGACCACCGGGCAGAGCAATCCGGATCCCAAGGTTCGCGAGATGAACCAGAAGGAGAAGGACAAGGTCGAGCGCCAGGGGAAGTAGCTGTCGAGCGCTTTTACGCACGAACGCTTCCCGCATCGTCATGGCCGGGCTTGTCCCGGCCATCCACGACCTTTGCCTCGGCACCAGGAACGTGCATGCCCGGGCCTTCGCCTCGTCGAAGCGGCTACGTCCGCGCAGGCGGGACAAGCCCGGGCATGACGAGTGTGCGAGGCAAAAGCGTCATGACGCACGCAAAATGCGGCGGACGTTGCCGTCCGCCGCATTTGCCCCCTGACGCTCCGCTTCTTTCGATCCGCCCGCGGAGCTTATTTCTTCAGCGCGAACACCCAGACGACGCCGCCCTGGGGCACATTGGCCTCGATGCCGATGTTGTTGGTCACCAGCGCATCCTGGATACGTTGCGCGTCCACGCCCCATCCCGACTGGATCGCGACGTATTGGGTGCCGTCGATCTCATAGGACACCGGCATGCCCATGATGCCGGAGTTGGTCTTCTGCTCCCACAATAGCTCGCCGGTCTTGGCGTTGAAGGCGCGGAAGTTGCGGTCGTTGGTGCCACCGGCAAAGATGAGATCGCCCGCGGTCGCCGTCACCGAGCCGAACAGCTGCGACTTCGGGAAATTGTGCTGCCACACCTTCTTGCCCGTGACGGGATCCCAGGCCTGCAGCTCGCCAAAATGATCCGCGCCCGGCTTTGTCTTCAGCCCAATGTCTTCCGGCTTGGTACCGAGCCAGAGCTCGCCCGGCTTGAGCGCGACCTTCTCGCCGGTGAAGCCGCCGCAGAAATTCTCGTTGGCGGGCACGTAGACGAGGCCGGTCTTCTGGCTGTAGGCCGCCGACGGCCAGTCCTTGCCGCCCCACAGCGACGGACAGAACTCGACGCGCTTGCCGATCACCGGCTTGTGCGCGGGATCGACGATCGGCTTGCCGGTTTCGGCATCGATGCCTTTCCAGACGTCGGTAGAGACGAACGGCCAGCCTGCGACGTAGTTGATCTTGGTCGGCGTGCGCTCGAGCACCCAGAAGATCGCGTCGCGCCCCGGATGGACCAGGCTCTTGATGTTGCGGCCATCGCGCTGCAGGTCGATCAGCATCGGCGCCTCGACCTCGTCCCAATCCCAGGAATCGTTCTGGTGATACTGGTGATAGGTCTTGATCTTGCCAGTGTTGGGGTCGAGCGCGAGCACCGACGAGGTGTAGAGATTGTCGCCGGGATGGGTCTCGCCGGGCCACGGCGCCGCATTGCCTACGCCCCAATAGATCGTCTTGGTGTCCTTGTCGTAATTGCCGGTCATCCAGGCTGAGCCGCCGCCATTCTTCCAGTCGTCGCCCTGCCAGGTGTCATGGCCGGGTTCGCCTTCGCCAGGAATGGTGAAGGTTCGCCACAGCTCCTTGCCGTCCTTGGCATCATAGGCGGCGACATAGCCGCGCACGCCGAACTCGCCGCCGGAGCCGCCGACGATGACCTTGCCGTCGACGATCAGCGGCATCAGGGTCATGTACTGGCCCTTCTTGTAGTCCTGCACCTTGGTGTCCCACACCACCTTGCCGGTCTTGGCGTCGAGCGCGACGACGTGATCGTCGGTGGTCGCGAGATAGAGCTTGTCCTCCCAGAGACCGACGCCGCGGCTGGTCGGATGCAGCTGGAACAGATCGTCGGGGAGTTGCCGCTTGTAGCGCCAGTATTCGTCACCGGTCTTCGCGTTCAGCGCGATCACCTGCCCCATCGGGGTCGCCACGAACATCACGCCGTTGTTGATGATCGGCGGCGCCTCGTGGCCTTCGACCACGCCTGTGGCAAAAGTCCAAACCGGCGTGAGGTTCTTCACGTTCGAGGTGTTGATCTGATCGAGCGGACTATAGCCCTGCCCGTCATAGGTGCGCCGATAGAGCATCCAGTTGCTGGGCTCCGGATTCTCAAGCCGCTGCGCGGTGACCGGTGCGTAGTTCTCGATCGGACCCGATATGGCGGCGGTCGAGGCGAGGCAGGTGAAGGCGACGAAGCCGGACAGGTACCATTGCTTCCTGGTCATGGACGTTTTTCTGGACGTTTTCATGGACGTTCCCCTTTTTCATCCGTTTGAATTCTTGACTTGAATTCTTGTCGTTCGTCCCGCCGTCCGCCCATCGGCGGATGCGGCGTCTCGTGACGCGGGCACGACCCGCACCGTCCGTCATCCTGGCTGCGCGCCACCTACCTTTCCGATGAAATTGCCGGCGACACTGAGCGAACCGTCAGCGAGCGCCAGCGGCAGCGCCGCGAGCCGTCGCGGCGCAGGCCCGAATACGACCTGTGCGCCCGCGCGAGGATCGTATTCGGAGTTGTGACACACGCACTTGAAGACCTCCTTGTCGCCGACATCGCTCTTCACCCACGCGGTGACGGGACAGCCGGCGTGGGCACAGATCGCCGAATAAGCGATGATGCCGTCGACGGCACGCTCGCGGGTCTTCTCGTCGAGCTCGGCGGGATCGAGCCTGATGATCAGGATCTCATTGAGCCGGGAAGCGCTGCGCACCACCGATGTCTTGGGATCCTTCGGCCAGGCATGCACCGGCGGTCCACCGGCCGCCAGATCGGCCGCGGTGATGAGCTTTCCTTCCTGCTCGCCCTCGGAGAAGACGAGCTGATCGCCCTTCTGCGGCCGCTCGTCCGAACCGGGTGGGTCCTCGCCTGCATGCACTTGCGCGGAACAACCGAGACAGGCGGTGGTCGCGAGCGCACTGAGCAGCAGCGTTCGCCGCGTCTGCTCCATGCCCGCGTCGACTTCAGGTTCCGCGATGCTCTCGGACGATGATGAAGTGTTGTTGATTGATGCGCGCGCCATGCACGCTAGCAGGCGCTGGAACTCTGCCGAAAACAAGGCGAAGAATTGGCGCCGCAGTGCATCAATGTGGCTCTACTCGTTTTGATTGAGCAAGAATGAACGCATTCAACGCGTTTTCACGAATTCTACGTTGCACCACGCGAACGGCATGATGATTTTGCAGATCAGACCGATGATGTTGGAATTGGTGCGACGCGCCATCGCGCGATGCGTGCCCGCGCGTCTCTCAGGCAGGCATTCTGTATTTCACGACCTGAGCACGTGACGCGGCGAAGCGATGCTGCCTGCGACTGTCGCCGACGCCATCTCAAAACTGTCGGCAATGCGTCGTGCCTTGTCGATGAAGAGCGCGGCAGCTGGCGGCGGGCAGACTTCTCGCGCGGTCTGTTCGAACAGGTCGAGCCAGCGGTCGAAATGATTGCCGACCAGGCTCAGCGGCAGATGCGCCCGCATCGGCGAGCCATGATAGCGACCGCTCATCAGCACCACCGACGACCAGAAATCCCTGAGCTTGGCGAGATGCTCGTCCCAATTCTGCACGATCGCGAAGACCGGCCCAAGCAGAGCATCCTCTCGCACGCGCCCGTAAAAGCGGGTGACGAGCTCCCCGATCATCTCCTCGGTGATCCCGGTGCGCTCGATCGCATCCTGGGTCAGCAGGTTCCGCCGCGCGGCCGCAGCCTCGCGCTCGGCCTTCAGTCGATCCGACATATCCTCTGTTTTCCGTTCCGTTGTTCCCGTTCCCGCAGGCTACCCGCGCGACATTGTCGGGCCAATCGCGCGCGGCGTCTTTGTCGCAGCGCAAGTTGCGGGATCTGGCGGCGAGCGCTGAAGACCCGCCGCCAGCGCCTTGATCAGGCGCCGTAGGTGTAAAAGCCCTGCCCGGTCTTGCGGCCGAGATGGCCGGCATCGACCATTTCCTTGAGCAAGGGGGCTGGACGGTATTTGGGGTCGTTGAAGCCCTTGTAAAAGACCTCCATCACCGAAAGCATGGTGTCGAGCCCGACGAGATCGGCCAGCGCCAGTGGCCCGATCGGGTGGTTGCAGCCGAGCTTCATGCCGGCATCGATCTCTTCCGCCGTCGCGATCCCCTCCTGGAGCGCGAAGATCGCTTCGTTGATCATCGGGCAGAGGATGCGGTTGACGGCGAATCCCGGGCTGTTCTTCGCCGTGATCGCCACCTTGCCGACACGCTTGGCGAAATCGAGCGCCTTGGCGTGGGTGTCGTCGGAGGTCTGCAAGCCGCGGATGAGTTCCAGCAGCGCCATGACAGGCACCGGGTTGAAGAAGTGCATGCCGATGAAACGGTCGGGACGGTCGGTCGCGGCGGCGAGCTTGGTGATCGAGATCGAGGAGGTGTTGGTCGCGAGCAGCGTGCGCGGCGACAGCGTGGCGCAGAGGTCCTTCAGGATCTTGACCTTGAGTTCCTCATTCTCGGTCGCGGCCTCGATGACGAGATCGCAATCGGCAAGCTTCGCCCGATCGGTCGTGCCGGTGATGCGCTTGAGCGCCGCCTCGCGATCGGCCGCCGACATCTTCTCCTTCTTGACCAGCCGCTCGAGGCTGCCGCCAACGGTCGAAAGCCCGCGGTTCACCGCCGCATCGGAAATATCGACCATCACGACCGAAAGCCCGGCCGCCGCGCAGATCTGCGCGATGCCGTTCCCCATGGTCCCTGCCCCGATGATGCCAACGGTTTGGATCATTGCCTCACATCCTTCATCCTTGCGGGCGAGCCGGCAGCGGCCGGGCCCATTGTTCCTGCATCAGGGTCTAGCACCCCCGCCGGGCGGGGGCGACCTGATCCTGCCCCTTCCTTAAAGCATCCAAGACGGGAATAAAGCGGCCTTTCGGTCGCGAAAGGGCATGATTTGGGGCGTTAGCCGGCGGCTTGCCCTGAATTTGCGCCGCTCCTGCCCGGCACCTCGCAGCGCGTGGACGGCTGGACGCTCGGCGCTGCGGACCTCCTCGGATCTACATCAATCGGATGATGCGGTGCTCGGTAAGGGTGTGGTGTAACTGATGCGCCATGGCCAGCGCGAATGCTGCGCGACGCCATTGTGACATAGCCCACATCGGCTTCGTGCCCCACCTGCTAGCGTCGCGCACATGAAGAGACACATGAAATTACCAATCATTTTCGCCGCTCTGCTCGTCGCCACGCCAAGCCTGGCTGCCGAGACCAAGGGAGCCGGCTCAACCTTCGTCTCGCCCGTGATGGCGAAATGGATCGACGCCTACAAGGCGAAGACCGGCAACTCTGTCAGCTATCAGGCCGTCGGCTCGAGCATCGGCCTCGGCCTGATCAAGAAAGAGGCGGTCGATTTCGGCGCCAGCGATATGCCGCTCGATCCCAAGGAATTGGACAGCCTCGGCATGATGCAATTCCCGATCGTGATCGGAGGTGTCGTGCCGGTGGTCAACATCGATGGCATCAAGCCCGGCCAGATCCGCTTCACCGGGCAGGTCCTCGCCGACATCTATCTCGGCAAGCTCAAATCCTGGAACGATCCGGCCATTCGCGCGATCAATCCCGACATCAGATTGCCGAATACTGCGATCACGGTGGTCCATCGCCTCGACGGATCCGGAACGACGTTCAACTGGTCGAACTACCTCTCGAAGGTCAGCTCGCAGTGGAAGACGAGCGTGGGCGAAGGCACCTCGGTCGAATGGCCGCTGGGCCTCGGCGGCAGGGGCAATGACGGCGTCGCTTCGCTTGTCAGCCTCGTTCCCGGCTCGATCGGCTATCTCGAATACACCTACGCGCTGCAAAGGCTCGACAGGATTTCCTTCGGCATGGTGCAGAACAGCGTCGGCAATTTCGTCGTCCCCGACGCCGCCTCGTTCCAGGCGGCGGCCTCGAGCGCGGATTGGAAGACGGAGAAGGATTTCCATCTCGTGCTCACCAACGCGCCCGGCGAAGACGCCTACCCGATCACGGCCACGACCTTCGTGCTGATGCCGAAGGCGCCGAAATCGCCGGAACGATCGGCCGCCGCCATCGACTTCGTGCGCTGGTCGCTGGAGAACGGAACGTCCCAGGCCCAGACGCTCAACTACGTCCCGCTGCCGCCCACCTTGATCGACCAGATCGAACGCTATTGGCAGCAGAGCATTGGAGCAGCCCCCACGGTTTCGGCATCGGCCAACGTGAAGCGCTGAACGTCGACGACCGCCGTCAATCGAGATTGGGGTAGACCACCACAATCTCGATTGACAGCCGTCCATTATTTCCATAATCGTTGAAATATGGAAACGACAGATGCCGTCGCGGCCCTCGCCGCGCTCGCACAGGACAACCGTCTCGACGTCTTCCGACTGCTGGTGCAGGCCGGCCCCGGCGGCATGACTGCCGGCGCGGTCGCCGAAGCGCTGGATCTTGCCCCCAACACGCTGACCTTCCATTTCGACCGGCTGCGGACGGCCAGGCTCGTGACCGTCCGGCGCGAGAGCCGCTCGATGATCTATGCAGCGCGGTTCGAGACCATGAACGCGCTCGTCGGCTTCCTGACCGAGAACTGTTGCGGCGGGACGACATGCGCTCCAGCCACGCCGTCGAAACCCGCGCGAAAGCGCAGCAAAGTGCCCGCCTGAAAGGACAGACCATGAAGCGCCTGCACGTTCACGTGTCCGTCGACGATCTTTCCCACTCGATCGGGTTCTACTCCGCCCTGTTCGCCAGCGAACCCTCGGTCGTGAAATCCGACTATGCCAAATGGATGCTGGAAGACCCCCGCGTGAATTTTGCGATCTCGACGCGCGGACGCGCGGCCGGCCTCGACCATCTCGGCATCCAGGTCGAGACCGGCGAGGAGCTGCAAGAGGTTTATGCGCGGCTGCGTCAGGCCGGCGGCGACATCATCGAGCAGGGACAGACCACCTGTTGCTACGCGAAGTCGGAAAAATCCTGGATCGACGATCCCGCCGGCATCGCCTGGGAGACCTTCTACACCACGGGTGAGAGCACCGATTACGGCGACGGCAGCGGCGAGAACCAGGCGCGGGTCGCTCACGAGAAACAGGAGACCCAATCGGCCTGCTGCGCGCCGCAGGCGGCGCCGGCGGCCTCAAAGGCCTGCTGCTGAGCACGAGGATTTCCGCCATGGACGCGATCATTTACCACAACCCCGATTGCGGCACGTCGCGCAATACGCTTGCGATGATCCGGAATGCCGGCATCGAGCCGCACGTGATCGAGTATTTGAAGACGCCGCCAGCGCGGGCGCTGTTGCAGCAGCTCATTGCGCGCATGGGGATTTCGGTGCGCGATGCGGTTCGCGAGAAGGCGGCGCCCTATGCGGAGCTTGGCCTCGACAATCCGGCATTGACCGACGATCAACTGCTCGACGCGATGATGGCGCATCCAATCCTGATCAACAGGCCGATCGTGGTCACCCCGGCAGGCGTAAAGCTCTGCCGTCCGTCGGAGCTCGTGCTCGATCTGCTGCCGGCACAGCGAGGCGAATTCGTCAAGGAAGACGGCGAGCGCGTCACGCTGGATCGCGGCCTCTGATGCCGGGTCTTCCGCAGCGCGCCTTCGCGGAGTGGCTTGGGACGGCGTTCCTGCTTATCGCCGTCGTCGGCTCGGGGATCATGGCCCAGAAACTCTCCGGCGGAAATGTCGCGCTCGCGCTGCTGTGCAATGCGATCGCCACGGGGACTATCCTCGCGGTGTTGATCCTGATGTTCGCTCCGATATCGGGGGCACATTTCAATCCAGCGGTGACGCTGGCATTTGCCTTGCGCGGCGAAACCGCATGGACAGATGCAGCGCCCTACCTCGTCGCCCAGATCGGTGGCGCAATCGCAGGCGTCGGGATCGCGCACATGATGTTCGAGCTTCCGCTCCTCCAGCTTTCGCTCACGGAACGCACTGGTGCCGGACAATGGCTTGCGGAGGCCGTGGCCAGCTTTGGCCTGCTCTCCACCATCCTTGGCGTCGGGTGCCGGACGCCCACCGCCGTTCCTTGTGCCGTCGGTCTCTACATCACCTCAGCGTACTGGTTCACGTCGTCCACGTCATTCGCCAACCCCGCGGTCACGATCGCCCGCTCGCTGTCCGATACATTCACGGGCATCGCCCCGCACGGCATCCCTGCTTTCGTTGCGGCTCAGCTCGTCGGGGCCGGTCTTGCCGTTCTGCTCGGGCGCTGGCTTTGGGGCGGCGCCGCCGAAAAGCGAAGCGCGGCTCAGGTCACGTCCTGAGAGCCTGCATGACACGGCACCGACATTCATCTTCTGGATGAATCGCGTTTTCCAATCCTTCCGGGTATTCTGTGGATCGACAAGACTCGCAGGGACCGGTCCGTGAAGCGATTGTGCAGCCTCGACATCGACGATCCCGAGGCATTCCGCCCGGCGCAGAAGCGTCGGGCCGGATGAACGATTTCGCACGATCCGTCGGCGCCGCCTTCACGCTGATCGGCGAGGCCGACGCCGAGCTGCTCGGCATCGTCGCGCTGTCGGTGCGTGTCAGCCTGACGGCGAGCATTGTCGCGCTGCTGATCGGCGCACCGATCGGGGCCTCGCTTGCGATCACCCGTTTCCGCGGACGTCAGGTCATCATCGTGCTGACCAATGCGCTGCTCGGGCTTCCGCCGGTCGTGGTCGGGCTCGCGCTCTATCTCCTGCTGTCTCGGTCCGGCCCGCTTGGGGCGGCGGGGCTGCTCTTCACGCCGACGGCCATGGTGATTGCGCAGACGCTGCTCGCGACGCCGATAGTGGTGGCACTGGTGCACCGGCCGGCAAGCCTGCTGTGGGCGGAGTATGGCGACCTCGCGCGGATCGACGGATTGTCGGCCCTGCGCAGCATGGCACTGCTGCTCGCGCTTGGCCGGACCTCGCTGCTGACCGCCTTTCTCGCGGCCTTCGGGCGCGCGATCGCCGAGGTCGGCGCCATCATCATCGTCGGCGGCAACATCCGCGGCTTCACGCGCACGATGACGACCGCGATCGCGCTGGAGACCAGCAAGGGCGATTTGCCGCTGGCGCTCGGGCTCGGGCTGATCCTGCTCGCACTCAGCGTGGCGGTGTCGACCGTCGCCTTCCTGCTAGTGGGACGCGTTGGGGAAAAATAGCTGCTCGCCGCCGACCTTGTAGCCGGCGATGGCCTCCTGCCCCTTCGGCGAGACGAGCCAGTCGACGAAAGCCTGCCCATCCCTCACCTTCACGTTCGGATGCTTGGCCGGATCGACCAGCATGACGCCGTACTGGTTGAAGAGCCGCTTGTCACCCTCGGTCAGGATCGTGAGGTCGCCGCGATTCCTAAACGACAGCCAGGTGCCGCGATCCGACAGCAGATAGGCGTTCGACGACGAGGCCATGTTCAGCGCCGGGCCCATGCCCTGGCCGATCTCGCGATACCAGCTGTCCTTGCCCGCACCGATGTCGACGCCCGCCTCCTTCCACAACCGCAGCTCGGCCGCGTGCGTGCCGGACTTGTCGCCGCGCGAGATGAACGGCGCCTTCGCCGCCGCGATCTTGCGCAGCGCGTCGGCGACGTCCTTGCCGCCGGCGATCTTCGCGGGATCGCTTTTGGGGCCGACGATGACGAAGTCGTTGTACATGACGTCGAAGCGCTTCACGCCCTGACCTTCGGACATGAACTTGTCTTCGGCCGGCCGGTCATGGACGAACACCACGTCGGCATCGCCCCGCCGTCCGATGTCCAGCGCCTGCCCGGTCCCGACGGCAACGACCTTCACGCCGATGCCCTCGTCCCTGGAGAACAGCGGCAGCAAATGGCCGAACAGCCCCGACTGTTCCGTCGAGGTCGTCGAGGCCACGGTGATGGTACGATCCTGCGCGATCGCGATGGTGGACCAGAGCAGAGCTGCTCCGAGGGTGACAATCTTCCTCATGCGCCGTCTCTCAACAAACAATGACGGTCCTGAATAGCCGCTGGCGATGAAGACGGGAACCCCGACATTAGGCCGCAGAGAGTTGAAGCGTTGACGGAAGATCATCAGGAACGTCGCCGGCGCAGGCGGATTGTCCGGGATGTAACGTCAAGGAGACTGCAATGAAGAAGATCATTCTGGCATCCGCGTGCATCATGGCACTGGCGACCGGTGGCGCCTTCGCGCAGACACAACCCGCCCCCGGCGCATCCGGTCAGGGTGACGTCGGCCCCTCCTCGCGCGGCCCCGCGACCAAGGGGATGACGACGGGGCGTTCGTCGAACATGCAGAACGAGGCCAGCGACAGCAAGGGCGCTCAGTCGCCGTCGGCCGGCGGCAGCAACACCAATAACATGGGCAGCCAGGCCGGTGGCGGCGCGGGCTCTGGTTCCGGCTCAGGCAGCGGCGGGCGGTAGAACCCCAAGCACAGCTCGGCCCCTGGCCTTGCGACAAGCGCATTCTCCGCGACTCGCGAATCAGCCGCAGCATGTGGCGCCGCGAGTCTCGGCTCGCTCTCTCGAACGTTGCGCAACGTGACCGCGATCGTCGTCTCGCCGCGCAAGTCATCAATGTACATGCGGCACGCGTGATGTGGTTACTGCCGCATTAATTTATCGACCTGACGTTGCACCGGAAACACACTGCATATTTTTCCCTAGTGCACAGCAGCAATCTGCGTTGACCCGATCGCAGCCAGCAACATACCGTAACAATCACGATCCGCTGTCGATGATGTTTGGCAATCTGCCATCCGGTGCCGCAGCAAAGAACAACAACAAGGGCTGTGCGCCATGCGCCAATGCATCGGGGCTGCGACGTTTTCACGACAAGCGAATGAATATCGGGGCAGGCATCCACACCATCCCCCATCCTTCACAAGCAAACGCGCCGGGTTCCGCCGCCTGCTGTTGATGAACGCCTCGGTGGTCGCCCTCTCGGCGCTCTTGCCGGGCGCGGCGGCGGCGCAGACCTGGACCGGTGCCACCAGCAATGACTGGACCGTGGGCACAAACTGGTTGGGCGGAGCGGCCCCGATCGCCGGAGGCGCCGTCAACATCGTGTCGGGTTCAACCGTCGTCCTCGGCATCAGCCCCGGTGCGACCGGCGCGACCGGCACCATGACTATTCGCACGGCAGCCGGCGGTACGACCAGTCTCACGATTCAGAACGGCAGCACGCTGACGAGCACGAACAGTGTTTCGATGGGCGATCTTCCCGGAGGTACAGCCATCGTCACAGTGACGGGGGCCGGATCGCGGTGGGACGCCACGACGGTCACCGTCGGTGCCGCCGGCACGGGCATTCTCAACATTACGAACGGCGCGACCGTCGTCGCGACAAGCAGAATCGTCCTCGGCATTCCGGCCGCAGATCGCACGGGCATCCTCAACATCAGCAGCGGCACGCTGCAGACGGGCCGCATTACGGTTGGCAACGCAAATGGTCAGGCGACGTACGACAATGCCGTCGTCGTCGCGCTGGCCAATCAGGCAAGCTTCTTCGGCGGAACGGTCAACCAGCACAACATTGCCGCGGGCGGGCTGACGTTCGACACGAGCGGGTTCAACGTCGGCACGCTCGGATTCAGCGGCGTCGGCGGGTTGACCAAGACCGGCGCCGGAACCTTCACATTGGGTGCCGCCAGCACGTTCACGGGCCAAACAGTGATCCAGCAAGGCACGCTCGCGCTGGCGGGCGCGGGCTCCGATGATGCGCTTGCCAATTCGAGCCGCGTCGTTGCGAACGCGACGTTCGACATTTCCGGCATTGTCGACACGTCCCACATCAAGAGCCTGGCCGGAACCGGCACGGTCGCGCTCGGCACGAAATCGCTGGCGATCACGAATGCGAACGATACGTTCGCGGGATCTATCTCCGGCACCGGCGCGATGACGATCACCGGCGGCACGCAGACGCTGTCAGGCATCAACACCTATAGTGGCGCTACCACGGTCACCGGCGGCACGCTGCGCGCAGGCAGCGCCGGTGCCTTCAGCGCCGCATCCGCCTATGTCGCCGCCGCCGGCGGGACGTTCGACCTGAACGGTTTCAACCAGACCATCGCATCGCTCGACAATGCCGGCCTGGTGCGAACCGGCGGCGCGCCGGGGACGACGCTGACGGTGAGCGGCAATTATGTCGGCAGCGGCGGTACGGTTCTCCTCAACAGCACTCTCGGTGGCGACGCCTCGATCACCGACCGCCTGGTGGTGCAGGGCGCAACGTCCGGTGCCTCCATGTTGCGTATCACCAATGTCGGCGGCGGCGGCGCACAGACGGTCGAAGGAATCAAGGTGATCGACGTCGCCGGCGCCTCGAACGGCAGCTTCGCGCTGCAGGGCGATTACGTCATTGGCGGCCAGCAGGCCGTCGTCGGCGGCGCCTATGCCTACACGCTGCAGAAGAACGGCATCGGCACGCCGGCGGACGGCGACTGGTATTTGCGGTCCGGCCTGATCAATCCGCCGACACCGGCGCTCGCCGGGCCGCTCTACCAGGCCGGCGTCCCCTTGTACGAGAACTACGCGCAGGTGCTGCTCGGGATGAACCAGGCGCCGGGCCTCCAGCAGCGCGCCGGCAACCGCTATTGGGGCGGCAGCGAGGCGATGGCGCGCGCCGGCGTTGATACCGCGCAGACGGCCGAGGGCTCGCCAAACAGCTCCTGGACACAATCGGCATTCTGGGGCCGGATCGAGGGTGGCCAGAGCGCATTGCGGCCTTCCAACACCACGGGCTCGAGCTATGATTCCGACGAGATGAAGGCGCAGGCCGGGCTCGACGGCGTTGCGCTCGACAATGCGCGCGGCCGGCTGATCGTCGGTCTCACGGCGCAATACGGCCTGACCACGGCCTTCGTCAATTCGGTGTTCGGCAACGGCCGCATCCGCGCGCAGGGAACGGGCGTCGGCGCCACGGCGACCTGGTACGGTCATGACGGCTTCTATGTCGATGGCCAGGCGCAGACCATGTTCTATCACAGCGACCTGTCATCGGTGCTGGCCGGCAGCATGATCCATGGCAATGAAGGCTTCGGCTACGCGTTCAGCGTCGAGGGCGGCAGGCGGATCGCGATCGGCAACGGCCTCTCGCTGGCCCCGCAGGCGCAGCTTGCCTATTCAAAGGTCGGCTTCGATGCCTTCACCGACCGCTTCGGTGCGCTGGTCTCGCTGGGCAACGCCGACAGCCTGCTCGGCCGCCTCGGACTGTCGCTCAATCATCAGCGCACCTGGAACGACGGCACGGGTATCGTCCGCTCCGATCTCTACGCCGTCGGCAATCTGCACTACGAATTCCTCGGCGGCACCAGGATCGATGTCTCCGGCACCGGATTCGCGAGCGGCAATGACCGGCTGTGGGGCAGCATCGGCGGCGGCGGCACCTATAGCTGGGCCAACGGCCGTTATGCCGTGTTCGGCGAGATCACCTATCGCGCGAGCGTCGATGATCCCGCGGACAATCACAGCTACAAGGGCACCGGCGGTTTCCGTCTCGTCTGGTGAGCGCTGCGGCGTTCGGCAGGATCCGGTGGGCGGCGATGTTCTGCAATTGGTCCCGCCTAGATTGACACGGGTGTGACGACCGGGGCAGTTTTCCATATTGCTGACGAATCAGCGATTGCCTCACGCCGAGTATCTCTTGGACAACGCCCAGTGCTTTCGAGACTGATATCGTTGCTGCGCCGCATCCCTGCGGTGAATTGGGCACTCGCCAGGCTTCGGCCCTCGCCGCTCAGCGGTAGCATCGACGTCGCACCGATCGCGAAGGATGAGCCACAGGCTCTCATCGTCGACACCGCCGAAGTTTCTCCGGGCGCCGAGATCGACGCTGTCCCGTTGCACGACGACGCAGGCGCCATATCAGCGGTTGCGGTGATGGCCGATGCGACCGCTGTTCCCGACGTCGCGAGCGTCTCCGCTCCACCTTCCGACATCGTCATCAGCGCGGCTGAAGACGCTGGCCCGATCAGTATCGCAGATGAGCCCTCTGCTCCGCCCGCGGACGCACTGAGCCCCGCGATCGAAACCTCCGATGCCGTGGTCGACAGCGATGCGCCGCCTGAGATTGCCGCGGACGCCGAGCCCGTCAGCATCGACGACGTTTTCGCAGCGCTCGCCGAGATCGGAAGCACGGAGGCCGAGGCTGAAACACCTGAGGCTGAAGCACCTGGGGCTGAAACACCTCAGGCTGAAACATCTGGGCTCGTCGTCGCCGGCGAACGATCCCTCGATATGGCCGTGGACACCGAGCCCGCGAGCGCGGACGACGCCTCCGCACCGCTCGCCGAGGTCGAAAGCCCGGTAGCTGAAGCTGATATCCCTGAGATCATCGTCGCCAACGAGCCGTCCCCCGCGATGGCCGTGGACCCCGAGCCGGTCAGCGCCGACGACGCCTCCATACCGCACGTCGCGAGTGAGCGCCCGATGGCCGAAGAGATCCCCGAGATCATCGTCGCCAGCGAGCCGTCCCCCACGATGGCCGTTGACCCAGAGCCGGCCAGCGCCGACGACGTTTCCGTACCGCTCGTCGGGACTGAACGCCCGATGGCCGAAGAGATCCCCGAGATCATCGTCGCCAGCGAGCCGTCCCCAAGCGTTAGCGTAGACGCTGAACCGATCCATGCAGACGATCCCTCGCCCACCATGGCCGTCGTTTTCGACGAAGTCGCGGTGGCCACGTCGGAGGTGGCTGCGCGTGGCGAACCAGCTGCAAGTGCGGTGCCTGCACGATCAAGAACCCGCCGCGCACCGAAGGCCCCGACGTGGGCTGCGGAACCCTCGGACCGCGCTGCGCTGATCCGGCAACGCTGGGCAGATACCGGGATCAAGATGTGGAATCCGCGGCTTCACGGCGATGGCGAGGCCGCGCTGAACATCCAAGGCAGCGTCGGTCTGCTGGCACCGGCGCCCGGCGAAACGATGCCGCGTTACGACAGGCTGGAATTCAAGATGCTCGGCGGCCAGATCGTCTGCGAAGGCGTCATCGTCGAAGCACCCGCGCAGGCGGGCCGTCGCAGCTTCACCCTGCTTGCCGAGCCCGGCAAGCAAGACCGGATGCGCGAGCCGGCGCCGGAACGACTGGCCGCGCTAGCCTGATCCTTTTCCACGGGCAGCGTCGATCCCGATATGCTAGGCTGACGGCCCGGAACCGGGAGATCGCATGCCCGCAAAATCCTTGCCGCTGGTCGTGATCGCCGCCCTCTGCGTCTCGCAAGGCGCCTTTGCCGCGTCCAGCAAGCGGCCGCACCATGCGCGTGCTGTCGCGCCCGCCACCGATCCGTCCGCGCCCTACAAGGCTGATCGGCTCTCCTCCTCGCGCGGCGAGACGATCCTCAACACCCCGGGCCAGACCACCGTGCTGACGCGGCAGGTTCTCGACGACATGAACGCGACCAGCCTGAGAGACGCCATGCGCTCCACGGCCGGCGTGACGATCGGGCGCTAGGCGTTCTGCGCGGCTTCCGACCGATGCCGGGTTATTCCGCCTCGGAGCAATAAATTTTCCAAACACGCAGCAGTTGCCCGCAACACCGGCCGCGACGTAACTTGCGCACCGGTCGAGCAATCCCACATCCGCGCCCGATCAAAACCACAAGAACAATCCGGGAGGCAAACTATGAAGAAACTCACGGCCGCGCTGTTCGCGTTGGCATTCCTCACAACCGGCGCGCAGGCCCAGACCATCAAGGATTTCTTGGCAACGGCCATGAAGAAGTGGACGGCGCCATTCGAGCCGTTCCAGCTCATCGGCAACATCTATTATGTCGGGACCGACGGCATCGCCGTCTACGTCATCAAGACATCGCAGGGCCTGATCCTGATGGATACCGCGATGCCCCAGTCGACCGGTATGATCAAGGACAACATCGCAAAGCTCGGCCTCAAGGTCGCCGACATCAAGATCATCCTCAACACGCACGCGCATCTCGACCACACCGGCGGTTTCGCCGAGATCGAGAAGGAGACCGGCGCGCAACTCATCGCCGGCGAGCGCGACAAGCCGCTGCTCGAAGGCGGCTACTATCCCGGCGACGAGAAGAACCAGGACCTCACCTTCCCTCCCGCGAAGGTCGACCGCACCGTCAAGGAAGGCGACAAGGTCACGCTCGGCGACACCACGCTGACCGCGCATGCAACGCCTGGCCACTCGCCGGGCTGCACGAGCTGGGAGATGACCGTCAAGGACGCTGGCCAGGACCGCGAGGTGCTGTTCTTCTGTAGCGGCACGGTTGCGCTGAACCGCCTGGTCGGCCAGCCAACCCACCCCGGCATCGTCGATGACTACCGCGCGACCTATGCCAAGGTGAAGGCGATGAAGATCGACGTGCTGCTCGGGCCTCATCCCGAAGTCTACGGCATGCAGGCCAAGCGCGCGCAGATGAAGGACGGCGCGCCGAACCCGTTCGTCAAGCCGGGCGAGCTCGCAACTTACGCCACCGGCTTGTCGGAGGAGTTCGACAAGCAGCTCGCCAAGCAGACCGCCGCGCTGGAGAAGAAATAGCGGCCAGCGGACGCTGCACCACACCATTCGCCGACGGGAGAGGTGTGGTGCGGCGATACGCTGCGCCGACGCGCATGGTTAGCAAAACGTAGCCGCGAACGGCATGATCGGCGTCGAAGCCCCGACTCCGCCGCCGCAATATCCTTAACGGCACCTCACCAATGCACGTGCCCGGGAAAATCCGCGGCCATGTGCAACCTGCGCCGGCTTTTCCCGCGGAACCCACCTAACGCGACCTTTACCCCCGCCGTGCAAGATCGCCCGGTTTTGAAGGACCCGGGGCGCGTATTGCAATGCCTGTTGCCGATTGGAAGTCTCACCTCGATGCCGCGATACGGCTGTTTCGCGTGCCGGCTGACAACCCGGAGCTGACGCGCGCGCAGTTTGCCGCCTTCTCCAAGCAGGTCCCGCTGCTCTACTTCCTCCTCATGAGCAACTCGATCGCGGTCGCCTACACCTATGTGAACGTGGCGCCGGACTGGCTCACGATGATCGTGCCCTCCGTGCTGACCGTGCTTGCCGCGCTCCGTACGTTCTGGTGGCTGCGCCAGCGCCATCTCGTGCGCAGCGATGCCGACATCCTGCGCAATCTGCGCGCCACCAACTGGATGACGCTGCCGATCGGCGCGGGTTTTACGGCATGGTCGTTCGCGCTCTACCCTTACGGCGATCCCTTCGCCAAGAGTCAGGTCGCCTTCTACATGGCGGTGACCGTGATCGGCTGCATCTTCTCGCTGATGCATCTGCGCTCGGCGGCGCTGATCGTGACGCTGGTCGTTGACGTCCCCTATGTGCTGTTCTTCTTCGCCACGGGCGAGCCGACGCTGAAGGCGATCGCCGTCAACAACCTCCTGGTCTCGGGCGCGATGGTGACGGTGCTGTTCATCTACTATCGCGACTTCGCCGATCTCGTCGCCAGCCGCAAGTCGCTGCTGGCGCAGCAGGCGGCGACGCAGGCGCTTTCCGACGAGAACTTCCGCCTCGCCAATCTCGATTCCCTCACCGAGCTGCCGAACCGCCGCCGCTTCTTCGCCGAGCTGTCGAGCGCCTTCGTTGATGCCGAGCGCAGGAACGTTCGCGCCGCGGTGGGAATCATCGACCTCGACGGCTTCAAGCCGATCAACGACAATTACGGCCACTCGGTCGGCGACCGCGTCCTGATCGAAGCCGGCCGGCGCATCCGCGAGGTCTGCGAGGGTTTTGGTCCGCAGCGAGTGGAATTTGCCCGGCTCGGCGGCGACGAGTTCGGTCTCGTGGTGTGCGGCGACCCGGATGATGCGGATCTGACGCGGCTCGGCGAACGCATCGGCGACCAGGTCAAGCTGCCCTATCAGCTCGACACCGCCCATACCGGGCTGTCCTGCTCGATCGGCTTTGCGCTGTTCCCGGACTCCGCGACGACGTCGGAAGCACTCTACGAATGCGCCGATTATTCACTCTATCACGCCAAGCGTCATCTGCGCGGCCGCACCGTGATCTTCTCGAGCGAGCTCGAGGCCGAGATCCGCAGCCGCGGCGTCATCGAGAATTTGCTGCGAACCGCCGATTTCGGCACCGAGATGGACCTGGTGTTCCAGCCGATCGTGGACGCCATGAGCGAGCACACCACCGGCTTCGAAGTCCTGGCACGCTGGAACAGCTCCCGTCTCGGCCTGGTTTCGCCGGCCGACTTCATTCCGGCCGCCGAGCGCATCGGCCTGATCCGGCCGCTGACACAGGCGCTGCTGGTCCGCGCGCTCGCCGTCGCCAAAACCTGGCCCGATCACCTCCGCCTGTCGTTCAACCTCTCCGCCCACGACGTTTGCGCGGCAGAGGGCATCTTGCCGCTGATCGCCATCATCGAGAGAAGCGGACTGCCGCCGCACCGGATCGATTTCGAAATCACCGAGACCGCCGTCACTTTCGACTTCGTGCGCGCGCAGCAGTCGATCGCGACGCTGAAGGCCATGGGCTGCGGCATTTCGCTGGACGATTTCGGCACCGGCTATTCGTCGCTGAGTCACGTGCACCGGCTGCCGCTCGACAAGATCAAGATCGACCGCAGCTTCGTCGCCGACGTCAACGACAATCCAGTGAGCCACAAGATCATCAAGTCGCTCACGGGCTTGTGCGACGACATGGAGATCGCCTGCGTCGTCGAGGGCGTCGAGACGCGCGCCCAGCTCGACACCCTGCGCCGCCTTGGATGCGACTTCATCCAGGGCTACTATTTCGCAAAGCCCATGCCGGGCAACGCGATTGAGGACTATCTCGCAGCGGAACGGCAGCGCCTCGGCGGCGCCGGCGCCAAGGTCGTGGCCTGAAGTCAGACCGCGCAGTAGCGCTCCTGGATGTCCTTGTCCGCGAGCAGGGCCGCAGCGCTGCTCTGGTGCACCACCTCGCCCTGGTCGATGATCACGGCGCGGTCGGCCAGCCGTAGCGCCCATTCGACGTTCTGCTCGACCAGCAGCATGGTCTTGCCTTCGTCGCGCAGGCGGCGGAACAGCACGCCCATCTCCTCGACCAGCACCGGCATGATGCCTTCCGAGGGCTCGTCGAGCAGGATCATTTTTGGCTTGGCGATCAGCGCGCGGGCAATGGCCAGCATCTGCTGCTCACCGCCGGAGAGCGTCACGCCCTCCTGGTCCAGGCGCTCCTTCAGGCGCGGAAAGGTTTCGGCGATCTCGTCGATGGCCGCGCGCTCGTCGATCTCGCTGCCGGCCGCGACGAGGCCGAGCCGCAGATTCTCGCGGACCGACAGGCCGGGGACGATGCGACGCTCCTCCGGCACATAGGCGAGGCCAAGATGGAAGCGCTGATGGGCACGCAGCGGCAGAAGCTCCCTGCCCGCAAAGCGCACCTGGCCCGCAGCCTTCGGCATCAGGCCCATCATCGCCCGCAAGGTCGTGGTCTTTCCGGCGCCGTTTCGCCCGACGAGGGCGACCACCTCGCCCTCCTCCACGTGAAGGAAAATGCCGTGCAGGACATGGCTCGCGCCATACCAGGCGTTCAGGTCGTTGATTTCGAGCAGCGCGCTCTCAGCCATAGCCTTCACTCTGTCCGAGGTAGACCCGGCGCACTTCCGGGTTGCTCCTGATCTCGTCGGGCGCGCCGTCGGCGAGCAGGCGGCCGTGATGCAGCACCACGACCCGCTTGGACAGGCCCAGCACCATCTTCATCTTGTGCTCCACCAGAAGCACGGTGCGCTTGTCCGCGAGCCGCTCGAGCAGACCGACCATCTCCTTGGTTTCCTCGGGTCCCATGCCGGCAGTCGGCTCGTCGAGCAGCAGCAGCTCCGGCTCCGAGACCAGCGCGATCGCGATCTCCAGCGCCCGCTGCTGGCCATGCGACAGGAATTTTGCCAGTTCGCTTCGCTTGGCCAACAGTCCGACCGCTTCGAGCGCCGCGTCGGCGCGCGCGTTCAGTTCAGTCAGCCGGGCACGGTTGCGCCAGATGTCGAAGCTCACGGTCAGCGCCTGGGCTGCCACGCGCACGTTCTCGTGCACGGACAGGTCAGGGAAGATGTTCGTGATCTGGTAGGAGCGCGAGATGCCCTGATGCACGAAGCGGTGCTGCGGCAGGCCGTTCAGCTCACGTCCCCTGAAGTGCAGCTTGCCCGACGTCGGCGTCAGTGCGCCGGAGAGGATGTTGAAGAACGTGCTCTTGCCGGCGCCGTTCGGTCCGATGATCGAGGTGAGCTGTCCCGCCGCAAAGGACACGGTGATGCCTTCCAGCGCGACGAAGCCGCCAAAGCGTCTGCCGATCCCCTCGGCGCGAAGCAGCTCGCCGCTCATTGCTGCACCTTTCCGATGCCGATTGCGTCCAGCAGCGTTCCCCAGATCCCCTTGGGCAGGAACAGCACGAACAGCACGAAGATCGCGCCGACGAAGATCTGCCAATGCGGCGTCCAGAGCGAGATGACGTCCTCCAGGATCAGGAAGCTCGCCGCTCCGACAAAGGGCCCGAAGAAACTGCGGGCGCCGCCGAGCAGCACCATCATCACAATCATGCCCGAGGTCTGGTAGTGCAGGATGTCCAGCGGCACGATCGACAGATGCAGCGCCAGCATGCAGCCGCCGAGCGAGGAGATCGCGCCCGAGAGCATGAAGACGATCAGCTTGCTGCGCTCGACGTCATAACCGCACGCCCGCGCCCGCTGCTCGTTCTCGCGGATCGCCTCGATGACCGCCCCGAAGGGGGAATTCAGGATGCGCGACTGGAACCACATGGCCAGCGCCGCGAAGGCCATCAGCACGTAATATTTGTTGACCGGGTCGAGGAAATTGACCTGCAAGCCGAGCAGGTTGATGCGGTCGACGGTGAAGCCGCGCAGGCCGTTCTCGCCGCCGGTGAAGGACGAGGCCTGGAGCGCGACGTAATACACGAGTTGGGCCAGTGCGAGCGTCACCATGGAGAAATAGATGCCGCGGGTCCGCGTCGAGACGAGGCCGATGAGAGCCGCGAGACACGTGCTGAGAAGCACGGCGATCGGAACCGCTGCGAACCACGGCACGCCATAGCGGCCGATTGCAATGCCGGTGAAGTAGGCTCCAGCGCCGAAGAACGCGGCCTGGCCGAACGACAGCAGCCCGGTGTAACCGAACAGCAGATTGTAACCCATCACCACGACGCCGTAGATCAGGACGTTGACGGCCAGCGCTTGCGACGGTAGCAGCCACGGCAGCACGGCCAGCACCGCGATGGAGAGCAGCACACGCTGGTCAAGGACCCAGCCGAGCCCGCTGACCGCGGGTTTGGCGACTGCCTCGCCGGACGATGGTGACGTCACGCCGTCCTCCCTCTCACGCCGAACAGGCCTTGCGGGCGGATCAGCAGCACGACCGCCATCAGCGCGAACATCACGATGGTCGCCATTTCAGGCGCAAACAGCGCCACCATGCTGATGGAGATGCCGACCATGAGGCCGGCGACGACCGCTCCGACGATCGAGCCAAGGCCGCCGATCACGGTGACGACGAAGGCTTCCGCGAGCACCAGCGAGCCCATCTCCGGATTGACGCTACGCATGGGGCCGGCGAGTACACCGCCAAGTGCAGCCAGACCAACGCCGAGGCCGAAGATCGCGAGCCAGACGCGGCCGATATCAACGCCCAGCACCTGCATGATGGTGGGATCACGAGCGCCCGCACGCACGATCAGGCCGACGCGGGTCTTCTCCAATGTCAGCCAGAGCACCAGCAGCACCACCGCCACCAGCGCGATGACGAACAGGCGGTAGCGCGGGAAGAAGCCGATGCCGAGGTCGAGCACGCCGATCAGCTGCGGCGGGGTCGGAAACGGGATGCCGTCGCTGCCGAACACGATGCGCACGCCTTCGACCAGGATGTAGCTGAGGCCGAAGGTGAGCAGCAGCGGATCGTCGATCGAGCGTCCGTAGAGCCTGCGGATCAGAACGAACTCGATCGCCATCCCGAAGGCGCCGATCAGGATGGGCGCGAGCAGCAATCCCCACCAGAAACTTCCGGTGAGAGAGGCCAGATACAGCCCCGCATAGGCGCCGATCATGAACAGAGCGCCATGGGCGAAGTTCACCACCCCGAGCATGCCGAACACGATCGTCAGTCCAAGCGCAGTGATCACCAGGACCGCCCCAAGGGTGATCCCGGAGATAAGCTGCATGATGATCAGCGACAGGTCCATCGTCACAAGACTTAGGTGGCGTGGCCGAGCTCGCTGCAGCTGCGCAGCATCTCGTCGGAGCCGGTGTCGTTGGCGAGAATGGCGAACAGATCGTTGTCGTTCGCCATGGCGGATTTCTTCTTGGACTCCAGCACCAGCACCGACTGCACCGACTGGTGGTCGCATTTGCGATAGTGCTGCGGACCCTTGGTCAGATCGTATTGCAGCTTCTCGAGGGCATCGACGACCTTGTCGGTGTCGGTGCCGCCCGCGGCCTGCATGGCTGCCAGCAGCGATCCGACACCGGAATAGCCGTAGGCGCCGTAATCGGTCGGGATCGCGCCGCCATTGGCGGCCTTGAAAGCCGCATTGAAGGCGGCTGCCGACTTGCTCTGCGTCTCCAGGCCCCAGTAGTAGTTGGCGCCGCCGACCACGCCTTCGAACACGTCGGGGCCGACCGCGAGCCGCTGGTTGTGCAGGATGACGGGCACCACGATTTTCATCTGCTGCTTCACGCCGAAATCCACGGCCTGCTTGATCGCGTTGGCTTGGTCGCGGCCGAAATTGGAGATGCAGAGCACGTCAGGCCGCATCGACATCAGGCGCGGCATGAAGGTGGAATAGTCGGCCGCGCCGAACGGGTGCAGGATCTCGCCGACATTGTCGGCGCCGATCGTCGCCTGTGCACGCTTGAAGCCGCGCAGCATCTCGTGACCGTAGGCGTAGTCCGCGACGAGATGGGCGACCTTCATGCCCTTCTTCAGGGTCTGCCGCGCCACCGCAGCGGTGGTCATGTGCGGATTGAGCGCCTCGTGGAAAGTGTACTTGCTGAAATCCTTGGCCTCGTTGATGGTGTCGGATTGGCTGATCGAAACGTAGATCACGCCGCGGGCCCGGGTGACCTCGTTGACCGCGAGCTGCACGGCGCTAGAGAGCGCGCCGACCACGGCGTGAACCTTGTCCTTCTCGATCAGCTCGAGCGTACGCGTTGCGGCCTCGCCGGCATTGAGCTTGTCATCGCGCACCAGAAGCTCGACCTTGCGGCCACCGATGCCGCCCTTGTCGTTGACGAGCTTGACGGCGAGCTCGGCGCACTTGACCTGGTCGCGCGCTTCCGCGGCGAACGGCCCGGTCAGCGGCGTCGGAAAGCCGATGCGGATCGTCTCGTCCGCGGCGCGGCCGAGACGGGGCATGGCGAGCAGGGCCGCGCTTGCCGACAGGCCGGCGAGCGCGGTGCGGCGGGATATTTTCGGGATCGAACCGGATTTGGGCATGACTTCCTCCAACTGTCTTTTTTCTAGAAACGCTTCAGGGCTTTCAGGACTTTTGTCGGCGTGATCGGGATCGAATTGATCGCTGCACCGAACGGCGCGAGCGCATCGTTGACGGCGTTGAGCACGCAGGCGGACGCCGCCGCGGTGCCGGCCTCGCCGACGCCCTTGGCGCCGAGCTCCGTGTCGGCGGTCGGCGTCTCGACATGCGCGATCACGATATCAGGCATCTCCATCGGCATCGGAACGAGGTAATCGGCGAGCGAGCCGTTCATGAGCTGGCCGGTGTCGCTGTAGCGGCACTCCTCGAACAGGGCCGCGCCGAGCCCCTGCACGATGCCGCCGCGCAGCTGCTCGTCCACCAGCATCGGATTGATGACGCGACCGCAATCCTCGACGATGAAGTGCTTCAACACCTTGATGAAGCCGGTTTCGACATCGACCTCCAGCGAGCAGCCCTGAATGCCGTTGGTGAATGCAAAGGGATAGCCTTGCGGGGCGAAGTGATGGCTCACCGTGAGCTGCGCCTGCGTACCCGGCGGCAGCGTGTCGGAGCGGAAATAGGCAATGCGCGCGATCTCGGAGATCGGCATCCGCTGATTCCCAGTCGCGGCGTCGACGACCTCGCCATCGATGATGTCGAGCGCCGAAGGCTGCTCCTGAAGGATGACTGCAGCGATCTCCAGGATGTTGCGCTTGAGCACGCGCGTGGCCTGCAGCGCGGTCTCGCCGCCAATGCCGGCGCCGCGGCAGGCCCAGGTCGCGCCGCCATGCGGCGTGACTTCGGTATCCCCAGTGATGACCTTGACGTGCTCCTGCGCGATGCCGAGCTGATCGGCGACGATCTGGCTGATGATCGCCTCCGTGCCCTGCCCTTGCTCGGTGACCGAAATCAGGCAGCGCACCTCGCCCGACGGCGTCAGGCTGAGAATCGCGCCGTCCTGCGAAGAGATGCGCGCACCACCGACGCCATAGAATGCCGGACTCGGATTGGTGATCTCGACAAAAGCCGCGATGCCGATACCGCGATAGATGCCGCGCTTGCGCAAGTCAGTCTGCTGGGCGCGCAATGCATCGTAGTCCATCAGCTCGTGCAGGCGCTTCAGGCAGACCTGATGCGACAGCGCCTCGAAGCGGTAGCCGGTCGGCGATGTCTGCGGATAGGCATCATCGGCGATCACATTCTGCGCGCGGATGGCAAAGGGATCGAGGCCGATCTTGCTTGCTGCCATGTCGACCAGCCGCTCCGTGACGGCGCAGGCGATGGGGTGACCGACGGCGCGATACTGGCTGGTCTGCACCTTGTTCTGGAAGATCACCTCCAGCGCGGCGCGATAGTTCTTGAAGCGATAGGGCGCGCCGATCAGGCGGATCACCTGGTTGCCCTCGACCACGCTGGTGCGCGGATAGGTCGAGAACGCGCCGACCGCGGTCAGATCCAGGACATCCATCGCCAGGATCTCGCCCTTGGCATCCAGCGCCATACGCGCATGAACACGATGGTCGCGGGCGTGGATGTCGGAGACGAAGGACTCCATGCGATCGGCGACGTACTTCACGGGCCGCCCCAGCAGGATCGAGAGACCGACCACCGCCATGTCCTCGTGATAGACATGCAGCTTCATTCCGAAGGAGCCGCCGATATCAGTCGCGACCACGCGGACGCGGGCCTCGGGAATGCCGTAGTGGCGCGAATAGAGATCCTGGAACTGATACGGCGTTTGCGTGGCGTGATGCACGGTGAGCGCACCGGCGGCGGGATCGTAATCGGCAACGATGGCACGCGGCTCCAGCGTCACCGCGGTGTGACGGCCGAAGGAAAACTCCTCTTCGACCACATAGGCCGCGTTCGCGAAGGCGTCGTTGACGGTGCCGTTGTCCAGCTGGCTGCGGAAGCAGACATTGTTGGCGCTGCCGGGATTGATCACCGGGCCACCGGGCTCTCGCGCGCCGTCGATGTCGGCGACGACAGGAAGGTCCTCGTAGTCGACCTCGATCAGCTCCAGCGCATCTTCCGCGATCGCCCTGCTCTCGGCAACGACTGCAACCAGGGCCTGACCGGCCCAGACCACGCGATCCAGCGGCAGCGGCAATTGCGGCGCCGAGGTCATGCCCTTGAAATGATCGAGCGTCCCGGTCCAGGGCGTGCATATCCTTGCGAGATCGGCTCCCGTCGCAACAAGATGTACGCCTTCGAGCGCGCGGGCCTGCTCGGTATTGATCGAGACGATCTTCGCGTGCGCATGTGGACTGCGCAGGAAGGCGGCGTACAGCATGCGCGGCAGCCGGAGGTCGCTGATGTAACGCCCGCGGCCCGCGAGCAGCCGCTTGGCGTTCGGCCGCGGCACCGAACGGCCGATATAGGAATTCGGGCGATCGAGCGAGGTCAGCGGCGCGCTCATGTCGCGCCTCCTTCGCTGCGCGCTTTGGCGACTGCGGCGATGGCGTCGACGATCGCTTCATACCCGGTGCAGCGGCAGTAATTGCCCGACAGGGCGTCGCGGATGTCCTCGCGGCTCGGCTGCGCCACCTGCAAGAGCAGCTCGTGGGCGTTGACCAGCATTCCGGGCGTGCAGAAGCCGCATTGCAACGCGTTGCGGCGGTGGAATTCGGCCTGGAGGTCGGCGATCACACCGCTCTCAGTGAGCCCTTCGATGGTGTCGATCCTGGCGCCGTCGGCCTGCACCGCGAACATCAGGCAGGAATGCACGGCGCGGCCGTCGAGCTGCACCAGGCAGGCGCCACAGGCACCCATCTCGCAACCGGCATGCGTGCCGGTCAACTCGAGCTCCTCGCGCAGGCAATCGACCAGCGTCGCGCGCGTCGCGACCTCGCAGGCGACCTTGCGGCCGTCGACGACGAAGCGGACCCGCACGGTCTCGTCCGCGCCATCCAGAAGCGTTTCGTCAAAGCCGCTCATGCGCCCTCCCCGAGACGCCTGAGCAGGCGGCCGAGCAGCACGCGGGCGAGATGCAGCCGCATCGCCGGCGGCACCTCGTCGCTCTCCGGTGGCGCGAGATCGCCTTCGAGCGCGGCTTGCGCCGCGGCAATGCGTTCCGCATCCAGGCTTGCGCCGATCAGGGTTGCTTCAGCCCGCTTCACCCGCATCGGCGTGTTGCCAACGGAGAAGAAGGAGATGCGGATATCGTCGATGCGATCGCCGGTGCAGGTCGCAAGCACGCCGCAACCGACCAGCGCATAATCCCCGCGCCGCCTCGCCAGTTCGTCGAACGCAAAGCGCTGGTCAGCCCTGAACAACGGAACGTAGATTGCGGTGATCAGCTCGCCGGGCTGCAGCGCCGTCTCGAACAGGTCGATGAAGAAGTCGTCGGCCCTGACGCGCCGGTGGCCCGAAGCCCCCATGATCTCGATCTCGGCATCGAGCGCCAGCGTCATCGCGGGAAATTCGGATGCGGGGTCGGCGAGCGCGACGCTGCCACCGAACGTGCCGCGGTTGCGGATGGCGGGATGGGCGACGAAGGGCGCGGCGGCATGCAGCAGCGGCGCGAACTCGGCGATCAGCGGCTCGCTCAACATCTCGCAGTGGCGGGTCAGCGCACCAATGCGCAAGGTGTCGCCCTCGCGCCTGACGCCGCGCAGCTCGTCAATGTGCGTGATGTCGATCAGGAGCCGCGGCGCCTGCAGCCGCAGCGACAGCGCCGGCACGAGGCTCTGGCCCCCGGCAATGAAGCGCGCGTCATCGCCGGCGCGTGCGTGAGCATCCAGCGCCTGGTCGATCGTCGCAGCACGAAAATAGCTGAAAGCCCTCGCCTTCACTGCCGTTTCCTCGAGATCCATCGGCTCATCAGCCGGGATGCCCAGATTTGTAACCATCTGGTCTCAAAATCCTGACATGCCGCCGAGGGACGGTCAACAGGAAATGACCATTTGGTCACAAATGCGCCTTGCGCTATGAAGGCAGCTGGACGGACGATTTAGCGACGAAATGGCCCGAAAAGCGCACAAGACGGCGAAGCGACCGGCCCGGAAGCGAACCGAGGCAGGCGGCAAGTCCGCGCCAAAGCGCCGCAACATGCGCGCGGCCGACCGCGAGCGCGCGATCGTGGACGAGGCGATCCGCTTCTTCGCCGAGCACGGCTTCGAGGGCCAGACCCGCGAGCTCGCCAGGCGCATGGGCATCACGCATTCTGCGATCTATCGCCACTTCCCGAGCAAGGAAGCGCTGATCGAGCGGGTCTACCAGGAGGTCTATCTCAGCCGCTGGTCGCCCGACTGGGGGCCGATGATCCGCGATCGTTCGCGATCGCTGGAGGCGCGGCTCACGCGCTTCTATCTCGACTATGTCGAACGCGTCTTCGAATACAATTGGGTACGGATCTTCGTCTTCTCCGGCATGAAGTCGTTCGGCATCACCGGCCGCTATCTCGACATCGTCAGGCGCGAGATCATCGAGCCTGCGGCCGCCGAGCTGCGCCACGATCTGAAGCTGCCCGATGCCAAGGCCCGCCCGCTCAGCGAACGCGAGACGGAACTGTTCTGGGGCCTGCACGGCCGCATCTTCTATCTCGCCATCCGCAAGTTCATCTATGAAACGCCGATCCCGCCCGATCTCGATGCGATCGTCCGCGACGCCGTCGAGACCTTCATGGACGGCGCGAAGACGACGATGCCGAAGCTGCTGGTGAGCGGGTAGCTACTTCGACAGGCTCGGCAGATCGAGCCCCTTGTCACGGGCGCAGTCGATCGCGATGTCGTAGCCCGCGTCGGCATGGCGCATGACGCCGCTGGCCGGATCGTTCCAGAGCACGCGCTCGATGCGCTTTGCGGCTTCGGGCGTACCATCGGCCACGATCACCATGCCGGCGTGCTGCGAATAGCCGATGCCGACGCCGCCGCCATGATGCAGCGAGACCCAGGTCGCGCCGCTGGCGCAATTGAGCAGCGCGTTGAGCAAGGGCCAATCGGACACCGCATCCGATCCGTCCTTCATCGCCTCGGTCTCACGGTTCGGACTTGCCACCGAGCCGCTGTCGAGATGATCGCGGCCGATCACGATCGGCGCCTTCAACTCGCCTCGCGCCACCATCTCGTTGAAGGCGAGGCCGAGCCGGTGACGGTCGCCGAGGCCAACCCAGCAGATTCGTGCCGGCAGGCCCTGGAACTTGATGCGCTCCTTCGCCATGTCGAGCCAATTGTGCAGGTGCTTGTCGTCAGGCATCAGCTCCTTCACCTTGGCGTCGGTCTTGAAGATGTCCTCGGGATCGCCCGACAGCGCGGCCCAGCGGAACGGCCCGACGCCGCGGCAGAACAAGGGACGGATATAGGCGGGCACGAAGCCGGGGAAATCGAACGCGTTCTTCAGGCCCATGTCCTGCGCCATCTGGCGGATGTTGTTGCCGTAGTCGAGCGTCGGGATGCCCTGCGCGTGGAAATCCAGCATGGCCTGGACGTGCTCCACCATCGAGGTTTTTGAGGCCCGCTCGACCGCCTTCGGATCGGACGCGCGCTTGGTTTCCCAATCGGCGAGCGTCCACCCCTTCGGCAAATAGCCGTTGATCGGATCATGCGCGCTGGTCTGGTCGGTGACGATGTCGGGCTTGGCGCCACGGCGGACCAGCTCGGGGAATATTTCCGCGGCATTGCCGAGCAGGCCCACCGAGACTGCCTTCTTCGTCTTCGCGGCTTCCGCCATGATCGCCAGCGCCTCGTCGAGCGTCGCGGCTTGGCGGTCGAGATAGCCGGTGCGCAGGCGCATCTCGATGCGGCTCGGCTGGCATTCGACCGCGAGCATCGAAGCGCCGGCCATGGTCGCGGCCAGCGGCTGTGCGCCGCCCATGCCGCCTAGCCCGGCGGTGAGAATCCATTTGCCGGCAAGGCTGCCGCCGTAATGGCGCCGGCCGACCTCGACGAAGGTCTCGTAGGTGCCCTGCACGATGCCTTGGCTGCCGATATAGATCCAGGAGCCCGCCGTCATCTGGCCGTACATCATCAGGCCCTTGCGATCGAGCTCGTTGAAATGATCGAGCGTCGCCCAGTGCGGCACGATGTTGGAGTTCGCAATCAGGACACGCGGGGCGTCGGCGTGGGTGCGGAACACACCGACCGGCTTGCCGGACTGAACCAGCAGCGTCTCGTCATTCTCGAGCTTGCGCAAGGCGGCCGTGATCCGGTCAAAGCTCTCCCAGTCGCGCGCGGCGCGGCCGATGCCGCCATAGACGACGAGCTCGCTCGGGCGCTCGGCGACATCAGGATCGAGATTGTTCATGAGCATGCGCAGCGGCGCTTCGGTCAGCCAGCTCTTGGCGCTGATGTCGCTGCCGCGCGGGGCGCGAATGGTGCGGTCATTATCCAGTCGGCGGTTCATGCGGAACACCCTTTAGTCAAGTCGCGGAAACGGATCGGTTGGAAGCATGGTCAGCGCCACGATCGGCAGCGCATCGGCCTCGACGAGCGCGGCGGCCTTGGCAAGATCACCGGCCATGTAGCGGTCGGCGCCGAGCGCGGGCACCTGTTCACGAAGCGCGGCGATGACGGCACCAAGAGGCACGCTCGTCGCATGCGGCGCGCGCAGCGTGATGCCTTGGGCGGCGACCAGAAGCTCGATGCCGAGTATGGCGGCGAGATTGTCGGCCATGTCCGACAAGCGACGCGCGGCATGCGCGGCCATCGAGACGTGGTCTTCCTGATTGGCGCTGGTCGGCGTCGAATCGATCGAGCAGGCAGCCGCGCGCTGCTTGTTCTCGGCATAGAGCGCGGCGGCCGTAACCTCTGCGATCATGAAGCCCGAATTGATGCCGGGATCGGGGGTCAGAAACGGCGGCAGGCCGAAATTGAGCGCGGGATCGACCAGGGTTGCAATGCGCCGCTCGCTGATCGCACCGATCTCCGACAGCGCGAGCGCGATTCCGTCGGCGGCAAACGCTACCGGCTCGGCGTGGAAGTTGCCGCCGGAGACGATCTCGCCGGTCTCAACGAGAACCAACGGATTGTCGGTGACGGCATTGGCCTCGACGATCAGTGTCCGCGCGGCCTGCGTGATCAGGTCTAGCGCCGCGCCCGCGACCTGCGGCTGGCATCGCAGGCAATAGGGATCCTGCACGCGCTCGTCGCCTTCGAGATGCGACAGGCGGATATCGCTACCGTCCAGCAGCGCGGTCAGCGTCGCGGCCGCGGCGATCTGGCCAGCATGGCCGCGCAGCGCCTGGATTTCGGGACGGAACGGCGCCGTCGACGCCATCGCCGCATCCACCGACAGCGCGCCGGTGACGAGCGCCGCGCGCGCCAGGCGAAATGCTCGCAGCACGCCGCAAATTGCATAGGCGGTCGAGAACTGCGTACCGTTGATCAGCGCAAGGCCTTCCTTGGGACCAAGCGTCAGCGGCGCAAGGCCGGCGGCGGCAAGCGCCTCGCTACCGGACACGGTCTTGCCGTCGACGATTGCCTGTCCCTCACCGATCATCACCGCCGTCATATGCGCGAGCGGCGCGAGATCGCCGGAGGCACCGACCGAGCCCTGCTGCGGCACCAGTGGATAGACGCGCCGCGCCAGCATGGCCTGCAACTGCTCGATCACCTCGCGGCGCACGCCGGAAGCGCCACGTCCGAGCGAGACGATCTTCAGCGCCATCATCAGACGGACGATCGGCTCGGGCGTCACTGGCCCGACGCCGCAGCAATGCGAGACGATGAGGTTGCGCTGGAGCAGCGCGGTCTGGTCGGGCGGAATACGCTTTGAGGCCAGCTTTCCGAAGCCGGTGTTGATGCCATAGACGGGTGCATCCGCTCGCGCCGCCTTCGCAACAATCTCCGCAGCCGCTTCGACGCGCGGCCAGAACGACGGATCGAGGAGGACAGGAGCGCCCTCGAGCACCCGCGCGAGATCGTCGAGGCTGACCGCTCCCGGCTTGACGACGATTGACGTCCCCTGCTCGGTCACTGTCCCCTCCACACCCGGCCGTACAGCGGATTGAAGCCGATGCGATAGACGAGCTCGGCGGGGCGCTCGATGTCCCAGATCGCAAGATCGCACCATTTGCCGGCCTCTAGCGTGCCGGTCTCATCGAGCACGCCGAGCGCCCGCGCGCCTTCGCGAGTGACACCGGCGAGGCATTCGGCGACATTCATCCGGAACAGCGTCGCGCCCATGTTCATCGCGAGCAGGAGCGAGGTCAGCGGTGAGCTGCCAGGATTGCAGTCGGTCGCGAGCGCCATGGGAACGCCATGCTTGCGGAACGCCTCGACCGGCGGCTTCTGCGTCTCGCGGATGAAGTAGAACGCGCCGGGCAGCAGCACCGCCACCGTTCCGGCCTTCGCCATCGCAGCCGCGCCAGCCTCGTCGGTATGCTCGAGGTGATCGGCGGAGAGCGCCGAGAATTTCGCAGCGAGCGCTGCGCCGCCGAGGTTCGACAGCTGGTCGGCATGAAGCTTGACTGGTAAGCCAAGCCCTCTCGCCGTCTCAAACACCCGCGTGGTCTGCTCGGCCGAGAACGCGATGCCTTCCATGAAGGCATCGACGGCATCGGCAAGACCCGCCTTTGCGACCGCCGGCAGCATCTCCTTGCAGACGAGATCGATGTAGCGATCCTTGTCGCCTCCGGCCTCCGGCGGCAGCGCATGGGCGCCGAGGAAGGAGGTGCGGATCGCAACCGGCCGCTGGCGGCCGAGACTGCGCGCGGCAGCGAGCTGCCGCATCTCGGTCTCGCGATCAAGGCCATAGCCGGACTTGATCTCGACCGTGGTCGCGCCCTCGCCGATCAGCGCATCGAGTCGCGGCAGCGCGCTTGCCACAAGCTCGGCCTCGCTCGCCTTGCGCGTCGCGGCCACCGTCGAGACGATGCCGCCGCCGGCGCGCGCGATCTCCTCGTAGCTCGCGCCCTTCAGGCGCAGCTCGAATTCATGCGCACGGTTGCCGCCATAGACGAGATGAGTGTGACAATCGACGAGGCCCGGCGTGATCCAGCGCCCCTCGCAGTCCGTTCGCTTGATCGCGTCGGCATCAACGGGAAAGTCCGCCACTGCGCCTGCATATGCAATGTGGCCGCCGCGCGTGGCGATCACGCCATGCTCGATCTCGCCGAGATCGGGACGGTCGGCCCGCATCGTGGCGAGCCGGGCATTGTGCCAGATCCGGTCGAAGCGCTCTGCCATGCGACGGTCCCTTCGTGGGATGCTTGACTTATATGTCTAGACATATAATCGTAAGGTGGTTCTGTCCAGCCGGCGTGTCATCATGTCCCGACTGAATTTTGCCTCTGCGCTCCTGCCCTCGGGCTGGGCCAATGACGTGCAGGTGGTGATCACCGCCGGCGCGATCGCCGAGGTGACGCCGGGCGTGGCGCCGGCCGCGGGCGACGAGCGCCACGGGATCGCGCTTCCGGGATTGGCGAGCCTGCACAGCCACGCGTTCCAGCGCGGCATGGCCGGACTTGCGGAGCTGCGCGGCGACAGCACCGATACGTTCTGGACCTGGCGCGAGACGATGTACCGCTTCGCACTGGCGATGACGCCGGATGACGTTACCGCCGTTGCCACGCTGCTTTATGTCGAGATGCTGGAGCAGGGTTTTACCCGCGTCGGCGAATTCCATTATCTGCATCATGATCGCGACGGCTCACACTACGCCAACCTCGGCGAAATGGCCGCGCGCATTGCGCAGGCGGCGGAGGCGTCCGGCATTGCGCTGACGCTGCTACCGAGTTTTTATGCGCATGGCTCCTTCGGCGGCACCGAGCCGCATGACGGCCAGCGCCGCTTCATCTGCTCGGTCGATCAGTTCGCTGCGCTGATGGCCGCATCGCGAAAGGCGATCGCATCACTGCCAGACGCCAATATCGGCATCGCCCCTCACAGCCTGCGTGCGGTCACGCCGGACGAGTTCGCGGCCATCATTCCGCTCGCGGATGGCGGGCCGGTGCATATTCATGCCGCCGAGCAGGTGAAGGAGGTCGAAGACTGCCTGGCCTGGTCCGGGCGACGTCCGGTGCAGTGGCTGCTGGAGCACGCGCCCGTCGACCAGCGCTGGTGCCTCATTCACGCGACCCACACGACGGATGAGGAAGTCAGTGCATTCGCGGGCACCGGCGCGGTGGCCGGCCTCTGCCCCATCACGGAGGCGAGCCTCGGCGACGGCATCTTCCCCGCGCGTGAATTTCTTGCTGCCGGCGGCGCGTTCGGCGTGGGCACCGATTCCAACGTGTTGGTCGGCGTCGCCGACGAATTGCGCCAGCTCGAATACGGCCAGCGGCTCAAGCACCGCCAGCGTAACGTCCTCTCCGGCGGCGCAGGTCGCTCGACGGGACGCGCGCTGTTCGACCACGCACTCACGGGCGGCGCACAGGCACTGGCACAGACGACAGTCGGCCTCGCACCCGGCGCACGCGCCGACATCGTCACGCTCGACAACGCGCATCCGTCGATGGCGGGACGTCAGGGCGATGCCGTGATCGACGGCTGGATCTTTGCTGCCGGCAGCGGCGCGATCGATTGCGTCTGGGCCGGCGGCGACAAGGTCGTCGAAGGCGGCCGGCATCGGCTGCGCCCGGCCGCGCGCGAACGCTTCAACGCGACGGTGCGGAGGCTTCTCGCATGAGCCTCGCCACCGATGCCACCGACAAGCCGACGCTCTACAAGCGCATCCGCGCCGATATCGAGAAGCGTATCCTGACCGGCGAGTGGCCGCCCGGGCATCGGATTCCGTTCGAGCACGAACTCGTCGCCCGCTACGGCTGCTCGCGCATGACCGTCAATAAGGCGCTGTCGGAGCTGGCGCAGGCCGATCTGATCGAGCGGCGGCGACGTGCCGGCTCCTTCGTGCGCCGGCCGCAGCATCAGTCGGCCGTGCTCAAGATCGCCGACATCCGCGCCGAGATCACCGCGCTCGGCCGCGCTTACGGGTATGAGCTGATCGGCCGCAAGCTGCGCGCGGCGACCGCTGCCGACCGCGACCGTCTCGGCGTCAAGAAGGCCGGCAAGGTGGTTGCGATCACCTGCCGTCACAGCGCCGACAACGTGCCCTTTGCCGTCGAGGACAGGCTGATCGATCTTGCGTCCGTGCCTGACGCAGCGACCGCGGATTTTTCGCGCGAGCCGCCCGGCTCCTGGCTGCTTCACCATGTCCCATGGACAGAGGCCGAGCACACGATCAGCGCCATTGTGGCGGACGATCGCACGGCGGCGGCGCTCGACATCACGGTCGGCGCGCCCTGCCTCGTGATCGACCGCTATACCTGGCGCAGCGCACGCACAATCACCGCGGTGCGCCTGCTCTATCCCGGTGACTCTCACCGCCTTGTCGCCCGATTCAAGGGGGGCTGAGAGGATATGTCGGCACAAATCGTGCAACGCTTCGGGCAACGGTCCATATGGACCGACAGAGATCAACAGGACGTCAATCCATCGATCGGCAAGAGGACGACAATCATGCGTAGTTCGACAATTTTTGCGACAATCATTGCGCTTGCGGCCACCACCCCCGTGCTCGCCGACGACGTCAAGGTCGGTATCGGCATCTCGGGGTGGACCGGCTTCGCACCGCTGACGCTGGCGAAGGAGGCGGGCATCTTCAAGAAAAATGGCCTCGACGTCGCCATCAAGAAAATCCCGCAGAAGGATCGCCACCTCGCGATCGCGTCCGGCGACATCCAATGCGCGGCGACCACCGTCGAGACCTGGATCTCCTGGAACGCCAACGGCGTCGCGACCAAGCAGATCTTCCAGCTCGACAAGAGCTTTGGCGCCGACGGCATGGCCGTGCGCAACGACGTCGCCGCGATCAAGGACCTGAAGGGCAAGACCGTCGCCGCCTCCGCGCCCGGCACCTCGCCGTATTTCGCACTGGCCTGGATGCTCAAGAAGAACGGTCTCACCGTGAAGGACGTCACCGTCGTCAACCTCGAGCCGGCTGCGGCCGCGCAGGCTTTCGTCTCCGGCCAGAACGACGCCGCGATGACCTATGAGCCGTATCTGTCGACCGTGCGCGCCGCGCCCGACAAGGGCAAGATCATCGCCACCACGCTCGACTACCCGATGGTCATGGACACCTTCGGCTGCACGCCGAAATTCCTCGCCGAGAATCCCAAGGCCGCCAAGGCGCTTGCCGACAGCTATTTCGAGGCGCTCGACATGATCGCCAAGGACCAGGCCAAGGCCTATGAGATCATGGGCGCCGACGTGAAGCAGAGCGGCGAGCAGTTCGGTAACTCGGCAAAATATCTGCGCTGGCAGGACAAGGCCGCGAACCAGAAGTTCTTCGCGGGTGATTTCCTGACCTTCAACAAGGAGGCCGCCGAGCTCCTGCTCGAGATCGGCATCATCAAGGCCGCGCCGAAGGTCGAGGACCTCTTCGACGCGAGCTACATCAAGTAAACTCTCCACGAGCTTCCGGCCCCGTCTTGCGGCGGGGCCGGCAATTTGTTCACCGCCCGGATAGGTATCGATGCGTCCCCTGGATCCCGTGACGTCGAAGCAGCGCGTGGCCTACGGCCTTGCATTCTTCGTGCTGTTCGTTGCCCTCTGGTCGTGGGCCACGCTCGGCGGCCATGTCTCGAAAACCTTCCTCGCCAACCCGCTGACCATGGTGCAGGAGGGCTATGACCTGCTCGCCAAGCAGGGGTTCGTCTACGATATCGGCATGACGATCTGGCGCGTCGTCGGCGGCTTCGTGCTGGCGGCGATCATCGCGGTGCCGCTCGGCGTGCTGATGGGCGCCTACAAACCGGTTGAAGCCTTCCTCGAACCCTTCGTCTCGTTCGCCCGCTATCTGCCCGCCTCCGCTTTCATCCCGCTTCTGATCCTGTGGGCCGGCATCGGCGAGTTGCAAAAGCTGCTCGTCATCTTCATCGGCTCGGTATTTCAGGTCATCCTGATGATCGCCGTCACTGTCGGCACAACGCGGCGCGATCTGGTCGAAGCAGCCTACACACTCGGCGCCAGCGACCGCGGTATCATCCGCCGCGTACTGCTGCCCTCCTCCGCGCCCGAGATCGCGGAGATCCTGCGGCTGGTGCTGGGCTGGGCCTGGACCTACGTCATCGTCGCCGAGTTGATCGGCTCGTCCTCGGGCATCGGCCACATGATCACCGACAGCCAGGCGCTGCTCAACACCGGCCAGATCATCTTCGGCATCATCGTCATCGGGCTGATCGGCCTCCTCTCGGACTTCCTGTTCAAGGCGTTCAACGCCTGGCTGTTTCCGTGGAGGCTGGCATGACCACGCTCAAGATCGAACAGGTCTCGCGCACCTTCCCCGCGCGCCACGGCAACGCGCCGACCAGGGCGCTGGAGCCGACCGATCTCGTCATCGGCAACAACGACTTCGTCACCATCCTGGGCCCCTCCGGCTGCGGCAAGTCCACGCTGCTTCGCATCGTGGCGGGCCTCGACCGTCCGACCAGCGGCCGCGTCACGCTCGACGGGCGCGAGGTCACCGGCCCCGGTGCGGATCGCGGCATGGTGTTCCAGTCCTACACCCTGTTTCCCTGGCTGACCGTGCGCGAGAACATCGCCTTCGGCCTGCGCGAGCGCGGCGTATCCGAGGCGGAGCGCCACAAGATCGCCGACGCCTTCATCCGTCAGGTCGGCCTGTCCGGCTTCGAGAACCATTGGCCGAAGCAGCTCTCCGGCGGCATGCAGCAGCGCACGGCAATTGCCCGCGCGCTCGCCAACGATCCAAAGATCCTGTTGCTCGACGAACCGTTCGGCGCACTCGACAACCAAACCCGCGCCCTGATGCAGGAGATGCTGCTCGGGATCTGGGAGCGCGACCAGAAGACGGTGCTGTTCGTGACTCACGACATCGAGGAGGCGATCTTCCTCGGCAGCCGCGTCATCGTCATGAGCGCGCGTCCCGGCCGGATCAAGGCCGAGATCAATGTGGACCTGCCGCATCCGCGCTCCTACAAGATCAAGACCACGCCCGAATTCGTCCAGCTCAAGGAACGGCTGGTCGAGGAGATCCGCACCGAGGCGCTGAAGGTTGCCGAACATGCCTGACGCTCAACCGCTCGCCGACGGCCAGCGCGTTCTCGCCGACCTCAATGCGCTGCGCGCCATCGGCACCTACAAGACCGGCGTGCACAAACCGACGTTCTCCGAGCCGCACAGGCTTTCGCTGGAGTGGCTGGTTCAGAAGCTGCCCGAAGCTGGCCTCTCCGCGGCGATCGATGGCATCGGCAACGTCTTCGGCACCAGCGCGAAGCCCGGGCCGAAGCTGCTGGCTGGCTCGCATCTGGAGAGCCAGAACTATGCCGGCTGGCTCGATGGCCCGCTCGGCGTCGTTTATGCGCTCGAAGCCGCGCGCGTGCTCAACGCCGATCCATCGCTCAAGGGCGCGGTCGAAGTTGCCGCCTGGTGCGACGAGGAAGGACATTTCGGCCACTTCCTCGGCTCGCGCTCCTATGTCGGGCAGGTGACCGAGGCCGACGTCGATGCCGCGCGCGACCGCACCAGCGGCCGCAGCATGCGCGATGCACTCAGCGACATGGGGCTCGCCGGACGCCCACGCGTCACCGCCGAGCCGGGACGACATGTCGGGTATCTGGAGGCGCATATCGAGCAGGGCGACACGCTCGAAAGCGGCAGCCTCGCGATCGGCGTCGTGACCTCCATCGTCGGCATCTGGCAATACCGGATCAATTTTGTCGGCGAGCAGAACCACGCCGGCACCACGCGCATGGCGGCACGCAAGGATGCGGGTCTCGCACTCGCCAGATTTTGCGTGGCCATCGACGAACGTTTTCCCGCCGCCTGCGGCCCTCGCACGGTGTGGACGACCGGTCGCATCACTCTCGATCCCGGTGCGCCGAGCATCATTCCGGGCGGAGCAGAAATGCTGTTCCAGATCCGCGACGATGATCCGGCGACCATTGCGCGGCTGGAGCAGTTGCTGCGGACCATGGCGGACGAAGCCAATGCGCACGGCCCCTGCACCGTCACCGTGGAGAAGCTGCGCACCGGCGCGCCGGCCATGATGAACTCCGGCTTTCAGGATGCGATCGAAGCCGCGAGCAAGGCCGTTGCGGGCGGCCGCTCCATCCGTATGCCCAGCGGCGCCGGCCATGACGCGCAGATGCTTGCGACCGTCATGCCCGCGGGCATGCTGTTCGTGCCGTCGATCGGCGGCATCAGCCACCACTGGACCGAAAACACCGCCGACGCTGATATCGTCACCGGCGCAGAGGTGTTTGTCGACGCCTGCCGACGGATACTGAGCGCTTAGGCGAGCGCGGTCCTCCCGCACCCGGCTGACAGGGATCGCGACCAAACGCATTTGTTCGATCTTGCACGCAGCTTGAGCAGGATCGGGCAACGTGCGATCGATTTGGGAAAGACACTGGTTCGCACAATACCTAGCCTGCCCGCCCCACGCGAGAAGGCTCACCATGTCCGACGTCCCCGCCGCAACGCCCGCCTCCATTGTCGAAGCCCTGAAGGCCATCGCCGGCAATCCGCCGAAAGTGCGCGCCAGCTTCGCCAAGGGCCGGTGCGTTCGCGGAACATACACTCCCTCGGATCGGGCGGGGGAGGTCACGCGATCGCAGAGCTTCATAAGACCATCGCGCGTGCTGGCACGCTTCTCGGTCGGCGGCGGTCATCCTGACGTCGCCGATACCAACAATCTGGTGCTGCGCGGCTTCAGCTTCAAGCTCGGCAATGACGATTACCGATCCGACATGCTCATGGAGAGCGCGCCCGTGCATTTTGCACGAACGCTCGACCAGATGCTGGCCTTCCTTGAGGCGCGCATTCCGGGGCCCGATGGCAAGCCGGACATGGCGAAGGTCAAGGCGTTCTCGGCGGCCAATCCCGAGACTCTCAATCAGGCCAACTATGTCGCCGCACGTCCGCTGCCTGGAAGTCTTGCCGGCACGACCTATTGGGGCGTGCATTCCTTTCCCGCGACCAATGCGGAGAATGAGACGCGGTTCATCAAGTTCAAGGTCGTCCCGGCCGGCGGCGAGATCACCCTGAGCGAGGACGAAGTCCGGACGAAGCCGGTCGACTTCCTGCTGGACGATCTGCGCACGCGGATCGCCGCGGGCCACGCCCGCTTCAACGTGATGGCGCTGCTCGACCGCCCCGGCGATCCCACCATGGACGTGACCATGCGCTGGCCGGATGAGGATCATCGCGAGGAGGTGCGTCTCGGCACGATCGTGATCACGGGATTCGAGCCGAACGAAGCGTGCGACGCGTCCATCTTCAATCCGGCCAATCTCGCCGATGGCATCGGTCATCCGCCGGACGAGATCTTTGCCGCGCGGCGCGCGGCCTACACCATCTCGCTGACCAAACGTCGCTGAGGACGCAAGGACCGGCAGCGCCCGGGCCCACGTCTCACCGCTCGGGGGCGCCGAGCGCCTCCCGGCGCCATGCTGCCGGGCTGGCTCCGACAACGGACGAGAACACCCGCGTGAAGTGACTCTGGTTGGCAAACCCGGCCGAGATCGCGATCTCCGACAGCGGCAGGTCGCGAACGCTCATCAATTGCTTGGCAGCCTTCACCCGCTGATGAAGCAGCCATTGGTGCGGCGGCAGGCCGATGGAGATGCGGAATGCGCGCGAGAAATGGCTGACCGAGAGGTCGAGCTCGGCGGCGATCTTCTGCAGCGAGAGCTTGCCACCCAGGTCCGACTCGAGCCTCTCGCAGGCACGTCTCGCCTGCCACGGCGCGAGGCCGCCACGGGCAGGTCCAGCCGTGCGCTGAAGCCCGCCATAGGCATGGGCAACATGCGCGGTCAGACCGAGCATCATGTGGTCGATGAAGAGCTGGCTGGCTTCGTCCGGCCGGCGCAGCCCGTTTTGCAGCGAGGCCCCGATGTGACGAACCACTTCGTCGTCATGGCCGACGCCGATCCGGCAATCGAGCTCATCGACGCGCTTCGCACCGCATTGCTCGGCGATGCCGTCGAGTGCCGAGCGCGGAATGTAGAAAAACAGGGAGTGGAACGGCTTGTCGATCACATAGCGCGGATCGTGCTTGAGATCGTAGAGATAGGTCGTGCCGGCGCGGACGTCCGCCTTCATGACGCATCTGCCGCGCTCCCAGAGCTCGCAGTCCGGGTAGTCGTGAAGCTTCAGGCTGACGAGAAAGGCGTCTTCGGCGGTCAGCGTACCGGACAGACCGGGCACCGGACGGTCATTCCGGGTTTCGGTGACAGCGAGCTCGGCGCTGCGCAGCGAGCGCGTGACCAGGGAGGGCGGCGCCTCCTTTAAACGCAGGAACTGCCCGAGCCTCTGTCCGTAGGCGCCTGCCTGTGTCATCGGAGTGACCTTTCTGCGGAAGTCCGAGTGCAGGCCACAGTGTCCCGCAATTTTCGCGGTGCATTATCGAACATCCCCGAGCGGCTGTCCACGCGCCCAAGCCCGAACCCCATCACGCATTTTCACAAATGCACGATGCCGTCCCGGGGCGAATCGCTAGAATGACGTGCCGCCGCCGAACCTGAACTCCTGCACGATATCGTATTTGCCCTTGGTGAGCGGCACGGCATAGTCGAAGCGCAGCGGCCCGAATGGCGAGGCCCAGATCAGGCCGACGCCGACCGACGAGCGCACCGTGTTGCCGTCGTCATATTGCAGTCCGCAGGTCGGACAGGCCTTGGTGCTGACTTCGCCGGTGGCCGTCCACGACGTCGGCCCCTGGTACCCCCAGAGCGAGCCGGCATCGGCATAGACCGCGCCCTTCAAGCCGACTTCCTTGGGCAGGAACCAGAACGGCATCTGCAACTCCATCGATGCGCCCCAGTATTTCGTGCCGCCGAGCGCATCGCCGCTCGCGCCATAATTGTAGTAGGTGATGTCGCGCGGACCGATGCCGTTGGAGGCAAAGCCACGCACCAGGTTCGGGCCCATCTGGAAATGATCCAGCATGCGCAGGTCCTGATTGCCGAGCTTGCTGAGGAGACCACCCTGGAGGTGGATCACGCTGACGATATCGGAGACGAGCGGAGTGTAGTACTTGGTGTCCAGCGCCGTCTTCAGATAGGTCACGTCGCCACCCACCCCGGCAAAATCCTGACGGAAGTCGATCAGCAGTCCCTCCGTCGGGTTCTTGGTGTTGTCGAGCGTATTGTAGTTCAGCGTATAGCCGAGCGCCGATGTCCAGGTCGGGCCGTTCGCCAGCTCTTTCCGGACCGGCAGGCTGGACTCGCCGTCGCCGTAACAGCCGTATCCATAGAGGCTCGAATCGCTGCTGTTGGTCGGGTCCACGCCGCCCAGGACGTTCTTGATGTAGGCCGGCGTCGGGTTGAATGCGAGCGAGGTGTTCGACGCATTGTTGTTGCAGTTGTTGTAGACGCTGGCGAGCGTGATGCTCTGCTGATAGAGCGAGTAGCGAAGCTGGAGCGAGAGGTCTTCCCGCAAGGCGAGGCCGATGCGCGGCGAGAAGCCGAGCGTCGTCACGCCATAGCTGGTATAGCTGTTCGACTTCTGCTGCTTCCAATAAGTGTCGAAACCGAGCGCCATCCTGTAGTCGAGCAGGTACGGCTCGACGAACGACAGCGATATCCCGCGCGAATACTGGCCGTAGCTGACGGACGCCTTGGCATAGAGCCCTTTTCCGAGCAGGTTGCGCTCGGAGATCGAGACCTCGGCCAGCGCACCATCGCTCGTCGAGTACCCGCCCGAGATCGAGAAGTCGCCGGTCGATTTCTCCTCCATGTCGACGATCAGGATCACGCGGTCGCTCGACGAGCCGGGCTCGGTGACGATCTTGACGCTCTTGAAGTAGTCGAGGTTCTTCAACCGCCGTTCGGCGCGGTCGACCAGCGCCCGGTTGTAGGCATCGCCTTCCGAGATATCGAATTCGCGCCGGATCACGTAGTCGCGGGTGCGGGTGTTGCCGCGCAGGTTGATGCGCTCGATATAGGTCCGCGGGCCCTCGTCGATGTTGAACACGACCGAGACGGTGTGGGCCTCGAAATTGCGGTCGCCGCCGGGACGGACCACGGCGAAGGCATAGCCGCGGCGCGAGGCCTCGATCTGCATCTCCTCGGTCGACTTTTCGATCGATTCGACGTTGTAGAGCGCGCCCACGCTGACGCGTGAAAAGCTGCGCAGCGAGCCCGCGTCGAAATTGGCGATGCTTGAACGGAAATCGACGGAGCCGACACGGTACTGCTGACCCTCCTCGATCTTGAAGGTGACGAGGAAGCCTTTCTTCTCCGGATCGTATTCGGTCAGCGCGGCCACCACCTGGACGTCGGCGAAGCCGTGCTTGAGATAGAAGCGGCGGATCAGGTCGCGATCGGCCTCGACGCGATCGGGATCGTAGATATCGCCGCTGGCAAGGAAGCTCAGCAGGTTGGATTCGCGTGTCTTGATGACGTCGCGCAGGCGCGATGCCGAGAAAGCGCTGTTGCCGACGAACTCAATCGACTTGACGCCGGTCTTCGCGCCCTCCTCGACCGTGAAGATGAGATCGACGCGATTGTTCGGCTGCTCAATGATCTCGGGCGTGACGCGCACGTCGTAGCGGCCCGAGCGCCGATAGATTTCGGCGATGCGCAGCGTGTCGGACTGCACCAGCGCCCGGGAGAAGGTCCCGCGCGGCTTGGACTGGATTTCGGCCGAAAGCTGCTCGTCCTTGATCTTCTTGTTGCCCTCGAAGGCGACACGGCCAATCACGCCGTTTTCCACCACCGACACCACAACGCGGCCACCGGCCCGATTGATCTTCACGTCCTGAAACAGGCCGGTTCCGATCAGCGCCTTGAGCCCATCGTCGATCGCGGACTGATCGAGCCGTCCGCCTGGACCGGGCCTGAAATAGGAGCGGACCGTCTCGGCCTCGACGCGGCGGTTGCCTTCGACGACGATCGTCTCCACCGCCTGCGCGGCTGCCGGCCGCGGCAGCAGCACGAGGGGCAACGAACTCGCAATCGATACACCACTCACCACTGCAGCGACTAGCCAGGCCCGCAAAACCGACATTCCACACCTCAAGAGCACCTCCTGCTCTGAAACGAGACGGCTGTGGCCGCGGTGTGGCTTTCGGATTGCTGTACTGTTTCCGGTCGTTGAATTTGATTGGCCGATCAGCCGCGTGCGCGTTGCGGCCACGACGACTGCGCCGGCCATCGGCGGCGCCGACCGACATTGAATCCGCAGCGAACGCGGCTTGCCCAAGCGGAGGTTCAGCAACATCGCGTAACGCCCGAGTGCTTTACAGATTCTCAAGCCGGTGCGAGAGGCGACGACGTCAGGAACTCGCATGGGGTATTTGCCGATGAACGCGATTGTCACGACCGGAACGGTGCTGGTCGCCCTGCTCGCCTCGACCCTCTCCGCGCATGCCGCTACCACCGGCAAGCGCGATCAATCGCGAACGCCGCGTGCCGTCTACGAGTATGGTCCGCGCGGCCCCAACCAGTCCTACCAATCCGGTCCGCACACGCGCATCTATGTAAGCAAGCGGTCGTGGCTGGATGGAGGGACCGAGGTGCTTCCCGGTGAGCGCAAGTTTACCGATTATGCCTTGCCGCCGGGCACCTCGTTCGCCCGGGGAAACAACAACCGGCCGCTCGACCGCCAGCCCCTGAGCCCGGACTCGGATCTGGGCGGATCTGCGCAGAAGATTCCGATTTCGTGGTGAGCGGGCTGGTGTCCCGGACGCTCTGCAACGCGTGAAGCGTTGCGAGCACGAGCGCAGCGAAGCAATCCAGAGCCTTTCCGCAGAGGGATTCTGGATTGCTTCGCTGCGCTCGCAATGACGGAGTGTGAACATGGGCTGGTTCTCCAGATGACGATGTCATTCCCCGCGCAGGCGGGGAATCCAGTAATCGCCGCCGTCTCGATTCCATCACAACCGCCGCGGCGTACTGGATCGCCCGGCCAAGCCGGGCGATGACGGCGAGTGTGGCTTTCAGACACGCCTTCGCATCCTCGCGGCGCAATTCGCCCGAGCTTTGCTTCGTCACTCGCCCCTCCAATCCAAGAGGGCGCAGGGAAGGCCGGGTGCCGGCTGGCACCCGCGGTCTGCTGCGCGAATAATGCGCAAAGGAGACCGCACAGCAGCATACAGGTGTAGCCAATCACTCGGCCTTCCCTGCGCGATGGTCGGACGGCTTATGCCGCGCTCTCCCGGGAGCCGAGTTCGTTCTGGCCTCCCTCACCCCCGCGAAAGTCGCCGACAGCGCGCCGGTTGACGCGAGGGCCGCATTCGCCAGGGCTTGACCGTAGCAACGACGGCCAGGACCACACGGTTTTGCCGTACGCACGGCCCGCCATTTCGCCGCAGTTTTCCCGACCCTGTCGACAGAGCCGGAAACTTACAGACGAGACGAAGCCTAGCAACGCCGCTCATCCGGCGCGAAGCCTCGGGCTCACGGAGAGCAATCCGCCCTGCCCTTAACTTTCTCGCCCGGCGCTGCCGCGTCCACCGCAAGCCCGGCTCGCGAAAATGACGACCACAAGATCGCCCCTCAAGGATGAGCCAGGATGGGCAATACCTACGTCAAATCCGAATTTCGGTAAAGTGGAATATTTTTGCGGGAAAGGGTTGACGGGGCGGCGAAACAGGGCCGATGTTTTGCTCCGCCGGCTGCACCGGGATACCCCGTAACATCTGTTTACATCCAGCAACATTCGGGCTGCCGAAAGGCCACGATCGCCCGGCTAGTGGTTCCCGCCTCGTCCTGCCTCGTCTGAGAGCCACGGGCGCCCATCCCTTCCCGGGCTAGGCCAATGGATCCCAGCCGATTTGATGCCGCCAGATTTGTTCGTCCTAGTCCCCGTGCCATCCGCAAAGGAGAACCATCATTCGACGCCCACCCTGCTGCGCGCCGTTCTGTCGCGCGCCGGATCGGCCTGCGTCGCGCTGATGCTGATCGGCTCGTTGACCGGCTGCGCGGTCGGCCCGGACTATGCCGGCCCACCCGGGCTGGACCTGCCTTCGCATTGGAGCACCAAGCCGGCCTCGCGGCGGGATACCGGCAGCCTCGATCGGTGGTGGCTGCGCCTGCGCGATCCCCTGCTCAACCGGCTGATCGAACAGGCCGTCGAAGCCAACCCCGATGTCGCCAAAGCCAAGGCGGTCGTGCGCGAGGCGCGCGCAACGGTCCAGCAGACCGGCGCAGGCCTGTTTCCATCCGTCAGCGGCACAGCCTCGGTGACCGACAACAAGACAAGCGCGGGCTCCGCCTCGGCCGTCGTCGACACCTCGCCCTACACGCTTCATCAGGCAAGCTTCGATTCGAGCTGGGAGCTCGACCTGTTCGGAGGCACGCAACGGAGCATCGAAGCGGCGCTGCGCGGCGAGCAATCCGCCGCGGAGGATCTGCGCGACAGCCTCGTCACGCTGATCGGCGACGTCGCTGCCTATTACGTGGAGGCGCGCGGCTATCAGGCCCGGATCGCGCTGGCGCAGCGGACCGCGGTCTCGCAACGCGACACCGAAAAGCTCACCCGCAGCAAATACGACGCCGGCAGCGGCAACGCCGTCGATCTCGCCAAGGCGACCGCGCAGGCCGCGAGCACGGAAGCCAATGTTCCGACCTATCAGGCCGCGCTCGCGGCCGACATTCACAGGCTCGGCATCCTGCTCGGGCGACCGCCGGACGGCGTCGCGTCGCTGATGGCGCGGACCGCGCCCGTGCCCGCACCGCGCATGCCGCTGCCCACCGGACTTCCGGCCGATCTGCTCTTGAGCCGTCCGGACGTCGCCAGCGCCGAACGCAAGCTGGCGCAGGCCACTGCCAAGATCGGCGCAGCCGAGGCCGACCGCTACCCGGCGGTGTCGTTGACCGGTTCGGTCGGCACTTCCGCGCTACGTGTCGGCGATCTCGCCAAATATTCCAGCCTGAGCTGGTCGGTCGGGCCTTCCGTTACTGTGCCGGTGTTCGATGCGGGCAAGCGCCTGGCGACCGTCAGGATCGCGGAGGCGCAACGCGACCAGGCCTTCGTGACGTTCCATTCGACCTTGCTCACCGCGCTCGAGGACGTCGAGAACGCGCTCGTCTCGCTGTCGCGCGAACGGGTGCGCGCCGGCAAGCTGACGGAGGCGGCGAAGAATTACCGCGAGGCCGCCAAGCTGTCGCGATCGCTGTTCGAGACCGGCAGCGCCAGCTTCATCGACGTGCTGGACGCCGAACGCTCGCTCTATTCGGCCGAGGATTCGCTGATCCAGAGCAAGGTGTCCGCGGCCAAGGATTACATCGCGCTGGCCAAGGCGCTCGGCGGCGGCTGGGCCGATCCGGTCGACGTGTCGACGCCTGTTATCGTGGACACCAACACGGGGCCACACATGCGGGAGGCGCAGAAGTGACCGAGTTCATCACCGTCAAGCGCGTGAAGATCGCCGCCACGGTGATTGCCGTCGCCGCGACCGGCATGGTCCTGGCGACGCGTTCCCCGGGGACATCGAGCAAAGCGCAATCCTACATCACCGCCCCCGTCACCGTCAGCGATCTGCGCGAAGAAGTGCTGGCGAGCGGCACGCTGAAACCGGCGAGGCTGACCGCCGTCGGCGCACAGGTGTCGGGCCGGATCACCGCGCTCAACGTCCGCGTCGGCGACACGGTCAAGGCCGGCGACGCCATCGCCCAGATCGACCCCGTCACCAAGCAGAACGATCTGCGCAACTCGGAAGCCTCGCTGAAGAACTACCGCGCGCAGAAGGTCGAGAAGGAGGCTGCGCTGGTGCTGGCCGAGGCGAACCTCGCACGCCAGCAGGCGACATTGGCTCAGCGCGCGACGTCGCGCAGCGATTTCGACAGCGCGGATGCGACGGTGCGCCAGACCCGCGCCCAGATCGCGGCGCTCGAGGCCCTGATCGTCGGCGCCGAAGCCAGCGTCGAGACCGCGCGGGTGAACCTCGAATACACCCGCATCACCGCGCCGATCGACGGGACGGTGCTCGCGACCGTGGTTCAGGAAGGACAGACGGTCAACGCAGTGCAGTCCGCACCGACCATCGTCGTTCTCGGCCAGCTCGAGACGATGACAGTGCGGGCGGAAATCTCCGAGGCCGACATCGTCAAGGTCAGGCCGGGGCAATCGCTCTACTTCACCATCCTCGGGGACCAGGACCATCGCTACGAGGCCCGGCTGGAGCAGATCGAGCCGGCACCCGAGTCGATCAAGAACGACGCCAGCTTCTCCTCGACCACGACGTCATCGAGCTCGTCCAGTTCATCAAGCTCGACCAGCACGGCGATCTACTACATCGGCGTCTTCAACGTTCCGAACAAGGATTATGCGCTGCGGACCTACATGACCGCGGAGGTGCACATCGTCACCGGCGAAGCCAGGCGCGTGAAGGTCATCCCGGCGCTCGCGGTGATGCGGAAATCGGACGGCCGCAGCACGGTGCGTACCCTCGCCGCGTCGGGTGACGTTCGCGAGCGCGAGGTCAGGACCGGCCTCAACGACCGCACCACCGTCGAGATCAAGTCCGGCCTCGACGAGGGCGAACGGGTCGTGACCGGCGAAGCCAACGAGCAGACCGCATCGCACGGCATGCCTGGCGGTCCGCCGGGAGGGGGAGGTCCCTGACATGACCGATCCGATCATCGCCCTCGAGAACGTCCGGCGGGAATTTTCGACCGGCGACACACGCGTGGCCGCGCTCGACGATTTCTCGCTGAGCATCCAGCCCGGCGAGATGGTGGCGATCATCGGCTCGTCGGGATCGGGCAAATCGACGCTGCTCAATATCCTCGGCTGTCTCGACCGTCCGACATCGGGGACCTATCACGTCGCCGGCAAGAACGTCTCCGAGCTCGACGCCGACGCGCTGGCGGCGCTGCGCCGCGAGCATTTCGGCTTCATCTTCCAGCGCTATCATCTGCTCGGCGACCTCTCGGCCGCCGCGAACGTCGAGATCCCCGCGATCTATGCCGGGATGAACACGCGCAAGCGCCGCACGCGCGCCGAGCAACTGCTCGCAAGGCTGGGCGTGAACGACCGGCGCGGCCACCGACCGAACCAGCTGTCGGGCGGCCAGCAGCAGCGTGTCTCGATCGCGCGCGCCCTGATCAACGGCGCCGAAGTCATTTTGGCGGACGAGCCGACCGGCGCGCTCGACCGGCGCAGCGGTGAAGAGGTTCTTAAAATCCTGAAGGAGCTGCACCGCGAGGGGCGGACGATCATCATCGTCACTCACGATGCCGATGTCGCCGCCAGGGCCGATCGGATCGTCGAGCTGCGGGACGGCAGGATCGTTTCCGATCGCCGCACGGAGACCGCAGGCACGTCGGCACCGATTGCCGCGGTGTCGCGGACGTCATGGGACAGCGGCCCCGGCTGGTCCGGCGCCTTGCGGCGCCTGCGCGAGGCCTCGCGGATGGCGCTGGTCGCGATGGCGGCGCACCGGCTGCGCGCCTTCCTGACCATGCTCGGCATCATCATCGGCATTGCCGCAGTGTCGTCCGTCGTCGCGCTCGGCAACGCCTCCCAGCGCAAGGTGCTGTCCGACATCGCAAGCCTCGGCACCAACACGATCGAGGTGTTTCCGGGCAAGGATTTCGGCGACGCGCGGGCCGGCAAGATCAAGACGCTGGTCCTCGACGATGCCCGCGCGCTCGACCGGCAGAGCTTCATCGCCGGGGTCACGCCGACGGTCTCGACCAGCACGACGGTCCGGTACCGCGGCAACGAATCCAACGTGCTGGTGAACGGCGTCGGCGAGAGCTATTTCCAGGTCAAGGGCGCAAAGCTGGCGAAGGGCCGCCTGTTCGACACCGACGCCGTCCGCAACATCGAGCGCCAGGCCGTCATCGACGACAACACCCGCAAGACATTCTTCGCCGACGACCAGACCGCAGGCGTCGGCCGCGTCATCTGGCTCGGCAAGGTGCCGTGCCGCATCGTCGGCGTCATCGCGCAGCAGCAGGGTGGGTTCGGCTCGAACCAGAACCTTTCGGTCTATCTCCCCTACACGACCGTGCAGGCCCAGTTCACCGGCGATCGCGCGCTGCGCAGCATCCTGCTCCGGATCAGCGACGAGATCTCGACCGCGCTGGCGCAGGACGCGGTCACCACGCTGCTGACGCAGCGCCACAACACCAGGGATTTCGTCATCCTCAACACCGACGACATCCGCCGCACCATCACCAGCACGACCCAGACCCTCGCCTTCCTCGTCGCCGCGATCGCGGTGATCTCGCTGGTGGTCGGCGGCATCGGGGTCATGAACATCATGCTGGTGTCGGTGTCCGAGCGGATCAGCGAGATCGGCGTGCGCATGGCGGTCGGCGCCAGGCGCAGCGACATCCTCCAGCAGTTCCTGGTGGAGGCGACCCTGATCTCGTCAATCGGCGGGATTGCCGGCATCCTGATCGCGATCCTGCTCGGCGTCGCCATCAACACCGCGGTGCCCGGCTTCCAGGTCAGCTATTCGATGTTCTCGATCGGCGCGGCGTTCCTGACCTCGACCGGGATCGGGATCGCCTTCGGCTTCTTCCCCGCCCGCCGCGCCGCCTTCCTCGACCCCGTGGTGGCGCTGAGTCGCGATTGACCTTAAGGATTACACCATGACCGTAGTTCTTCGGACGAGACAATCGTCCGCAAATCGACCAACGATCGGTATCCCCGATGCAATTTCAGTCATGACCAACAGCACCCAGACCGTCCTGGTCGTCGAAGACGATCAGCAGACCCGCGACCTCATCGCGCGCTATCTGCGCGAGCATTCGTTCTCGGTCGGCACCGTTACGAACGGCAAGGAGATGGACCGGTATCTGTCGCAGAGCAAGGTCGACCTGATCGTGCTCGACCTGATGCTGCCGGGAGAGGACGGTCTCAGCCTCTGCCGCCGCGTGCGCATGGAGTCCATGACGCCGATCATCATCCTCACCGCGAAGGGCGAGGATCTCGACCGTATCCTCGGCCTCGAGATGGGAGCCGACGACTATCTGCCGAAACCGTTCAATCCGCGCGAGCTTCTCGCCAGGATCAACGCGGTGCTGCGCCGGCAATCGAGCGGCGTCGCCGCCTCCAGCGCGACGCGCCTGAAGTTCCAGGGCTGGACCATCGACCTTCGCCTGCGGGAATTGCGCGACCCCGAAGGCGCGCAGGTGCCGCTGACCAGCGCCGAGTTCGATCTCCTGCAGGCGTTCTGCGAACGGGCCGGCCGCGTGCTCACCCGCGACAGCCTGCTGAACATGACGCGCGGCCATTCCAACGGCAATTACGGCCGCAGGATCGACGTGCTGGTCAGCCGGTTGCGCCGCAAGCTCGACAGGACCGAGACCGGTTCGGTGATCAGAACGGTCCGCATCGGCGGCTATGTCTTCACGCCGATCGTGGAGGAAGCATGAGCCGCACCGCCGACATCGTGGCACTCTTCAGCTTCAGGCGGATCAGCGGCCAGATCGCGGCCCTGATCCTGGGCTCGTTGATCCTGATCCATGTCCTGATCGGCGGATATTTTCTGCTCAATCAGCCAAAGCTGCTGACGGACTCTCCGCTGGAGCAGATCGAGCTGATCGTTCGGATCATCACCAACACGCCGCACGCCGAGCGCGCGCTCGTCCTCGACAGCGTCAGCCGAACCTTTCCGGCGCTCAAGCTGCAATTGCGCGAGAACGGCTCCGCAGCCACCACACCGCTGCCGGTGCGGACACCGCTGACCATCCCCTCCGCGCTCGGTGTCCGGGCCGAACGCGTCCATGGCGCCGGCTCGGACGGTGAGCGCGTCTGGTTCTATCTCGCCAACGACGACGTGCTCGAAGTCACGATCGCATCACACGCACTGCCGGCCTTTGTCAGCGGCCTCTGGACCTCCACCTTGCTGTTCCTGGTGGCGAGCATCACGCTGCTCGGCGTCTGGGCCGGTCGCGCGCTCTCTTCGCCTCTATCGGCTTTCGCGCGCGCGGCGGAGGATTTCAGCCTGAGCCGGTCGTCGGCGCCGCTGCCGGAGAACGGCCCGGAGGAGATCAAGTCCGCGGCACGAGCGCTCAACCGGATGCGCGAGCGCATCACCGCGCTGATGAACGACAGGACGCGCATGCTCGCGGCCATCAGCCACGACCTGCGCACGCCGATCACGCGCCTGCGGCTGCGCTCGGAATACATCGAGGATCAGGCGCAGCGCACGCAAACCGTGCGCGACCTCGACCAGATGCAGTCGATGCTCGAATCGGTGCTCTCGCTGCTGCGCAGTGAAAGCCCCGTCAAGCCGACGCTGGTCGACGTTGCGGCGTTGCTTCAGATGGTCTGCGAGCAATTTTCGGACTCCGGACATGCCGTGACCTATTCCGGCCCCGACCGGGCCGCCTTCGTGCTGCGGCCGGATGAAATCATCCGCGCGGTCACCAATCTCGTCCAGAACGCAACGCGCTTCGGAACCGGCGTCGAGGTCGCGCTGCTGATATCGGAGGATCAGTTCATCATCGACGTCACGGACGACGGCCCGGGCATTCCCGCCGGCAGGAAGGCGGCGATGCTGGAACCCTTCGTGCGCGGAGAGGACGCCCGCACCATGGACGAGACGGCCGGATTTGGCCTCGGCCTCTCGATCGCGCAGGCGATCGTGACCGCACATGACGGAACGCTCGAGTTGCTCGACAACGAACCGAACGGCCTGCGCGTGCGCCTGCGGCTCGCAAAGACCGGCGCGAGCAAGGACGCTTCCCGGACATAAAGTCGCGGCAATCGTCAGGCTTGTGGATCGCGCCCTCCTTGCCACGTCCCCGGGGTTCTCATGTCTTCTGCCGACCGGCCGGCGACGCGCCTTGCGACCCGGCTCGCCTTCCTCGTCGCCGGCTTCGGCATCGCGTGCTGGGCGCCGCTGGTGCCGTTCGCGAAGACGCGGCTCGGCGTCGACGACGGCGTGCTCGGACTGCTCCTGCTCAGCCTCGGCATCGGCTCGGTCGTCGCGATGCTGATGACCGGCGTCCTGAGTGCGCGCTACGGCAGCAGGCCGATCATCATCGCGGGCGGGCTCGGTCTTGCACTGGCGCTGCCGCTGCTGGCGGTGGCGAGCTCGCCCGCGACGCTGGCGCTCGCGCTGTTCGCCTTCGGTGCCGCGCTCGGCTCGATCGACGTCGCCATGAACATCCATGCGGTCGAAGTGGAACGCGCCGCAGGGCGCCCGCTGATGTCCGGCTTCCACGCCCTGTTCAGCATCGGCGGCTTCGCAGGATCGGCGCTGATGACGGCGCTGCTCTCGCTGCAACTCGGCGCGCTCGCCTGCACGCTGATCTGCTCGGCCCTGATGCTGATCGCGATGCTGGCGACATGGCCGCGCCTGCTCCGCTCGGCGCAGGTGCAGGAGGGACCGCTGTTCGTGCTGCCGCACGGCTCGGTGCTGCTGCTGGCGCTGCTCGGCGCCATCACCTTCCTCGTCGAGGGCGCGATGCTCGACTGGGGCGCGTTGCTCGTGATCGGCGCGGGCCTCGTCTCCGAGGCGCAGGGAGGGATCGGCTACATCGTGTTCTCGATCGCGATGACGATGGGACGGCTCGGCGGCGACGCCGTCGTCGCGCGCATCGGAGACCTCAAGACATTGGTCTGGGGCAGCCTCATCGCGGTCGCGGGCTTCGTGGTCCTGCTCACGGCGCCCGTCGCGGCGGTCGCCATCGCGGGTTTCCTGTTCATCGGCCTCGGCGCCTCGAACCTCGTGCCGGTGCTGTTCCGCCGCGCCGCCCGGCAGACGGTGATGCCGACAGGGCTCGCGGTCGCGGCGATCACCACCGCGGGCTATGCCGGCATCCTCATCGGTCCCGCCGGCGTCGGTTTCGTCGCTCGCATTGGCGGATTGCCGACGGCGTTCTGGCTGCTGGCCGGGCTGATGGGTCTCGTCACGCTGTCGGCCCGCATCGTCACGGCCGACCAGCGCCAGGCACCCGTCGACGCGTGAACGGCCTCACGGATTGCTCAGTCCGATCGATTTGATCACGGGCGCGAGGCTCGCCGACGTGGCCTCGACAATGCGCTGGAATTTGTCCGGGCTCGAATCGCCGTCCGGCTCCATGCCCTGGGCGCGATAGCTTGCCTGGAGCGCCGGATCGGCCATGGCGAGGCGCGTCGCCTGCGCGATCCGCGCGATGATCGCATCGTCGGTGTGCCCAGGCGCGAACAGGCCGAACCAGCCGTCATAACGCAGGCCCGGCATGCCGGATTCGATGGCAGTCGGAATGTCGGGCGCGCTGCTCAGCCGCCTTTCGGTGGCGACCGCGAGCAGCCGAATCTTGCCGGTCTGGCTCAGCTGCTGCAATGGCACCGACATGACGGCAATGACGAGCGATATCTGGCCGCTGACAAGGTCGTTGCTCGCCTGCGCGATGCCCCGATACGGAACGTGGACGATGTCCAGACCACCCGCCTGCTGCTTGAAGGATTCCCCGACCAGATGATTGCCACTCCCGATGCCGGGCGTGCCGTAAGACAGCCTACCCGGATTGGCCGCCGCGTAGGCGACAAGCTCGCGCAGATTTGCGGCGGGCACCGACGGGTGGATGGCGAAAACCAGCGCACTGCTGATGAGGCGGTAGATCGCCCGGAAATCGCCCATCGCGTAGGACGGATTCTGCGACATCAACGGAATGATGGCCTGCGTGCTGTCGTTTCCGAGCAGCAGCGAGTAGCCGTCGGGCTGTTCCCGCGCGACCGTCGCAGTCCCGATCGCGCCGCCCGCACCGCTGATGTTTTCGACGAAGGCCGGTCCAAGCAGCGACGACACCTTCTCCGCCCAGGGACGCCCGATCTGGTCGCCCGATCCGCCCGCCCCGTACGGAATCACGAGGCGAATGGGACGCGACGGATAATCGGAGGCCTGTCCGCTGCGCGGAAAGGCCGCCAGCGCCGCTGCGCCCGATAGCGCATGGACGAAATGTCGTCGCGAGAAGGAAGGCATGTCCGAATTCCGGAAGCCGGCAGCAGTCACTGTCGAGGCGGGACCGGCTCGCGAACCGTCCAATCGCAGCAATCCGTCACCGCAGTCAATGCTCCGTCCGGACGAGCCGCGCCGTCATCGCCTTGTCGCATCCGCCTAAGCCATTCGTTTTCAAGCATTATTTCGACGACATGGCGAACCCAAGCTGCCCGCGCAGGGCTGCCGGCCCTGCCCACTGCTTTCGGCCAGTTTACTGTACGCTTCGTTCTGATAGACCAGAAAGAAATACCTCTGACTCCCGTCGCGGGGGTAATGGCGCGTGCCAGATCGTAGCGAAGACTCGGCCATTTCATTTGGGCCATTTCGACTGTTTCCGAAGTCCCGGCTCCTGGAAAAGGAGGGCGCGCCGCTTCATGTCGGCGGCCGCGCGCTCGATATCCTCATTTTCCTCGCGGAGCGCCCGGGGGAAGTCGTCGACAAGCGGGAGCTGGTCAAGCGCATCTGGGCCGACGTCAACGTCGACGAGGGCAGCCTGCGCTTCCATGTCGCAGCGCTGCGCAAGGCGCTCGGCGACACCGGCAAGTCGGCCCGTTATGTCGTCAATGTGCCCGGGCGCGGCTACTGCTTCGTCGCCTCGTTCGCTCAGGCCGCTCCGTCCGCCGTACAGCCCACCATCGACATCCTGCCTCCCCGCTCCCTTCCCACGCCGCTCTCGAAGATGATCGGACGGGAAGAGGTCGTCGAAAAGATATCGAACGGACTCTCGCTCCATCGCTTCATGAGCCTGGTCGGCCCGGGCGGCATCGGCAAGACTGCCGTCGCCGTCACCGTCGGGCATCGCCGTTCCCCCGATTTCGGCGGGCGGGTTTTCTTTGTCGATTTCGGTCCGCTGCGGGATGCCAGCCACGTCGCAACCACCATCGCCTCCGCGCTCGGACTGACCATCAGCGCCGAGGATCCGACCCCGGCCCTGCTGACATTCCTGAAGATCGGCCCGGCTCTGCTGATCTTCGACAGCTGCGAGCACGTGCTGGATGATCTGGCGCCGCTCGTCGAGCGCATCGTTCGCGAAGCGCCGCAGCTTCGCGTTCTCGCAACCAGCCGCGAATCGTTTCGCAGTGAAGGCGAGCGGATCTTCAGGCTGTTCCCGCTGGATTGTCCGCCGGAGCGCGAAGGGCTCGATGTCGCCGAGGTCCTTGCCTACCCCGCGGCCCAGCTCTTCGTCGAGCGCATCGCGCAGAGCTCGGGTCCGTTCCAGCTCAGTGCCGAAGAGGCGCCGCTCGTCGCGAGCATCTGCCGCCGCCTCGACGGCATTGCGCTGGCCATCGAGCTCGCGGCTGGCCGGGTCAATGCCTACGGGATCGCCGGCACCGCATCGCTGCTCGACAGCCGCTTTTCGCTGCAATGGCGCGGCCGCCGCACGGCCGTGCCGCGCCACCAGACGCTCGCCGCGGCGCTCGACTGGAGCTACGATCTGCTCCCTCCTGCCGAGAGCGCCACATTGCGACGTTTGTCGGTGTTCGCCGGGCCGTTCGCGCCGGAGGCGGCCGCCGCAGTGGCATCCGGCGACGGCCTCAGCGAATCGGAAACGCTCGAGGCCATCGACAATCTGGTCACCAAATCGCTGATCGCGCCGTCCGGCTCGCGGACGCTGCGCTATCGCCTGCTCGACACCACGCGCACCTACGCGTTCGGGAAGCTCAACGAGCTCGGCGAAACCAGGCAGTTCGCGCACCGCCACGCGGAGCATTTTCGCGATCTCTTCGCGCACGCGGAGGCCGACACATCGGCCCCGCTGCCCGAATGGCTGAGCGTCTATGGCGCGGAGCTGGACAATGTGCGCGCGGCGCTGGACTGGGCGTTCGCGCCCGACGGCGACGTTGCGCTGGGAATCGCCCTGACGGCAGCCGCGGTGACGCTGTGGGTGCGCCGTTCGCTGTTCGCCGAATGTCGGAAACGATGCAGAACGGCACTGGCGGCGCTCGGAGACACCGGCGATGACCGCATCCGCATGCAGCTGCTGTCAGCACTCGGCTGGTCGCTGATGTACGGCGAGGGTCGCGCGCGCGAGGCGCGCCCGATCCTGGAGACGACTCTCGAACTCGCCGACAGGCTCGACGACAAGGATTTCCGCCTGCGTGCGCTGTGGGGCCTGTGCATCGACCAGTTCAACAACGGACAGTTCGGCAAGGCCCGGACGCTCGCCGATCGTTTTGCGAATGCCGCGGCGAACTCGCCCGACAGGACCGATGTGATGCTCGGCGACCGGCTGACGGCGGTCGCGCTGCACTATCTCGGAGATCAGAACGACGCCCGACTGCGCATCGACCGGGTGCATGCGTCACTGCATGTGCTGGCGGAGAAGCCGAAGATCTTCCCGCTCGACTTGAGAATATCCACGCAATATTTCCGCGCCCGTATCCTGTGGCTCCAGGGCTTCGCCGATCAGGCCCAGGCGCTCGCCGCCAGAAACATCGAAGAAGGCCGCTCCAACGGCCACGCGCTGACCTTCTGCAGCGTGCTGGGACAGGCCGCCTGCCCGATCGCTTTCTGGTCCGGCGATTTCAAGGCCGCGGAGCGCCACGGCGCCGAGCTGCTCGAACACACCGAGCGCCACGCCATTCGGCTGTGGGGCCTGTGGGCGCGCGCCTTCAACGCGGCGGTCATGGCAAAACGCGGCGATATCGCGACCGGACTGCCGCAGCTGCGCGAAGAGCTCAATCACGCCGGCGATGCGCGCTTCCTGCCGCGCTTTCTCCCCCTGCTCGGCGAGCTCGCGGCCGGTTTCCTGGAGGCCGACCAGATCGACCGCGGCCTCGACGTGATCGAGGATGTCCTGACCCGCTGCAACGACCGGCAGGAGCTCTGGTATCTGCCGGAGCTGATCCGGATCAAGGGCGAGTTGATGCTCAGAAGCGCGCGACATTCAGGCTACGCCGAGGCGCGCTTTCGCCAGGCCATGGACATGGCGGCCCGGCAGGGCGCGCGCTTCTGGGAGCTGCGCTCTGCAACCAGCCTCGCGCGGTTCAAGATCGGGGCCGGCCAGAGCGCGGACGCTCGGGCCGTTCTGGAGAACGTCTCCGGGTCCTTCCCGGAAGGCGCCGACATCGCCGACATCCGCACCGCGCGCGACTTGATGGCGCAATTGCGCGCCTGACTGCGCGCGCCAACGAGGTCTAGCCTCCCACGGCTGTCGCGCGGCGCGGCAGCTTCCAGTCGGGCCGGATGAAGTGGCAGGTGTAGCCGTCCGGATAGCGCTCGAGATAATCCTGGTGCTCGGGCTCGGCCTCCCAGAACTCAGCCGCAGGCGCGACCTCGGTCACCACCTTGCCGGGCCACAGACCGGAAGCCTCGACGTCGGCGATGGTGTCTTGGGCGATCCGCTTCTGCTCGTCGCTGGTATAGAAGATCGCGGAGCGATAGCTCGTGCCCCGATCATTGCCCTGGCGATTGAGCGTGGTGGGATCGTGGATCTGGAAGAAGAACTCCAGCATGGTCCGAAAGTTTGTCTTCGCGGGATCGAAGACGATCTCGATCGCCTCGGCGTGGCCCTCGTGATTGCGATAGGTGGCATTCTTCACCGCGCCGCCGGTATAGCCGACGCGGGTGGAGATCACCCCCGGTTGCCTGCGGATCAGGTCCTGCATGCCCCAGAAACAACCTCCAGCCAAAACAGCGCGCTCAGTCGTCATGTTCATGTCTCCACTTGATCGAGATGCAATCGCTTACAGGTCCAGCCGATATTTCCGCACGACATCGGGATCCGGATCAAGACCAAGACCCGGCCCCCTGGGGACGGCGACGCGGCCGCGCTTAGGCTCGAGCGCGGCACCATAGATCGTGGCTTCGAGATCGAACCAGCGCCACTCGATCATGGAATCGGCCGAACCGAGTGCCGCGGTCGCATGGATCGCCGCCAGCAGGCCGGGGCCGTCGTAGAAGGAGTGCGCCATCACTGCGGTGTTGTGGACCGCGGCGAGCGGAAAGACCTTCCGCAATTCGCTCACGCCGCCCATCTTGGCGGGGCTCGGTTGAACGAAGTCGACCGACTTCGCCGCCAGCAGACGCTCGAAATCCATCAGCGTGTAGACATTCTCGCCCGCCGCGATGGGTATGCCTTCCGATCGCCTCAACTCGGCAAGGCCCGCGAAATTCTCCGGCGGCCAGAGCGGCTCTTCCAGCCATTTGAGATTGACCGCTCTCAGATCGCTCGCGATGGCGCGTGCCTCGGTCAGGGTCCAGGGACAGTTGACGTCGAGCGTGATTGCTATTCCGGGCCCCACCTCATCGCGCGCCGCCCGGATCGCGGCGAGTTCGATCTCGTGAAGCTTGATCGTGCCGAAGCCGGCGTCGATCACCTGTCGGACACCGGCACGAAGGAGCGAGGGATCCGAATAGCGAACCAGGCTGGCATAGCAGGGCAGATCCGCAGGCCCGCCACCGAGCATGCGATACAGCGGCGTGTTGGCAACCTTCCCCGCGATGTCCCAGAGGGCGATATCGACCGCCGAAATCCCGAAGGCCAGAGCACCAGCGCGCCCGAAGACATGCAGCTTCTTCTGCACGTCCAGCATCAAGGCTTCGATCCCAGTGGCATCCTTGCCGATACAGAGCGGCGCGATCATTCGGTCAATCGCGAGCTTGGCGGAAGCCACGGCACGAAAGCCAAACGCCTCACCCCATCCCGTCACCCCCTGATCGGTCGTCACCCGGACCAGCAGCGCGTCGGCGGCTGGAAGATTGCTGTCACCCCAAGCCGACGCTTCGGATCTGGTACCGGCCCTGAACGGAATCCTCAGCGGAACGGCTTCCACGCCAGTGATGATCATCTGAAAGCCTTCCTATGCCGTTGAGCGGCTGGATCGGATCAAGGCCAGTCACGCTCTCTGCTGACGCGGATCATCGTGGTCATCGTGATATTCTAGACCCAATGGGCCGATCGCGGAAACCTGGGTGACGTATTCGCCGGACTTCGCCCAATGGAAATGCCAGGTCTCGCCCGGCAGGACGATGACGCTGCCCGGCGGATAGGCCTTGACCTTGTCGCCATCGAAACTTTCGCCGAGTCCGATGTAGAATACACCCGACATGACCGTGTAGATGCGGTCCTCCGGATGCTTGTGCGGCATCAGCTTGGTGCCGCCCGGCACCTTCACCCGGACCACATAGGGTCCGGGTTCAGCTGGATGTCCCACCATGACGGCCAGCCGCGCGCCCGGCGGGAATGCGGGGAACGGTTGCCATGCGACGTCCTCGGGCAGGATCACCCGAAACCTGTCTTCATCCGGTTGATGTTGGCGAGGCAGATCTTGACGAGGCAGATCTTGAAGAGACATGGCACCGCTCCCTGCATTTGGTCACGTCAGCTTGGCGTCGAGCGTGATCGCGGCGTTGAGCACCTTCGACACCGGGCAGTTCTTCTCCGCCTCGCCGGCGATGCGGGCAAAGCCGGCGTCGTCGAGTTTCGGCACTTTCGCGCGCAAAGTCAGTGCGGATTTGCTGATCTTGAACCCCTTGCCTTCGGGCTCGAGCGTCACCGCGGCCTCCGTCGACAGCTCGTCGGGCGTGAAGCCCGCGAGCTGAAGCCCGAAGGCCAGCGCCATGGTGAAGCAGCCGGCATGGGCCGCGGCGATCAATTCCTCGGGATTGGTCCCCTTCTCGTTCTCGAAACGGGTCTTGAACGAATAGGGCGTCTCCGCGAGCACGCCGGATTCGCTCGACAGATGGCCCGTGCCATCGCGGCCGGTGCCCTTCCATACTGCTTTCGCCTTGCGGATCATCTCAATTCTCCTGGTTTGTTTGATCACCGGTGGAAAGGCGACTCGGCATGGCCGCCTGCCGCCACTCCAACCGGCCCGGCGCCATAGCGGTTCCTTCAGATCCCGATCTGCCCCAAATGGAAGCCGAGCCGGTTCTCGACGTCGCCGGCACGGTGGAAGCCATGCGCCATCAGCTTCTTGAGGCGGCCCTGGCTCGCGGGGCGGCCGATCGCTGCCATGAACGCGTCCCACTCCGGCTTGATCTCGGCATCCGGCGGCAGGCTCGCGACGTCGACGAGACGCTTGGTCTCGGCGATCGCCTCCTTGTCGAAGGAGGCGATGCGCATGGCCAGCGCCTCGACGAAGCCGTCGAGCTCGGCATCCGGCAGCGAGCGGTTCACATAGCCGTAGCGCTCGGCAAGGTCGCCGTGGATGTCATCGGCGCCGAGCAGCACTTCGAGCGCGCGGCCGCGACCCATCAGGCGCGGCAGCCGCGCCATAGGCCCGCCGCCGGGCACGAGGCCCGCTCCAACCTCCCATTGCGACAGGATCGCCTTCTCGCGGCTGGCAAAGCGCATGTCACTGGCAAGCGCGAGCTCGCTGCCGACACCGGTCGCACGCCCCCGGATCGCGGCGATGGAGACGACAGGCGCTCGGCTGAGACGCACCAGCATGTCGGGCAGCGCCTGAAGCCCGGTCGGCCCGGGCGGGATGCCGAGAGAGTCCTCCAGCGGCGCGAGAAAATCGTAATGCGTGATGAAGAAACCTTCGACGGCGCTGTCGAACACCACGACCTTCACGTCCGGATCGGTCTCGATCTTCGTGACGATATCGCCCAGCAGCGGAAGTTGTTTTGGGCCAAAGATGTTCACCGGCGGCATGTTGAAGGTGACGCGCCAGTAGGACGGCAGGCGGCGCTCGAGGCGGATGTCTTCGGTGGCGACGATGGGTTCGGGACGGTTCATGGTTTCGCTCCTGATATGTGCTGATTTCAGATCGACCGACGCAGCAGACGGAACGCGGCGCGCACTTCCGCAGAGAACAGCGCAGGCTGCCCACAGGCGGCGAAGTGGCCGCGCCGTGAGCCGAGAATGCAGTTGCTTCAGGTTGGCAGCGGCTGGCCGGCCTGCTCGCGCACGATGTAGTCGGCGTACCAGTCCGCCCAGTTCTCGTCGTGCCCGCCGGTGCGCTTCTCATGCTCGTCATGCGCCACGGAGGCACGGCGCAGCGCCGCGGCGAGATCGGTGTGTGATGCGAATCTCGTGTCGTCCGCCGCGATGCGTCCTGGCAGTCGCGTCGTGACCTCCTGGAACAGCCAGCCATTGCCGTCGGGATCGCTGAACGACGCGAATGAGCTGTAGCTGCCCCGCTTCGGGTCAGCGCCACTGACCCGGACGCTGCCGAACAGGTATGGCTCGTCAGGCCCGGCATGAACGTCGCCGGCACCGTGGAAAGATTCGCTGACGGCAATGCCGCGCTCGAGCAGATCCTTTCGCGCGGCCTCCAGATCCGAGACGATCAGATACAAGCCGCGCGCCGAGCCTGGCGCCGCCGCCGTGACATTCTTGCCGAAGATCACCGAGCAGGCCGAACCCGGCGGCGTGAACTGGATCACGCGCCATTCGCTGCCTGACGCAAAATCGGCATCCAGTCGCCAGCCGAGCCGCGCATAGAACGCCTTGGCGCGATCCACGTCGGACACCGGAATGACGACGACTTCGAGCTTCATATCGTCATCATGTGATTTCGAAGACTTGGCCGCGGCGTCGCGGTCGATGTCGAGTGTGGCCATGTTCGAACTCCCGTGGTGTGAGTTGAGGCTGTCCTTCAGGTGGCGACCGGCATCACGATGGTCACCCGCGTGCCGCCCCGCCCGGCTTCGCCATGCAGCCGTGCATGAATGCTGCGGGCGAGCCCTTCGAGGATGCGACTGCCGGTGCCCCGGAGCGGACCGGTCGCACCAATGCCGTTGTCCGCCACCGTGCAGACCCAGGCGCCGTCGCGGCGCGCGACGTCGATGCGGATCAGTGCACCGTTCCTGTTCGGGAAGGCGTGCTTTGCCGCATTCGTGACCAGCTCCGTCAGCATCAACGCGAGCCGGTGACATTGCGATGCCTGCAACGTGCCGCCTTCGATCGCGGCCTCGCAGCGGATTCCCGCCGGCTCCAGCACGGCCTCGGAGATCGCTTCGCACAGGTTTTCGAAGAAGTTCTCGACCGAGACCATCGATGGATCGTCGTTGTCGGACAGCAGCTGATACAGCCTGCCGAAGGCGACGATGCGACGCTCGAACCGGTCCACCGCAAGCGACACGTCCCTCGTGCCCGCGCGCGAGAAATCGCGGCGGACTGACGCACCCAGCAGCGTCAGCGTGTTCTTCATGCGATGGTGGGATTCCCTCAGCACGAGTTCCCAATCACGCGACTGATCGTCGAGACCGGCGACGAATTGAGATCGAACGGTGCCGCCGTCCGACTTGGGGCCGATAGCGGACATGATAGCCTCCCGGTTGGAACAGGACCTAACTCGAAAGCCATACTGGATGCATCGCGCGCGCTTGGCGCGTTAGACGTTGCAAGATTCTGTTATGATCGCAGGCATCATACTTTCGCAGCGGAGGCCCTCGTCGTGAGGGTCAAGCGCACTGACGAATTGTCGCGGTCGCGTCATAAGCTGCTCGCGTTTAAGCAAAATTTGCGACTGATACCACGCGATTTCGCCACTTTCGATCAGTTTACTGATGACGTCGTTCTGGTAGATCAGAGCGCAGACATCAGCCCCTTCACTGGAATTATTGGCGCGTGCCGGACACTGACGACCAGGATGCGGCTATTTCCTTCGGGCCATTCCGGCTGTTCGCAAAGTCGCGCCTCATCGAAAAGGACGGTGCCCCGCTTCACCTCGGCGGACGTGCGCTCGACATCCTGATTTTTCTCGCCGAGCGCGCCGGCGAGGTCGTCGACAAGCGGGAGTTGATCAAGCGCGTATGGGCCGACGTCAACGTCGATGAAGGCAGCCTGCGCTTCCACATCACGACGTTGCGCAAAGCGTTGGGCGATAGCGGCGAAAGCTCCCGCTACGTCGTCAACGTGCCCGGGCGCGGCTATTGTTTCGTGGCCCCGCTGCTCCGGGCTGCCCCTTCGGAGAACCGGACCAGTTCGCCCGCAGCTTCGCCCCGCTCGCTGCCCTCACCGCTGGCCAGGATGATCGGGCGAGACGATGCGGTCGAGAGGATTTCCGCCGAGCTCGCCCAGCATCGCTTCGTCACGGTCGTCGGCCCCGGCGGGATCGGCAAGACCTCGGTCGCGCTCGCCGTCGCGCATGGCGAGTTCGCCGCATTCGACGGCCAGGTGTTCTTGGTGGATTTCGGCGCGCTGACGGACACCCGGCTCATTCCCGGAACGATTGCGGCCACGCTGGGCCTGACCGTCAATTCCGACGACCCGATGCCCGGCCTGCTGACATTCCTGCGCAGCCGGCGGATGTTGCTGGTCTTCGACAGTTGCGAGCATATCCTCGACGAGCTCGCCCCCCTGGCCGAGCACATCGTCCGGGAAGCGGGCGAGCTTCATATTCTCGCCACCAGCCGCGAATCCTTCCGCACCGAGGGCGAGCGCGTCCACCGGCTGTTTCCGCTGGACTGCCCGCCGGAGCGCGACGGGCTCGGCATCGCCGACATCCTTGCCTATCCCGCAAGCCAGCTCTTCGTGGAGCGCATTGCCGAAAGCCTGAGCGAATTCGAGCTCAGCGAGGAGGATGCGCCGCTCGTCGCCGAGATATGCCGGCGGCTGGATGGCATCGCGCTCGCGATCGAGCTCGCGGCCGGACGCGTGAACGCCTATGGCATTGCCGGGACCGCATCGCTGCTGGACAGCCGGTTCTCGCTGCTGTGGCGGGGACGGCGCACCGCGATCCCGCGGCACCAGACCCTGAGCGCCGCGCTCGCCTGGAGCTACGATCTGCTGCCGGCGGCCGAAAGCGCGACGTTGCGCGGATTGTCGGTGTTCGTCGGGCCGTTCACCCTGGAGGCCGCGCTTGCCATCGCGTCGTGCCAGGGCATCAGCGAATCCGAAGCGGTCGAGGCGATCTCCAACCTGCTCTCGAAATCGCTGATCGCGACCTCGCCCGCGGAGCGGCGACTGCGCTACCGCTTGCTCGACACCACGCGTACCTTCGTCGGCGACAAGCTCGTCGAGCACGGGGAAGCGGTGCGCGTCGCGCGCGCCCACGCAGAGTATTTCCGCGATTTCCTGCGCGACATCGCGCTCAAATCCACGGGCATGCAGAGTGCGGGCGGCTTCCTTCCCTATGCCGACCACCTGCCCAATGTCCGGGCCGCACTGACCTTCAGCTTTTCGGACGGCGGCGACCGGACCATCGGCGTGGATCTGGCCGCCTCGGCGGCGCAATTCTTCCTCGAGCTGACATTGCTGACCGAGTGTTTTCGCTGGACCCAGCAGGCGCTGGCCGCTTCCGATACGAGCCCATTGGACAGCCGCCAGGAGATGACGCTACAGGCCGCGCTCGGCGTCTCCGTGATGTTCACGCAAGGCAACACCGAAGCGGTCCGGTCGGCGTTCACGCGCAGTCTCCAGCTTGCCCGCGAGCTCGAGGATCTGCACTGGCAGCTGTGGCTGCTGCGCGGATTGCACATCTATTTGACCAGGGTCGGAGATTTTCACGGCGCACTCGAAACCGGCGAGCAGGGCGAAGGCGTTGCGCGCAAGCTGAATGATCCCGCCGCCATGCTGAACGTGGAATGGATGCTGGGCGTGGCGCATCATCTGATCGGCAACCAGGACAAGGCCGTTCAGTTCTGCGAGAGCGCGATGGTGCACAATCCCGGCTCGCAGCGGCAAAATATCGGCCATCTCGGTTATGACGACCGCATCGTCGCGCTGGTGGCGCTGGCGCGCGGGCTGTGGCTCACCGGCCGGCCGGATCGTGCGATCGAGGCGGCCAGATACACGGTGCGCGAGGCCGAGCTGCTCGAACAGCCGCTCACCCTCGGCATCTCCCTGATCTGGACCATCTATGTGTTCCTCTGGGTCGGCGACTGGGCCAGTGCCGAAACCCTGATCGAGCGACTGATCGACCATTCCGCGCGGCACTTCCTCGGCCCCTATCATGCGGTCGGCATTGGCCAGAAGGGCGAGTTGCTGCTGCGCCGCGGCGAGGTCGCTGCCGGCATCGAACATCTTCGCCGCAGCCAGGCCACGCTGTACGCGACGCGGCACCGGATCATGACGACGGTGTTTGCGACGGCGCTCGCGGAGGGTCTCGCCGTCCAGAACCAGCCCGGCGAGGCCTTGCAGACGATCAACGAGGCCATCGCAGAGATCCCCGATCACGGCGAATCCTTCGACATGCCGGAGATGCTCAGGATCAAGGGCGACATCCTTGCGCAGTCGGGCAACGCGGCCGAGGCGGAAAGCACCTTGCGCAAGTCGCTCGATCTGTCGCGCCGGCAAGGCGCGCTCGGCTGGGAGCTCCGCGGCGCGATCAGCCTCGGCCGCATCTGGGACCGGGCCGGCAAGGCCGCCGACGCGCGCGCCCTGCTCATTCCGCTCGTCGCGCGCTATCAGGAGGGCCTCCAGAGCCGCGATCTGGTCGCCGCGAGGGAGCTCCTTGGCACCCTGAATTGAGAGTATCTTCAACGAGATACAGCCATACTGCTCGCTCGCAACTCCTAACAACTTCTAACACGCCAAGCCGCATGCACCTCGCCATGGTGGTGTCACCTCACGGTGGATATGGCGGGACATGGCCCTTCTCGACGATGTAATCGATGCCAGCGGCGGCCTCGCCCGCTGGAACAGCTTGAACCGGTTCACGCTCCATTTGTCCGTCGGCGGAACGCTGTTCTCCAGTGCCGGCCACGCCCGGGAATTCAAGGACGTGACCGCGGAAGGCTCGATCCGGACGCAATCGGTCCGCTTCACCGGCATTACCGGAGGCGAATACTCCGGCTCCTTTCAGCCGGATGCGATCACGATCGAAAGCCTGGATGGCGAGGTCTTGCGGACCTGGCGTAATCCGAGCCTGGCATTTTCCGAGGCCGGCTCTCCTGCGCTCGCGGACGAACTGCACCTCGTCTTCTTCTGTGGCGTCGCGATCTGGAACTATCTGACCAGTCCATTCCTCCTCGCCCATCCCGACGTCGTCACGGAGGAGCTTACGCCGTGGCGCGAGAGCAGCGAGACATGGCGCCGGCTGCGGGCACAGTTCCCGGCACACCTCATCACGCTCGCGCCCGACCAGATCTTCTATTTCGACGAGAGCGCGCTGCAACGGCGGACGGATCACGATCTCTTCGGGACGAAGGTCGCCCACTATTCCTGGGCTCACGACAGCTTCGGCGGCATCGTGGTGCCGACGCTTCGACGTGCGCAGACGCTGCGACCGGACGGAACCGTCATCGCCAAGCCCGTGCTGATGGACGTCGAGATCTTCGACGCCGTCTTCGAGTAGCCGCGACATACGCGCGCACTCGCAACGTCTAACAGGACATAACGAGCCAACCGCACGACTTGGGTGCAGATTGCGTTTGCGAGCGCGAACGCACGAGCTCGACGAAGACTTGCAACCGGCGCGCCTTCGCCACGTGAAAGCGCGTCATCCAGCAATGCAATCACGGGAACCGACGTCATGAAAATACTGATGGTCATCACCTCGCACGATCAGCTGGGCAACACCGGACGCAAGACGGGCTTCTGGCTCGAAGAGCTGGCCGCTCCCTATTTCGTCTTCAAGGATACCGGCGCCGAGATCACCCTCGCTTCGCCCAAGGGCGGTCGCCCGCCGCTCGATCCCAAGAGCAACGAGCCCGAGTTCCGCACCGACCTGACGCGGCGCTTCGAGGCGGACGCAGCGGCGGAAGCCCAGCTCGCCAAGACCGTGCGCCTCGACAGCGTCAGGCAGGAAGACTTCGACACCGTTTTCTATCCCGGCGGTCACGGCCCGATGTGGGACCTCGCCGAAGACAAGCACTCGGTCAAGCTGATCGAGTCGTTCCTCGCCGCCGGCAAGACCATCGCCGTCGTATGTCATTCGACCGGTGCGCTGCGTCACGTCAAGACGCCCGATGGCAAGCCGCTGGTCCAGGGCAAGGAAGTCACCGGATTCACCAACGGGGAGGAAGAGGACGTCGGCCTGACCAAGGTGGTTCCCTTCCTCGTCGAGGACGAGATGCTGAAGCTCGGTGCCGTCTTCTCGAAAACGGCAAACTGGGGCGTGCACGTCGTCAAGGCCGGCCAGCTCATCACAGGCCAGAACCCGCACTCCTCGGGCCCGGCGGCGGAGGCCCTGCTGGCTGCCCTCAAGGGCAAGCCGATGGCGCGCGCTTCGTAAGTTCTCGAAGCAGTCGATTTCGAGAGGCGCCCGCGATGGCGCCTCTCGACGCCGCGATATCCTTCAGAAAGGAGGCGGCTGCCGGCCAACACATCTTCGTGGCTGCCAGCCAGCCATCTTCCCTCGACCATCGCTTGAGATATAGAAGGCGCAACGACATGAAGACTCCGGTTGCACCTGCCCATTCAGCCGCCATCGCCTGCGCGACCGCGCAGGCCTCGGCGGACGACCTGCGATCGAGCCGGCGCTCGATCAGCTATCACACCGTCGACATCCAGGGCCTCAAGGTATTCTACCGCGAGGCCGGGCCAGCCAACGCGCCGACGGTGCTGCTGCTCCACGGCTTTCCCTCGTCGTCGCGGATGTGGGAGCCTCTGCTGCCGCTGCTCGCCGATAAATATCATTTGATCGCGCCGGACTATCCCGGCTTCGGCAACAGCAGCGCGCCGCCGCCGTCCGATTTCGCCTATACGTTCGACAACATCGCCGGCGTGATGGGTGAACTCACGAACAAGCTCGGCCTGAACGACTACGTCCTGTTCATGCAGGACTATGGCGGCCCTGTCGGCTTCCGCATGGCGCTGGCCCACCCCGAACGCGTCCGCGCGATCATCGTCCAGAATGCCGTTTCGCATGAGCAAGGCTTGAGCCCGCTCTGGGAGGCGCGTCGCAAATACTGGGCCGATCCCGCGCATGAGATCGACGCACTCAAGGCCAATTTCACTTCCCTGGAGGCGACGCGTCAGCGGCATCTCGGCTCCAGCCCGCACCCCGAGCGCTATGATCCCGACACCTGGACCGACGAATACGCGTTCCTGACGCATCCCGGCCAGGCCGAGATCCAGACCACGCTGTTCCTGGACTACCGGACCAACGTCGCTTCCTATCCCAAATGGCAGGACTGGCTGCGCAAGACGCGGCCGCCGACGCTGGTGGTCTGGGGCCGATACGACCCGTCCTTCACCGTTGCCGGCGCCACCGCCTATCGCGACGATGTGCCGGATGCCGAGATTCACATTCTCGAAGCCGGACACTTCGCGCTGGATGAAGCCACCGACGAGATCGCCGCGCTGGTCCGCGACTTCCTGGCGCGACTGGACGGGCCCAAGGGCTGACGTCGACGATCGACGATACGAGGTGCGACAGCGCGGCGAGCGGCCGCGCGTCTTGCAAGGACGAGAGGAGAAATACATGTCCGACAACATCGACCGTGAACGCCGCCGCTTCTTCGGAAGCGCCGCCATGACGTTCGCAGCAGCCCAGCTTTCGCTGACCGCGCCGGCCGCTGCGGAGACGGCCAAGCCGGCTAAGCCCGCCGGCGGTGTCAAGCCGGGAACCAACACGGCGTTTGGGTCCCTGAAGCAGATCGACGCCGGCCTCCTCAACGTCGGCTATGCCGAGGCGGGCCCCGCCGACGGTCCGCCGGTGATCCTGCTGCACGGCTGGCCCTACGACATCTATGCCTTTGTCGACGTCGCACCGCTGCTTGCGGCGGCCGGCCATCGCGTGATCATCCCCTATTTGCGCGGCTATGGCAGCACACGTTTCCTCTCCGACACGACAATCCGAAACGGGCAGCCGGCGGCGATCGCGACCGACATCATCGCGCTGATGGACGCGCTCAAGCTCGAGAAGGCCACTGTCGCAGGCTTCGACTGGGGTGCACGCACCGCCAACATCGTCGCTGCACTCTGGCCGGAACGCGTCAAGGCGATGGTCTCGGTGAGCGGCTATCTGATCGGCAGCCAGCAGGCCGGCAAGATGCCGCTGCCGCCGAAGGCGGAGCTGCAATGGTGGTATCAGTTCTATTTCGCGACCGAGCGCGGCCGCGAAGGCTACGACAAATACCGCCGCGACTTCTCGAAGCTGATCTGGCAGCTCGCTTCGCCGCAATGGCACTTCGACGATGCCACCTTCGAGCGCAGCGCCAGGGCGTTCGACAATCCGGATCATGTCGCGATCGTGGTCCACAATTATCGCTGGCGGCTCTCCCTTGCCGAGGGCGAGGCGAAATACGACGCATACGAGACGCGGCTGGCGCAGGCTCCCGTGATCACCGTGCCCACGATCACCATGGAAGGTGATGCCAACGGCGCACCGCATCCGGAGCCGTCGGCCTACGCCAAGAAATTCTCGGGGCACTATTCGCACCGGAGCATCAAGGGCGGCATCGGACACAATCTGCCGCAGGAGGCGCCGAAGGCCTTTGCCGATGCGATCCTCGACGTGGCGGCCGCAAGCTAGCACCACGCAGACGAAGCCCGGCGGACCGATCAATCCGTCGGGCTTTCGCTTCCACTTGATCAAGCAATCCGCTCATTCAGCACGAGCCGCGGATCCAGTGAACGCACTGGGCCGATCTCATGCCTGCACACCGATCGCCGCGCGAATTCTCAAATCGCGCCCAAACAATTGGAAACTTTGACACAATTGCACTGTCTGCGACCAGCCGTCGCACCCGACATGCGTGCACAAAAACTAACAGATCCTAATCACCACTAACGGGCTTCCTGGCCAACGCGCGCCTATCCTCTCAGCATGGAAAGCGTGGGTTTTGCCGCGTTTGCCGGTCGCAAACAGCGGCAAAGCCAGGAGAGGACGAACGATGTTGACCAATTTGCAAGCGGCGCGTGCCTGGATCGATTTTCCGCGCAGCCCGCGAGATCTCGAGGTCCTTGAAGCAACACAGGCGATCGCCCGGGAGGGCCAATGGCGTCAGGTCGATCGCAACCCGGAGGCGCCCCTCGAGGACATCGTGATCTCGCGATGGGAAGACCTGCGAGACATCTCGTTGCACGAAGCGACGACGCCCGAGGACCGCTATTTCGTCGGCATCGCCCTGAAGACCACGCGTGTGAAACTGACCCGGGACCGCCAGATCATTTTCGACGGCACCATGCCGGCGGGCACGCTCTATGTCAGTGCGCCGTCGAAGCCTCTCGGTGCACAATTCCAGTCGCCATGCGCCTTCCTGCACTTCCACATCTCCACCGACCATTTTCCGGAGCAATTCCCCGCGACCGAAGGACTGCACGACCTCGTCCTGTTGCGCGACCCGCTCGCGGCCGAGCTTGCCAAGGCGCTCGTCGAACATGCTGACGCTACGGATCACCAGTTCATGCGCTGCATCGGCCAGACCCTTGCGATGCATCTCACCCGGCTGGAATTGCCGCGCGCCAGGGTCAACGCCTTGCCGAAATGGCGGCTGCGCCGCGTCGAGCAATATATCGCGGATCATTTCGACCGCTGCGTCAGCCTGTCCGAGCTCGCCAATGTCGCCGGCCTGTCCAGGATGCACTTCGCGGCACAATTCCGCGCCGCGACCGGTTATCGTCCGCGCGAATATCTGCTCAATCACCGCATCGGGCATGCCAAGACGCTGCTCGCAACCACCGAGCGGCCGTTGGCCGAGATCGCGCTCGCCGTCGGCTTCAGCACGCAGGCGCATTTCTCGACCGTCTTCAAGCGCATCAGCGGCCAGTCTCCGGCACGCTGGCGGCTCGTCAGCAAGGGTGAACACCGTGAGGCCGAAGCGCCGCCACGGCGCCGTCTATCTCCGGCGGGGGACTGGATCGCCAGCGCAGCGGCGTAGCATCCGGCCGGCTCGCGCCCTCCTCCTCCCGGGCCCGCGAGCCTCTCGGGGCCGTTCCTGCTCGTACACAGGACGGCCCCTTTTTCTTGGTGCGCGCTGCGCTCGCATGACGGAGCAGAAGAATCGAGATGCGCGTAGCCCGGATGAGCGCAGCGATATCCGGGATCTTTGCACGGGGTTTCCCGGGTATCGCTGCGCTCACCCGGGCTACGACACCGACGCTTCCTACACCGGATCGAACGCCCGGATCGGCGGCAGGTTGCCGGTGAACTTCTCGACCTCAACCACCGTCAGCTGACCGGTACAGCCCTGCGCGAACGATGAAGTACCGACATCGCGGGTGAGCACGTTCGGATTGCCGTGCACGCAGAGCGGCGCGTCGTCCTCGGGGTCCATCGGGTCGTACCAGGCGCCGGTCGGCAGCTGCACCACGCCGGGCGCGATGCCGTCGGTGACGTGGACTGCGGCGAGGCAGGCGCCGCGATCGTTGAACAGGCGAATGATGTCGCCGTCCTTGATGCCGCGTGCATCAGCATCGCGCGGATTCATGCGCGCGACCTCTCGGCCGCGATGCTTCGCTCCAAGCGAATGGCCGCCGAAATCGAGCTGGCTGTGCAGGCGCGTCACCGGCTGGTTGGCGACGAGGAAGCACGGCGCGCCGGGTTTGGGCATGTCGGTCTTCTCCAGCCAGACCGGATGACCGGGGCAATCCGCATCGCCATGAGCAGCGATCTTCTGCGAGAAGATCTCGATGCGACCGCTCGGCGTCGGCAGGGCGTGATCGGCCGGATCCTCGCGGAAGCGGCGCAGCCGGCCGCCGTCGTCGGGCTGCTGCGGCACGACCAGGCTGCCGCGTTGCCAGAATTCGTCGAAGCTCGGCGCCTCCAGGCCGCGCTTGGCGAGCGAGGCGCGAGTCGGCTCATAGAGATGTTGCAGCCACTCCCGCGAGGTGCGGCCTTCGGTGAAGGGTTCGCGCGCGCCAAGGCGGTCGGCGAGATCGGCGAAGATATCGTAGTCGTCGCGCGCAAGGCCGAACGGCTCGGCGATCCGGTGCATGGCGACCATCAGCGGATCATTGGTGGAATAGCCGATGTCCTCGCGCTCCAGCGTCATCGTCGCGGGCAGCACGATGTCGGCGTGCCGCGCCGTCGCGGTCCAGGCGAGCTCGTGCACGACGAACGTGTCGAGCTGCGCGAAGGCCCTGCGCAGGCGGTTGATGTCCTGGTGGTGATGGAAGGGATTGCCGCCGGCCCAGTAGACGAGACGGATGTCGGGATAGGTGCGCGTCTCGCCATTGTAGCGATAGGTGCTGCCGGGGTTGAGCAGCATGTCGGCGATGCGCGCCACCGGAATGAAATCGGCGACGCCATTGCGGCCCTGCCCCAGCGTCGGCCCCGGCACGTCGTTGACGCGACGGCCGTAATAGCCGATCGCCCCGAGCGAATAGGCGTAGCCGCCGCCGGGCAGGCCGATCTGGCCGAGCGCGGCCGCCAGCACCATGCCCATCCACACCGGCTGCTCGCCATGCTCGGCGCGCTGGAGCGAATGGGAGACGGTGATCAGCGCACGCTTTCCGGCAACGCGACGCGCCAGCTCGCGGATCGTCTGCGCCGCGACGCCTGAGATCGCGGCGGCCCATTCGGCGTGCTTTGCCTGTCCATCGCTCTCGCCGGTGAGATAGCGCAGGAAGACGGGCCAACCTTCGGTGTAGCGATCGAGGAAAGCCTGGTCGTGCAGCCCCTCGCTCACGAGCGTGTGGACGATGCCGAGCATCAGCGCGGTGTCGGTGCCGGGCACGCAGGTCATCCATTCGGCACCGGCTTCGACGGGAAGATCGTCACGGAGCGGGCTGACCAGGACGAACTCGCAGCCACGCCGACGCGCCGCCTCCATGGCGCCGCGCTCGACATGCTTGCTGATCGAGCCGCCGGCCACCATCGAATTCTTCAGCGCCATGCCGCCGAACGCCAGCACGATGTCGGTGTCAGCGGCGATCTGCTCCCAGGTGACGTTGCGCTTGGTGATGTCCTCGTAGCCCGCCAGGATCTGCGGCAGCAGCACCGAGGACGCGCCGGAGGAGTACGTGTTCACCGAGCGCACATAGCCGCCCATCGCGATGTTGAGGAAGCGATGCACCTGGCTCTGGGCGTGATGGAAGCGGCCCGCGCTCGACCAGCCATAGGAGCCGCCGAACACGGCGCCGGGACCGCGCGTGTCACGGATGCGCGACAGCTCGCCGCCGAGGAGATCGAGCGCCTTCTCCCAGCTGACGGAGACGAATTCGTCGCGGCCGCGACGATCGTCCGGACCGGGCCCGCGCTCGAGCCAGCCGCGGCGGATCGCCGGCTGGGCAATGCGCGCCTGGTGACGGAGCGCGCCGGGGAAATTATCGATGATGCCGTTCGGATCGGGATCGCCCGCATAGGCCCTCACCTCAAGCCCGGCTTCGCTTTGGCGCGCGGAAAACACGCCCCAATGCGAGGTGTGCGGCTTGAAGCCGTCCGACAGGTCGAGGCCGGGGTCGGGGAAGCCAATCGTATCGTCCATCGCCTGATCCTTGTTCCGGGGCGCGGTCCAGCCGCCCCCGAGTCAATTCCGGTGGCAGTATACCGATCCATCCTCCGATGTCGTCGGGATCAGGGCCGGCGGAAATGCTGGGCTCTCGTGCGCAAGGACATCTTGGTGAACATTCGGCGGGCCATCGACGACGATTCTGTCGCCAATTTATTCATTTATTTTCAAAGCCTTATCGGATCGCCTTCGGAATGTCCCGGTCGAGCCGTTTGCAAGCGCGCGAAATCTCATCCAACGACACCGACATGGAAATGTGCGATATGCCGCCCATCCCCTCAAGCAACACCGGTCTCATCATGATCCAGCGCGTCTTGCCCTACGAAGGACTGCTCCACGAAGTGGTCGAGCACAACGGTGTGCTCTACATCGGCGGAATCGTCCCCGAGGACACCAGCCTCGACATGTCGGGCCAGGCTAACGACGTTCTCGGGCAGCTGGGGCGGCTGCTGAAGACCCTCGGATCCGACTCAGCCAACGTCTTGCAGGTGACCATCTACATGACGGACCTGAAAGAGAAGGCGGAGTTCAATGCGGCCTGGAAGGCGCACTTCGCAGAAGCTCATCTGCCGGCGCGCGCTGCAGTCGGCGTCGCCGACCTCGGTCCGGGCGTCAAGCTCGAGATGACCGCCATCGCGGCCCGGCAATAGGAGCGCGCGCGGCCGGTCAGATGACCTTCTTGCCCGACATCATTCCTGGAGCGCCTCCTCGCGCCGCGCGCGGATCGTCGGCAGCATGATCAGGAGGATCGCGATGGCGGCCGCAGCCAGCAGGCTCGCCGAGAGCGGCGAAGTGAGCAGCACGGTGGCATCGCCGCGCGACAACACCATGGCCCGGCGGAAGTTTTCTTCGATCGCGGGGCCCAGAACCAGACCGAGCAGCAGCGGCGCCGCCGGCAGTTGCAGCTTGATCAGGACGTAGCCGAACACGCAGAACACGGCCGCCTCATAGACCTCGAAGGTTCCGCTGTTGATGGAATAGACGCCGATCGAGCAGAACACCATGATCGCGGGGAACAGATAGCGGTAGGGAATGGTGAGCAGCTTCACCCAGAGGCCGACCAGCGGAAGATTGAGGATCAGCAGCATGAGATTGCCGACCCACATCGAGGCGATCAGGCCCCAGAACAGCGTCGGGTTCTTCGTCATCACCTCCGGGCCCGGATGGATGTTGTGGATGTTCATGGCGCCGACCATCAGGGCCATCACGACGTTGGAGGGAACCCCGAGCGTCAGCAGCGGGATGAACGAGGTTTGCGCGCCGGCGTTGTTCGCGGATTCCGGGCCTGCGACGCCCTCGATGGCACCCTTGCCGAACTCTTCGGGATGCCGCGACAGCTTCTTCTCGAGCGTATAGGAGGCAAAGGACGAGAGCACCGCGCCGCCGCCGGGCAGGACTCCCAGCAGCGTGCCGAGCGTCGTGCCGCGCAGCATCGCTGGCACCATGCGGCGGAAATCCTCGCGGGTCGGAAACAGATTGGTGATCTTCTGGGTCACCAGCGACAGCTTGTCGTCCTGTTCGAGATTCTTGACGATCTCGGCGAAGCCGAAGATGCCCATCGCCAGCGGCACAAAATCGAGACCGTCGAACAGCTGGGGAACGCCGAAGGCAAAGCGCTGGCTGCCGCTGTTCAAATCGGTGCCAACGAGGCTGAGCAACATGCCGAGCACGACCATGCCGATGCCCTCGATGAACGGCCCGCTCGACAGCACCGAGGCGAGGATCAGGCCGAGGATCATGAGCGCGAAGAATTCCTTGGGGCCGAACAGCAGGGCCGTTGCGGTCAGCGGGCCTGCAAGGGCTGCCAGCGCGAGCGTCGCCACGCATCCGGCGAAGAACGAGCCGATCGCGGCGGTTGAGAGCGCCACACCGGCGCGGCCCTGCTTCGCCATCTGATAACCGTCGATCGTGGTCACGACGGACGAGGACTCGCCGGGCAGATTGACGACGATGGCCGTGGTCGAGCCGCCATACTGCGCGCCGTAATAGATGCCGGCGAGCATGATCAGCGCGGCGTCCGGCGGCAGCGCATAGGTGATCGGCAGCAGCATCGCGATGGTCGCGAGCGGACCGAGGCCCGGAAGCACGCCGATCAGGGTGCCGAGCAGGCAGCCGAAGAAGGCGTAGAGCAGGTTGACGGGCTGGGCAGCCGTGGCAAAGCCGATCGCCAGATTGTGGAAGAGATCCATCGATCGGCTCGCTCAGTTGACGAGTGAAGGCCACACGGGCAGCGGCAGCCCGAGACCGTAGACGAAGACGGCCAGGCACAGCGCGATGAGCACGGCCGCGTTCGTCAGCGCTCCGATCCAGGTGAATTCGTGACTGGCCCTGCTCGACACCATGATCAGCACGAACAGAGCGCCGACCAGACCGAGCGGGAATAGCAGAGCACCGAACAGGATCACGGACCCGGTGATCCAGGCGAGTCCCTTGATATCCCAGTTGCGCAGCGCCTCCCGGCCCGCGCTGGGCCTCACTGCACTGAGGATAACGGCAACACCGATGACGGCGAGCACGATTGCGAGCAGGCGCGGGAAATATCCAGGCCCCATCTTCGCGGCGGTACCTGCGGGGTACTGTAGCGCCGTCACGAAGAAGAAGATTGCAAAGGCAAGGAACAGAGTGCCGGATGCGAATGCCCTCTGATTGCGGATCGCCAATCCCTTCATTCCCGTCCTCCTCGCTCGCCCGCTTCTTCGCTCTGCTCGCTCGCTCCGGCCTTCCCGGAGCGCTCATCGAGCGCTTCCATCAGGACGGGCACGCCGAAGGCGCAGGCGTGGACGCCAAGGTGCGCGGTCATCTGCAGAACCTGAAGGATCTCGCGCTGGCCGATGCCGAGCCGCAGCGCCCGCTTGATCTGGACCCGCAGCCCATGCGGGTCGAGCGCCGTGAAGCAGGCATTCAGCGCGATTGAGATCAGGCATTGCGATGGTTTGTCCAGACCGCCTTCAGACTGTCCGCCCGCAAGGAGATCGAGCAAGACGGCGAAATAGCCGGGATCGCGCCGCAGCCACTGCTCGCAGAAGTCAGGCCAATCCCCGAATTGCGCTACGTAGGCATCCCGCAGCGCCTTCTGCTTGTCCGAGAGCGCTGGGAGGTCGACGTCCAGGCCCGCGCTTGCCAATTCCTCTGCGAGAATGCCGATGCCGAGATTGCAGCCATCCAGCCCCTGCGCCGTCGCGAGCCGAAACACGTCCATAATCTCCCGAGCCGACGCGCCCTCCTGAAGCGCAAGCCGGAGATGGAGGGCGAGCCCGGAGCGGAACAGATGCGTCGAGGAGCCGTCGAGGGCGACGTAGATCAGCTCGCACATCTTGCGAGACAGCGGTCCCTTCTCTGCGGCATAGCCTGCATATTTGCCGTAGGTCTGCAGAAACTCGGGATCGAAACGCAGCAGGCCTTCCGTCCAGGGCCGCCAATAGCCGCGCGCCTTGATGTAGGCTTCTTTCAACACCTCTTGTTCCGGCGTCAGATGGGACATCGTGATCGCACCGTCAGGCAATGTTCGTCAGGGTGATCCCGCCATCGACGGTGAGCACCTGCGCGGAGATGAAGCTGCTCTCGTCGCCGGCGAGGAAGCAGATCGCCTTGGCGATGTCGTCGACCGTACCGAGCCGCCCCAGCGGCGTCCGCGCAATCCGGCGCGCGTCGAGTTCGGCGTTGCGGTTGCGCATCGTTCCCTCGGTCGGAATAGCCGACGGCGCCACCGCGTTGACGCGGATGTTGCGCTCGCCGAGCTCCGCCGCGGCAGCCCGGGTGATGCCCATGACACCGGCCTTGATCCCGCTGTAGACGATGCTGTTCTTGGCCGACAGCAGACCGGCCACCGAAGCGACGTTGACGATGGCGCCACCACGTTGCGCATCCATGACCTCCGCGGCGGCCTGGATGCCCCACATCACCGCCTTGAAGCCGATGTTGAGCATGCGCTCGACGGTTTCCGGCGCGATGTCCGCGACCGACTGATAGCGGACCCAGGCCGCGTTGTTGACGAGGATGTCAAAACGCCCTTGCCGTTCGGCCAATCCAAGCACGGCTTGCCGCATGCCGTCGCGGCTGGACACGTCCTGCGCCACCGGAACCGCGTTGCCGCCCGAGGCCTTGATTGCCTCCACCGTGGCGTCGACGAATTCCGCCTTCAGATCGTTGATGCCGACGATCGCGCCGCGCGCGGCAAGCTTGAGCGCCGTTGCGCGGCCGATGCCGTTTCCGGCACCCGTGACGAGTGCGACGCGGCCTGCGAGCGTCTGATCCCTGGTCTCGGTCATGGTCATCTCCTTCACGCTCCCGCTTCAGCAAACGGAGCAACTTCCGATACGTAACGGCGTCCGAACGCGCCGATCAGGCCACTGGCATCGCCTTGCGCCTGGAGCGTGCGGATGCGGCGCAAATGACGATGCACCGGGACATCCCAGGTAAAGCCCATGCCGCCGTGGATCTGCAGCGCGCCTTCGCTGATCGAACTGCCATAGGTCGCTGCTGCCAGGAACGCTGCATCGCGCTGGACGGGGCCGCCATCCCCGGACAGGCTCCGGGTGATCGCGTGACGGATGCTCTCGAGCCCGAGCTTCTGGCGCGCCAGCGCGTGACGGATGGCCTGGTTGTAGGACAGTGCGTGGCCGAACTGACGGCGCGTCGACGCATGTTCCTGCGCCAGCGACAGACATGCCTCGGCCGATCCCAGGATGGCCGCGGCGCGGAGCAAATTGGCGTCCGAGTTGAGCAAGTCCCAGGTGTCGGCCGGCAGGATGGAGCCAATGGGAACTTCGACTTTCTCCAGCCGCACCGCATGCTCCGGCACCGTCAGATCGAGGCCTTCAGCCTCTTCCACCACAATGCCCTCGGCATTGGTCGCGATCAATGCAGCGGTGCCCGCCTTCATCCGCACCAGGATGTAGTCAGCCTGCGCCGCGCAGGGCGCGCGCGCGACCGAGCCGCTCAGCAGCAGCAATCCGCCCTCCCGTTCGGCGGTGGCCTCACCCTGCCAGGCGATCGTCGCCAATGTCTCCCCGGAAACGATCGCAGCGGCAAGACGCGTCAGCGACGGCTGGAGCAGGCGGCCGACGAGAATGGACTCCAGCAGCGGAAACCCGAGCAATCCGGAATTTGCAGCCGCGATCACCGGAACCGCGAAGCCGAGCGGCAGCGCAAGTCCCCCGACCTCCTCCCCGGCGAGGACGCCGAGCAGGCCATCATCGGCGAGCTTCTGCGCCTGTTCGCGCACGTCCAAACCCGCACATGCGATCACTGCGCGCGCTGCGGTTGCCGCGAACTCGTCGGGCTGAAGTCCTTCGCCGGCCATGGTCATCATTATCCTCTTCAAGAACTGTGCGACTGCAACTGCTCGCTAGGCGAGATACCCGCCATCGACGGGCAGGATGACGCCGTTGACATAGGACGCCATCGCCGAGGCGAGAAAGATCACCGGCCCGGCAATCTCGTCGGGCTGGCCCACGCGCCTCATCGGGGTGCGCGCCATCAGGCCGGAGAGCCTCGCCGGATTGTCGCGCGTGAACTCGCTCATCTCGGTCGCGATGATGCCGGGCGCGACGGCGTTGACCCTGATGCCGTCAGGCGCGAGATCGCGGGCAAGCGCCTGCGTGAACAGCCTCACCGCTCCCTTGGACGGCGAATAGCCGAGCGTGCCGCCCATGCCGCCAAAGGCGGCGACCGAAGCAACGTTGATGATGGCGCCCCGCGTCTTGCGCAGCGCAGGAATGAAGGCGTGAACCACGTTGAAAGTGCCGTTGACGTTCACGTCGAACACCTGGCGCCAGTTTTCGTGCGCGCGCGGGCTGTCGATCGGCTCCCGAATGATGATGCCGGCGTTGTTGACGATGACGTCGGCGGGACCGATCTCCTCGTCCACGCGCCTCGCCACCTCGCTACAGGCCTGAGCATCCGTCACGTCGAGAGAATAGGCGACCGCCTCCCTGCCTCCGTCCCTCATCTCGCGAGCGGCGGACTCTGCCCGGTCCTGTCGCAGATCGGTCAGGACAACTCTCGCCCCGGCGGCGGCAAGGCCGAGCGCGATTGCGCGTCCGATCCCCTGGCCCGCTCCCGTCACCACGACGAGGCGATCTCTCAGCAAGCCCGCAGCTCCGCTCCGGCCGTCGGACATCAGCGGCTCCTTGCGGTTTGCGACGAGGCCATGAGCTGGGAGACCATTATTTGCCCCTCGACAGCTGGAGGATACGATCGGCGATGATGCCGAGCTGGATCTCAGTCGTGCCTGCGTAAATGGTCTCGGCGCGCGCCTGGAGGTAGATGGCCTCAAAGCGTCGCCGCGCCACCTTGACTGCCGCCTTCTGCGGCAACGAGGCCTGCGAGAGCAATTCAATCGCGAGCGCCGCGAAGCGCTGATGCGATTCGCTCCAGTAGAGCTTCGCAAGACTGCCGCGCGCGCCGATCTTGTCGCCGTTCGCGAGCGCGTCGACGGCGGTCTCGACATGCGCCTTCAGCACCTCGATCTCGACCGCGACCTCACCGAGCCTGACCGCATACTGCCGGTCCGCGACCATCTGCGACAACGTCGGATCCGCCTTGCAGGCCGAAATCAGATGACGCAGCTCGTTCTCGAATCGCCAGGCGCGATACATGCGGTTGGTCGCGCGCTCGATCTCAAGCACGCGGATGGCGGCGGCCCAGCCCTCGTCCGGCGCGCCGATCGCATCGGCTTGGGCGACCTCGACCTCGTCGAAGAAGACCTCGCAAAAACTCTCGCGTCCGTCGATCGACTTGATGGTCCGCACCCGCACGCCCTTCGCATCGAGCGGCACCGCGAACATGGCAAGGCCGCGATGGCGGTCCTCCAGTGCTCCGGTGCGCGCGAGCACCAGGCAACGCTGCGCCCGGTACGCGCCGCTAGTCCAGATCTTCTGGCCATTGATGCGCCACTGGTCGCCGCTCCGCGTGGCGCGGGTGCGAAGCCCGGCGAGGTCGGAGCCGGCCTCGGGCTCCGAAAATCCCTGGCACCAGATGTTGCGCATCTCCAGGATCGCGGGCAAGAAGCGGCGCTTCTGCTCTTCGGTCCCCACCGCGAGAATGATGGGACCGGCGAGCTCCTTGCCGATCGAATTGACGCTCTCCGGCATCGCGAGCCGGCCGATCTCCTGATTGGCGATGAGATGTTCGCGCAAGGTGCGGCCATGCCCGCTATAGGCCTGCGGCCAGGTGATGCCCGTCAAGCCAGCACGGTACATCGCCGCCTCCCAGGCGACGGATTGCTGGAGCGTGGGCGAGGCGAAAGCGGCGCTGTCGCTGCGGAAACTGCCGGGCAGATTGGCATGCAGCCAGCGATGCATCGCATCGCGATAGGCTACGCCCGTCAGGTTCTCGCCCGCGATGGATTGCGTCGATACCGCTTCAAGTACACTCATCGCCTGCTTCCTGCTTTCGCCCTATGTGCCGCCATGCCCGCCGCACCGTCCGCTCGTCACTGCGACTTGAGAAGGTCGCAGGCGCTCTCCGACGCCGGCCGCCACGCATCGTCGGGCGCGATCGTGCCGGTGATGTCGTAATAGTCGTAAGTGTATTTGGACTCCGCCGGCGCCTTGATCCGCGCGACATACAGCGGACGCATCACCTGGCCGTCGGCCCTGATCGCGACATTCTTCATCTCGAAATCGTTGACCGGCGTGTTCTTCATCTGCCGCATCACGGCATCGCCATCGTCGGAACCGGCCGCGGCCACCGCCTTCAGATAATGCGTGATGGCGCTGTAGGTGGCCGACTTGCCCTCGTTGAGCAGCTGACCGTTGGTCGCGTCGGCATAGCGCTTGGCAAAGGCCCGGCTCTCCGGAGTCATGTCCCAATAGAAGGGCGTCGTCAGCCGCACGTTCTGGAGGTCTTTGAGGCCAATCCCATGCGTCTGGCTGATCATGAGGCCGAGCGGAACGAGCAATTGCGACTTGGTCAGCCCGAACTCCTGCGCCTGCTTGATCGCATTGGCGAAGTCCGCGCCCGAATTGGCGAGCGCAATCGCCTTGGCGCCGCTGGCCTGCGCCGTCAGCAGGAACGAGGAGAGATCCGACGAATTCAGAGGGTGCAGCACCGAGCCGAGCACCTTGCCGCCTCCCGCTTCGATGAACTTCGTCGCATCCGACTGCCAGGCCTTGCCGAAGGCATAATCGACCGTCAGGAAGAACCAGGTATCGATGCCCTGCGCGAGCAGCGCTTTCACCGTGGCCTTCGGCTGGGCATAAGTATCGACCACCCATTGTGTGGTCATCGGCGAGCATTTGTCGTTGGTGAAGAACGAGCCCGCCGTGCCGGCCAGCAAGTAGGGCTTCTTGCGGTTCTTCATGATGTCCTGCACCGCCAGCGCGATCGAGGACGCCGAGCAGCCGACGATGGCATCGACGCCTTCATTGTCGAGCCAGCGCAGCGCGATGGCGACGCCGACATCGGGCTTGTTCTGGTCGTCGGCGATCACGAGCTCGATCTTCTTGCCGCCGACCGTTCCGCCGAAATCGGCGACCGCGAGCTTGGCGGCCGCGACCGAGCCGAGGCCGCAATTGTCGGCATAGGGACCGTTCTGGTCGTTCATGATGCCGATCTTGACGACGTCGCCGGAGATGCCCTGTGCGGACAGCGGCGCAATCGTGAGCAGCAAGGCAATCATGCCGAGCGCCGTGATTATCGATCTCTTCACTGCTTCCTCCTGCTTTTACACGTTTCCTCTAGGCCGGCTTCTGCCGGCTCTATTTGTTGAGTTCAGTGGGTTGGCGGCGCACCGCGCGGGATCAGCAGCGCATCGAGCGCCACGGCTCCCTCGCCTTCTGCGCGCAGCAGCAGCGGATTGACGTCGATCTCGGCGATCGTGTCGGCATGCTCGGCGGCAAAGCGCGACAATGCCGCAAGGGCCTGCGCCGCGGCTGCGAGGTCGGCCCGCGGCCGGCCGCGCGCGCCGTCGAGCACAGCGAACGCCTTGAGCGATGTCAGCATCGCCATGGCCTGCGTCTCGCTGACCGGCGCCATCTGCACGGCGGAGTCCTGGAGGATCTCCGCGAAGATGCCGCCAAGGCCGACCATCACCACCGGCCCGAACACCGGATCGATGCGGCTACCGAGGATCAGCTCGGCGATCCCCTTGGCCATCGGCGCCACGATCACACCATCAATCGTGGCGTGCGGCGCCCTGGTGGCGACGCGATCGCGCATCTGGGCATAGGCGCGCCGAACCTCGGCTTCCGAACCGACGCCCACGACCACGCCGCCGGCCTCCGTCTTGTGCGGGAGATCGGGCGATGCGATTTTCAGCACCACGGGATAGCCGATCTCGGTGGCGGCACGCGCCGCCGCATCGACGTCCTGCACGAGACGCTCGGCCAGGACCGGAACGCCGGCATCGGCAAGCGCGCGCTTGGCGCCAAGCTCGTGACGGAACGCATCAGCGGCAAGTGGACCCGCCGGCCCAACTGCCGCGGGCGCCTCCTGCGGACGCTGCGACACCGCCTGCAATCGCACCAGCGCAGCGACGGTCGCGCAGCAGCCATCGAAGCTTTCCACCGTCGGAAAGCCGAGCGCGTGCAGCTCGGTCAACGCGTCCTTCGGACCGTCGACGCACAGGATGACCGGACGGTGCGGGAATTCCGCGCGGATGTTGCGCAGCGTGTCCATATAGATCGAGCGCAAGCGCGGCAGATGCAGCGAGAACGGCAGCGGCAGGATCACCGTGTCGGCGCGCTCGTCGGCCACGACGGCGGACATGATCTTCGCCAGAAGATCGGGACGGCTCGACATCTGCGCCGTGGCGTCGACCGGATTGCGGGCCGAAGCAAAGGGCACCAGCTCCAGAATTTTCCGCTGCGTGTCCTGTCCGAGTTCCGGCAGCGTCAACCCGACTGATTGCGCGGCATCCGCGAGTAGCACGCCGAAGCCGCCAGACGCCGTGAGGATCGCCACACCCGGTCCCTTCGGCAGCCGGTCCGGCAGCAGGATCGATGCCGCATGACCGAGATCGATGAGCTCGTCGATGCTGCGGACGCGCACCGCGCCACAGCGGGCAAACAGCGCATCGAACACGGCGTCCGATCCCGCCATGGCTCCAGTGTGCGAAGCGGCGGCGGCCTGGCCTGCCGCCGACGTCCCGATCTTCATGGCGATGACGGGCTTGCCGGCATCGCGCGCCTCCTCCAGCGCGGAAATCAGACGGCCGGCATCGCGGCACGCTTCGAGGCAGCACAGGATGACCTTGGTGGCGGGATCGCGCGCCATCCAGGCAATGCCGTCGGCGATGTCGACGTCGCATTCGTTGCCCGTGGTGATGAAGCGGCTGACGCCGACGCCCCGCTCACTGGCGAGCCGCATGGTGTAGCTGCCGAGATTGCCGCTCTGCGACACGATGCCGAGTGAACCGGCCGCCGGCATGCTGTGCTCGAGCACGATCGAAAACGTCGCGATACTCTTCTCGGCGATGCTGACCGCGCCGAGGCAGTTCGGCCCCAGCAGGCGCATGCCGCCATTGTGTGCGGCCACGCGCAGCCGCTCCTGCATCACGCGGCCCTGCTCACCAAGCTCGGCAAAGCCCGACGAGAACACGACGACGCTGCGGACGCCGCGTGCGGCGCACTGCTCCACCGCCTCGCCAGCGCGCTCCGCGTCAACCGCGATGATGGCAAGGTCCGGCGCCTCCGGCACCTCGGCGACGGAAGCGTAGGCCTTCAGGCCCTGCACCGTCGCGGCCTTCGGATTGACCGGATAGATGCGGCCTGCATAGCCGTGACGGCGCAGCAGGTCGACCGGCCGCCCGCCGATCTTGGTCGCCTCCTGCGAGGCGCCGATGATCGCGATCGAGCGCGGCGACATCAGCGCGTCGAGACCTTCTCCCGGCCGCATCTCAGCGCCCCTTGAACACCGGCGCGCGCTTCTCCAGGAACGCCATCCGCGCTTCCTTGGCGTCCTCCGTCTTGGACAATGCCATCGTGATGTTCTGCTCGAAGCGATAGGCATCCCGCGGCGGCATCAGCTCAACCATGTTCGCCGCGTTCTTGGCGTATTCCATCGCAATCGGGCTCTTGGACGCGATCTCGCGGGCGAGCTTCATCACTTCGGGGATCAGGTTTTCCTTGGTCGTGCAGGCCTCGATGATGCCGAGACGATAGAGCTCGGCGGCCGGCACGCGATAGCCCGTGAAGAACATGCGGCGCATCAGCGAGCGGCCGAACAGCGTGTTCAGCATGGCCGCGCCCCCGGCGAGCCCGACATTGATCTCGGGCATGCCGAACACGGCCTCCTCGCAGGCGTAGAAAATGTCGCAGGAGGCCATCAGGCCGACACCCGCGCCCAGCGCGACGCCGTTGATCGCCGCAATGACCGGCTTCGAACATTCACGGATGCAATTGCCGGTCTCGCGCGTGATCCGGTTATGGCTGTGAAACGCGCCGATCTTAGTCGGATCTGGACGATCCTTTAGGTCAGCGCCGCTACAGAACACCTTTCCGGCACCGGTCAGGATCGCGACCCTGACGTCGCTGCGCTCGGAAATCTCGTCGAACACGGCCACGATGCGGTCGCGCATCGCGCGATCGAGCGCATTCACGGGAGGACGGTTCAGCGTCACCAGCGCGATGTGGTCGGACACTTCGAGGGTGACGATATCTTCTGACATGGCTTCCTCCTGGGCTTCTGCTTGTCTTGCTTGTTACGCCTGACCGATCGGTCAGCTTTTTGCGCTGATAGCACCAACGAACGCGGCTGGCAATATCCTGCCGATCTTCTATTGACCGACCGATCGGTCAGTCGATAGATTCCGGAACAACAAACAACGACCTTGAGGAGGATTCCCATGCCCAGGATCAGCCGACGCCAGGCGACAGCTCTGATCGCCGGCGCCCTCGCCACCCCGCTTGGCGCGCCTGCGATCGTCAGGGCGCGCTCGTCGCAGATCTTCATCATCGTGCCCTATGCTCCGGGTGGCTCCATCGACAGCCTGATGCGCTCGATCGCGAAGGCAATGGCGGAAACCCTGGACCAGCCGGTCCTGGTCGACAACAAGCCGGGCGCCAACGGCATCGTCGGATCGCAATATGTCGCGCGCGCGCCGAAGGACGGATCGGTCCTGCTGGCCGGCGGCACCGGGCCGATCTCGCTGAACGTCCTGTTGCGCAAGAACCTGCCCTACAAGCTCGAGGACTTCGCCTCCGTCGCCATGCTCTGCAACGGGCCGCTATCGCTGACCGTGAACGCGCGGACACCGGCCGCCGACGTGAAGAGCTTCGTCACCTACGCCAAGGGCCGCGACAAGCCGCTGTTCTACGCCACGCTCGGTCCCGGCAGCGTCACGCATTTGTTCGGGATCATGATGGGCAAGTCGATGGGATTTGCGGTCACCGAGGTCGCCTATCGCAACAATCCGGCTTCGATCATGGAAACGCTGTCGGGGGAATGCGACCTCAATTTCGCAACGCCAGCCGCCGTGATCGAGCATGCGCGCGGCGGCCAGCTTCGCATCCTCGCGCTCTCCTCGGAAAAACGTATGGCGAGTTTCCCGAATATCCCGACGCTCGCCGAATCCGGCTATCCCGACCTCACGGCATCGTTCTGGACCGCCCTGCACGCGCCCGCCGGCACGCCCCGCGACGTCGTCGCGCGGCTGAACGCTGCAGCGAACGCCGCGGTGCAGAAGCCCGAGATCGCAAAGCAACTCGATACCGATGGCCTGATGGTCGATACCGGCGCACCGGATCGGTTGGACGCTCAGCTGACCAAGGATGCTGCGCTCTGGGGACCGGTGATCAAGGCACAAAACATCGTCTTGGAATGAGACATGGCCGCCACAGCCAGGTCAGCGCGATTTGCGCCGACCTGTCCTGGACGGCTCCTTGGGTGGCTCCGCGCCGGGAAGCTCGACCAACTCACCGCTGCGCAGCCCGTTGAAAATCATATCGAAGAAGATGTCCGCGATCTGCTCGGGGGTTGCGGACTTGTTGGGATTGTACCAGCGATGCATCCAGTTGAGCGAGGAGAGGATCAGCCGGCCGGTCATGGGAACATCGACCTTGCGGATTTCGCCGGCGTCGATGGCCTCCTGGATCAGGCCACGCAGAAAATTCTCGAAACGATCGCGACGCGTCAGCCGTTCCTTGTGCCGCTGGCGGTCCGGATCGTTCCAGAAGGCGGTCGTGGAGGCGATCCAGGCCCAGCGGTAGCGCCGGAAATACTCCGCCGTGGCGACCATGAACGCGCGGATCTTCTGCGACGGCGGCCCGTCCGGAATGCGATCGCGCACGAACAGATAGAGTTCGAGCGTCGAGCCGACCGCCACGCGCGCGTAGATCTCGTCCTTGTTGGAGAAATGATGGTAGAGCAGCGACTTGGAGATGCCGCAGGCGAGCGCGATGTCGCGCATCGACGTCCCTTCGAATCCCTTGCTGGCGAACAGCCGTCCGGCCTCGGCGAGGATCTGAAGCACGCGATCAGAGGCCTCGGCCTGGTTCGCAGCGCCATCCTTCATTGTCGACAGTTCAGTCATGCAATCCGCAATCCATCCGTCAGCTGGGCGCCAACCTGAGAACCTTCAGAATGAAACTAGTTTTTCGCAGACCGATCGGTCAAGCCCGGCGAACCCGACATGAGGAACCATGAGCGAAATCCGGATCACGCGCATCGGCGCGACAAAGGACCAGCTCGGCGAGAGCCCGGTATGGGATGAGCGCCGGAAGTGCCTCTTCTGGATCGACGCGCTGGCCGGATTGATCCACATGCACGATCCCGTCACCGGCGCGGTCGACGAATTCAGCGTGCCCGCGCCGATCGGTTCGATGGCCCTGCGAGGCGATGGCGGCGCGATCCTGGCGCTACGCCATGGATTTGCGCGCTACGATTTCGGCCCGCGCGCACTGACGGAAGGCCCGTCGATCGGGCTCGACCACCCGAAGGTGCGGCTGAACGACGGCAAGGCCGATCCCCAAGGGCGTTTCCTGGCGGGCACGATGCACGGCGACCGCGCCCAGGACGAGGCGCCGCTCGGCGGTCTCTATCGCCTGGACGCATCAGGCGCGGTGGAGCTGCTGGAGACGGACCTCGCCGTGAGCAACGGACCATGCTTCAGCCCGGACGGCCAGACCTTCTATCTCGCCGACAGCGCAAGGCGGATCATTTGGGCCTATGACTACAGCCAGGACGGCCCTCTCGCGAACAAGCGCGTTTTCGTCGATACGGAGGCGCAGCAATCGGGTTGCGACGGCGCAACCATCGATTCGGAAGGCTATCTTTGGTCCGTGCTCGTGCGCATCGGCAAGATCGCGCGATTTGCGCCTGACGGGACGATCGTGCGGACGATCGACATGCCGACCCGTCATCCGACCAGCGTGACGTTCGGAGGGCCCGATCTCGATAATCTCTTCGTGACGTCGATTTCACGCAGCCACGCCCTCAGGGACGACCACCCGGATGCGGGCGGCCTGTTCGCCGTCGAAGGCCTCGGTGTTTGCGGGCTGCCGGCGTACAGGTTTAGCTCGGACTAGCGTTCCCGGCTAACGCGCCGATCGCTTGACCTGCTTCGGCACGTTCTCGGCCATGTAGTCCACGAACACCCTGATCTTCTCCGGCAGATAGCTGCTCTGAAGAAACGTCGCATACATGCCCTCGTCGAAGGTGGAATTCGTCACCCGAAAGCCCGACAGCAGACGTATCAGGCGTCCACTCTTCAACTCCTCTGCCACGGTGTAATCATCCAGCAGGGCGATGCCGTGCCCGCTCGCGGCGAGTTCGCACAGCACCACGCCGTTGTTGCTGCTGAAGGACGACGGCACGACGATCTCGCGTAGCCTGTTCCTGTGCATGAACTTCCAGACCACGTCGTCCGGACCCATCCAGTAGGTCAGGCAATTGTGCCGGGTGATGTCCTCCGGTTCGCGCAATTTCGGCATCCGGCCGACATAGTCCGGTGACGCCACGAGAATCCGCTCGCTCCTCAGCAGCCTTCGCTGCATGAGGCCCGGGTCTTTCGCCGCCTGGATCTGGAAGTCGACGTCGAATTCATCTTCGCGAAGCTGGGGACGCCGCTCGGACAGACGCAGCTCCACCTTCAACTCCGGATAGAGCTTCTGAAAGCCAGGGATCAGCGGCGAGAGCACCTTGATGCCGAACAGCGTCCGCGAGTGCACCCGCAGCGTTCCGCGTGGCGCGGTCTGGAGCGCAAGCGCCGCGGCTTCGGCATCCTCGATGGAGTGCAGCACCTGCTCGGTGCGCTGGAAGAAGATCTTGCCGGCATCGGTCAGCCCGAGATGGCGCGTGCTGCGGTTGAGCAGTTGTACACCGAGCTGCGCCTCGAGCTCGCCGATATAGCGCGACACCGACGCCGGCGAGAGCCCGACGCGGCGCCCGGCCGCGGAAAAGCTGCCCTCGCGGACCGCGTTGACGAACAATTCCATGGCCTGGAGGCGATTCATCGATCTTTTCAGATTCTGCAAAGGACATGCTCAGATTACGTCAATTGTTCGAAAAAGCTCAAGGCCCTAGCTTGCTGAGAACGCGTCGCAAAAGCGACGGTGGCGGATCGCAAGAGCGACCGCGGGGATCGCAAAGGCGACCGAGATAAGGTGGAGGACGCAACCGATGGAATTCGGCGTATTCATTCTGGCGCAGCAGCGCGGCTATCATCAGAGCTCGCAGCAGGTCATCAACAACGCCGTCGAGCAGACGGTCGCAGCCGAGCACGCCGGCTTCGATACCGCCTGGTATGCCGAGCACCATTTCAACAATTACAGCCTCTGCCCTTCGCCGCTGATGATGGTTGCGCATTGCGCCGGCCTGACCAAGCGCATCCGCCTCGGCACAGCCGTCTGCGTGCTACCGCTGTATCATCCGGCCCGCCTGCTCGGCGAGATCGGCTTTGCCGATACGGTGTCGAACGGCCGCCTCGATCTCGGCATCGGCTCGGGCTACCAGAAGTTCGAGTTCGATCGCTTTGGCGTGGAGCTCGACCATTCGCACGCGCTGTTCGCCGAATTCTACGACGTGCTTCACGCCGGCTTGAAAGAGCGCATCTTCTCATATTCCGGCGAGCACCTGAAGATGCCGCCGACGGCCATCGCGGTACGCACGGTGCAGAAGCCTATGCCGCCGATCTGGGTCACCTCCGGCCACGGCGAGACGCTCGGCCGCGCCATTCGCGACAACCACAATCTGTTCGTCACCGCGCTGCTGAACGGCCTCGACGCCATCAAGGCCCTGCGCGAACGTCTCGAGGGGATCGCAGCCGGCGAAGGCCGCTCCATCGACAACACCCGCTTCGGCTTCCTGCGCTGCGCCTATGCCAGCGACAATGACAGCGAGATCCAGTCCTATCTGGACAATGCGCGCTTCCAGCGCAGGCTCTCCGAGAGCCTGAAGTTCCGGCGCGCCCAGAGCGACGACGGTTATCTGATCAAGGAAGAGGCCGGTCCGAACGACATGAGCCTGGAGACGATGCGCAGCAACCTGCCCGTCGGCAGCGTCAACCAGGTGATCGATCGGATGCTGGAAGAGATCAGCATCCTCAAGCCGACACACATCGCGGTTCAGACCCAGCTCGGCGATTTCGATCAGCGCACGATGCTGCGCCAGATCGAATTGTGGGGCGCCAAGATCATTCCCGCGATCCGGAAGGAGTTGAAATCCGGCCGCGGCAAGGTCGCGGGCGAAGCGGTCTCGGCGTAAGCGCACCCGGCGAGGAACGCGGTTCGGAGGTACGTCATGGGATGCCAGATGTCTCAAATGACCGATGTCCGCTCGGTCGAGGCCGCCGAGTTTCGGCTGGCCATGCGCAACCTCGCGAGCGGCGTCGCAATCGTGGCGACCGGCACGGAAGCGACGCGCCGCGGGTTGACGGTCAGCTCCGTCACCTCGCTCTGCATGGAACCGCCCTGTCTGCTCGTCGGCGTCAATGCGAGCTCCGAAACGCATGCGGCCATCCTCGCCAATAGCTGCTTCGGCGTCAGCCTCCTCGGCAGCGGGCAGGAAGACCTGGCGCTGCGGTTCGCAGGGGGCGCCAAGGGCATCGACCGCTTCGCGACGGCGCCATGGACCCAAGGCGTTCTCGACGTGCCGCTGCTCGAGCCAGCGATCGGCGTCCTGGAATGCGTGCTGCATCATCACCAGATGGTCGGCACGCATGGTCTCTTCATCGGCAGGATCGTGGCGACGCGCGGCGGGAACGGCGATCCTCTCGTCAATTTTCAAGGAGCGCTGCGGGCGCTGCCGCAAGCGTAACAGGCATCATCGCCAACGGCCTGAAGGAGCGGCATCGTGATCATCGAATGCTTCGACGGCGGCATTGTCCGGCTGACCGAGCCGTTCGACTTCCGCAACTTCAAGCTCGTGCTGCATGCCGTTGCGCATCCCGAAACGCAGGGCTGGAAAGGGATCACCCTTCTCGACGATCGTGATGCGCTGGTCGCGATCGATCTGGTCCCGACCCTGGCGGGCCGCCCTGACGATGCTGGCTGGGATCAGCGCTACGCGGAGATGGTGGCCAAGGCCCGCGCGCATGGCTGGATCGATGTCGAGCGAGAGGCGATCCGGGCTCATATTGAACGCGTGCCTTAGGGCTGCCATTCTCAAGCCGGCAAGATAGCTCGTCTTGTCGGCCCCCCTGTCCGATTTTCTGATCGGCCCGCATTGCCTCGGCGCTCCGTCCATTTAGGATCGGACGTCGATCAACGCTTCGGTCAATCATAGCGAAACCAGGTCGAACCAATCGATCAGGGAGGTCCCAGCGTGAAAATTCGCAAATTGCTGGCGCTTGCGTGTGCGGGTTTAGGCATCAGCACGGCTGCGCTCGCTCAGAGCCAGGCAGACGACGAGTGCGTGAATCCCGGAGATGACGAGCTTTTGAAGCAGGGATGCGCCTATCTCGACGAGTTCGTGCAGGCATTCAACTCGCGAGATGCGGTCGCCTGGTCCAAGACGGTCCATTACCCGCACATACGGATCGCCGGCGGTCAGGTGCAGATCTGGAATACGCCTGAAGAATATGCCCAATCGAACGATGCGAAACAGTTGGCGCAAGCTTCGGCATGGGCACGTTCGGCGTGGACATACCGCAAGCTGGTGCAGAAATCCGACGACAAGCTCCACTTCGTCACGCGATTTACGCGCTATGACGCCAACGACAAGCCGATACTGTCGGCCGATTCCTTCTACGTGATCGTCAAGAAGGACGGACGCTGGGGTGCCCTGGTCCGATCGAGCTATGTCGGCATCATCGGCAAGAAGACCGCGTTCTGACGAGCCGCAGCTGCAGCCATCGGCCAGGGCGGCGGGGCCCCGCCAGCCGTTGGCCCGCGCGCGCGGCAGCAGGCGCGAGGGGGCAACGAAATCCTGCGTCGAAGCCCTCGGCGAATTCTTCAACGGATCGGGGCTGGCAAGCGGATGGCCTAAGGCCTTACGCATCTCCCGATCGGGCCCGACGATAGACATGGCCCGGCTCTGCCCACAGGAACCCGTTCGAGAAGGGCACGCCAGGATAGGCTGCGGCAAGGCGGCGGTTGCCGCCGTCGGCGTCGTCACGGCCGTCCAACACGTCGCGAAAAGTCCTGGCGACGGCGACCATGTCGCAATCCTGCGGCGACAGGCGCAGCGAGCCAACGTGGCTCTCGCGCAACAGACCCGCCTCGCCCAGCAAATTGGCGCAGCTATGAGACAGGGTCTGCACGCCGTTGATGGTCAGGAAGTCCTGCTGCTCCAGCGTGTTCAGAAGCAGGCCATCCGGGTCCTTCTCGCAAACGAAGCGGCAATTGTCCTTGGCGAGCTTGTGGAGGCGCGCGTGATAGCAGCGAGCGGAGATGGCCAGCGGCACCCTGCCGAACGCAAACACCTCGACCGTGACATCGGAAATCGCGCTCGCAATCGCTGCCACGGAAGACAGCGGCAATTCCGGCGGCAGGCAGATGCGCGTTGCCCCGCGCGCGGCGTGAAAAGCCGCGCTCGCCTCGTTGTAGATATTGACGAACGGCCCGATGGCGTGCGGCCGGCCTGCGAGTGCCCTAAGGCAGGTCAGGTCGTTGACCTCGACCGGAACATCCTCGGTCGCCACGAGCTCTTCGGTCAGGCGGCGCTCGCGCCGCAGCGAGACCAGGATCAGCGAACCCAGCAGGACCTGCTTGCCCGCGCTTTGCAGCCGTTCGACCACGGCCGGTATGTGGGTTGCGAAGAACGGCGAGCGCTTCGAGCAGACGATCTCGCCCACGGACACGACGTCTACCGGCGCTTCGTCGGCGATACGGAAATAGAAGTCGCGCCAGCGTTCCGGCGCCCAATTGTACAAAACTGGACCGAGGCTAAGTTGCATCGCTGGACCTCACATCTTCGAAAGATTAGCGCCACGTCTTGCGATAGGCGCCGACAGTCGAGGCCTGCCCTTCGGTGAAGGGCTTCAGGCCGGCAATGTCCGCCTCACTCCCGCTCTCGAGCGCGGCGAGCGCATGACGGAAATGGCGCACCACGCTTTCGACATAGGCGCGGCCGCGCTGGCGTCCCTCGATCTTGAGCGCGGTCACGCCGGCATCACGCAAACCCCTGAGCAGCGTCGTCGCATCCAGACTGACGGGGTCCTCGAAAATGTAGCCGGCCCCCTGCGCGGTCGAGAAGCGCCCCTTGCACAGCGTCGGATAGCCGGCGGGCTCGCTCGCCCCGAACCGGTTGATGGTGAATCCGCCCAGACTGGACTTGGTCCCCTCCGCGGTCTGTTCGTAGACGACGTGACTCGGAGGCGAGCAGACTCCCTGCATGTTCGGCGATTTTCCGGTCGCATAGGACGACAGCGAGCAGCGCCCTTCAGCCATCACGCAGAGGCCCCCGAACACGAAGACCTCGGTCTCGCAGGCCGACTCCCGCGTGATCTCGGCGATCTCCGGTACACTCAGGACACGGGGCAGCACGACGCGCCGCGCCCCGAAATTCTCGGCGTAGAAGGCGATCGCATCCGGATTTGCGGCCGCGGCCTGCACCGAGACGTGCAGACGCTGGTTCGGATGGCGCCTGGCGGCGTAATCCATCAATCCGATATCGGCGAGGATCAACGCATCGACGCCGGCGCCCGCCGCATCGTCCACCGCCCGGTGCCAGATATCGACGGCGGAGGCGCGCGGGAAAGTATTGATGGCGACCAGTATCTTCGCGCCGCGGCCATGCGCCAGCGCGATCCCCTTGCGCAGCTCGTCGCGGCTGAAATTCAGCCCCGGAAAATTTCGTGCGTTGGTTTCATCGTTGAAGCCGCAATAGATCGCGTCGGCGCCGGCATCAATGGCGCTCTTCAACGCAGCCGGCGTCCCGGCAGGACAGATCAGCTCCATCATCTCAATTCCTCGCCTTAAGTAGATGACCCGATCACGCGGCCGCGAGCGGCCTCGAACGCGCGCCTTGCCGGCGCGCCCAGCGGGCCGAACAGCGAGGACAGTTCGGCCGCAAGATCGAGCTGGGCGTCGTCGATCGCATTGCGCAGCGCGAGCACCGCCTCGATATCGCCCTCGACGACGAGCTCGCGCGAGAACATCAAGGCGTCGCCGTCGACCCTCCCCTCGAGCAGGGCCAGGAGATTGGCGAGCGAGGCCGAGATCCGTGCATCCAGACCTTGCGGCAAGTCGCGCACGACGGTCAGGCGCGGCGGCATGGCCCCGACTACAAAGGCAAGCGGCAGATCGATCGGCTTGATGCCGAACCGCGCGCGCGCGTGATCGCTGAGCCGGTCGAATATGGCCGGGTTGCGCCGGTGGACCCTCTGCAGGACGCCGGCGAGAACGAGCTGCAACGGCAGCAGTGGCAGGGGACGCATGGCCAATGCGACAAGCGGCGGGATCGTCGGCAACGGGCCGGGCGATGCGGCGAACGGGTCATTCATGGTCACACATCTGGACGGATTGCACGCCGATGTATTTGAGCCGGAACAATGAAGACCGCAATCAACCCGGCTAGCTCTGAGTTTTTGAGGAGCTGGTTCAGTTGCAACGTGATGTTCCGCGCTTTCGCGACCTGTCCGACTTCCTGCGCTTCATCGAAAGCCGGGGTCAGTTGCGACGCATTCGCGAGAAGGTCTCCGTCGTCCACGAGATCACGGAGATCCATCGGCGGGTCCTGGAGGCGCATGGGCCGGCACTGTTGTTCGAGCAGCCCGTCAAGGCCGACGGTCGTCCGTCGGACATGCCGCTCCTCACCAACCTGTTCGGAACGGTCGAGCGGATCGCCTGGGGAATGGGCATCACGCCCGATCGCCTCGAACAGCTTGGCACGCTGATGGCCGATCTGCGCGCGCCACGACCGCCGCATAGCATCAGAGATGCCTGGGACAAGGTCCCGCTTGCGCGCGCCGCATTGGCGACGCGTCCGCGCACGCGCGCGGCGGCGCCTGTGCAGGACCGCGTCGCGATGGGCCCCGATATCGATCTCGCAAGATTGCCGGTGCAGATGTGCTGGCCCGGCGAGCCGGCGCCGCTGATCACCTGGCCGCTCGTGATCACTGTGCCGCCGGACTCCGCGACCGCCGATCAGGAGGAGAACGTCGGCGTCTACCGCATGCAGGTGCTCGGTCGCGACCGCGCCATCATCCGATGGCTCGCCCATCGCGGCGGCGCCCGCCATCACCAGCAATGGAAGGCTGTCGGCCGCGACATGCCGGTCGCGATCGTCATCGGAGCCGATCCCGCGACGATCCTCGCCGCAGTGTTGCCGCTGCCCGAGACGCTATCCGAGCTGCGCTTCGCCGGAATTCTGCGCGGCGAACGGCCCGACCTCACGCCATGCCTCACCGTTCCGCTCGCCGTTCCCGCCGAGGCGGAAATCGTCATCGAGGGCTTCGTCTCCGCGACCGAAACCGCGCCCGAGGGGCCGTACGGCGATCACACCGGGTATTATAATTCCGTCGAGGAATTCCCCGTGATGCGCGTGACGGCGATCACCAGCCGACATCAGCCGGTCTATCTCTCGACCTTCACGGGCCGGCCGCCGGACGAGCCGTCGCGGATCGGCGAAGCCCTCAACCGCCTGTTCGTGCCGCTCATCCGGCAACAATTCCCTGAAGTGACCGACTGCTGGCTGCCGCCGGAGGCCTGCTCCTACCGCATCGCGATTGCGGCGATCAAGAAGCGCTATCCCGGCCAGGCCCGGCGGCTGATGCTGGGCCTGTGGTCGATGCTGCCGCAGTTCAGCTACACGAAACTGCTGATCGTGGTCGACGACGACATCGATATCCGCGACTGGCGCGCCGTGATGTGGGCGATCTCGACGCGCAGCGACGCCTCGCGCGATCTCGTGACGCTCACCGACACGCCGATCGACTATCTCGACTTTGCCTCGCCGAAATCCGGTCTCGGCGGCAAGCTCGGCATCGACGCCACCACGAAGATTCCACCGGAGACGGATCGCGACTGGGGCGTTCCCCTGACCATGGATCCTGCCGTGACCGCGCGCGTCGATGCGATGTGGTCGAGCCTCGGCCTCAGCGGCATGCCGGCAAGCGCGCCGGTCCTCACATGAGCGAGCGGCAAGTGAGCGAGCAACAAGGCATCGTCGTCGGCATCAGCGGCGCTTCGGGCGCCGCGATCGGCGTCCGCATCGTCGAGCTACTGGCCGACAATCCACGCTGCGCGGTGCATCTCGTGGTCTCGCCGGCGGCCGAGCGAACGCTGCAGGAAGAGGTTGGCGCCGACGCGATCGATCGGCTGCACGCCCTCGCCTTCCGCCATCATCTTCATTCCGACATCGGCGCCTCGATCGCCAGCGGTTCGTATCCGATCGCAGGCATGATCGTGGCGCCGTGCTCGATCCGCACGCTCTCGGCCATCGCCTGGGGACAGCTCGACAATCTGCTGGTACGTGCCGCCGACGTGCAGCTCAAGGAACGACGCCGGCTGGTGCTGCTGGTGCGCGAGAGCCCTTTGCATCTCGGCCATTTGCGGACGATGCTGCAGGCGACCGAGATCGGCGCGATCATCGCCCCGCCGATGCCGGCCTTCTATCTGAGGCCGCAGTCGCTGACCGAAATGGTCGACCAGATTGCTGCCCGGGCGATCAACCTGCTCGACTTGCCAAACCTACGTACGCCGGCAAGAAGCTGGTCCGGCTCGGGCTCCGAAGGCGTATAGGCAGCGCAGTCCTCACTTCAACTTCGCTGCCCATTGCTCGATCCCGTCGACGTCCTCGGATAACTCGACGCTCAGCGTGCCGGCAAAATCCCTCCATGCCTGCAGATTTGTTCTGGGCACGCCGATGACCACCGTAATCTGACGATCCATCGCGCTGGCGATCAGGTCGAGCAGACCGCCACCCGAGCACTCCGCCTTGCCGAATTTGTTGAGGATAAGGAGATCCGGCCTGCTCTCCATGTTTCCCTCGATTCGGGCAGCGGCTTCGGTCAACGCCGCCTCGTCGAGCCTGCAACCCGCCGCGCTCGCACCGCGATCCTCGAAGATGGAAGTGCAGTGACCGGTGCTGAGATCCTCAAGCAGGACATCGCATCGCCGGTCGGGGGCTTCCGACACGCGGTGCTGCAAAACGCCAGCCAGCGACAGACCAAGGCTGCGGCATCGTGCCACCAGCGCGGCAAAGGCTGCATCGGGGTATACGTTATCAGTGTAGACGATCGCCGCGAGCATTGGCGCGATCGTGGTTTTTCCTGCGGCTGTTGCAGAACGCATGGCAGTCATCGAAATTCGCCTCTCGTCAGTTCACCTCGGCAAAGCCGAGCGATGCCTTCACGTCCGCCGCGATCATCCAGGGCTGCCAGGGCGGATCGAACGTCATGGTGACGTCGACCGACTCCACGCCCGGAACGAGGCACGCACTGTTGGCGACGCCTTCCTTGAGAAAGGACGCTGCGGGACAGCCTCGCGTCGTCGCGGTCATGGTAATGTGCGCGACGCCTTCGTCGATCGATACGTCATAGATGAAGCCGAGGTCGACGATGTTGTGGCCGAGCTCCAGGTCGATCACGACTTTCAGCGCCTGCCTGATCTGCGCGACGAGATCTCCATCCCCAGTCGTCATGCGAGCACCCGCACCGTCAGTTGATAGACGTCCTTCTGCGGCGTGAAGCCGCCGCGCCACTGGTGGCCGCGCCTGGTCAGCTCGCGAAACAGGAAGACCGGTTCACGACTGAGCAACGCGGAGAGCGTCTGCCCGGGCGCAAGTTGCTCCGCCGCGGCCAGAATCCGAACCATCGGCTCCGGCGGATCGAGATCGCGGTTGTCGAGATGGACCACGGGCTCCGGCCAATCGCCATCGGTCGGCGCGGCCGGCGCCAGCTCATCCGCTTCGAAGGAGCCGGCGCCGGGCACGAACCGGATCTCCCATTCGCCGCCTTCGAGTTCGGCTTCCCGATGCGCAAAGCCCTTGCTCGCCATGACGTCAAACAAGGGCACTGGCTTGAAGGGGGCATAGAGCCGCAGGCTCTGCCCCGGCTCGAGCCGATCGAGTGCAGCCATGATGATCGAGAACGGCTCGCCGCCTGCACGCAGGATCGGCCGGACGTCGACGTCGATGAATTCGGTCATTGCAGTCTCCTTTCAGTTTCGCGAGACCAGAAGGTGAGGCACGGCTGCTCCGGTCGGCAGGCGCAACGGCTCCGCCACATCCGCAAGCCGCCGGGCCCTGATGAGCTCCTCACTCAGGCCGATCGTCGCAAGCGTCACGACCGCGAGTGCCACGCGGAAGCCGAGTGGCGCATCGATCAGCAGCATCAGCGTTGCCGCCCAACTCCCGGCAAAGAACAGGACGAACCATTTTGAGGCGCGGCGCTCGGCAACGAGATCCTGCACGCGGGGCGTCGGCACTTTGCCCATCACCGGACCGTAGGTCTCGAGCCAGGTCAGGAACGGGACGATCTTGTAGAGATTGGCGAGCACGAGGCCGGTGAGCCAGCCGAACGCGACCAGAAAGGCGAGCGCTCCGACATGCGGCCCGGCGGAGCCTGTGGCAAGAAACGCTGCGCCGAGGATTGCGGCCGCGGCGAGGCTTGCCAGCGACAGGACGCTCATGCGGGTATTGAGCTCGAGCGCGCGGCGTTTGCGGGTCCTGTACAGGCCGAGCACGTCGCGGCCATAGGCAATCAGCGACAGCAGCGCCGCGGCTCCCGCGAGCAGCAGCACCAGGTTCAGTCCGGTTGCGCGCCAGAGTGCGACAACGCCACCGACAATACTGACGGCCAGCGCGGTGGCTCCCGCAAACCAGGCAAGCCGGCCCAGCTGCGCCTCGCCATCGGGCGCGAGCATGAACATCGCAAGGAGGCGGTAGCTCACGCCCATGGCGGTGAATGTCAGCCATCCCCCAAGCCCCGCGATCGCGTGGATCGGAACGCCCGCCACCAACAGGTCCGGCCATTGCGCAGCCGTGGCCGTTCCAGAGAGCACCAGGGAGAATGTGCCGCCCAATCCCGCCGTAACACAGATGCAGGCAAGCCCGACCGCAGCGAACCGCGCAGGCCCCTGCAGCGGACGGGCCATCCAGAGCGTCATGCCCAGATTGGCAACGACCAGCCCGAAGCCGGCAATCAACAGGCTCGCTCCGGCGGGAAGCAGCCAGTACGACCCGTTGATGTGGCCGCCCAGGGCCAGAAAGCCTGCAAGCAAGATCGTCAGCCCAAGCATCAACAGTGCCAGCGCCGGCAGCGCCCATCGCTCCGCATAGAGCGGCCTTGCGACCAGCACCGGCACGAACTGGAACAGCGCGCCGCACAAGACCATGCTCAACCAGCCGATGCAGACCACGTGGACAACGACGAGCGTGTCCGGCCCTCCGATATCGTCGTTCGGAAAGCCGAATCCGGCGACCATCAGGATTTCCGCGAGCAGCAGCCACGCGATTGCGGCCGCGAAGTAGCTGATGGCCCATTTACAAAGGCTGGTTCCGACCACGACGTGCTTCCCATCGCCTGCACGCACCATCCGTGCCAGCGCTCGAGAAAGGTAAGCGCTGCGGCCATGGACTCTTTGTCGAGGCACAAAGTCCGGCGCCTTTCGCGGTCATCTTTGCGTCAGCGCAAGGATCGCTGCGGTCCGGCAGCCGATGAGTTTGCGACTGGGAAATCGGGGGGACGGGTTGCGGGAGCTGCGAAGGCTACGCTGGCGGAGCCGCAAAGTGGCCAGGGTCGAACGAAGGTTCTTCGAGACCGTGGTCGTGGGGATATTGCGAGAGATCATGGACGAGATCGAGCCGGCCCCGCGCTCCCGGGAGAACACCACCCGCCTCAAGCCGGGCGGATCCTCGGAATCGGAAGCCCGCTCCGGCTAGCGGTTTCGTGTCCCAGAACGACGCACCGCAGTCAGAACACTACGGGCTTCTCTCGTTCAGGGACCGCAACCAGGCGAGCCGCGCGATTGCGCGCCCGGCAAGCCCTTGCAGCTTGTCGAGACGTGCCGGCTCGCCGGCGGTCTCGGCGCCCTCGAGATATGCGTCTACCAGCGTCTCTGCGATCTGCTCGGCATCGCCCCGTGCAAGGGTTGCAGGAAATCGCCCGACTCCTGCGGCTTCGGCGGCCATTTCGGTCGTTTCCATCAGGAGTTCGTGGGCGCGGTTGGCCTCCACGCCGGTGCGGACGTACTCGAGCTCAGCGACAAGTACGGCAAGCCGACGTTCGAGCTCGCCTGCGTCGATGTGGCCGGTTGCGGCGCTACCTTGCCGGCCTTCTCGCATTTCGTCGTGCTCGCGGTGATAGGCGCGGCGCCGCTCCTTCCTGAGTGTTGCGACGTGGCCAAGCTCCTCTTGCGCCATCGCCTCGGCGGCTTTCTTGATTTCGGCTTCCTTCGAATAGGCCGACAGATAAGCCCAGAAGGCGAATGCACGCTCCTCGTTGCGTACCGCCATCGCCAAGGCGCGATACGGCGTCATCAGCCGCGACGCCTTCATCTCCGCCGCCGCCTCCGCGTCCAGCGTTTCGGGGATATCCCAGCGAACAAGAGCGGGATCGGGCGCCTTGTGCCGGCGCGACTGCGACCATTTTGTGACACTGTCAACATGCTCGCGCTCTGCCGCAGCGAGATTTGCAAAAACCTCCGCCAAACCGTCCTTCCTCTGGCGCCGCATCTCCTCGGCGAGGTCCGTGTATCTCGTTGCGGCCTCCAGCTCCATGGCGTGCGCAAGTGCGAACAATTCATCGAGCGAGTGCACGGTTCCGGCCGGCTCGGTTTCCAGGAGCAGAGTCTTCGCGAGCAACATGACACACCTGCCTGGCTCAGTTTATTTGTCCTAGATCAAACTCGATAGGCCATCGGGCGAATAGACAACCACAACGAACAGGAGTCAATTCGATGGCTGGATCGTCGATCCCATTCGGGCCATCAGCGGCAAGGTCCACTACTCGAAGATCAGACAATGAAGCGAAGCGCATCGTCGATCGATGCGCCGCTTCGCGCTGAGGTGCCGCATGGCCTGGTGTCCTCAGGAGTTGTCGCGGGGATTGCGCAGCGGTCTGATTTTGACCGTCATGCTCGGCGCGCTGATGACTCTCTGGACGCACGCTGCTTGCGCGGCCGGCGGCATCGCGGGTTTCTTGTCCAAGGTCCAGCCTGCCGATTTCTTTCCATCCGCCGATCGGTTCGGCCCCCCGCAGGGCGACCCGCCTCTCGTTCCCGTCTACCGCGGCGATCAGCTGCAGGGATTCGTCTTCCTCAACTCTGATTTTGCGAATTCCATCGGGTATTCCGGCAAGCCGATCCACATGCTGGCCGGAATCGACCCGAACGGCGTCATCACCGGCGTGAAGCTGGTCGACCACAAGGAGCCGATCGTCCTGGTCGGCATTCCGGAGGCCCGCATCGTCGCGGCCATGAACGCGCTGATCGGAAAGGACATGAAGCCTGTCGCGAGCGGCGCGGAGAAGCCGCCGCAGGTCGACATCGTGAGCGGCGCGACCGTCACCGTCCTGGTGATGAGCGACAGCATCGTGCGCTCCGCGGTCCGGCTGATCCGCACCGGGCGCGTCGGCGGCGGGCACTCGGCCGCAGCTTCGGCCGCCGCGCCGCCCGTCACCACGACGCTCGATCTCGAACATAGCGAGCTACGGGACTGGGAAAGCCTCGTCGGCGACGGCTCGGTACGCCGGCTGCATCTGAGCATCGGCGAGATCAACGAGGCCTTCGCGAAGTCCGGCAACGCCACCGCAACGCGGTATCCGGAGCAAGGCGAGACCAGCGACACCTTCATCGATCTCTACGCGGCGCTCGTCAGTGCACCCACGATCGGCCGCAGCCTGCTCGGCGAGGACGGCTATCAGCGGCTCAAGGACAACCTGAAGCCTGGGCAGCAGGCCATCGTAGTCGCCGGCAACGGCACCTACTCCTTCAAGGGTTCGGCCTACGTCCGCGGCGGCATCTTCGACCGCATCGAGATCCTGCAGGAGGGCAACAGCACCCGCTTCCGCGACCGCAACCACACCCGCCTCGGTGACCTCGCGGCGGCCGGTGCACCGGAGTTCAAGGAGGTCGGCCTGTTCGTCACGCCTCCGGAATTCACGCTCGACCCGACACAGCCGTGGCAGCTTCAGCTGCTGGTCCAGCGTAGCCTCGGCGGACGCGACAAGGCGTTCCTGACCTTCGATCTCAACTACGTCTTGCCGGACCGCTACATGCGACGCGAGCAGCGTGCCGCGACGGTGCCGGAAAACGTCGCGCCGCAGGCGTCCGTCGCCGCGCCGGCGGACGGGGAAGAGCCGCTCTGGATGCGGATCTGGCGTTCGAACACCGTCTCGATCGGCGTCACCGCCCTGATGTTGGCAGCGCTCACCGGCATCTTCTTCTTCCAGAACCTGCTGGTTCGCCGCCCTGTGTTCTACAACTGGGTCCGGCGGGCCTATCTCGCCTTCGTCCTGGTCTGGCTCGGCTGGTACGCGAACGCGCAGCTCTCCGTCGTGAACGTGATGACCTTCGCCAACTCGCTGGTGACCGGCTTCAAGTGGGAGTTCTTCCTCGCCGCGCCGTTGATCTTCATCCTGTGGTCGGCAACCGCCTCGGCTCTTCTGTTCTGGGGCCGCGGTCCGTTCTGCGGATGGCTCTGCCCGTTCGGCGCGCTGCAGGAGCTCACCAACACCGCCGCGAAATGGCTGAAAGTGCCGCAAGTCACGGTGCCGTGGGGACTGCACGAACGGCTGTGGCCGATCAAATACATCGTCTTCATCGGGCTGTTCGGCCTCTCGCTCTATTCGGTCGACATGGCCGAGCGGTTCGCGGAAGTCGAGCCGTTCAAGACCGCGATCATCCTGAAGTTCTGGCGGAGCTGGCCGTTCGTCGCCTACGCAGGCGCGCTTCTCGTCATCGGCCTCTTCATCGAGCGCTTCTTCTGCCGCTACCTCTGCCCGCTCGGCGCCGCGCTCGCAATCCCGGGACGGATCAGGACGTTCGAATGGCTGCGCCGCTGGGAAGAATGCGGTTCGCCCTGCCAGCGCTGCGCCAAGGAATGCCCGGTGCAGTCGATCCACCCCGAGGGGCACATCAACGTCAACGAGTGCATCTACTGCATGCACTGCCAAGAGCTCTATTACGACGACCACCGCTGCCCGCACATGATCCAGGTGCGGCTGAAGCGGGAGAAGCGCCAGGCGCTGTCGTCACCCTCGATGCGCGCGGGCGGCAAAGGTCCCGCGACCGTCATTACCGCCGGCGGCAAGCCTGTCAGCGCATCACCCGTCGTCTCTCCACCAGCAACCTGAAACCGAATGCCAAGGAGGCAATCATGAGCGAGAACGAAAAAGCAAAGGGCGTCAGCCGACGAACTGTGCTGGGAACTACGGCGGCCGCAGCGGGCGTTGGCCTGGCTGGCGGAGCGGCGCTGAAGGACGGCGGCGTCTTCGTCTCGCCCGCGGACGCGCAGACCAAGGCGGCCGCACCGAAAGCCCCGGCTGCACGGCCGGCCGTGCAGAAGGCCGAGGTCGCGCCCGGCGAGCTCGACGAATATTACGTGTTCTTCTCGAGCGGCCAATCCGGAGAGATGCGGATCATCGGCCTTCCGTCAATGCGCGAACTGATGCGCGTGCCGGTCTTCAACCGGTGCAGCGCGACGGGTTGGGGCCAGACCAATGAAAGCCTCAAGGTCCTGACGGAAGGGATGCAGCCCGCGACCCGCGAATTCCTCAAGAACCGCGGCGGCACGTTCATGAACGGCGACCTCCACCATCCGCACATCTCTTTCACCGACGGCACCTATGACGGCCGTTATGCCTTCATGAACGACAAGGCCAACAGTCGCGTCGCGCGCGTGCGGCTCGACATCATGAAATGCGACAAGATCGTCGAACTGCCGAACCAGCACACGGTCCACGGCCTGCGATTGCAGAAATATCCGCGCACCGGCTACGTGTTCGCCAACGGCGAGGATGGTGTACCGTTGCCGAACGACGGCAAGATCCTGGACAATGCGAAGGAATACCACTCCATCTTCACCGCGCTCGACGGCGACACCATGAAGGTGGCCTGGCAGGTGATGGTGAGCGGCAATCTGGACAACGTCGACGCCGACTATCAAGGCAAATATTGCTTCGCGACCTGCTACAACGGCGAGGAAGGCGTGACGCTGGCCGAAATGACGGCCAACGAGCAGGATTGGGTCGTCATCTTCAACATCAAGCGGATCGAAGAGGCGGTCAAGAAGGGCGACTTCAAGGAAATGAACGGCGTGCCGGTGATCGACGGCCGGAAGGGCTCGCCCTATACCCGCTACGTTCCGGTCTCGAACAATCCGCACGGCATGAACACGGCTCCCGACGGTATCCATGTCGTCGCCGCCGGAAAGCTCTCGCCCACCGTGACCGTGATGGACGTGCGCCTGTTCGACCAGCTGTTCGACGACAAGATCAAGCCGCGCGACGTCGTCGTCGCCGAGCCGGAGCTTGGCCTCGGCCCGTTGCATACCGCCTACGACGGCAAGGGCAACGCCTATACCACGCTGTTCCTCGACAGCCAGGTCTGCAAATGGAACATCGAGCTCGCCAAACGCGCGTTCAAGGGCGAGAAGGTCGATCCGATCATCCAGAAGATCGACGTGCACTACCAGCCCGGTCACAACCACTCCTCAATGGGACAGACCAAGGAGGCCGACGGAAAGTGGCTGATCTCGCTGAACAAGTTCTCCAAGGATCGCTTCCTCAACGTCGGTCCGCTGAAGCCCGAGAATGACCAGCTCATCGACATCTCCGGAGACAAGATGATTCTGGTCCACGATGGCCCGAGCTTCGCCGAGCCGCATGATGCGACCATCGTCCACCGCTCCAAGATCAATCCGATCTCGATCTTCGACCGTGCAGACCCGATGTTCGCGGACGCGGTGAAGCAGGCCAAGGCCGATGGAATCAACCTCGAGGGCGATTCCAAGCTCATTCGGGATGGCAATAAGGTCCGCGTCTACATGACGGCGACAGCGCCGGCCTTCGGCCTCGATCAGTTCCAGGTCAAACAGGGTGACGAGGTGACCGTCTTCATCACCAATATCGACGCGGTCGAGGACCTGACGCACGGCTTCTGCATCGTGAACTACGGCATCCAGATGGAGATCGCACCGATGGCGACGGCGTCCGTGACGTTCACGGCCGATAAACCGGGCGTCTACTGGTACTACTGCTCCTGGTTCTGCCATGCCATGCACATGGAGATGAAGGGCCGCATGTTCGTCGAACCGAAGTCGGTCTGATCGGAGCGACCTCGTGGGCCTCTTGTCACACATGTTTCCGGCGGCGCTGGTCGCCGCCGGATTTGCCGGCTTCGCCGACGCGGAGACCTTGACGGCTGTGCCGGGCCGGCCGCTGCAAGCGTTGCTGGATGGCGCGCGCGCCGGCGACGTCGTCGAACTTGCCCCGGGTGAATATCACGGCTCTGTCCGGATCGACCGTCCTTTGGCGCTGGTCGGGACCGGGGGCGCCGTGCTCGATGGCGACGGCACCGACAATGTCATCACCGTCAGCGCACCCGATGTCACTGTCCGCGGCCTGACCATCCGAGGATCAGGGCGAGATCTGCAGGCGATGAATTCCGGAATCTTCCTTCAGAAGACCGCCGAACGCGCGAAGGTCGAAAACAACCATCTGGTTGGGAACCTGTTCGGCGTCTATGTGCATGGCGCGCAAGGCTCGCGGGTCGTCCACAACGAGATCGAGGGATTGCGTGGCTGGCGCCTCAGCGAGGCCGGCAACGGCATCTCGCTTTGGAATGCGCCAGACGTCACCATCGCAGACAACACCTTCCGCTACGGCCGCGACGGCATCTTCTCGATTTCAAGCCGCAAGGATCGCTTCGTCAACAACCGCTTCGAGCAGGTCCGCTTCGCGGTCCACTACATGTACACCAACGACAGCGAAGTCAGCGGCAACGTTTCGATCGGCAACCATGTCGGCTATGCCATCATGTATTCGAACCGGCTGGTGATCCGCAACAACATCTCCGATCACGATCGCGACCACGGGCTCCTGTTCAACTACGCGAACTATGCCGAGATCGACGGCAACCGGGTGACGGGTGGCCCGCTAAGCACGATGACGGTCAAGGCGGAAGACGGTCCGGACGACGAGCGAGGCATGCTTCCGCAGGCGAAGCGGGATCGCAATCTTCGGAACGGTCCGGAGAAATGCGTGTTCATCTACAACACAAATCACAACAAGTTCCGCAACAATTGGTTCGAGCGCTGCGCCATCGGCGTGCACTTCACCGCCGGCTCCGAAGGCAACGAAATCACCGGCAACGCCTTCGTCAACAATGCCAACCAGGTAAAATACGTCGGCACCCGGCATTTGGACTGGTCGACCGGCGGGCGCGGCAACTACTGGAGCGACAATCCGGCGTTCGACCTCAACGGCGACGGAATCGCCGACACGGCGTACCGGCCGAACGACCTCATCGATCGCGTGCTGTGGACGGCGCCCGCCGCAAAGCTCCTCATCAACAGCCCCGCCGTCCAGGTGATCCGCTGGGCGCAGGCGCAATTCCCGGCCCTGCTGCCGGGGGGCGTCGTCGACAGCCACCCTCTCATATCTCCACCCGTGCGCCGTACGGCCGAGGAGGCCCGATGACCAAGACGGTGCGCATCAGTGACGTCATCAAGGACTACGGCAGCGTCAAAGCCGTCCGCAGCGCTTCGTTCGAGCTGGACCAGGGCGAACTCGTCGCGCTGATCGGCCATAACGGCGCAGGCAAGACCACGCTGATGAAGCTGATGCTGGGATTGATCCGTCCGACCAGCGGAGCGATCGAGGTCCTCGGCGACAATCCCGCGGCGGGACAATTCGCCGGCCGGCGTCAACTCGGCTACCTCCCGGAGAACGTCTCGTTCGATACCGCCCTCACCGGCCGCGAGACCCAGGCGTTCTACGCCAGGCTCAAGCGGGAGCCCGTGGCCCGCGCGCTGGATCTCCTCGACAACGTCGGCCTGGGCGATGCATCGCGTCGACGCGTCGGCACTTATTCCAAAGGCATGCGCCAACGCCTGGGTCTCGCTCAGGCTCTCATCGGGCATCCCCGGGTGCTTCTGCTGGACGAGCCGACGACAGGACTAGACCCCGAACTGCGTCAGACCTTCTACGACGTGATTCAGCGCCTTGCGGCCGCGGGCACCACGGTCCTGCTGTCCTCCCACGCCCTGACCGAACTCGAGGAGCGCGCCGGGCGGGTCATCATCATGAACCGCGGCATCAAGGTCGCGGACGGATCAATCGAAGCGCTGCGTAACATCGCCCGGCTGCCGATCAAGATACGATTGAAGGTCGCCGGCCTCTCGCCCGGCGAGTTGCCGTCCTGGCTGCCGGCCGACGCGCCGTCCCGGCGTCTGAACGGTCACATTGTCGAGATCGACACGGAGCCCGAACGAAAGATCGAGCTGCTGCACAGGGCCACCGCGTCGGGAACCGAGGTGGAGGATCTCGACGTGATCCCACCGACGCTCGACGAACTCTACGCGCATTTCCTGCGACAGGCGGAGCGGACGCCATGAATGCCCTGATCATCGCACGCAAGGAGATCCACCAGGCGGTCCGGAACAGATGGGTCCTCGCCTCGACCCTGCTGCTCGCCGCACTGGCGCTGTCGCTGACATTTTTGGGCAGCGCTCCGACAGGCACGCTCGGCGTCCGCGCCCTCGACGTCGTGATCGTCAGCCTTTCCAGTCTGACGATCTTCCTGATTCCGCTGATCGCGCTCTTGATCTCGCATGATGCCATCGTCGGCGACATGGAGCGCGGCACCATGCTCCTGTTGCTGAGCTATCCGGTCGCCCGCTGGCAGGTGCTCCTCGGGAAGTTTCTCGGCCACCTCGCGGTTCTCGCGTTCGCGACCTGCCTCGGCTACGGCATCGCCGCCGCAGCCCTGGTCGCCGCCGGCAACCGGATCGATTCCGACAGCTTCGCGGCCTTCGCAGCGATGATCGGCTCGTCGGTGTTGCTGGGCGCCGTATTCGTCGCGATCGGCTATCTCGTCAGCGCGCTGGTACGAGACCGCGGCACCGCCGCCGGCATCTGCATCGGTCTATGGTTGCTTCTGGTTCTGATCTACGACATGGCGCTGCTCGGGCTGCTCGCGGTGGATCAGGGACGGACCCTTTCGGCGGTCGGACTCGATGCGTTGCTGCTGCTGAACCCGACGGACGTCTATCGATTGCTCAACCTGACGGGTTTCGCCAATGTCAGCACGTTTGCAGGCATGGCGGGACTGGCACAGAGCACGACCCTCTCGTCCCAGATGCTCTTGATCGCGCTGCTGTCCTGGACCTTCATTCCATTGGTCCTCGCCGCGTTCGCCTTCTCACGGAGGGAGCTATGAAGCGCTTGATGCTGGCGATCGTACTTCCGTTCCTGCTTGTCGGCTGCGACGACAAGCAGGCGGCGCGGGTGCCGTCGCCCCACAGAATGACGGCAGAACTGATCGGCCACTACTGCGGCATGAATGTGCTCGAGCATCCTGGACCGAAAGGACAGATCTTCGCTGCCAGCCTGATCGAGCCCGTGTGGTTCTCATCCGTTCGGGACACCCTCGCCTTCACCATGCTGCCGGACGAGCCCAAGGACATCCAGGCGATCTACGTCTCCGACATGGGCAAGGCACCGAACTGGGACAAACCCGGCGCCGACAATTGGATCGAGGCACGCAAGGCGCAGTTCGTGATCGGGAGCCGGGTCAAGGGCGGCATGGGCGGCGACGAGGCGGTGCCGTTCTCGGAAAGGTCGGCGGCAGAGACGTTCGTCGCCGAGAACGGTGGACGCATCGTCGCATTCGCAGACGTGCCGCGCGCCTATGTGCTCGGATCGGGCGACGAGAATACACCGCTCGATGGCGTTTCCGGGCGCGGTCCGGCCGATTGAGGAGAGCGTCATCATGCGAATGCTTTCTCGACGACGGTTCATCAACATCAGCGCCGCAGCGGCAGGCCTGGGGCTCACGCCACTCGGACGTGCCGCAACTTCGAAGAATACGGATGCCGCGATCTGGCACGGCACGATGCTGGGCGCGACCGCAACCCTGAAGATCCATCATCAGGAAAGAGCCGAAGCGGAACGCCTGATCGCGGCGGCGTGCTCTGAAGCTCGGCGCCTTGAGCGCCTGTTCAGCCTCTATTTGCCGGACTCCGCGCTGGTCGAATTGAACCGGACCGGAATCCTGGTCGACCGGGCGCCGGAGCTGGTCGATCTGCTCTCGGACGCACGCCGCTACGCCGAATTGACGAACGGGATGTTCGATCCGACCGTGCAGCCGCTGTGGAAGCTCTATGTCGAGCACTTTTCGACTGCGGGAGCGAACCCCGCCGGTCCGCCGCAGACGGCGGTGACGGCGGCGCTCAGCCATGTCGGCTATCAGCGCATGTCGATCAGACGGGATCGCATCGTTCTGCCGAGGGGTGCCGAGCTCACGCTCAACGGCATCGCGCAGGGCTTTGTCACCGACAAGATCGTCGATCTGTTGCGCTCACAGGGAATCACGCAGAGCCTCGTCGACATGGGCGAGACCCGGACGATCGGATCGCGACCGGATGGCACCGCGTGGGAGATCGGAATCGCCGATCCCAGCCATGCCGGTCGAATCCAGACGACGTTCCGGATTGTGGATCGCGCGGTGTCGACGTCGGGCGGCTACGGGTTCCGGTTCGATCCCGCGGGCCGCTTCAACCACCTGTTCGATCCGACCAATGGCGGCTGCGCCAGCCTCTATCGCAGCGTCACCACGGTCGCAGCCAGTGCCACTGCGGCTGACGCGCTGTCCACCGCCTTCAGCCTGATGCCGGAAGCGCAGATCCGCTCGCTGCTGCCGAAGACCGGCATCGAACGGGTCCATCTGATCGACGCGGCCGGAGCCGCTTTCGAGATCGTGGCCTGACGAACCAGCGCATCGCGCCAAAGTTTGCCTCCCGCGAACTCACTTTCAAGCGGCGGCCGCGCGCGATTGTCCATGATCGGCGTATCGGTCTCGCCCGGCAGGATGGTGGTCGCGCGAATGCCCTGGTTACGATAAGCGTTGTGCAGGGAGGTCATGAAGTTCTTCACGCCGGCCTTGGCCGCGCCGTAGGCGCCGTCGCCGAGCAGGTTCGGATTGACGACCAGCGACGGTCGATGAATGAGCCGATGTCAATGACATCGCCATGCTGCCGGTCGCGGTTCAGGCACGCCAGTCGGACGCGGCTCGTCTCGCGCAGCGGTGCGGAGCTTTGATGTTGGGGCGATGCTTCCGAACCGTCGCTCTGCGCCGAAAGCGGCGCTCCCTGCTCTCTCCATCAAGCAGCAACCCTAAGGGTCTGCTCCGAGACCAAGCCTGAGCTAACGCCGGCATTCGGCGCCCATCTGCCGCCGGGTTGCTTCAACGACTGTGGAACCGCTAGCTGTGAAGTGGCTCACATCGCGCGAGACAATCTGCGTGTATCCGTCGTATCGGGTGGAAATGGCAGACGGAGATGCGCATGAAACGCCTCATGCTCTCGCTCATTGCAGCCTTGGTTGTCGCCGGTGCGGCCACCAATGTGCTCAGATCGCACGCACTGCTCCATTTCGGTCAGAGCGGCATGCCATCCATCCAGGAACTGCAGACGGCTCAGTCTGGCAAGCTCCCCGAACAGGAGATGCAGGACCGCTCTGTCCTGTTTGCGAAAGAGCCGGCTCAGTAGAGCGCACCGTCCGCTCTCAGGCCGTCCCGTTTTACTCGGCCGCCGCGGTTGCGGGGTGCGGCCGTCCGTCGTTCGGTCCCGTTCGCGCCATCTGCTCGTCGAGCCAGAGGCTGTGGTGTTCGCGCGCCCAGTTGACGTCGACCTCGCCTGAGCCCATCGCCTCGAACGCACCTTCCATTCCGATGGTGCCAATATAGATGTGCCCGATCATCGCCGCGACAAACAGCACGGCCACAATGGAGTGGACGATCTGGGCCATCTGCATGGCCTCGATCCCGGTCATATAGAACGGGAACATCAGCGCGTACCCCGTGATTGCAACCAGACCGCCGCCGATCACGACGATCCAGTAGATCATCTTCTGGCCGGCATTGAAGCGATAGGCCGGCGGATGATCGTGACCGATCAGGCCGCCGCCGCGCCTGGCCCAATCAACATCCACCTTGTTCGGGATATTGCCGCCGATCCACATCAGGAAGATCAGGACGACGCCGATGGTGAACGGGAAGCTCAGATAGTTGTGGGCGTACTTTGCCCATTGCGACCATTCGGAGAAAGCTTCGAAGCCGATCAGCGGCAGCAGCAATGGCCGCCCGAACGTGATGTTCAGCCCGGAAATGGCCAGGACAATGAAGCAACTCGCGGTCATCCAGTGCACGAAGCGTTCAAACATGTTGAAGCGCACGATGGTGCGGCCCGACCGTCCGGCTTGGAGACGTACCATCCCGACCGTGAGATAGAAGATCACGATGATCGCGATCATGCCAAGGATGGCAACGCCGCCGACCCAGCGCAATGTCACATTGCGGAACTCCCGCCATTCCCGCCCCTGCGGTTGCTCGAGAACGCCGGACCGCTGATCGGGAATGCTGACGCGACCCTGGATCCGGTTGAGCTCCTGCAGAAGCTGCTGCTCCTTGACCGCACTCGCGGTCGGATTGACCTGCTGAGCACTTGCGGGCGCCGCCATGACCAAGAGAAGCAGCGCGCACGCGCCGAAAGCCAGGCGAATGATCCTCTCAAATGACGCCATCACGTCCTCCCGGTGTTGCGCGCCCTTCGGCTGTCCATTTCAGGATTCGATCGTCTCGCGATACGCGGTCGTCCAGCCCCACGCGCCCGAGCCGTAGCCGCGCTTCATGACGCGCTCCTTGTAGATCTGGGCAATGATCTCACCGTCGCCGGCGAGCAGCGACTTGGTCGAGCACATTTCGGCACACAGCGGCAGCTTGCCCTCCGCCAGGCGGTTCGCGCCGTACTTCTCGTATTCCTCCTTGCTGCCGTCGGCCTCCGGGCCGCCGGCGCAGTAGGTGCATTTGTCCATCTTGCCGCGCGAGCCGAAGTTTCCGACCTTCGGATATTGCGGCGCGCCGAACGGACAGGCGTAGAAGCAATACCCGCAGCCGATGCAGAGATCCTTGGAATGCAGCACTACGCCATCGGCGGTGGTGTAGAAGCAGTTCACCGGACACACCGCCGCGCAAGGCGCGTCGGTGCAATGCATGCAGGCCATCGAGATCGAGCGCTCGCCCGGCTTGCCGTCATTGATGGTGACGACGCGGCGCCGGTTGATGCCCCAGGGCACCTCATGCTCGTTCTTGCAAGCAGTGACGCAGGCATTGCATTCGATGCAGCGGTCGGCGTCGCAGAGGAATTTCATACGGGCCATCGTCGTTGCTCCTTATGCCGCCGCGATCTGGCAAAGCGTGACCTTGGGCTCCTGCATACCCGTCGCGGGATCGTATCCGTAGGTGGTGATGGTGTTCGCGCTTTCGCCAAGAACGATCGGATCAGTCCCCTTCGGGTAGGCGCTGCGAAGATCCTTGCCTCCCAGCCAGCCGCCGAAATGGAAAGGCATCCAGGCGACGCCCTTGCCGACGCGCTCGGTGACGAGCGCCTTCATCCTCGCCCTGGAATTGTTCTCCGCGCCCGTGACCCAGACCCAGCCGCCGTCCTTGACGCCGCGATCGGCAGCATCGGCCGGATTGATCTCGATGAACATGTCCTGCTGCAGTTCAGCAAGCCACGGATTGGTACGCGTCTCCTCGCCACCGCCCTCATACTCGACCAGACGGCCCGAGGAGAGGATGAGCGGGAACTGCTTGGCAATCCCCCTCTCCACGGCAGCCTTCTGCACCGAGAAGCCAATATTGGGCATGCGGAACTGCTTGGCATCGGGCAGCGTCGGGTATTTCTCGACGAGGTCGACGCGTGGCGTGTAGATCGGCTCGCGATGGACCGGAATCGGATCAGGCAGGCCGAAGGCGTTCATGCGAGCCTTGCCATTGCCATAAGGCACGCAGCCATGCTTGAGCGCGACCCGCTGGATGCCGCCCGAGAGATCGAGCGACCACGACACCGAATCCGGATTGGTCGGATTGACCTTCATGATCGTGGCCATCTCCGCTTCGGTGAGATCGGTGTCCCAGCCGAGCTTCTTCAGGCTCGCCAGCGTGAATTCGGGATAGCCGTCCTGGATCTCGGAATCCTTGGAATAGGATTTGTCGGCCAGCAGGCTGACCTTGCGCGTGGTTCCGTCCGGCAGCTTCTCTTCGCGCTCGATGCCGAAGCGTGGCCGGAACGTGCCGCCGCCGTCCATCACCGCGAGATTGGTGTTGTAGAGCAGCGGCGTGCCGGGATGCTTGACTTCCGGAGAGCCCCAGCAGGGCCACGGCAGGCCGTAATAATCGCCGCCGACCTCGGGATCGTCCTTGGGCGCGCGCATCGTCAGCATGTCGAACTTCGCCTGGTTCTTCATGTGCGCCTTGAGCCGCTCCGGCGACTGGCCACAATAGCCGGTCGACCAGCTGCCACGGTTCATCTCGCGCAGCACATCTTCCGCCTCAGGCAGGTTGTTCTCGACCTTGATCTTCTTGAACATCTGGTCGGCGAAGCCGAGCTTCTTGGCCACCAGATAGATGATCTCGAGGTCGTCCTTGGATTCGAAGATCGGCTTCACGATCTGCTCGCCCCATTGCAGCGAGCGGTTCGAGGCGACCCGGGATCCCTTGCACTCGAATTGCGTGGCCACCGGAAGAATGTAGATGCCATCCTTGCGGCCGGCCTCCACCGCCAGCGAAGCCCAGGTCGTGGGATGCGGGTCGGCAATGACAAGCAGCTCCAGCGCCTTCAGGCCCTTGAGAGACTCCGGAATGCGCGTGATGCTGTTACTGGCGTGTCCCTGAACGAACACGGCCCGCACATTGTCCTTCTGAGCGACTTGATCTTTCGGCAGCGTCACCGCCTCGAACCAGCGGGTCAGCGGAATGCCGGGAGTTTCCATGATCTGCTTGGAATCAAAGCGCGACTTCAGGAATTCGTAGTCAACTTCCCAGACCCGCGACCAGTGCTTCCAGGCGCCCTCGGCAAGGCCGTAGTAGAACGGCAACGTCACGATATCGAGTCCGACATCGGTCGCGCCCTGCACGTTATCGTGGCCGCGGAAGATATTGGCGCCCATGCCCCGTCCGCCGACATTGCCGGTCATGAGCAGCAGGATGCAGCTCGCGCGCACATTGGCTGTGCCGACGGTCTTCTGGGTCTGGCCCATGGCCCAGATCAGTGTCGACGGCTTCTCGGTGGCGAACATCTTGGCCACCCGCTTGAGCTGTTCGCCGGGAATGCCGGTGACGCGCTCGACCTCTTGCGGATTCCATTTCTCCACTTCCTTGCGGAGATCGTCGAAGCCGTAGACGCGCTGCTGGATGAATTCCTTGTCCTCCCAGCCGTTCTGGAGGATGTGCCACATGATGCCATAGAGCACCGGAATGTCGGTGCCCGGACGCATCCGCACGTATTCCGTCGCGTGCGCGGCGGTGCGCGTCATACGCGGGTCGATGACGATGAAGTTGGCCTTTTGCAGCTCCTTGCCCTCGAGCAGATGCTGCAACGAAACCGGATGCGCCTCCGCCGGATTGCCTCCCATGATCATCTGGGTCTTGGCATTGCGAATATCGTTGTAGCTATTGGTCATCGCGCCGTAGCCCCACGTATTGGCGACGCCGGTGACCGTGGTCGAATGGCAGATGCGTGCCTGATGGTCGGTGTTATTGGTGCCCCAGAACGCCCCGAGCTTGCGGAACAGATAAGAGCCTTCATTGGTCATCTTGGCCGAGCCGAGCCAATAGACGGAATCCGGGCCCGATTTTTCGCGAACCTCGAGGATCTTGTCACCGATCTCATTGATCGCGGTGTCCCAGGAGACGCGCGTCCATTGGCCATTCACGAGCTTCATCGGATAGCGCAGACGCCGCTCGCTGTGCACCAGCTCGCGCACGGAAGCGCCCTTCGCGCAATGCGATCCGCGATTGATGGGAGACTCCCAGCTCGGCTCCTGGCCGATCCAGACCCCGTTCAATACCTCCGCGGTCACGGTGCATCCGACCGAGCAATGCGTGCAGATGCTCTTCTTGACGGTGGCGCCGACGGTCAGCGGACCCGCCACGGCCGCTTCCGCTTTGCGCACGCCTGAAACCGGCATGGCGCCGAGTGCCGCGAGCGCGCCACCCGCAAGACCGGACCGGCGCAGGAAGGTGCGGCGGTCGAGACCGGTGGTCTGGCTTGCCAGGGTGTTCGCGACGGTGCCGCGGTGATCGGAACGCTGGTGTGTTCGCTTGATAAGCACGGGCAGCCTCCCTCTCAAGCCGGATAGCGATTGACGCGGTAATAGGCCTTCACGTGGTCGGATTCCTTGTAGCGCGCCTTGCGCTTCTCATCGTCCTTCTCGCTGTCCGCCTGCGCCGAGCCGACCAACGGCGTCGCGAGCGTCGCGCCGGCGCCGACCGTGCCGATGCCGACCTTACGCAAGAAGTCGCGGCGTCCGACCTTGGCTTTGGTTTCTTCACTCATCGCATCTCTCCCGGACCGACGCGCGTCGATCAGTTGGCGAATGTGAATGCTTCCGTCTCGATCCCGATGAAGGTGCGACCGAGCGCGCCGACCGCCCGATAGAAACGGGCGTTCCCGGCGCTCTCGATGTCGGCGAACAGCCGCGCCATCCAGGGCGACACATGTTTTTCGAAGAAGGCGCGCTGGGCCTCGGACGAGACGCCGAAGTGTCCGTCGGCAAGGCCCGACATGATCTCGCACAGGATGGCGGCGGAATCCTCGGGTTCGGAATTGTTGGCAACCCGCTCGATGCCGAGCCTCGCCAGGTCCGCACGCAGGCGCGACAATGGCCGTTCGTTGAGGAAGCCGGTGAGATAATAGGAGGCGTAAGGCAGCAATTCGCCGCGACCGAGCCCCACGAACAGATCGAAATATTCGCGCTCGACCTTCGCTGCAACGGTGCTCGAGGCGGCGTCGGCGAGCGTCACATGCGCGCGCCCGAGTGGCGTTGCATCACCAGTCAGTGCGGCAAGCCGGTCAAGCAATCGTCTCGACGGCGGCGCAGACAGCAGCGTTGCCAGCAGCGCGTATTCCTGCGCACGCGCAGCATCGACGGGATCGACGAGCTCTGGGGGGACGACTTGTTCGCTGTAGAGATCGGGCCGCAGGTCGTTGCGAGGAACGCCGGTGGCGGTTTCGACTGCAATCACCCGTTGTGCGGGCACGCGAGTCCAGTTCGAGACGGACGGCTGGCTGATGCCGATTTTGCGCGCAAGCTGGGCTATGCCGCCTGCGGCATCGATCGCGCGATCAAGCCCGTCATCACGCACGTGGACCTCCCATCCAAGAGTCCCGTCTGCTTGATTATTGCTTTTTTAACAAAGCACTAAGGAGAAGCGTAATCCTGGTTCCACGAACCGTCAATCGCCCGCCCATAGCCCCGGCCTATAGTCTTTGGTCGTGCTGCTCAGTGCGGCAGTGCACCGCCATGCGTACGCGGCCTGACGGGCTCGGCAAAATCCGCAGATCTGTCCGCCACCGTCGGTTGCGCTGCAGCAGGGATCGCCGGGCATTCCGCTTCGACCGGCGGCTCGACGACGTCGGATACGGCTGTCGTATCGGCTTGATGCAATTGCGCTGAAGAATCCGCGGTTTCAATCGCCCCCTCGGGGAGAGACCGGACCGCCTCACGCACCCCGCCGACGATGCGGTCGACGAGTGCGGCCAGTTCCTCCGAGGAGCAATCGAGTGGCCCAAAACCCGGCATCGCGGTCGGATCGTTGAAGTCCCACGCATTCTCGGCGAGCCCGACGAAGTCGCGAATGGCGGGATCGGCCGCCCAGGCGCGTCGAAGGGCCGCACGGCTCAACTCCTGCGGAATACCCTTGCTCAGGAAGGCGGTGACGTCGGTCGCAGCATTGATGTCGTCGATCGACGGCAGGCTCGAGAGATCGACTTCGCTCTCGTCGTCCTTGGCCTCGGACGGCGGCGTGGGCTGCGGCCCGACAGGCTCCGCCGGTTCCGCCTGCGACTCGCGCTTGCGGCGTGACCAGCGTGCAAGGAACTCCTCGTCACTCATTCCTGTCCGCCTTCATGTTCGCGGCGCGCCAGCGCCTCCGGGTCGGCGCGGCGCCGCTCGCGCTTGACGAATTCCCGCTCGACATGGTGCTCGGCCACGAACCTTTCAATGATTTCGCGCAGCACCTCCGGCATCGGCACGGCCTCGACGAGATTGTCGGCGGCTTCGGTAAAACCCTCGCCCTCCGCGGGATCGGCGGTAACCGCGGTGACGGCGTAGGGCCAGGCGCCTTCCGAAGGCGACAGCACAGTCCAGATGCTCGGACTGCCGGAAGCGAGATTGTCGCGATAGCGTGCCGTCTCGGACGGATAGAGATCAACGGTCGCGCTTCCGGCGTAGAACAGCGTCGTGCCGTCCTGCTCGCGAAGCACGGTCCAGGGTCTTGTGGCCGGCTCGTCCGGCAGGACGGCAATCCCACGCCAGACGAAATCGACCCAGGGCGAGTCAGCCTTGCGCCGCTCGACCACGACGCCGATGGCAATGGACAACAATGGCGACGCCGCAGGGCTCATGTCACCATCTCCAGGTGCTTCACCGGCAGCCCGGTCAGCAGATTCTGCGGCTTCAACCGGAGCTTCTGATCCATCGTCATCGACAAAATCAGGTAGACCGGCTCGTCCCCGACATCGTCAAGCGCGCGGCTTGAATCCGCAAAGGTCAGGCGGAACAATGCGAGTAATCGATCGGCGCTGGGCTGATCGAGTTCCTCGCCATGCCAGAGGCGGTCGCCGAGCTTGGTGGCATCGGCATCGAGCCCGACATACCAGCTGAGCTTCGCGTCCTGCAACGCGCGCAGCGGCTCGATCACGACGTCGATGCCAAGCAGATGGGAGATCCAGCGCGTCATCGCCTGCGCCAGCGCGGCTGGTCCGCGTCCGCCGGCCGTGAGGTCAAGGGCCATGTCGAACTGGTCGCTGCGCTGCCAATAGGCCCCGACATTCTCCTCGCTCAACACGTCGACCACCGCATCGGTGGTGGCGCCCAGCATCGACATCAGCGAGAGCACCGGGGTCGGGTTCCGGCCGCCGACGATCTCCTCGTCACCGAGCAGCAGGGCCTGCTCATGCGGAAGGATCCGCTGCATCCGGAAGAACAGCTCGGCCGCACGCAGCACGAACGGGTCGTCGCAACCATCAAGCGCATTGCGCAGGATGACATGCACGAGCTGATTGACGAACAGCGGCGGCAGGTCGTTTGCGCCTGATCGCACCGATGCAAGATAGGCGGCTTCGAGCGTCGGATGTCGCAACAGGAGATCGCGAAAGGCCAGCACGAACTGCCAGTTCTCCCGGGCGTCGGGATCGGCAATCCCGACGATGTCGCCGACGCTGACCGGTTGGCGCGGGTCGGCGAGCAATTCACGGTGCAGCCTGCGTTCAACCGGGCACGCATCCTCCGGCGGCATCAGTTCGGGACGGGCAATATAGGCCTTGAGGAATTCGTCGGTGACGCACAGTCCACCGCTCTCGTCGCGCTCGAGCAGATGATGGCCGCAGGCGATCCAGAAATCGTTCATCTGGCGGTTGGCCCCCGGCCCAGATGCGCAAGCTTGAGACCGCTGTCAGGCTCGATGTCATCCTCCATTTCCATGAACGAGAACGCCTTGCCATGCCGATGCCCTTCGCGGAGCTGCAGTCGGCGGAAGGACTCGCGGACCTCACCGTCGTTTGCCGTCCGGTGCACCGCAATAAGGGAGCTGATCGGATGGCTGCAGAGCGACCGCGAAAATGCCACCTCTTCTTCCGCGGCCGTCTTCGCAGTCGCCATGTCCGGCGCTCCGAAACGATCGACGAGTTGCCCGGCAAGGAGATCGACCAGGCTGCGGTAATCCTCCTCGGTCGCCGGAACGATCTGCGTCAGTGTCGACCAGCCCCAGGATTGCACCCCGAGGAAACCGCTGCGAAACGCCGCGCGCTCCTTGCCTTCGAGCTTTCCGCCACCGCGATCCCAGAAGCGAAAAGCGCCGGAGACGGCCCATTCACCCGGCTCCGCCGCCACGTCGAACACGAAGGTGTCGGAGGGATCGAGCGCGATAGTACGCAGGAGCTTCACAGCCGCGGCCCTCCGCGTACCGGATCGAGCCAGGATGGCGCGGCGAGCGCCTGCACGAGGTCGCCACGTTCGATCGCGCCCATCCCGATCCGGCGCGTGAGGAGATCACCGCGATCGTCGATGCGCTGAACGGTCTGCCGCTCGCGCGGCATGCGGGAAAGATATTCGCGCGCGACGCCGTCAAAACCGTCCGCCTGCCAGCCATCGAATGCCAGCATCAGGTGCCGGGCAAAGCTCTCCGTGACCTGCGCCGCGCCGGCCTCACCAAAGCCTTCCTGGTCGAGCGCCGAGGCGAGCGGATGAACACCCGGCTCGTCGTCATTCATGGCAATCGTCCGGATCATCGCTCCGAACACCAGCCAGGGCGGCGGCTCCTCCTCAACGGCCGCGAGAGGCCATCCCATGCGGCCGCCGCCGACCAGACCTCCGTTGATCCTGACGGCGTCCGGCCAGCCGATCGCGATCGGCTTGCTCGGCGGCGCACAGGCGCGCAGGGCATCGGTGAGCGCAACCATGCCGGCGTAGAACGCGCGCCGCGCGCTACGCAGCGGCTCGGCCGGCTCGAGCACCACGGCGAACTCCGCCAGGTCAAAGCGCCCAACATAGACGAGCGTCCCGGCGCCACTCTCCGGTGCAATGCGGCATGCGTGGGCAAAAGCGTCGCCACTCTCGCGCAACCGCACCAATGTGAACGGCGGCGGGAGGTGGATCGGTTCCGCCAGGGAAACGTGGCTCACTGGGATCGACGGCAGGCCGTCCTCCGCTTTCCTTTTCTTCCCGGTGGATAATGTCTATACGAGGTGAAGGGCCGGCGCGAGTCCGTCGTCGGCGCCCGAATGGCGGAGGGGTTACCCTGGAGCAGCCATCGAAGACCGTCCTGATCTGCTCGTGCGAAGACACGATGCGTCTCGACGTGACCACGATCCGGCGAGGATGCCCCAACAGCGACGTCAAAGGCTTTCGCCATCTCTGCGGCGCCGAGCTCGATCACTTCCGTAACGCAGCCGCCGGTGGCGGCGCGCTGACGGTCGCTTGCACGCAGCAGGCCGCGCAGTTTGCTGAGGAGGCCGCCGAGCGGCCTGATGCGATCAGCTTCGTCAACATTCGCGAAACGGCCGGATGGTCGCGGGACGGCGCAAGGGCCGGTGCGAAAATGGCCGCCCTGCTCGCATCCGCTCCCATCCCGGCCCCGGACTATCCGCTCGTTACCTTGTCGAGCGAGGGCGTGGTCCTGGTCTACGGGCGCGATGAGGCTGCGATCGAGGCAGGCCGCCTGCTTGCGGATCACCTCGACGTCACGGTGATGCTGAAGCAGCTCGATGAGATGGTGCCACCCGCTGCATCGATCTTCCCGATCGTGAAGGGCACGATCCGCTCCGCGAAGGGACATTTCGGCGCCTTCGAGCTTGCGATCGACGATTATGCGCGTCCCCGCCCCTCCTCGCGCGATCGCTTCGTGCTGGACGCGCCGCGAAGCGGGGTCACCTCGCGCTGCGACATCGTGCTCGACTTTTCCGGCGGAAAACCGCTATTTCCTGCACACGAGCTGCGCGACGGCTATCTTCGCGGAGATCCGAACGATCCCGCCGCGGTGCTTCGCGCCGTGCTGACCGCCCGTGATCTCGTCGGCAGCTTCGACAAGCCGAGATATGTTGACGTTACGCCCGGTCTTTGCGCCCATTCGCGCTCGAACCGCACGGGGTGCCATCGCTGCCTCGATCTCTGCCCGACCGGGGCGATCACGCCCGTCGGCAATCATGTCGAAATTGATCCGAACATCTGCGCGGGCTGCGGCCAATGCGCCGCCGCCTGCCCGACCGGCGCGGCATCCTATGCGCTTCCGCCCGCCGATACGCAGCTACAAAGAATTCGAGCCATGCTGCTCACGTACCACGAGGCCGGTGGCACGAATGCAGTTCTGCTCTTTCATGACAGCCCGCATGGCACGCCGTTGATCGAAGCCCTGGCGCGATACGGCGACGGCCTGCCGGCGAACGTGCTTCCCTTTGCCGTCAACGAACTCACCCAACTCGGGCTGGAGGCGATCGTCGGCGCCTTTGCCTATGGCGTATCGGCGGTACGGTTCCTGCTGCGCGCAAGACCACGCCATGATGTAACCGGACTGACGCAGACGATCGGCATGGCCGAAGCGATCGTTGGTGGCCTCGGCTTCGAGGGCCGTCGCCTCGCCACCATCGAAACGGACGATCCCGATTTCCTCGGCGAGCATTTGGCTGATATCGGCGCGCTCGCAGCGGTCGCAACGCACGCGACCTTCAAGACGGTCGGCAAGCGGCGCGACCTTTTGCGGTTCGCCCTGAGCGAGCTGCACCGTCTGGCGCCGAAGCCGGTCGACGTGATTGCCCTGCCGCCCGGTGCGCCGATCGGCGCAATCAGCGTTGATACCAGCGGCTGTACGCTGTGCCTCTCTTGCGTCTCGGTTTGCCCAACCGGCGCGCTGCGCGACGATCCCGAGCGGCCCGTGCTGAAGTTCGTCGAGGATGCCTGCGTGCAATGTGGCCTGTGCCAGAGCACCTGTCCGGAAAGCGTCATCAGCCTCAAGCCGCAGATCGATTTCCGGGCGGCCCGCGCTCCCGCCGTGATCATCAAGGAAGAGGAGCCCGCGCTCTGTGTCCGCTGCGGCACAGCCTTCGGCGTCAAGAGCACGATCGACCGCGTCGCCGCCAAGCTCGAAGGCCGGCACTGGATGTATCCGGCCGGCGACAAGCGGCTCGAGGCACTCAGGATGTGCGCGGACTGCCGCGTCATCGCCATGAGCGAACAGCAATTCGATCCGTTCAAGGGCATTCCCGAACGAACGCCGCCGCGGACGACGGATGACTATCTGCGCCAGCGCGATGGCAAGGACTAGACGAAACTAACGGACATCTTCGCAGGGTCGGAAACCAAGGAAGCATCACCATGTCTCGTTTGATCACAGCGCTGTCGACGTGCATGATCTCCGTCGCTCTCGCCGGCGGAGTGGCCGAAGCTGCCGCTCCTCCCCCTACCAAGGCGCAGAAGATCGCCGTGAAGCAAGCGATCCTCGCCTGCAAGGCCGAAGCCAAGGGTAAGAAGGTCGCCTGGCTGTCGCGCCGGAAATACGTCAATCACTGCGTTGCGGAAGCTCTAAAGGAGCACCCCAACATCGACGTCATTCAGATCCTCAAGCAACATCCGGAGATGAGGGATCTCCCGATGGACAATTGGGACTCGATCTGATGTCGCTATCGCGACGTCGCGCGGCCAAGGAAGTCGGTCAGCGCACGGCGGTCCTCGGCCGAACCGATGCGCTGCTCCGGCATCTTGGTGCCGGGGGTATAGGCGTTCGGTCCAACCTCGAATAGTCTTGCGACCGTCTCCGGCGTCCAGACGATGTCCATGGTCTTCAGCGCATCGGAGAAGCGATAGCCCGGGAGCGATGCGATCTTGCGGCCGTATAGTCCCGCAAGGGTCGGGCCCGCGCGTTGCGCCTCCTTGTCCGACAGCGTGTGACAGGCAACGCACGCCCGAAATACATCCGCGCCATGATCGTCCGCATAGGCGCCGAGCGGATCGGCCGGCGTTCCCACAAGGTTCGAACCAATGGGATCACCGGTGCGCGCGTTCCAGCGCCTGATCCTGCCGTCCGCACCTCCCGTCATCAGCGTCTCGCCATCCGGCAGGAAGGCGACCGACCACACCGGGGCGCCCGGCCCGACCAGCGTTCGCAGCAGGCCGCGCGACTTGCGATCGATGATCGCCACCGTGCCGCCGATGCTGGCCGCGGCAATCAATGTACCGTCCGCCGACATCGTCAAGGCCACCACCGGTGTAGGACTGGCCGCGACCTCGCCGCTGACCTTGCCGTCAGTGGTCAGCATCCGCAGCATGCCATCGACCGCGCCTGTGACGATTTCACCATCCGGCGCCACGGCCACCGCGTTGAGCGGCGCCGGCAACGCCACGATTTCGGGCTGGCCATCCGGCAAACGCCAGATGCGCAACGTAAGATCATAGCCGACGCTGACGATCGACCTGCCATCCGGCGTGAAAGCGACGCCGTTGACGTTCTGCGAATGCCCTTCGAGCACGCGCGACGCGCCGTCCGACAGCGACCAGAGCCGCACCGTCCGATCCCATGAAGCCGACGCGAGAAGCGCCCCCTCCGGAGAGACCGCGAGCGCGGCGATCGGACCGACATGTCCCTCGAATATCCGGTCCGGCTGCTGCCGGCCTGCCGTCCACAGCGCAATTCGTGCATCGGCACCGGCCGTGACCATGGTCCCGTCCTTCAGAAAAGCGACAGCGTTGACAGCATCAGCATGATACCGCAGCACTTGCTCCGCCGTATCAGTCTTTAGCGACCAGCGAATGGCCGCTGTGTCGAAGCTGCCCGACAAAAGACCGTCCCCATCGGGGGAGATGGCGAGCGCCCGTACGGGGCCGCCGTGTCCGGCCATGTCGGCGTGCACGGATGATACGGCAAAGATGGCCCACAAGGCTGCGGCGCCGCCCGCGCAGAAAGGTAGTCTCATTGACCCTCGCCGCGTCACGTTCACGCTCTCAAGATTGCCAGAAGAGCCGACGGAGGAGAATAACCGAACCGATCTACTTGGCCGGTGCCGTCGTGCTCTTGGACGATCCGTGAGGCGCGGCCTGCATTCCAGGCGGACTCTGACCTTGGGGACTTTCGGCGGGCGCGCCACCCGAACCTGTATTGATTGGGCCCGTCCAGCCTTGCGGCTGTGGTTGGCCCCTTTCCTCGGGCGGGGTTGGTCCCGCAGATGAGTTGGTTTGCGCAGGTTGGGCGGAGGCGCTCTGGAAGAAGCAGAGTGCTGCGAAGCACAAGATCGTTGTTGGCAGTTTCACGTCGGATCCTCCGGTGCGTGTACTAAACCGGGCAACACCGCCCTGCGTTCCGGAGCGTGCATTGCAATAACCTGACTTCGCGCATCCTCCGCTTGAACGCCGGCGGTCCGGAGACTAGTCTCTTGCTGGTCACGTCAGGGACGACTGACATGCAGGGGCCAACGCGGCCATTTCTGCGGATGATGGCGCGGCTACGCGCTCTGCGCGCGCTTGATGGGCCGCAAGATCCCATTTCCCGAGAAGCGTCGCCCTTCCTGATCCTCGTTGCCATCGTGCTTGCGCTTCTCTTTGCGATATTGGAAGTCGACCTGAATAGCGCGACGCTTCAGTCCCTCGGCTTGATGGGCGATGGATTTTCCGTCGATCCCATCTTCAAGAGCCCATAGGAACGCTTCTCCCCTGATGCGATCAACGAGTTTGCTCGCGGCAAGCGGTGTCGTATAAACACCTTGACGTTTCGATCGACGGAGGCTGCGGATGAAGGCTTTTCTTCTTGGCTGCGTCGCGGCCATGGTGATCGCGATTGCGGGAATGGTGCTCTTGAATCAGGTCCAGGAACCCGTCGCCCAAGCGTTTGCTACGACCGGGGTGCGTCTCTGAGGCACTTGATTCCGGCAAGATACAATCGCCCCCTGGCGCATAGAAAATAATTAGCGCCAGGCGCGATCCGTTACCGAAATCACGCAAGATGTACGCTGGCGGGAGATCGTGCGCAAAGCAGCGGATCGGCGGCTCGAACTATCGCGTGCTTTAGATGCGCAATCGGAAGTCAGGTCTGCACGCGTCGAGAATGCATCGCATCGAGCAACGACGCTTCTGGAACGATGAAGTCACGACCCGTAGATCACGAGTTCAGAATCCGACAGATCGGCGAGCCGGGGGCAGTGGGGACCCTTGAAATATTTGCGGCCGATCGGCTCCCTGTAGATGCCGACGAGGCCGGTCACGGGTCCATTGGCGTCGAGAGCAATCGCCATCCAGCCGTGTCGAACCAAAAAGCGACCTATGTTGCCGGCGCACACGATATAGTCGGCTACACTGGCGCAATAAATCAATTGCATCGACGGCAACCTGATGCGACCGACCCGCATCGGCTGCAGAACGAACGGAAAGGCGCGGCCATCGGCGGCGCGGCATATCAAGACGAGACAGCCGTAGGACGCGTGGCGTGCCAGCAACGCGCCATCGGACTCGGACAATCCGTCGATCGCCTGCGTGCCTCGCCGGACGACCTCCACGCGCATAGCCTTGACCGGGCGCGATATCGCCGGAAAAGAAAAGAACAGGCCGCCGCAATAGCGGCGGAACCCCTGCGCTTCGATGGCTTGCCAAGTCCATTGCGCCGGGCTGATATTGACGTAAGTAACATCCTTGTGTCGCTGCGCGACCTTGGTCAGCATCGGTGCGTAGCTGCGAAAGGCAGGCTCCACATACCAGCTGGAGAGGTTGCACCGGATCGAGACGCTTTCACCATCGTGCCTTGCGGTATGGATTAACAGCAGAGCACCGACCGGCGTCCGGTCATGCTCGAGCATATAGCCGAAGCGGGGGAAGCTGTCGGGCGTCTCGCGCACAGACAGGCGTCGGAAACCGTTGATCCAGTAGTCGCGCGGACGGATCGGGAAGCCGTTTGCCAGAAGCTCGGCGATGGCGTCGAGATCGACTACTTCTATCTCTCGACATCGGATCATGCTCGAACTCTCACTCGTGGTATCCGAGCCGCCTTTTTGCCGCCGGGTTCGGCGCACGCGCCAGATGAGTTGATCGAACGGCAACCAACTTGCGCCGGTGGCGACGTGCCGGAATTCCGGCCGAAGAGAGAGCCGCCTCTCGCGCTCCCGATGAGTTTGAGCGACGGGCTCGCTGCGACACGATGTAGAGTAACCAATTGCGGTATATGCGCTGGGCCGGAAGACGCCAGACGTTGCTCAGGTCCCTCGCCAGCTGATCGGCCGGAAAGTCGGAAAAAAGCTCTGGGCGTCTGTCGGAAAGGGCTTTCTGCCGGAAGGCAATCAGCATCTTTTCCGCGTCCTCGTTCAGATAGCCCCTCGGTATCGTCGGACAGACTTCGTTTTCTCCCCGGAGGAATCGCCCCATGTCCCTTCGATATTCACCCAGCAGGCTCTGGGTTTCATATTCCGGGTGTCCCTGAAAATGGACAAAAAGGCTGTTCTTCTGCTGCTTGACGAAGCAGTCGACCCCAGCCTCCGTCGACCAGGTGAGAACCGAATACCCGCAGTTCGAGAGATCCTCCTCCTGCACCTCGTTCCACCGGGCATGCGGTATCCGGAAGGTCCTCGGCACATCTTGCATCAACGGATGCTGGCTCGTCTTTGCTTGAGCGAAGACACCGAAGCATTTGGCAGGCAGCTTGTGGCGCGCAACGCCGTCCAGGTGCAGGACCGCCCCATGGACGGCCAGGCAGGAAAACACCGACGACACGGTATTCTCCGTCGCCCAGTCGGCGATCTCGGCGAAGGTGGTCCAATATGGTTCTTCCGTCAGGCTGGCGGCCCTGGGTTCGGCGCCTGTCACGATCACTCCATCCAGTCTCCTGTTCAGCAGATCGCCCATGTCGCGGTAGTATCGGCGCACGTAATCGCGCCCCCATTCCGAACGGGGTGTCGACTCCATTGTATAGAAATGCAGCCTGACGCAAAGTCGTCCGGCAGCCGCGTTGAGCAGGTCGAACAGCTGGCGCTCGGTCGACATCAACGCTGCATCCGACATGTTGTTGATGATCCCGATGTCGAGACACTCTCCTCCGCTTCCCGCGGCCGTTTTCGCACCGGCGTTGCTGGGCGCTCTCGAGAGCAGGTGATGTTCGTATGAATCTATGTCGATCAAGACAGTCATTCGAATGCCTTCACGGTTGACGAAACATCAGTTCGCGGCGCAGAGGGCTTGATCGAGATCCGCGAGGATGTCCTCGATGTGCTCAATTCCGACGCTCAGCCTGATCATCTCCGGGCGCACGCCAGCTTTGTCCTGTTCTTCGGCCGACATCTGCCGGTGCGTTGTCGATGCGGGATGGCAGGCGAGCGTTTTGGCATCGCCAATATTGACCAGCCGTTTGCAGAGCTTCAGCCTGTCATAGAACCGCTTGCCGGCTTCGAAGCCCCCCGCGACGCCAAACGTCAGCAGCGAACACGCTCGACCATCCAGATACTTCTGCGTCAGCGCGAAATAGGGGCTGTCGTGAAAGCCCGCATAATTCACCCACGCGACCCGGCCGTCATCGCGCAAGAATCGCGCGACCATTGCACCATTCGCGACATGCCGCTCGATCCGGAGCGCGACCGTCTCAATGCCCTGGAGCAACAGGAAGGCGTTCATCGGCGCCAGCACGGCGCCGGTGGTCCTTTGCGAGACGGCGCGGCAACGCGCAATGTAGGCCGCGGCGCCGTATCGCTCGGTAAAGACCAGCCCGTGGTATGATTTCTCCGGCTCGTTCATCATCGGGAAGCGCCGGCGATGCTCCGTCCACGGGAACCTGCCGCTGTCGACGATGATTCCACCGAGCGTGGTGCCATGTCCGCCCATGAATTTCGTGAGCGACTCCACGATGATATCCGCGCCGAATTCGATCGGCCGGAGCAGGATCGGTGTCGGCACCGTGTTGTCGACGATCAGCGGAACGCCGTGGCGGTGCGCGACGTCGGCCATCGCTTCGATGTCGCAGACGTTTCCGGCAGGATTTCCGACGCTCTCACAGAACACTGCCCGTGTATCATCGTCGATCAGCCTTTCGATATTTTCCGGCCGGTCGTCTTCCGAAAAACGGACCGCAATGCCCTGCCTCGGCAGGATGTGTGCGAACAGCGTATGTGTGGTGCCATAGAGCTGCGGAACCGAGACGATGTTGGAGCCCATCTCCGCAATGTTGACGACTGCATAGTTCACCGCGGCCTGACCGCAGGCCACGCTGAGTGCCTCGATGCCTCCTTCGAGAGCGGCGACGCGCTTCTCCAGCACGGCATTGGTTGGATTGCCGATCCGGGTATAACGGAAACCGTCTACCTCGAGGTTGAAGAGCGCGGCTCCATGGTCGGCGCTGTCGAATGCATAGGAAGCCGTCTGGTAGATTGGCACGGCAACGGCTTTCGTTGCCGGATCGCTTTCGAAGCCGCCGTGGACGGCGAGAGTCTCTCTCCTCATGGTAGCTGGCCCTTGGGCTCTCCGATCCCGGGCTAGCTCCCGACTTCCTTGGCGCATCGGAACTCCTCGATTGCTGAAGGCGCCCAGCGATCGGTCTACGCGAAATTCAGCAGGTCGCGCACCGCGACCGGCCACAGGTCGACGTCCTTGCCGTGGGTATGGAACATGGCGACGGCGAGACGGTCCATTCCGAACGCCACGCAGGCAGTGTGGGCCGGCTCGGAGGCTGCATCGACGATGCCCCATGTCGTGCCGAAATGATCCCGGTGGTAGTTGAAGCTCATGCAGGCGGTCGGTCGGTCCTCGGAACGCAGAGGCACCAGCAGTTCGAACTTCAGCGACTGCTGCTTTTGGCTCACCGCCATCATCTGCCCGACCCGACCGAAGAACGGGTCGTTGGCATGGTCGATTCTGAAGGTCAGCCCGAGATCCCGGGCGATGTTCTGCGCACGTATGATCCACCGCTCCCGGAACGCCGAGACGTGATCAGCCCCCCCGATGCAGACGAATTCGCGCATTCTGAAGGACTGCAGCCGGTCGAGATGGCGCGAGGGTTCGCGACGGAAACAGTCGGCGGCCACGTCGAAGCTCCAGCCCCCTGCCGGCACGGGCCCTCGGCTCGCCGCGATCGGATAAACCGGATAGCAGGCGGCCGGCGACAGGACGAGATCGGCCGGTGACAGCGATGCGGTCCAGTCACCTCCGGCATCGAAACGCCTGACCGCCGCATCGATCTCACTATCCCTGCCGTGCAAGCCACAGACGCAGCCGAGGAGATTGGGAAAGCTTTTCAGGTAACCCGACTTCTCGAGCTGGGCACGATTCATGACCGGCGGGAAGCGCATCACCTCGGTATCCGGTTCGCGATTCCGCGAGATCACCGCCGCAATTCGCTCCACGACGTCTTCGTAAAGCGCGGTGCGGCCGTAGACACCGGGAGAGCCCATCTCATGGAACAGCACATCGGCAAGATGGTCCAACGGATCGGCCGGAGGCGGATTGGCGTCCGCCGGCGCTTCAACAATGGCGATGTTCATCACGCCCTTCCCCTTCAGAAAAACATCAATCGCACAGAGAGTCTGGAACCGCGCTCATCAGCGTGGCGGTGCCCATGCTGGCGAGAATGCGATCGTTGTTGATCATGATTGGAGCGGAAAGCACATCACGCAGGTGGCGGCCGATACTTACGTCGGTGTCGTTGCGATACCCGGACAGGCCGCAAGTGCGCATCGCGTGCATGACTGCCGCAACCGCAAGCTCGGAAGCTTCCACCTTGAGAAGATTGATCGAAGACTGGAAGTCGACGGACGACAGCGCGCGTACGTCCCGTTCGCGAGATTCATAGAACTTGAGATTTGCGGCGATGATGGCACGCAATTTCGTCAGGGTCATCTTGGCGGAGGTGAAGTGCGCCGCGCCAGGAGGCATGTTGCCGCCCGCCCCGCGGGCGGCTTTGCGAATGAAGAGCTGCGCTCGGTCCACCGCCGCAGCCGCGATTCCCGCCCAGACCGAGGACCAGCACAGATGGGCGACGGGCGTCATCGTCTGCGCATGGATCTTTTCGTATGCCACGGGGAATATCTGGTCCGCAGCTCCCTTGAAATTCAGCTTGAAGCCGGCACTGCAGGTCCCACGCATGCCGAGTGTCTCCCACGAGAGGGTGCGCTCCAGCGTATATTCGTCACGGGTGATGGCCAGCAGCACTTGATCGGATCCGGCGGCAGCGTCGGAACGGCGAGCAACGGTGATGATGCCGTCCGCCTCGGCGCCGTACGAAATCACCGTCGCGTCGCGCACCAGCGAAATCTCGGTGCCGGCGTGCTCCACTGCGGCCGAGCTGAAGCGTATGTTTCCGCCATTCTGGCCTTCCGTTGTCGACGATGCCAGCAGCAGCTGCTCGGCAGCCACGCGGCGCATGAGACTCTCGTGCCAGCCGCTGCCCGTGCCGTGGCGAACGAGGCATGCGACCTTGGTCTGATGCATCGCGAAGATCATCCCGACCGAAGCGCAGGCACGGCCGAGCGCGTAACACATATCGGCCACCTCGGAGATGGACGCACCGCCTCCGCCGAATTCGATCGGAATTTGAGCTCCCAGAAGTCTCTCCTTGCGCGCCGCGGCGATCGCCTTCCGAGGGAAGCACGCCTCGCGATCGACCGTCTCCGCCTCCGCCGCAGCGACCTCCGCGACAGTTGCCGTTCGCTGCTGGAAGGAGGAGCCGTCGGGAGAGAATGCTATTCGGCCAATTTCGGTGGCGACGTTACGGAACTGGACTTCCTGGACAGTCATGGGCCAGAGCCTCCCGTTTCATGCTTCTCTAATTGGACGATGCGAGCCAGATCGAGATGAAATTCCGATCAAAATCGAGAACTAGCCCACTTCCGCTGCCGCGTCGTTGGCGCAGAAGTGGGTGTCAAGAAACATCCGCTCCCGGGCGAGGTACCTCCGAAGCAGAGCTATTGGCCGGAGGAACAGTTGGGTATCGTCCCACCGAATGATCACGCCTGGCCGCGGCAGGAGACCGGCTGAAATGCACAACTTCGCCGTCAACGTTCAGAACCGCGTTCTATCGGTCGTCAGGAGCGTGCTCCAGCAGAACGCGATCATCGCCGATGTCCACCCGGAGTCGCGACTCGTGGACATTGGACTGACCTCGATGGGCATGGTCGAGTTGATGCTCAAGGTCGAAGCCGAGTTCGATCTCATCCTTCCTCAATTCGAGATCACGCCCGAGAACTTTCAATCGGTGAAGGCGATCGAGGGGATGATTGTCAATCAGATCGGATCCGGGTCGGGATGAAGCAAGTTGAACAGAGGTCGTGCTTCGAACAACAAGGCAGATCGCATCGAGCGGGTGCGCATGGACGCCGATACAGCGCACGCGCATAGCTTCGCCCCGAGGGACGCCTTGATCCAGCCCGCGATCAGACGCGCCGCTGCGCCGTGCGGACGCTCCGCCGCCAAGACTTGGCTGCAAGCCATCGCAATAACCGCACGGCTCGAAGGCCAGCCGCATCGGTTGTTCGCGGACATCGTGGAGGATTGGGCAAGGCGTCAATCCGGCCGACCCGCCCTGCTCTCGGATGGCCAGTCCTTCACCTATGGAGAACTCGCCGACCGGATCAACCGGTATGCGCGTTGGGCGCGGGACATCGGCCTCCATGCCGGCCGCACCGTCTGCCTGCTGATGCCGAACCGGCCGGACTACCTCGCATGCTGGCTGGGTATCAGCAGCGTTGGCGGGACAGTGGCACTGATCAATACCAGGCTGGTCGGTCCCTCGCTCGCGCACTGTATCGACGTCGCTCAGGCCGATCACCTCATTCTCGCTGCCGACTGCGTGGATGCGTTCGAGAGCGCGCGCCCTCACCTGCACCGCGTGCCGCAACGTTGGAACCTCGGCTCAGGCGATCCAGGCGGCGATCTGGATGCGGCGCTCGCCGCCTTCGAGCCGCGCCCCCTGTCCTCCGCCGAACGGGGCGACGTCACGATCGATGAACGTGCGCTCCTGATCTACACCTCGGGCACCACGGGTCTGCCGAAGGCGGCGAACGTTAGTCATCGCCGCGTTCTCGCCTGGGGCGGCTGGTTTGCCGGACTGACGGACGCGTCGACAGAGGATCGTCTCTACGATTGCCTGCCGCTCCATCACTCCGTGGGCGGTGTCGCGGCCCCCTGCAGCATGCTCTGTGCGGGCGGTTCGGTCGCGATCGCCGAGAAATTCTCCTCTGGCAGATTCTGGGACGATGTCGCGCGTTTCGACTGCACTATCTTCCAGTATATTGGCGAGCTCTGCCGCTACTTGCTGAAGGCGCCAGCATCTGAAGAAGAGTCGCGACACCGGTTGAGGCTGGCTGTCGGCAACGGATTGCGCGGCGATATCTGGGAGACCTTCGCCGACCGCTTTGCAATTCCGCAGATTCTCGAATTCTATGCCGCAACGGAAGGCAATTTTTCGTTGTTCAACATCGACGGAAAACCGGGCGCGATCGGCCGGATCCCGCCGGTTCTGGCGCATCGGTTTCCCGCCTCGATCGTCAAAGTTGACACCGATAGCGGCAGCCCGGTCCGGAACTCCGACGGGCTTTGCATCGCCTGCGCCTCCGGCGAGACCGGCGAGGCAATCGGACGCATCAGCAGCGCCGATTGCGACGGGCGGCCCTTCGAGGGCTACACAGATCTCGCCGAGACCAGGAAAAAGATTCTGCGCGACGTCTTCTCGGTGGGTGACGCCTGGTTCCGCACCGGCGATCTCATGATGCGCGACGCACAAGGCTACTTGCACTTCATCGACCGCGTCGGTGACACCTTCCGCTGGAAGGGAGAGAATGTCGCGACCAGCGAAGTGAACGATGCAATCACGGGCTGTCCCGGCATTCTCGACGCCTCGACTTATGGAGTCGCCGTGTCTGGGGCCGACGGCCGCGCCGGCATGGCGGCCCTGGTGGTGGACCAGGACTTCGATTTCGGATTATTCAGCGAACAGCTTTCCCATCAGCTCCCGCCTTATGCAATTCCAGCCTTCGTCAGATTGTGCCGGGCGCTGGATACGACTGACACCTTCAGGAAGAAGAAGCAGCTGCTGATCCGCGAGGGATTCGATCCTTCGGTCGTGGATGATCCGCTATTCGTGCGCGATCCGGTGACTGGTGACTATCGTTCGATCGACTCGGCCGTCTACGCGCGCATCGTTGAGGGCGCAATCAGGCTCTAACATCGTCTCGGAAGTCGAAATGTGAGGTTTGTACCATGTCGATCAAAGCAAGGATCTTCTCCGCGATGGAGCAGATCGCCGAAGAGCAGAAAGTCACGCTTCCGCCGCTTGTCGATGAGTTGTCCTTAAACGAAACCGGGTTCGATTCGCTGGCCTTCGCCATCCTGGTTGCCCGACTGGAGGACGAGCTCGGTGTCGACCCCTTCACCGTTGCCGAGGACGCAGCCTTCCCGTCTACCGTCGGTGAATTTGTCAGAGCCTACGAGAATGTCCCCGCCTGACATCATCGCGCTACGTCACTATCGCGGCGAGGGAAAAGATCGCACGATTTCCGATGCCCGGCAAAGTGTATCTCTGACGGACACGGTCGAGTACAGCTGCCTGATTGGCGGTCCCTGCCAGCTGTCCGGCCGCTCGGTGCTGCTCGCCACGTCGAGACAGTTGCTGTCCGCACTAGCCATGATCGAGCTCGACGGCGTCGCCCGTCGCATGCTCCTATGCCCGCCCGACGTCGATTGGGAGCGCCTGCCGATCCTTGTGGAGCAGGCTGGAATCGATGCCATCGTCACCGACCGGCCGGTATCCGAACGCGGTGCCGGAAAATGCACGGTTGTCGGCATCGACCTGCCCGTTCGGAAGGGCCCGAGATCGAAGGTCGACCATGCGACCGAATGGTTGATGCTGACCTCGGGGACGTCGGGGCTGCCGAAGATCGTCCGACATACGCTCGATGGACTGGCCGGCGCGATCATCGCCGACGGGCCGGCGCGCTACCGCGACGCCACGTGGGCGACATTCTACGACATTCGCCGCTATGGCGGCCTGCAAATCTTCTTGCGAGCCGTGATCGGCGGCGGATCGATGGTGCTGTCCGAGCCGGGGGAAACCGTCGCGGCGCATGTGGCGCGGCTACGCATGGGCGGCGTCACCCACATCTCCGGAACGCCGTCGCACTGGCGCAAGCTCCTGATGAGCGGAGCCTCCGCCGACTTCTCGCCGGACTATATCCGCTTGTCCGGCGAAATCGCCGATCAGGCGGTGCTCGACGGCTTGGCTCAGGCATTTCCGCATGCGTCGATCGGGCACGCCTATGCATCGACCGAAGCTGGCGTCGGTTTCAGTGTGGACGACGGGCGGGAGGGTTTTCCTGCCGACCTGATCGGACATCGCAACGGCGTCGAGATGAAGGTAGTCGACGGCTCGCTGCGGATCCGCTCCAAGCGTACCGCGCGCGCCTATGTCGGGGCGGATGCGCCGCCGCTCGTTGACGCCGAGGGCTTCGTCGATACCGGCGACATTGTCGAGTTGCGCGGCGAACGATATCACTTCGTCGGGCGACGAGGCGGCATCATCAACATCGGCGGCTTGAAGGTGCATCCGGAGGACGTGGAGGCAGCGATCAACCGGCACGCATCCGTTCGGATGGCGCGCGCGCGATCTCGCAGAAGCCCGATTACGGGTGCCATTGTGGTCGCCGATGTCGTCCTCGCGGACGGCACCGATGAGAACCGCCACGAGACGATCCGCGCCGAGATTTTCAGCCTGTGCAGGGATCACCTCGCAGCATGGAAGGTGCCCGCGGTGATCCGTTTCGTCGAACGGCTAGAGCTCACCGCGGCGGGAAAACTGGCACGCACCGATGCATAACGTCCTTCTCACAGGCGGCAGCAGAGGGCCTCGACCGGCTACAGCGGCCTGTCCGTATAGTCGCTTCCGTAGTCGAATATCTTCTTGGTGAGGGTGGCCGGAACATCACCGGCACCATGGTGACCGTCGGCGCGGGCAACACCGCCTGAACCGGCACCAGGGGGCCTCATACGTGATGACGAAGAATTATCCGTCGCCAATCGCGCTCCAACTTCCATGTCCTCGACGGTGCGGCGAAATTCGAGGGACATCGGGATGCGTCTGCGCAATTTCGTCCCAACCGTGGAGATGCGATTCTGCTTGCTGGCCGAGAAGAGAGAACGGCCCTGATCGCAGGGGGGGCAGGCAGGAAGGACCAGGGCCGCCGCTCCGAATGTGCCGAAACCCAGTGGCACACCTCTGCGATGAACTGGAGCCGTTCGCTACGGACCGCGACTATACTCTACCTGACAACGGCCAAACCGCGATCGACCCAGAGCCGCAGATGTTCATGAGAGCACTTTCCTCCCGATACGCGGACTGCGATTCCGGATCAGTGGCCCGTCCTGACGGACTACCCACTAAGCTTCCCGCACATCTCCTGGTCAATCGAGTCGCGCGAAATCGGCGTTTAGGCGCGGCTGAGCATGCCTTCAAGAAAGCCGGCGATGCGCGACTATCGACAATCCCCGGCCGATGCCGGGGCAATTGATAGAAATGGCCCGCCATTGCGCTAGGGCCACCAGCCGGAATCGCGGAGCGTGCGGCTCTCTCAGCACTCTTCGCGCGTCGGACTACCCCCGGGATGCGCAGTCTTCTCCCGGGGAGCGGCCGCACGATCATGTTGCGCGATGGCAAGGGCCGCGAGCACCGTCCGATTACTGATTTCAAGCTTTTGAAAGATGCTGTGAAGATGCTGTTTGATGGTGCCTTCGGCAATGTTTAACCGCCGCCCGATTTCCTTGTTCGACAAACCTTCTGAGACCAGACGCATGATCTGACGCTCTCGGTCCGTCAGCATTGTCAATGCATCGTCCAGATTCTCGGGCCGCCCCTGCGATGGGATCAAGTCGGATGATGTCGCCGGCAGTAGGCTGTGGCCATTGGCTATGTGCTGCAAGGATTGCACCAGCGCTTCCGGCTCTGTGTCCTTCAGGACGATGCTGCACGTTACGGGCGCGGCCTCCAACAACGGCGCGCAATCTTCACTCGAAGCAAAAAGGACCAGATGTGTCGCACGAGCTTCTGCCGAACGATTTTCTGAAGTGACGGTCAAAAAAACCAACAGCGCGCCGAATTCGGGCATCGCCGGATCGACGATCGCGATATCTGGGGCGAAGTTACGAATTGCCTCGATGCAACTTGCAGCGTCTCTGCAAGATGCAACAATTCTAAAGTCAGTCAGGGCGCCGATGACGTTGCTCAGCCCCTGCAAGACGACCGGATGCCGGTCCGCAATAACTACCCTGGTACGTCGCATTGGGCGCTCCTCGCGGGACGCCCCCCCGAGTCCAACGCCATGAACCTGCTGCTCTTTCCATTTTTAGGGGCAGCATCATTCGAAATTTCTCCTGACACAAGCGATGTCGATGCCGCAATGCAATAAGAAGGCAATTTGACGCGCTTCTCTGCTTGCTTTTCGGCTCCCGCGCCACAATTTGCGACCTGGGTGCCCCGAAAGAACCGCGTGACCCATCGAGATGAACGACCACGGCGCAAGCCGCAATGCGCGCACAGCCGCGAATTCCCTCGACGTCAGATATAGACCGTGCCGTTAACTCACCCCCAGGCTGCGTCGCGCAACGCGGCATGGCAGGCGATAGCCCAGTTCTTCACCCTCGAATATGCATGATCATCTAATTCGCGCAGAGACTGCGCCAGAATGCGGCTTCGGCTCACCGCATTCGCTGGGACATGCCCCCGCGCCTATAACGAACGATATATAGGGCGATCAGCAATTCGCAATTAACATTCCTAAAAGCTTCAACAATATGGAGCGATCAAAACCGATGACGTTCGGGTACGGGAGGCTCCACTCGGAGTAACTCGATATAATAGTGGAAGTCTGCAGGCCGAGCGAAAACGACCAACCACCAAACAACGACCAACCAAAGAAAGGCTGGTCATTCTTTATGAGATTGAATCGAGTTGCGTTTCTGTTGTGTCATTGCGTCGGCTGGAGGACAACATGAGGAGGCGTCAATCTTACGGAGTGGTTCTTATCGGAAAGAGCGTTTTGATCCGAGAAGGTATTGCCAGAATTCTGCACGCCGCAAATTTTCGCATGCCGATATCGGCCTCGTGCCCGGAGGAGTTGCCAAGCTCGCTTCAAGCTAAGCAACTGATGTTCCTCATCGTGCACACCGGCGACAATTTTGATCTTGCGGTATCGGAAATCGGATATTTGAAAGATCGGTATCCCGACGCGCCCATTGCGATCGTGTCGGACGATTATCGGCCAGTCGAGCTTGCCTCCGCATTTCGCGCGGGTGCCAGCGGTTACTTCGTCAACGTCAATTCGTGCGACGCCTTCATCAAATCGGTCGAACTCGTGACAATGGGTGAGACGGTCTTCCCGCCTGCATTCCTGTCGTTCGCGCTCGACGGCAATCGCGAACGCGAAACGACGGAGCGCTGCCAAAACGGGCATGCGCTCTTTGTCGCTCAGGAGGATGCGATCTTGCCGCAGCTCTCTCCACGCGAAAAGGCAATTCTCTCCTGCCTCATCGAAGGCGATTCCAACAAGAGCATTGCTCGAAAGATCGATATTGCCGAGGCCACCGTGAAGGTCCACGTCAAGGCGATCCTGCGGAAGATACGGGTTCAAAACCGGACGCAGGCAGCGATCTGGGGAATGAACCATGGATCGCAGGTGCGAGCCGCAAATGACCACGTGCCGGCGGGCGTTCATGCCGGCGCTAGTGTCGTCAAGCCTCTCGGGGCGATCCCCGAACCGGAGCATCTCAACGAGACCGCTGCCTTGGTCCGCCCGTCAAGTCACGTCGCGGCTCCTCCTGTCGACGGTCTCCTCCACAAGGGGACGGCCCGAGGAACGGGCGCAGCGGTACGGCTGTACAAATAGCCGAACGGCCGGCAGACGATTGCAGTCAGCGAGTTGTCGCATCGCGGCGACATGTTCGTCGACTTCACGACAGTCGCCCCGGCGGGATTTTGCGCCTGCTCGCGTGAACGCGACGTGGGGTACGACGGTCTCCTCGGAACGCACGGAGCAACTGGCGCTGCGGGAGTTGCGCCTTGTCCTAACGCTCCCGCAACGCCTCCTGCTTGTATCTCGCCAGCGGCGAGAGAAGATAGCTGATGATCCTGCGCGAGCCGGTTTTGATCTCCACCGTCACCGCCATGCCGGGGCCGAGCTTGACGAGCTTGTCCTCCACCTGCATATGCGTGCGATCGAGCGAAATGCGCGCCGCATATTCCAGCTCCTGGCCTTTCGGCTCGCTGCTGCCCTGCGCGGTCCCCGACGCGCGGTCGTTCGATCCGCCCTGCCTGTCGCGCGTGATGGCATCCGTCGACACGCTGAGCACATCCCCATGCAGCAGCCCATAGCGCGTGAAGTTGAACGTATCGATCTTGGTCTCCGCCTTCTGTCCGGGATGGACAAACCCGATATCACGGTTGGAGAGCATGGCCTCGATCTCGAGTTGACTCTCGCTCGGGACCACGATCGCCAGCGCCTGCGCCGGCGTCACCACTCCCCCCACCGTGTGAACGGCGAGCTGCTGCACGACGCCGTCAACCGGCGCGGTCAGATGCTGGAGCTTGGTGCGCCGCTCCGCCTTGACTACTTCCTGCGCAGCGCTTGCCGCCTTCTGCTCGGCTTTCGCGAGTGCGTCATAGGTCGTGCGCCGATACTCCGCGGCGGTTCTCTCTTTCGTTTCCTTCAGCAAGGCGATTGCGGCGTCGGCTTCGCGGAGTCGGCTCTGCTGGAGGACCAGATCTTGCTGAAGGCCGACCAGTTCCTGATACTCGGAGAGATAGACGACCTTCGAAGCCAGGGCCTTGTCGACCAGATTCTTGCGAATGTCGACCCGCTCCTGGAGCACCGGTATCGTCGCCTGCAGCTTCGCCACGCTCGCCGAGGTGGTCGCCCGCTCCGCTTCCTTCTGGCCCTGCTGACGCTCGATCTCCGCGAGCTTGGCGCTCTGTTCCGCGCGCTGGCTGATCAGAAACTGGCGATGCATCTCGATCTCCGCGGCACTTGCGCCCTGCGGTGATCGGAAGGCGGCAAGCGGATCGTCAGCCAGCGCTGCACGCAGCCTCGCGACGTCGAGCTCGGCCGCGACGAGATCGCTTCTCTGGCGCTCCTGATCGGCTTCCGTCATCGTTGGGTCGAGCTCGATCAGGACGTCGCCGGCCTTGACGCTCTGACCGTCGCGTACATGGATCGCGCGAACAACGCCCGTCTCGAACGGCTGGATCAGCTTGGTGCGCCCGCCAGGCACGATTTTTCCGGTCGCAGTGGCGACGATATCGACGCTGCCCAGAGATGCCCACAACAACGCGACGCAAAACACCGCGATGATGCTCGCCCCGATCGCGCGACCGATCGGAGACGGCGGAGATTCGGTGATCTCGAGCGCCGCGGGCAGAAATGCAATCTCATGCTCGCGCCGCCGAACCTCGGCTCTCGGAAACGGAACGATATTTCGACTAGCGGACGTCATGGATGCCGGCCTGCAGGTAGTGGAGGTTTGCGTAACGTCCGTTCGAACGGATCAGCTCGTCATGGCTGCCGTCCTCGACGATTCGGCCGTGCTCGAGCGTGATGATCCGGTTCGCATTGCGCACGGTCGAGAGCCGGTGAGCGATGACGAACACAGTCCGGCCCGCGGCAATCCGTCTCATGTTCTGCTGGATGGCGCGCTCACTTTCGTAGTCAAGCGCGCTGGTCGCCTCATCGAGGATAAGGATGCGCGGGTTGGTAATGAGTGCCCGAGCGATCGCAACGCGCTGGCGCTGCCCGCCGGATAAACTGCTGCCGCGTTCGCCCACGATGGTATCGTAGCCCTCCGGCAGCTCCAGGATGAAGTCGTGAGCGCCGGCGAGCGAGGCCGCCTCGATGACGCGCTCCATGGGCATGGCCGGGTCGGCGAGCGCAATGTTCTCGCGAATCGAGCGGTTGAACAGCACGTTCTCCTGCAAGACCACGCCGATCTGGCGCCGAAGCCAGGTCAGGTCGACCGTTGCGAGGTCAACGCCGTCGACCAGCACGCGTCCGCTCTCCGGCACGTAGAGCCGCTGGATCAGCTTGCCGATCGTGCTCTTGCCCGAGCCCGAAGAGCCCACGATACCGATGACCTGGCCGGGTTCGACGCCGAAGGACACATTGTGCAGCACCTCGGGCCCATCGGCGCGATAGCGGAAGGTCGCGTGGTCGAATACGACCTTGCCGCGGATCGCCGGTAGCGCGGCGCGAGCCGAACTGAAGCTTGGCTCCGGAATGGTGTTGAGAATGTCGCCGAGGCGATCGACCGACAGCCGGGCCTGATGGAAATCCTGCCAGATCTGCGCGAGCCGAAGCACCGGCATGCTCACTCGCGCCGCCAACATGTTGAACGCGACCAGCTCGCCGACGGTCAGGTCGCCGCCGATTACGAACCTGGCGCCGAAGTAGAGCGTTGCGGCCGTGACCAGCTTGTTGATCATCTGGACCGCTTGGCTCGCCATATTGTTCAGGCTGAGTACGCGGAAGCTCGCCCCCACATAGCCGGCGAGTTGCTCCTCCCAGCGGCGTTGCATCTGCGGCTCGACCGCCATCGCCTTCAGGGTCTCGACGCCCGTGACGCTCTCGACCAGGAAGGCCTGGTTCTCCGAGCCCCGATTGAACTTCTCATCGAGGCGGCGGCGAAACAGCGGCGCGGCGCCGGCGGAGATTCCGATGTAGAACGGGAATGAGGCCAGAACGATCAGCGTCAACGGTGTCGAATAGTAGAACATCACCGCAAGGAAGACGACGGTGAACAGGAGATCGACGACAAGCGTGAGCGCCGAGCTCGTCAGGAACTGACGGATGTTCTCGAGCTCGCGAACGCGAGCGACCGAGTCGCCAACGCGGCGTGTCTGAAAATAGGCGATCGGCAGTGCCATCAGGTGACGAAACAGCCGGGCGCCGAGCTCGACGTCGATGCGGTTCGTCGTGTGCGCGAACAGATGGACGCGCAACGTGCCGAGAACGGTCTCGAACAAGGTCAACGCGACGAGGCCCGCGACCAGGACGTCGAGCGTGCTGATGCTTCGATGCACCAGCACCTTGTCGATGACGACCTGGAAAAACAGCGGGGCGACGAGGGCAAAGACCTGAAGGAAGAACGACGCGATCAGCACTTCGCCGAGAAGGCGTCGATACTTGTGGACCGCCCCGAGAAACCAGCCGATATCGAATCGCCTGGAGAGATCCGTCAGGGCCGCACGTCGGGTCATCAGGATGATGTCGCCGTCCCAGATGGCCTCCAGTTCGGCCTGCGTCATCGCTTCAGGACGGGAAGACAATGGACGCTGGACAAGAAGCTTGTCGTCGATGACTTTGCCCAGGATCAGGAAGCTGCCATCGCGCAGGGCTGCGATGGCCGGCAACGGCGTGACGGCGAGCCTGTTCCAGCTCGACCGCTGTGCCCGGGCCTTGAGGCCGAACTCCCTGGTGCAACGCAGGATTTCGGTCACGCCGATACGCGACGCGCCCATGCGATGGCGAATTTGCTCCGGGTCGGCCGCAATGCCATGGCAACGCAGCAATATCGCCATTGCAATCAGCGCCGATTCATCGCCATCCGCCGGCTCGGAGCCTGGCTCCTGGACCGGCATCTGGCGACGATTGAAGGGATATGCGCGCGCAAGGACGCCACCGGCACGGCCGGCCAGATCGCGCCCGTGCGCGATCAGACCGGAAAATGCATGTTGCGCCCGGCCGACGAGGCTTTGAGATCCGCTCAGGATCAGGCGGCCGTCCCAGATCTCTTCAAATTCCGCGCGCGGCATCAACTTCGGATGTGGCGAGGTCGGATGCAGCACAAGCGCCGCGTCATCCTCGACCTTCCCGAGCAACAGGAAGCCGCCATCACGCAGCCCTGCGATTCCGGGAAGGCTGATGCCTGCGAGCTGTTTCCAATGTGTCGTGCGCGAAGCGACTTTCAATCCGAAATCGCGGGCACAGCGAAGCATCGCATGGATGCCGATTGCGCTGTCTCCGCAACGGTCGCGGAGCTGGTCCGGCTCGGCGTTCACGCCATGAAGGCGCAGGAACAGAGCCAGGGATCGAAGCCCGAGATCTGCGGCATGGGCATTTCCATTCTGGATCGCCATTTTTTACTCAACCCTTCGCGGCTACCGGCCGCGTACGATGTTCCTTCTCATGCATTTCCAAACATTGAGGGTGCCGCACCCAGGCGCTGAGCCTGGGTGCGGCACGGCCTTAGTGTTGCGGTCTGGCCAACAACGTGTCGTGCCCCCAACTGGTCGCCTGCGACACGGCAGCCACGATCTGACCGGGATCCACCTGGCCGGTGTGAGCGGCCAGATACTGGTTCAGCAGCGCAAAGGCCTGGCTTGCAAGCGACGCTACCGTGGTGCCGCTCGCAGACGAATGATCTGCCGCAGCAATCGGATGGGCGGCGGTCGTTGCCAGCGTGCTGGCTGCCGGGTCGAAATGCTGCTGGAGCTGCGCAAAGCCCTGGCTTGCCAGGAACCCCGCGTTTGTAGCGGCCGTCTGCTGATGATCCGTGGACTCGCTCGTCTGCGAGGTCGTCGGAGTCGCGGCCGCCGTAGTCGTTGTGGTCGTGGCCGCCACCGGGCGAGGGTCCGTCACGGTGATGGTCTGCGGCGACGCCGTCGCAACCGCACCGGTCGACGGATCCTTTGCACTTGCCGTCAGCGAAAGTGTCGCAACCGGATGCCCTCCGCCCCTGTAGGTCGAAGTCAGCGTCAGTCCGCTGTCGACCTGCGCGGCCGTCAACGTAATGTCTTTACCCCGGAACGTTTGACCGTCGAGATTGTCGGTGATCGATTCATACCTTGGCAACCCCGTGATGTTCACGGTCACCAGATCGTTGGAATCGGTCGTTGTCACCTTCGTCCCGAGATCGACCGTGCCACCTCTTCCGGCCACCCAGAGCGAGTCATCCGCGATGGTGAGGACAGGCGTAGCCACGGAAGGCGTCGTTGGCGTGGTTGGGGTGGTCGGGGTGGTCGGGGTGGTCGGGGTGGTTGACGTCGGGTCGATCTGCAGACCGGAGAACGTCTTTACGGCGCCAGCGAGATTGGCAGCGACACCGGAGGCGTCCTTGATTGCCGCACCACTCGAGAGGTTGACCCCGGTAATGGCGAGCGCCGAGGTGCTGGTGTTGGTCGAGGCGACCGTGGTCTTGAAGGTGAGCGCGTTCGTGCCCGAACCACCGGCATAAGTGGCCGTACCGCCGTCATTGAGCGACAGCGTCGGCGTGCCCGTCACTGTCACCGCCTCGTTGAAACCGAGTGCCAGCGTGACCGTGTCCCCGACGTGCTCGGTGCCCGTCCCCGGAGTAGCCGTTGCCTGCGTCACCGCCGGCAAGATCGGATCGATCTGGAGGCCGGTGAACGTCTTCACCGCACCCGACAGGTTCGCCGCGACACCGGAGGCATCCTTGATGGCCGCACCGCTCGGAAGATTGACACCGGTGATGGCGAGCGCCGAGGTATTCGTGTCGGTCGTCGCAACCGTGGTCTTGAAGGTGAGCGTGCTCGTGCCTGAACCACCCACATAGGTGGCGACGTTGCCGTCGTTGAGTGACAACGTGGGCGTTCCGGTCACCGTCATGGCTTCGTTGAAGCCAAGCGCGAGCGTAATGACATCGCCGGCATGCTCGATTCCGGTCCCCGGAGTAGCCGTGGCCTGCGTCACCGCCGGCTGGATCGCGGGCGTCGTCGGGGTCGATCCCGGAGTGACGTTCGCACCGGTGACGGTTTCGCCAGTACCAGCCTTTTGATAAAGCTGGATGGAGTCCACCTGCATCTGCGTCGATGACGGATAAGTGCTATCGAGCGTCGAATGCCATCCGGTCGCGTCCGAACTCGCGACGCCATTGTTCATGATCAATTCCATCGGCTCATTCGGAATCACTGTCTGGGCGCTCGTCACCTGCCCGATCTGCTTCCCGTCGAAATACCAGGTGATCGATTTGCCGGGCTGCCAATCGATTGCGTAGGTATGGAAGCCAGCCGAGAGATCGACACCCGTGTCGGTCACGCCGCCGAACGTCCCCGACGGCGTGTGAATGTGCCAGGAGAGGGCCTGGTTTGCCGGCCCCGAACCTTCGGTAAATCCGCCCTCCTGCATGTCGATCTCGAAATTATCGCCGCTGCTGCCAGCGCCTTTGCCCGGCAGCAACCAGAGGGCCGGCCACGCACCATCGCCGCTCGGCGCCTTCATGCTGATTTGGAGGTAGCCGCCATTGAACTCGAAGTTGCCGTAGCTGCTGACCACACCGGAGGTTATCGGGTACGTCTGCCCCTTCGGATCGGTGATGGGCTGTCTGATTGCCGTGAGATCCAGCGATCCATTCGATACCGATACCTGGCTCGGCATATCGTAGTCGGCATAGTAATACCCGCCGAAGCTGCCGCCCGATCCATTGTCATTCCACGCCCAACCGTTGGCGGCGTTGCTCGTGATGTAGGTGTGCCAATAGCTATCGAGCGTCGTTCCGGAGAAGTCATCCTGGAAGACGAGATCGCTCGACGTATAGCCCGCGGGCGCGGAAAGGGTCATTCCGATATCCTCTTGACGTTGATAACAGGGAATTCCACTGCCGCAGCGCGAATGCGCGCGACATACCGCATGCTGGAAAGCTCTGCTTTCCGAGCAGATTTCAAAGCAGTGGGTTTTTGATGTGCCCCCCGACTGCTGGACGCGAGACGGGGGTATTAATCAAACGTGGCGAAAAAAGTTTCGAAATGTGAATTTTGCAGGCGGAACCGGCATACGTAGGTATGCGACGGCCGCTTTTCGGCCCGCGTGGTGCACGGGTTGACCGCACGCAAGCGTTGTCTCTGGATGTTGATGTCGCGGTCGATGCGCACGCGAACTTTCAAGGACGCGAGGCCAGCGCACGCAAGGGCTGAGCCTAGTGCATTGGTGCGCGGAAACTCCGCCGCTTGTGTCGTTGCTGCGGATCGTCAAATTTGAGCTCGGCGACCAGGCGCCAAAGCTGAACCTCGTGGCCGTTCGCTAACCGCCCGGCCCGCTCGGTTGCGGACGCGTCGTCAGGGCAATGAAGATTGACCACGCTCCCCAGTTGGCCGTGTTCGTCGAGAACGAATGCACGATAGTGTGGCATCGCAAGTCCCCATGCGGAGTCCATATTACCTGCAGGCTCGTGCTGCGACGTGGAGATTTGGGGTCATTACGAGCTACCTCCGATGGGCGGTATACAGGCGGACGCGTCTCATGCGGTCCGGCCCCTCGGTGCTCTTCCCCGCATTTCGGCCACAGGCGGTAGGACGTGGCGGACGCGCTTGAATTGCTCAAGAACCTTGGGAAGGTCGCTACAATGATAGCCGTTGGGGTTCTGCAATTGCCAGCGCCAATGGTCCACGCACATTTGCTCCAACGATCGCGTCGATGTCCACCCCAGCACCTCCTTCGCAAAGGTCGGGTCGGCATAGCAGACGGCCACATCACCGGCCCGGCGCTCCACGACCTCATAGGGGATTGATCGCCCGCTTACCTCTTCAAATGTACGAACGACGTCCAGGACGCTGCTGCCGTTACCCGTCCCAAGATTGATCGTGATCAGACCCGGCTGTCTGAGCTGGCGCAAGACGCTCAAATGACCAGCCGCGAGATCCACCACATGAATGAAGTCGCGGATTCCGGTTCCATCAGGCGTGTCGTAGTCGTCTCCCCAGATCTGCAGCTTCTCCCGCCGCCCGATCGCCACCTGCGCCACAAAGGGCAACAGGTTGCTCGGAACACCCAGCGGGTCTTCGCCGACGAGCCCGCTTTCGTGCGCGCCGACGGGATTGAAGTAGCGGAGATTGCCGATACGCCAACTCTGGTCGGACCTGTAGAGATCCTTCAGCATCTCTTCGATGACGAGCTTTGTGCGACCGTACGGATTGGTCGGATCGAGGGGGTGCTTCTCGTCGAGCGGCAGATATCTGGGGACCCCGTAAACGGTGGCGGACGAACTGAATACGAGCGTCTTTACATTCGCCCTCTTCATGGCTGACAGGAGGCGCATCGTTCCCAGGACGTTGTTCTCGTAGTAGGTCATGGGCCTTACACTGGAATCGCCTACCGCCTTCAGCCCTGCAAGGTGAATGACCGCCGTCACTCCACAGGTACGCAGCGTGCCGCAGATCACTTCTTCATTCCGAATATCTGCATGTCTGAAGACGAGCGATCGCCCACAGATTGACTGCACCCGCTCGAGCGAGGCCTTGTTGCTGTTGGAGAGATTGTCGAGGACGACGACGTCGAGCCCGGCATCCAGTAACGCAATGCAGACGTGGGACCCTATAAAGCCGGCACCTCCGGTTACCAGGATCATCTTCATACCTTCCGCGTTCGTCCGACGCTCCCCGTGCCGCTCCTGGGTCCGTGCCAGCTAGGCTCTCCAAACCCGGACTCGCGATGCCAAGTGCCGCGAGAATTCTTCAGTGGCTCCGCCGAGGCGGGCCGCGGCGTAAGCGAACGCCGTAAGGGTGAAGCCCGCGATGATCGCCCCAGCCCTTTGCGCATCACCGATCGTGCCGTGCATGGCCGCCCGCAGGTTCGCCACGACTGCCCGCGGGAGAACCTCGCGGACGTAGCGCCCTTCGGCCCGGAGGCCATCTTTCGAACCTGCGAGGCCCGCCAATACCGCCTTGGCGCTGCCCTCCACCAAACAACGGTGAACGAAGTACTTCCATGTCATGCGCTGGGCAGGCACTGCATGATGCACGCACGCCCCTGGACGATAGGCCCAATACCCTCCAGGGTGCAGGCGGGCGGCCCGTATGCAGAACTCAGTCTCTTCACAGCTTTCGGCCTTGCCACCGATCCGCCCGCGGCCGCTGACGGAAAACCCCTGCTTGCGACGCCCGAGCTCCGACGTGAACCCTCCGGCGCGACGCAGCACATCGGCGCGCACCGACATGTTGGCGCCGATCGGATTGCGGATCCGCCCGTCGCAGACATGCATGCCGGTGTAGGTACAGCCGACGATCCAGCGGAATTCACCGGGAAACCAAGTGGGCGGAGGCGCCTGCCACAGCGGCTCAACCGGGCCGCCTGCCCCGAGCACGGTCGGATCCTTGTAGGCCTCCAGCATGTCCTCCAGCCAGTGCGGGTCAGCAGCGGCATCGTCATCGAGAAAGGCGATCACAGGCGCCGTGATACATTCCGCTCCCGTCATGCGTCCGCCCGACAAGCCCGCTTCTTTCGCATTCGCGAGGACGGTCACCCCGGAGAGCTCCCGTGCGGCACGCACCCGCAAGGCTTCGTTGTTGTCCACCACCACGACAATCTCGCGCGGGGCGCGCGTTTGGGTGCGGACAGACTGGACCGCACGCGTCAACTCGTTCCAGCGGTCGAGCGTATGCGCGCAGATCACGACGGAAGCTTCGATCATGGGATTCTCGCGGCAGTTTTCCGGACCTGCGCCACCCGCCCCGCCGCGGCCTTGAAGACATTCCAGATTGCGCTTCCATCGTTGCGAATATCGAACTGGTCGTACTCGTCGATGGGATAGCGTCCGCTGTCCTGCCGCGACACCAACCGCCACACCATCCAGCCGGCGCAGTTTGGATCGCGCGCAAGCGTGTCGAGCCACATCGCGTAGGCCTGCGTCGAGTCGGGGTTGGAGCGGGCATAGCCGAATTCCTCGAGAAGGACCGGCTTCCTCGCACGCGCTGCCAACTGGCAGAACTCCGTGATCGTGTCGTTGAATTGCTTGACGGTGAGCTTGTAAAACAGCGGGTAACCGTGCCAGGTCCCGAAATCGATGGTTGGGATGGTCAAGTCGGATAGCTTCGCTTCAACGTTGGCATGCCCCGAACTGACGAGATGATTGGGGTCGAGGGACTTCACGTAGGCCGACATTTCGGCAGTCCAGGCCAACCGCAGGGCTTCGGGCTCCGCGTTGCCTTCGTTCATCAGCTCCCAGGCCATGATGGTCGGATCATCGCGGTATGCGAGCCCTGTGAGCAGGTTGACCCGCTGCACGACATGGCTGACCCAGCTCCTGTAGTCGCGCTTCGTGCGGGGATCCTTGAAGAAAAACCCGGACTTGTCCTGGCTCCCATACCAGGCCCGCATCTGCTGGACGCCGCCCGTGTAAGACCAGAAATCCAGGAAGCCGATGACCAGCCTCAGGTGCCGCCTGTTTGCTTCGGCAATGACGAAGTCGACCTTCTGCATGCCATTGGCGCCGTCATTGATCGCCATCCCGCCAGTGCGAGGATCCCAGTAGAGCAGGTATGTACCTTTAACGGCGAGATCACTGGCATCGCCCCCAACCTTCCAATTCCAGATCGTGGCGGTGCTTCCATCAAAGGACCCGATCACTGGCTGGAGAAAGATGCGAACGACATTCGCCCCCATCGCCACGGCGTCATCGAGAACCCGTATGACCTCATTCCGCGAGCTGTACGTCAGATAGTGGTTATTCACGCCGACGACGAAGTACTGTCGATCGTCGAGCGTGAAGTTCGTGCCGGAAATCTTGATGAAGGATGTCGCCGATGGATTGTCCGTGGCATTCGCCAAGGCCGGGGCAGACAGCAATGCGAATACCAGCATTCGCAGTCCGAAGTCGCGAAGCCTGTTGCTCGCCTGTTTACAATCGACATTCATCCCTCCACGTGACCTTCGCCCGCGGCGGAACGCAACCGCTCCGAAGGATTACCTCCACTGGAGCCGCACGATCCGCCGCCAATCAGGCATAGTGATGCTTTGGCGGTCCCGGTCGTCTCGGTAGGGTCCTGTGTCGTCGGCAACCAACCAAGTGTCCCGCTCATCGGAGCGGCGCGTCCCCGCCGTCGTGATCGGTGGCGAGCTGAACGGCCTTGGGGTGTGCCGCAGCCTCGCCCTGGGCGGGATGCCCATTTGGGTCGTCGACTGCAAGCGCTGGAAGCCGGCGCTGTGGTCGCGTTATGCCCATCGGGGCCTCACGGACTCCCTGCATGGCCCAGCCTTCATTGCCTTTCTGCGCGATCTTCAACGCCGGATAGGCGAGCCGCCCTTCCTGGCCATCACGGACGAGCTAGCACTGCTTACGATCTCGGAGCATCGCAAAGAACTCGAGAGGCTCTATCGCTTCCGCTTGCCGGCTCACGAGACGGTTCTCATGCTGCATGACAAAGCCAGGTTTCACGAGAACTCCCGCTTGCACGGCTGGCCGGTGCCGAACGGCGTGGTCGTGCAGTCTCTCTCGGAAGTCCCGAGGATCGCAGCGCTTTGTCCTCCCATGATCCTGAAACCCGCGGACAAACGCCACTTCCACGCCGGACACGCTCCCCGCCTGATCACGGCCGTGAATACCGCCGACGCAATCGCAGCCGTCAAGAGGCTCCTGCCTCAAGTCGGCGAGGTCCTGGTGCAAGAAATAGTCGCGGGACCGGACGACAACATCTTCTTCTGCCTGTTCTACCGGGGTCGCGACCGTGAGACGCTCGGCATGTTCACTGGACGAAAGCTCGCCAGCACGCCGCAGGGTACCGGCAGCACGGCCTTCTGCACGGCCGCAGCCAACAAGGAGCTGGAGCGCACGACCATAGGCATTCTCGACCAGCTGAACTACTTTGGATTTGGCAGTATCGAATACAAGCAGGACGCCAGGAGCGGACGCTTCCTGATCATCGAGCCGACGGTCGGGCGAACTGATTGGCAAGAAGAGGTCGCAACGCTCGCCGGGGTCAATATTCCGCTGATAGCTTATCGGCACGAACTTGACCTGCGGCCCTTTCCTGACAAGCCGGTCGACGGTCGAATGGTCTGGCAGAGTTCCTGGATCGAACGGGCGCGCCGGAGTGCAAGATCGATCCCGCCTCGGTCCATTGTGGTGGATGGTTATTGGCGCCGCGACGACCCGCTGCCGGCATGCGTTCACTATCCGCACAACGCGGCACACGGTGTGACAATGCATCTGCGACCGTGGGTTACGGTGCTGCACCAGAAATTCGGAACGGCCGCGATCAGGCATCCCTTTGTGGGGCGAGAGTAACAATGCGCATCTGCCTATATCTCGATCCGTCACGGCTTCTGCGCTGGCATCACTGGCTGGCGGAGGCAATTGCCGGAACGCGCGGCAACGAGGTCTACTGCGCGTTTGCGGCTACGCAACGCCCTCTGCCGCCGATATGTCGTCTGCTGATCGATCTCGAACGGCTGGTCTACGGCTTTGGCGCGGACGCCACGAACCCCGTTGAAACGGAGCTGCGATCTCTTCCGTCGCTTCCCATTGGCAATGCCGACACGGTGATAAATTTCAGCGGCGAGGTACAGCTGGCGGCAGGGGGACGCGTGCTGACGCCGCTCTTCAACGGCGTCCCCGGCGAGATAGGCGTTTTAGCCGCGCTCGCCGATGACCACGACCTTGTCGTTGACCTGCACGACTCGGCGTCGCCTTCGGGCTCATGGACCGCGCGACCGGCCCGCCTAGACCGCGACGTGTTCGCGGCAGGCCTCGACAGCGCGCTATCCTGCGCCGTGACGCTGATCCTCAAGGCCTTGCACGATGAAGCCGCGCCCGATGCCTGCGGGACCTGGGCAAAGGCTCCCCGGCGCTTTGGCGCGTACTCGGCCCTGGCATTTGCGACTGGCACGGCCGCATCGAAGGCAATCAGATTCGTAGATCTCCTTGCACGGGGTGGCAAGACGTGGGGAATCGCATGGCGTTTCGACGAAGAGACAAGCCTTCTCGAGAAGCGCGAGGCGCAATTTCGTGTCCTCACTTCGCAAGCCAATGGCTATCTCGCCGACCCCTTCCCGTTTGAACACAAAGGACGGCATTTCATCTTTGTCGAACAGTATCTCAACACCAAGCGCCGGGGATGCATTGCCGTTGCGGCAGCGGACCAGAAGGGCACCACCCCGCCGCAGATCATCATCGAGGAGACCCATCACCTCTCCTACCCGTTCGTGTTCGAGCATGATGGACAGATCTGGATGATTCCGGAGTCAGGCGCGACCAGGTCTGTCAGCCTCTATAGAGCCGTGGAATTTCCATACCGATGGACGCGCGAGGCATGCCTCGCCAAAGGCTTCGAATTTTACGACACCACGCCGCTGCAGCACGCGGGCGGCTTCTGGTTCTTCGGCAGCCCGAGAATGTGGGGATCGACGTCCTGGGACGTCCTCAGCATCTACCGTGCCGAAAGCCTGTCGGGGATATGGACGCCGCATGTAAACAACCCCGTGTTGATCGACGCGACTCTCAGCCGTCCCGCAGGCGCCTTTATTCAGCACGGTGAGCGCACGCTGCGCCCGGTTCAGGATTGCTCGCGCCAGTATGGCGGCGCGGTGACATTCTGTCAGATCGACGCGCTCGATCGGTCGACGTTCGTACAGACGCCGGTCGGCCGCGTCAGGACCGGAGCGTTCGGATGCCACACATACAACCGCCAGTCCGGTCTGGAAGTCCTGGATCTGTTCGGTAACGTCAACGGCTTACGAGAGGTCTCTGCCTCCTATGGCCCGCTCGCATCCCGCCCCACCATCGCCCATGGGCAAGCTCCTGTCGCGGTCGAGTCGGATTTGGCAACCCGGTGAAGCAGCTGCCAATGATAACCGAGCGTCGCGTCGAAGATGCGGGGCCCTGTACGGCCAGTACCGGCGTGAAGGCATAATCACAAAGAGCTAACCAACTATCGTGCTTTCCTTGCGGCATGCCATCGGGGATGCTCCGGAGCCGATCAGGTCAGGAGAAGCGCCCAAGACCACTATCTCCCTTCATCTCATACGCGTTGTACCGTTTGCGTGAGGCTGCAATGACGAGGTCGAGCACGTTCGTAGATGTGGCGGTCATTGGAGCTGGCCCCTACGGATTGTCGCTCGCCGCGCATCTGCGCCGACGCGCCGTGGAGCATCGGATTTTCGGGGAGCCCATGGGCCCTTGGAAAGCCAACATGCCTCCTGGCATGCTGCTCAAATCCTATCCCTGGGCGACGAACCTCTCCGACCCGGACTCGGAGTTCGACCTGAAAAGTTTCTGCTCCGAACGTGCCCTTCCCTATCATGACGAGCTGATGCCGCTTCCGCTGAGCCGGTTCGTCCACTACGGCGAAGCGTTTCAGGCGCGTTATGTGCCTGCCGTGGAGCGCAAGACCCTGATCGCACTAGACCCCGGATCGGGTTTCCTGCGCGCCAGTTTCGACGATGGCGAAACGGTTGACGCGCGCCGCGTCGTGCTTTCGATCGGCCTGCAGCCCTTCAAGCTCCTGCCACCGGAGGCAGCACATCTGCCTGCCGATCTATGCTCTCACAGTGGCGATTGCGGCTCGCTGGAAAATTTCGACGGAAAAGAGGTCGTCGTAGTCGGATCCGGATCATCGGCATCCGATCTGGCGGCGTTGATCCACGAACGAGGGATTCAAGTTTCGCTCGTTGCGCGCCGACCAAAGCTACAATTCGCCGATGGCCCGCGGCACCGTTCCTGGTTGTCGCGCACCATCGTTCCGATGAGCGGCATTGGCCATGGCTGGACACTGGCGACCTGCGCCAAGTATCCACAACTGATCCGGCATTTGTCAGAGGACTTGCGCGTCCGGCTCGCCAACCACAGGGCGTTGGGCCCGCTGGGCGGCGCTTTCGTGAAAGACCGCGTCGTCGGGAAAATTCCGACATGGCTCGGTTATGGCATCCGTGGCGTTGAGGCGCATAACGGCAAGGTCACGCTCAACCTGGTTGAACCCGGAGGCACGCAGCGTTCGATAACGGCCGAGCACGTCATCTTTGCAACCGGCTACAAGGTGGACATCAGCCGGCTACGCTTCCTGAACCAGACACTGTTGCAGCATATGCGATTGATCGACGGGGCTCCGCAACTCTCGGCGCATTACGAGACGACCGTGCCGGGTCTGCATTTCATCGGTCCGGCCGCGGCAAACAGCTTTGGTCCGGTGTGTCGCTTTGTCTATGGCACAGATCATCCAGCCCGGCATCTCGCCCGCCATCTCTCGGCTGTCCTGGCGCGCTACCGGCCCGCGCTCCAGCTCAGGCCGCTTGACCGAACGGTGTTGCCATGAATGCTCCAGTCCCCAGCATCCTCGCCCATATCGGGGTCGCGCCGACCCCCGCCCCGATCGATATCGCACTGGGGCGGTCGCTGACTCTGCCTCGTGTGAGCTTCGTCATCCCGACACTCAACGAAGCCAAGAACCTCCCTTGGCTGCTGCCCCGCATTCCGAACTGGGCGCATGAGATCATTATCGTTGACGGTCGTTCGACGGACAGCACGGTCGCGGTGGCGCGCCAAATGCGTGACGTGAATGTTGTCATGGAACCTCGACGAGGAAAGGGCGCGGCTCTGCGGGCGGGATTCCGGGCTGCGACCGGCGACATCATCGTCATGATCGACGCCGACGGCTCCATGATCCCGGAGGAGTCCCTGGTCTTCGTGAGCGCGCTGATCGCCGGCGCGGATCTGGTCAAGGGCTCGCGCTTTCTCCAGGGTGCAGGTACCGACGATATGTCGCTGTTCCGGATGCTTGGCAATTGGGGCCTGACCCAGATCGTCCGGCTGCTGTATGGCGGCGCATTTTCGGATCTCTGCTACGGATACATGGCGTTCTGGGCCAAGCACGTCCGCACGCTCGACTGCGATTGCGACGGGTTCGAGATCGAAACCCTCATCAATGTGCGGGCCTTGAAGAACCACCTCAACATCGTCGAGGTGGCGAGTTTCGAGGCGCCGCGCATCAGTGGTGAGAGCAATCTGCGCGCGATCCCGGACGGCTGGCGCGTCCTCAAGACGATCCTGCGCGAGCGCGTGCTTTCGCCAGTCTCGCTGGTCGCCTATGGATATCCATGAAGGGCTGGGGACGATCGAGGGATCGTCTGGTGAAGGGATAGCCCATGCGAATCCTGATGGTTGCCGCCCGCTGCTACCCCTTCACGGGAGGCATCGAAACCCACATCCACGAGGTCGGGCCCCGTCTCGTAGCGCGCGGCCACGTGGTCGATGTACTCACCACGGATCCCTCAGGAGAGCTGCCGGTTGAGGAATATATGCGAGGCATGCGCGTGCAGCGCGTGCGGGCCTGGCCGAGGGAATCGGACCTGTACGTCTCGCCCGGCATCTACACCACGATCCGGCGCGGTGTCTGGGATCTGATCCATTTCCAGGGCTACAACACTTTCGTGGCGCCGATCGGGCTGGTTGCGGCCATTCGTGGCGACCTGCCATTTGTCCTGACCTTCCACAGTGGCGGACATTCCTCGCGGCTCCGCAATGCCATGCGCGGGACCCAGCAAGCGATACTCCGGCCGCTCGTGACCCGGGCCGCACGGCTGATCGGCGTCTCCGAATTCGAAGCCAGCTTCTTCAGCGCCAGGATGGGCGTGCCGCGCGAGCGCTTCGTCGTCATTCCAAACGGCGCGGCAATGCCGGCCGCGAGTCCCGGGGTGAGGATCGAGCCTCATCTGATCGTCTCCGGCGGCAGGCTCGAGCGCTACAAGGGCCATCACCGGGCGATTGCAGCCATGCCCGAGTTGATCCAACGGGTGCCGGACGCCCGGCTCCACATCGCCGGATCGGGTCCTTATGAAGCAGAATTGCGGCGCCTCGTCGCGAAGCTTGGCCTTGAAAAACAGGTCACGATCGCGACCATTCCCGGATCCGACCGCCAGAAAATGGCGGACCTCCTGGCGAGTGCCGGGCTGTTCGTATTGTTCAGCGAATACGAGGCCCACCCGGTCGCCGTAATGGAAGCCTTGTCGCTGCGGCGTCCGGTCCTGGTGAGCGATACATCCGGGCTCGGAGAGCTGGCGTCCAAAGGACTCTGCCGAGCGACTGCGCGCGATGCAAGCCCGAGCGACCTGGCCGCTGCAATGGGCGAAGAGCTGGAGGTCCAGCGCGAAGTCCCGGATTGGGCGCTGCCGGACTGGGATGCCTGTGCACAAGCGCTGAGCGAAGTTTATGACGATGTTCACAACGACATTCTGAGCAGCCGGTCCAGGCATCGCCTTTCGCTCGGCAGCATCCCATCATGGCCCCCTGCGACGAAGGTACGACGCCGATGATGCCGGCTCGTTTGACCGCGTCAACGGGGCCAAGTCCGCTCCAGAGCGGAGTCCAATTCGTTTCGGCGATCATCGGTCCCGATCTTCACGGCGGCAGCTCCGATGGCCCGACGCGGCCGGTGAGCTACGAATGGATCGCGGCCTTGTGCCTGACCGCGTCCGTGGCCTTGTTGCTGGTCGTGGCGGGACACGCGGCCGGCCGCCGAGCCTACGACGTGGCGCCGCTGCTTTTCTGGTCTGGCGTCGTCTTGCTGGTCATCCCGATCAGCCTTCGCATTGGCTGGCCCAGCGTTGCTCGGGGTGAACGCCTCTTCCTGCTGTTCCTGCTCGCCGAGACCCTGCTCTATTACAAGACCGTGTATTCCCCGACGAGCTTCATCGGCCATGACGAATTCTTGCACTGGGTCGCCGCCGACGATCTCTTGACCGCGCGCCGGCTCTTCCTGTCCAATCCGCTTCTTCCGATCGGCCCGACGTATCCCGCCCTGGAGATCCTGACGACAGCCATCGTCAATCTGACCGGCCTGTCCGTCTTCCTGGCGGGGACGCTGCTCCTGGTCATCCTGAAGGGCACGTTCGTGGTTGGCCTGTTTCTGTTCTACGAAGCCATCACGGGATCGCCCCGCATTTCGGCCGTTGCCTGTCTGGCCTACATGGGCTGCACGACCTTCGCCGTTTTCGACTCGATGTTCTCATACGAAAGCCTGGGCGTCGTGCTGGGCGTGCTGACCTTCGCAGTCGAAGCGGCATCGCGGGATTTCGACCAACGAGCGAGACTGAGAGCGCTCGGGCTGATTGCCTTGCTGTTGGCGAGCCTTGCGGTTACGCATCACGTCACCGCAGCCTTCGTCGCCATCTACTTCGCGATGCTGGCGGCCTTCGAGGCCTTGCGCCGACAGGGTCCATCGCGGATCAACGCGAAACTAGCCACCATCCTCATCGTCCTCATCGCGACACTCGCAGTCGCCCTGCCGGTCCTCTGGGTCTTAGCCCGCGGCAATCCCCTTTCGGGCTATCTCGGGCCGGCGGTTGAAACCGGTCTCAGCGCATTACTGCGGAAGTTCATGGGCGGAGTCCCGCCTCGGCCGGAGCATCTCGACACGTTGTCCCAGCCCTTTGGCATGCGGCTGACCACCGCCACGGCAGTCTTGCTGTTGTCGCTCGGACTGGCGACGGGCTTCTTCAGGTCGCTTGCCATGTCCGCGTCGAGCGGTGCGCGGACGGGTTGGTATTCGATCGAGGACATTCTCAGAAGACGTTGGCGCGACAGCCGCATCGTATTTCTCGCGCTACTGGCCTTCGGCTTCCCGGTCTTGGTGATCTTCCGGCTGACGCTCACGGCATGGGAGATCGCGCACCGCATGGGAACATTCGTGTTCATCTCGGTCGGGTTGGTCGTCGCTGTGAGTGTCGTCCACTTCTGGCAGGGTCGCGAGGCGCGCGGATGGCGCCGCATAGGGCCGGCTGTTGCGCTCTCCATTATCGTCATGGGCGGCATCACAAGCTCTTCACTCGACCCGATCAGGGGACGCTACAAGGTCGGGGCCGACCAGCAATCCGTCGAGGCCATGGGGATCGAAACGGCACGCTGGACCAACGAATGGCTCGCAGCCGGCAATCGCTTCACCGCCGATCGCGTTAATCGCCTTCTGCTTGCCAGTTACGGGCGGCAGGACGCGAGGGTCAAGATCGTCGAAGGCGTTGATACCGCACGATTGTTCGAAGCCGGAACGTTGGACCCCGATGTTCTCAGGGCGCTGGCGAGAAGCGAGGTTGATTTCCTGCTGGTGGATTTGCGCTTGTCCACGGCCCCTCCGGTGCTCGGCTTCTACTTCGAGCCCTGGCAAACGCGACACGGAAAGGCGCTTTCCGGCGACGATTTGCTCAAATTCAACGACATCGAGGGCATCACGCGCATCTACGACAACGGCTGGATCGTCATCTACGACGTGAGGGAATTGCATGGGAATTCGTAGCCACCGGGACCTTCTGGTTTCCTTCCTTTGGGCACTCGCCACGCTGGCTGCGGTCTGCCTTAGCAGCAGCCTGCTCCTGCGCACAGTTCTGGGCGCCCCGATGGTGTTTTTTGTCTCCGGCCATGCCACGCTGCGGGCGATCGGCATCAAGACCACCTCGTTGTCTGAGCATCTCGCCTACGCTGTCGGCACGAGCCTCGCCGTCGGCATCGCCGGCGGCTTCGTCCTGAACGCTGCAGGCTTCCTGACGCCGCTCGGCTGGGCGGTCTGGTTCTGCGCCATTACGTTGGGCGCAACGCTGGTGGCCGACAATCGCAGCGGCGCTCCCGATTTGCCGCCCTGGCCCGGTTCGGTGCAGATCCGCTTCTGGCAGGGTGCCGCGATAGCCGTCGCGGTGCTCCTGGCCACCGGTGCTTATGCGCTGGCCGCCCGCGACGATGCGACCTACCGACAATTCAGCTATACCGCGTTCTGGATCTTGCCATCGACAGGTGGCGGCCCAGGTCGGATTACCGTCGGTGTCCGCAGCGCTGAGACCAAGACTCAGCGTTTCGACGTGGAAATAAGTCTCGACGGGCGGCTGTTTGCCGTTTTCCAATCGCTCACGATCGCGCCGGGCGAAACCTGGTTGCGACAGCTTCCAGTTCCCGTCGCGGAGACCTCGCAAAAGGCCGAGGCTCGGCTCTACCGCCCGGACGACAATCGACTCTATCGCAGCGTTTCGACCCTGGTGCCACGTCGCTAGAACGAGGCTCGACAATGCGCATCCTGCTGCTGTCGCAATTCTATCCTCCGGCGATCGGGGGCGAGGAGCGGCACGTTCGCAACCTCGGCAGGACGCTGGCGCAGCATGGCCATCACGTGAGTATCGGTACCTTGATGCACGCTGGATCGCCGGACAGCGAGCTGGACGGCGCGGTCCGCGTGCATCGGTTGCGCGGCACGCTTCAACGTCTCTCAGTCCTTCACACCGATTCCGAACGCCGCCACGCGCCGCCGTTTCCTGATCCCGAACTCGTTTTCGCTCTGAAGCAGCTCATCGCTCAGGAACGGCCGGACGTCGTCCATGCCCACAATTGGATCTACGCCTCCTTCCTGCCGCTCAAGGTGCTCGGTCGCGCTCGGCTCGTCGTGACCCTGCACGACTATGGCCTTGTCTGCGCCAAGAAGAACTTCATGCATCTGGGCACACATCTGTGCGAAGGGCCGCGGCTCGCGAAGTGCCTGCCCTGCGCCGCCGCGCATTACGGCGCGACAAAGGCCGCTGCGACAACATTGGGCAATTGGGCGTCAAGCTTCGTCGCCAGGAGGGTGGTGGACCGCTTCATCGCGGTAAGCCATGCGGTGGCACGTCATACCGGTCTGACTGACGGCCGTGCTCCGTACGAGGTCATACCCAACTTTGTGCCTGACGATGTCGGGGTGCTCGGCGCGGAAGATCCCTGCCTGCGGGAGCTGCCCGAGGACGGATTCATCCTGTTCGTCGGCGACATGATGCGGCTCAAGGGCATTGACGTTCTCCTGAAAGCCTACGCCGGCCTGAAGCAAGCGCCATCGCTGGTTCTCGTCGGCCGCCGGGTCGGCGACACGCCAGCGGAGTTTCCGCAGAACGTCCGCGTTTTCAGCAACTGGCCGCACTCCGCCATCATGCATGCATGGCACCGCTCGCTGTTCGGCGTCCTGCCGTCGGTCGGGCCGGAAGCCTGCGCGACCGTCATCATGGAAGCGATGGCGTCCGGCAAGGCGGTTATCGCAACCGACGTCGGCGGCATGCCGGATCTCGTCGATCACGGCAAAACCGGATTTCTCGTTCCGCCAGGCGACCCGCAGGCTCTGGCCAGCGCGATGCAAGCATTACTTGACGACCGCGCCATGCTGATCTGTATGGCATCGCGAAGTCTCGCTCGGGTCGAACGGCTCAAGGCGGGAGCGGTGGTGACCAGGATCGAGCAGGTCTACCATGATGTGCTGCACCCAGCTGTCGCGCGGGATCGTGCTCCCTGCGCACCAACATTCGGGTGAGCCTGATGCGCTCCCTCACCCGAGCTGCAACGACACACCTCCTCAGGACGGTGCAGAAAAGCGCCACCTTCGTTACCAACTCGGGCGCTATGGCTATCGGGACGGTGGCCATGGCTGCTTTTGGATTTGCCTATTGGTGGCTTGCTGCCCGGCTCTTTGCGCCGGAGGTGATCGGCAAGGCCTCCGCTCTCCTGTCTGTGATGGGCCTTATCGGTCTCCTGGGAGAGGCCGGGTTGGGGACGTTGCTGATTGGCGAAATCGGCCGGCACCCGGGCCGGGCGTCCGGCCTCGTGAGCGCAGCAGCATCGATCGGGCTAGGATTGGCGCTCAGCCTGGCCCTGTTGTTTGCTTTCGGGGAAGCGCAGCTCAACAGCTCCGGCAGCCCGATTGAAGGTTGGCTCGTTGGCATTGCCTTCGTCCTCGGGTGCAGCCTGAGCGTCCCCAGTGAACTCGGTGACGCGGCACTCGTGGGCAATCTGCGCAGCACCAGCAGGATGATCCGGCAAGTGCTGTTCTCCACGTTCAAGCTGATGCTGATCGCCGCTGCCGCCGCCGCTGGCTACACGTCCAACGCCGCGATCATCCTGACATGGGTGGCCGGGCTACTGATATCCTGGATTGGTCTTGATCTCCTGACCCGCGGCGAAGCTCGTCGCCTCGTTGGGCCACCCGACTTCCGGGCACTTCACGTCCTTCGGCACAAGGTCTTCGGTCATTACGCACTCGATGTCACTATCCAGGCGCCCGTCATCATCATGCCCTACCTGGTGCTCGTTCTCCTGTCGGCGACCGCCAATGCCGCATTCGTGTCGCTGTGGATGCTGGTTACGATGGCCGGCACGATTCCCGCAGCTATGTCCACGGTCCTGTTCCCCGTGATCAGAGCAAACTCGACGCAATTCCGGCACCATATGCTTGTGTCGCTGGCGGTCTCACTGCTCTTCTCACTGGTCTGCGCCAGCATCGTCTTATTCTATTCGGAGCAGATCCTGGCGCTCTTTAACCCGGCTTATCCGAAGATCGCCGGCTCGAGCCTGTGCCTTCTCGGATTCAGTCTGGTGGGCTCCACATTCAAGTATCATGCCTGCAGCCTGGCGCGACTTCGCGACAAGATGGGCAAAGCATCGCATTGGTTCGCGTTCAGCGGATTGCTGGAATTGTGCTTCGCAATTGCTGGCGCGAAGCTTGGCGGGCTTCAAGGTCTGGTCGTGGCCTGGACGATCGCCATCAGCATCGAGGGTGCATGCGCAGCTCTCGTCTTGTTCTTCGCGACAACGCTGGATTCGGCCGACCACCAGGTGCGCGAAGGCCCGGCCTCCAAGCTGCTCCAGACCTGAGCTGGCCTCGGCCGCAGAAGGCGCGCCGATCTGCGCCAAGCGCCGTAGTGCGGCCTGCAAAATCTTCGCAAATGAGTGGCAATTCAGCTGGCCCGAGCAGGCAGGAGTTCTCGCCTCATTGAAGATTTTCGCAGCCGGGCGCCAATCGGCCGCTCGACGGTTCGATAGAATACAAGACCGAACAGGTTCGACAACAGCAAGGCCGCCAGGACAAAGAACACGGCAGTCGCAGTCGTAATGGGAATTATCATCTTCAGCGCCGTCACCAGGAAGATGTGGAACAGATATGTGCTATACGATGCATCCCCCAGGGCCTCGGCAACGGCTTCAAGCCTGCCACCCGAGACGGGCGGCGCGAACGCACATGCCGCAACAGCCATCGCGCCAGCCATCCAGATAAGGATGACTTCCGGAAACGGTAGACGCGACGGGAGCCGAAGAACGATGTTCACCAGGATTTGCCCCCCCAGCAGTGCCACCGCGATCCAAATCGGATACCGGACAACGACGCGCTCGCCCAAGGCCTGTTTCAGCAGGCCGATGGCGGCGCCGGCCGCGAAGAGCAAGATGATCGGTTCGGAGAAAAAAGTGAACAGTGTCTGAGCCGGCCGAGAGTCCGAGAGCGGCTTCGCCAACGATCCCCCGGCGACGACAGCAAACAGAACGAGAAAGACACCGACCAGACCGGCTCGCCGCGGCAACATCAGCGCGACAGTCAACAAGGCATAAAAGAACATCTCGTAGTTCAAGGTCCAGCCCTGCCCGAGTACCGGCTGCATGTCCAGGCCGGGGACACTCAGGTAAGGGATAAACATCAGTGAATTGGCGAGATCGTTGAGCGAGGCGCCTCGGGAAAGTGGCGCAAACTGGTAAAGCGCGAACGCGACAAATGTAGCAATCCAATATGTCGGCACGACACGGACAAGCCTGCGTCTGGCGAAACTCATTGCCTTGGAGACGCTTCCAAAGTCATCATAGGAAATAGTCACCATGATGAACCCGCTGATGACAAAGAACGTCGTCACCCCAAGACCACCAATGCTGAACCCAACCGGCCTAAACCACTCGGGCAGAACGTGATGTTCGACGAGAACGTCCAATGCATGGCTCAGCACGACCAGCGAGGCGGCAATTCCACGTAAGGCCTGGATTTGATGATTCCTCGACGCGCTCATGGGACGTAGATCCGGCCTTTCCCGCGGAACGTGCAGACTATATCGAAGTGCAGGCGACCCGCCTCTTTTCTTAAGGGCTACTCCGCCAGTTCGTGCTTCTGCACTTTCTATCGCCGCGGCGACCGCCTTGCAGTCGAGCAGGCCTGAATGTGCGATGATCCTTCGAACGGTTGGTGTTCGACAGAACGCGGCGCAGTCATTTCGTTGCTATTGCCGTGATGCCCATCAAGACGCCAACCAATTGATTGCGTCGCATATGCACCGGGAGCCGTCCCAGGGCCCGTTCGATGCCGCGCAACAGCCAATAAGGTGGCGTCGCGAGCCGATATCCAGCGATGACCAGGGGGAACTTGACCCGGCGGAAGCCCGCCATGAGAATCAAGGCGCGGAGGGAGCGATAGTCATACTCGCGCATGTGCATTCCGGTCGCCACATCGTCGACAACAGCCGATATGTCATGCGGGCCCGTGACGACACTCGGCGTCGTGCATACATAATGCCCGCCCGGCCTCAACACCCGATGGATCTCCCGGAGTTGGTCTCTGGCGTCGTCGACGTGGAGGTGCTCCATGAGCTGATCTGAATTGGCCAGATCGACGGAGTTGTCCGCGAGCGGAATGTCGATCCCGTCCGTCTTCAAAAATCGGAAATTGGCCGGAGCCGTGGTGAAGTTCACAAGAGCGTCCGTGACGTCGAGACCGAGCACCTCACGGGCGTTTCTTGACAGCGCGTAGGGCAGCAGGGCGTCGCCGGCGCCGATCTCCAAGTACACGCCACCGTGTGCGATCAGAGGCTTGAGGAGCCTGACTTGTCTCACAACCCGTTCGAGCCGCGAGCTGCCGCCCCCTCTTTGTTGGGGATGGTCCGGCAGACTGTTGAACAGCTCCGAATAGACCTCGGCATAGAGTCGACAACGCTCGTCGCGGGCGGCGGATCGCAGGCGGTCCGCGAGCCGACGCTCGAGTTCATAGTGAGCAATCAGGCGATCGGGAGATCGGGTGTCGTTCCAGCGGCGCTGGATTGCCCTGTAGTCTGGCTTCAGCATGACCGCCATGGGCGCTCCGAATTCCAATCTATCGTCTTTGCGGTCTGAAATCGTAGCGCCCGGCTGGAGAGGTCCGTTTGCAGTTGAGGGCCCGGAAGGTCCAGGCTCGGGCAAACCGTCGATGTTCCTCGCCGGCGCCACCTCTCGTCTATGCCCCCATTGACGTTGGCGAACGGGGGACACGCCCAACCATGACTCAAAATGCAGCATACAATCGACCACCGCGGCTCGAAACCGCCGGCTCCCTCACTACGGAGTGATCTGCTGGTTTGCGAGCGTGCGGCTGCCCTTCTCTTGCTTTGCAGTACGCCCCGCCGGCAATCTCCGGAAGACGAATTGCCATGCCCAAGGCACAATGCCCAGATGGCTGTGAAGCCGAGCAGCCAAGCGCAATGCTTTGGGAATAGCCTCGGGCCGATAGTTGAAATTCTTGGTGAGCACGACCGAAAGGCCTGTCGCGGCGGCGGCTTTCTTCACATGCCGGATGGTGACGATAAAGAAGTGCGCCTTCTCGAAGTCCCACCCCGTCGGCGTCAGCTTCCAGTACAGCGGCTGGAGCCTGTATGGCACGAAGCCAAAGAACGGCAGACGACTGTGAGATTCGATCGGGAAGTATGGATTGGGAATTTGCCCGACCAGGATTCCGCCCGGAGCCAAGACCCGGTAGATCTCGGCCATGCTCGCGTTGTGCAAGGCCGGCTCGAGATGCTCGAACACATTCGCCAAGGTGACGCAGTCGAAGCTTTGATCGCCAAATGGCAGCGCGTGAGCGACGCCAGGGAGCATCTCCAGACCTGCCGCGGATCGCGTCGGGCGGCCGATGTCCGGTTCGATGCCTTGCCAATGCAGCGCGGTCGCGGAGGCATAGCGGTCGGTAAGTTCCCCGTTTTGGCATCCAATGTCCAGCGCGTTGCCTGTGCGAAAGCGGACATGCTCATTGATCAGGTCGCTAAAGCTACCCGCAAGCTGGCCGTTACGTGCTTCCCACTCGTCCGTCGACTGGAGCACGCCCCGGCCCTGAAGAGCGTCCCCCTCCTGCTTCGTTCCGACGAACCTATCCATAGAAGCCATCCCTTGCTCACGAATATCCTGGACGGTCGTCACTTCGGGCCAGTCCTCTGCTCCGCAACGGCGCGTCCCGTCGTCGTCTCCGAGTGGTCGACGCGCTCCGCTGTCGATCTGTCCTCCTTCGCGGCCGAGACCGCCCCACCGGCCTGCGCCTTCTCGGTTTCACCCGTGATGATGTTAACGAGATCGCCAGGCACTAACACGCTCGTCCCGCTCGCCACGATGACGACCGGCCCGGTCGCCGTTTGTCGCACGATCTCGTAGGTTACGCGGTTCGCTTCCTTCGCGAACTGGGCGCGTGTCGCCGGCAACGTGCCCAGGACCCCTTCGCTGATGTTGAACTCGCGCTCATTGTCCGAGATCTGACGCTCGACCATCTCGATCTCGGTCTCCAACTCGCTCTTGACATCGGCCTGCACCTTCATCGCCTCGGCCTCCATGGAAACAAGGCGCTGCTTGGCCATCCCGTACTGATTGAGCGCATCCCTCCGGCGCTGCTCCGCGTCGGTCAACTCGGTCTGCACCTGGTTGAGCACCGTCATACTGAGAACATTACGGTCGACGAGTGCGCGCATGCTGTTCACGCGATCCTGTCGCAATTTGACGAGTTCATCGAGCGCCTCCATGCGCCCATAAACCGCAACATCCTGTTTGGCCGAATCCAATGCAGTCAGGATGGCGTGCTCACGATTCTTGCGGGCCGTGGCAACGGCCTTGCGTCGGTCGCTCTGCTCGTTGACGATATTGGCGGCCTCGGTCGAACCGACCAGTTCCAGCAGCCGGGGCGGGATCTTGGTGTCGGTCCCGTCGCGCTCGGCCTTAAGCACCGCCGCGCGCGCCAACAATTTCAGCATGGCATCAGCGGCGCCGCTGCGCTTCTGGATTTCCCGCACGGCTTCGATCTTCTGCCAAGGGTCGTTAGTGCCGCGGTCGAGCCCACCGGCCAACGCGATCGCATGCAGGACCGTCATGCCCGACACGTATTTGAACGAGCCGGCGTTCTTGACCGGCCCCAGCACGTAAATAGGAGAACGCTCTACCGACAGGATGGTGACCATTCCCCTGCGACCCAGCAGTTGCTCGAAGCTCTCCGCCAGGGCGTCTTGCGCCCGTTGCGCTGACCGGTTGACGACCGAAATGAGACCAAGCAACGGCACGGAAATCGTGCCGTCCGCCTGGACCACATATTCACCGCTCAGTTCCGGACGCTGGAGGATGCCGCGCAGAGCCGACACGGACGATGGGCGCCCCCATTTGTCCTCCTCGACATCCACCTGCTCGTAGAACGCCAGCTTGAGCCGGTCCCCGACGACGAACAGGCCTGCCGGCGGCGTGTCCACCTGCGTCCCGACCATTTTCGGAGGCCCAGTGATGGTAGAGGCAGCGGGAGTTGCGCTGGTGTCGATCGTCGTTGCGGGCAGCATCTGGGATCCGAACACGACGGCAGATTCAGCCGCAGCGTGAACCGACTGGGTTCCCGGCGCGCCGCCTGCAGCGGAAAGCGACTGCGCGAGGCCTGCGGAGGCAACCTCGATCGCTTCCCAATTCTTGACCGTTCCCACCCCCAGGGCGACCCCGGAGACCGCTCCGAGGAGCAGCAGCAGGTTTTTTCTTCCTCTGCGGAGAGACATGTTGGGCCGTCGAACAGCAGGCTCTGAATTGCCTTTGGCGTCCATGGCGAATGGTCTCGATTTCAATGGCGGCAATTCCGTCCTGCCCCCGCTACTAGGTGAAAACGTGAGCAACCAGAACGACAACGCCGCCATCGTGGCCTCTGGTGATCACCGACACAACGACCCTTTGTGGGCATCCCTGGAGGTACCCCTTCCGAGCAGCAAAAAGGGGTAAGCAAGGCTCCTCCATGCGGATTATAGGAACGCGGACGGGCAGCGCGCATAATCAGGCATCTGCACTCAATCGCTCATCGTGCCACGGACGATTGCAAATGAGGCGCACGGTTATTCTTCCTTTGGCCGACGGCGACGTCGCAGACACGCCGCGTCGCGCGCCGGAGATGGAACGACGTCTGCCCATGCGGAAACGGTCGACGATTCCACGGCTGGCGACGGCGGTACTCGTGATGGCGTCAATGCCGGGCGCGACGGTGTCCGCCGATCCAGCGCGATACGGCGTGGATGCACGACTGGCGAATGTCTCCAGCTGCCCTGCCCCTCACCGGCTGGAGGGTTGCAACACATTCAGTGCGCTGCCGCCGTATCGCCACAGCAAGGACAACTCAATTCGACTTGCGCAAGCGACCGAGATTGACAGCAGAAAGCCGCAGCAGTCTCTGGAGCCGGAACCGCGCAAGCCCGAAGCGCTGTCATGCGAGCTCGGCAGTGCAAAGCACGATATCGAGCTGCTGCAAGGTCTCGCGCAGGAGCACGACCGAGCCGACCAGCTCGAGCGGGCCCTGGCGGCGGCGCAACGCGATCTCGATGCGCAGACGGCGCGGGCGGCAAAAGCGAGCGATGAAGTCGCCGGGCTGACACAGGCGGCAAAAACGGCCGCCGCGGAGCGGACACGGTCGGTTCAGAAGGAGCATGAAAGAGCTGAAGCGCTGGCGCAGGATCTTTCGATCGCACGCAGCAAGATCTACGCATACGAAGCCCAAGCTGCCGCCAGCGAGAAAGCGGCACAGCTTAAGCAAGCGCAGGAGAGCGGCACCGCCTCATCGGGGCAGTCGCAGCAACCGGAGCACGATCGGGCCGAGCAGCTGGCACGGGATCTTGCGAAAGCAACCAGCGAACTTGACGCGCAGACCGAGCGAGCATCCAAGGCGGGCGAGGATGTCCTGCGGGTCAAGCAGGCCCGCGAGCGAGACTTGGCCGAGCTGCGCCACACGTTGCAGCGTGAGCGCGAGCGGGTCCAGGAACTGGAAACGGAGATCGCATTGGCGCGCCTCGACAACGGCGCGTTCGCGGCGAGATATCCCTCCGCCGCGTCGCTGCCGGCGACGAGCGGAACGGATATGCGTGGGGAGGCAACCGGAGCGCCAACGCAACAACTCAAAAGCGAGCTCGTCCATGAAATGCCCATGCGGGACGGGCCAGTCCACGATCAGACCACAACGCCGCGCGACGCAGTGGAGGCCCGGGTCAATCCCGACGAAGCGGCGCAAGTAGCGAGGCTGTTAGCACGTGCAAGCCTGCTGCTTGAGCAGGGAGACATCGGCGGGGCGCGGATCGTGCTGGAGCACGTCGCCGGAACGGGCAACGCGCAGGCCATATTCGTGCTCGCGGAAACCTACGATCCGCTGATCCTTCCAAGCTATGGAACGTATGGAACTCATGGGGACGCGACCAAGGCGCGGGATCTCTATGCGCGGGCCGACGCCGGAGGAATCAAGGAGGCGAAGGCGCGATTCGAAGCGCTGGGTCGATAGCGCGGTCCGGTGCGGCCAATTTCCAGACGGCCACGCGCGATCGAGATTCGAAAGCGCCGGCGCGCATGAGCATGTATGGAGGACGTTGGTCGATGAAAAGGCTTGCTGGATTGCATCGGCTGCTCTTGCTCGCGGCATTCGTACCATTTCTTTTGACCTTCCAGTCGTGGGCGGATGCCCGGCCGCAAAATACTCGGCCGCACAAGGTTCGCCTGGCACGGCCCGAACCACCGCCGCAGCCAAGGCCTGAGGCGATCTCTATGAATGCCTGGACGATCGGCCTGGCCGGAGGCTTGCTCGAGGGTGCACCGATCCGCCTGGCGGCGGAGATCGCACGTGTGGTCGACGACGGGGATAACCTGCACGTTCTGCCGGTCGTCACTCGCGGAGCCACTGAAAACGTGAACTCCCTGCTCTATTTGCGCGGCATCGACGCGGCAATCATCAATTCCGACGCGCTCGAGGAATACAAGAGCCAGGTGCCGGACATCCAGCGACGAATTGCGTATGTCCTGAATCTGTTCCCGTCGGAGCTGCACATTTTCGTTCGGCCGGAGATCCAGAGCTTGAGCGATCTCGCCGGCAAGAAGGTGAACTTCAATACGCAGGGCACTGCCGCGGCTTATTCGGGGCCGCTGATCTTTAGCCGCCTCAATCTCGAAGTGGAAAAAACGTTCATTCCGCACCAGGTCGCGCTCGAGCAGATGCGCAAGGGCGAGATGGCAGCCGTTGTCTTCATTACATCGAAGCCGGTGGATGCCTTCGTGCGGGGCCGCTGGGAGTCGGGCTTCAAATTCCTGCCCCTCCCCTACGACGGCAGGTTCGAGGACTACTACCTTCCCGCCGCCCTCGGTGAAGCCGACTATCCCAATCTGATCAAGCCGGGCGAGCGGGTCTCGACGGTCGCGGTGCCGACTGCCCTGGTCGCCTTCAATTGGCCGACCAAATCGAATCGCTCCGAGCGTGTCTCACGCTTCGTCGATCATCTGTTCTCACGGATCGACAGACTGCAGGCGCCCGGCTTCGACCCGAAATGGAAATCCATCAACCTCGCTGCGACAGTTCCGGGTCTCGCGCGCGTCCCTGCGGCGCAGGCTTGGCTGGATCGTCAGCACCGTGCAACACAAGCATTGCAATGAACCGTGTCACCATCCTGCTTCTCATTGCGCTCGGGGCTACGGTCGGCACAGCGTCGGCCCAGGATGCGATGACAGAGTTGCGCTCCTGCCTTCAAAGGCCACACACGGAGCGCCCCGAGTGCCTGGACAAATTGACGCGCGCCGTCGCACCCCAACATCGCCAGTCCTCCAAAGATGAATGGATCGTCAGCCAGACGACCTCGCCGATAGACTACTCTCCGATCGCGACTGCTATGACATCGTCACGCAGCGGGACCGCCGAGACCGCGATGCAATTGTCGATTCGCTGTCGCGGCGGCCGGACCGAATTGGTGCTCACGGGACCCGGCATCTCCCGCGGAGGCGGCGACGGTGCAATTTCCTATCGCATCAACGATAACCCGGCCGTGCAAGTCGCGGCAGCCAGCCCCGCGTCCGGGCCTGGCATTGCGTTCACGGGGGACGTTGTTCGCTTGCTGCAGTCGCTTCCGGACAGTGGAGACCTTGTCGTCCTGCTCTCGCCACGGGGCGGCGCCGCCCATGACGGAACGTTCTCCCTCGCCGGGCTCGACGCGGCACGCACGAAGATGGCAGAGGCGTGCAAATGGCCGCGCGCGATTGCGACGCCCAATCATTGATGGTGGGCTTATGAATTTCTTCGATGGAGGTGGATAATGATCAGGTTCCAACATATTGCCGAAGCGTTCGCGATGGCAGCCATTGCCGTTCTGGTTTCCGCATCGTTTGCGAGCGCTGAACAGGGCGGAAGATACTGGACGCCGGCAGACGCGCAACCCGTTCAGCAAAGGGCAACGCATGTGAGAGACCATGCAGCGAAGCGGACGGCGGTGACACGGAAACGGTCCGCGGTTGCCCATATGGAGGGGGCGGCGACACCCAAGGCGAGAGAACATCATTTGATTCTGCAGGTGAATACCAACGATCCCCCGGCAATGAATCTCGCCCTCAACAACGCAACCAATGTGGCGCAATACTACAAGGACGCCGGCGAAAAGGTGAAGATCGAGGTCGTCACATTTGGACCAGGCCTGCACATGCTGCGCGAAGATACATCTCCGGTAAAGACGCGCATCGAGGAAATGGCCCTGAGCACGCCCGAGGTTTCGTTCAAGGCCTGCGGCAACACCCAGGAGAAAATGAAGAAGGCCGAGAACAAGGACATACCGATCGTTCGTCAGGCCGAGATCGTGAAATCGGGCGTCGTGCGCGTGATGGAATTGCAGGAGATGGGCTGGACCTACGTCAAACCGTGAGCCGGCGTCATCCCCGCGGGGCGTCTGAAAGCATCGGACAGCAATCTTCGGTGAGAGCTGCGATGCGAGAACCTGTCAACGAGCATTTCATTTGAAATTGCGGGGTCGCGCACGGCCTTAATTTACGGTGAGGGAGCCATGCCGGGATCAGCCCAGACCAATCTCGGGTTTCCGCCGGGTTCGCGCATTCGAGTCACGCCTGCCGGCGGTTCCCGTTTGGCCGGAAAGACCGGCACGGTGATCGGCGGTGGATACTACCCGAAAAGCGTCCGCGTGGTCTTGGACGGGTCAAAAGTTCCGATCACTCTGCACGCAGACTATTTGGCGCCGATTGACAGGGATTTCGGCTCCCTGGAATCGGATTGATGGTGAGCGACTTCGTTCCCTCGATATCGCCGACAACGACTCTGCGACCGCTCAAGTAAGTAGGGATGATCGAGGCTGGCCCTTGATCAGTGACCTGAGCTTGTTGGCAGCACGGATGGCGAAGCCGAGCGGGACCGGATTATCCAGTCGGCAGAAGGCGACCTTTTTCACACGATCTTCGACATGCCACCTGGCCTGCGTGCCGGTGCGGAACAAGATCACGTCACTAGCTCCGTAACGCTTCGGCGGCAAACCATCGATCTCCAGGACGATTGATCCTTCGAGGATCACGACGGTCTCGTCGAAATCGTAATGCCAGTTGAACTTACCTTGGGTGCAGGACCAGATCATGGTCCAGGCAGTCCCACATGCGCTCGTCGACAGAAGGCGCGAACGAGCCTCTGGATTTCCTTCGACGATCCACGACGGCTCGATCGGCGCAGGCTTGAGATCATCCATCACACCATATCCCGCCTCAAATAGGGTCGCGCATCAACGCCTCGATGGCTGATAGCATCACTTCAAAGACGTTCGGCGTTGACGCCCCGCTTCCGCAGCGACTTGCACCTTGAGACCGCCGACAAAGCACGGGAATAGGTCGTCTTGCCGCAGTGCCCCGGTCGGCGAACACCATTAGGAGGTACCTCGTCCGCGGGTTCAGCCCGATGTGCAAAGCCCAGGGATTTTTTTGCTCGCAGCACATCGCGACGTTCCGATAACGCAATGAAGGGCGATTTGACGGAGCTGCGACCAGCGCCTGGCGCAACCCGTTACGAGAATCGCACGAGCTTGAGCCGTCTCTTCGTACAAGCGCGCTCTACTCGGCAGCCATTACTGGTCGCAATTCCGGTTGGTCAGTAGAATCCTTATGGATCTCATCTGCAGTCGGCTTGATCCGGAACCACGCGGCATAAAGCGCAGGAAGGAACAATAGAATCAGCACCGTTCCGACTGCCGTGCCGCCGATCAGCGTGTAAGCCATCGATCCCCAGAAAACCGAATGCGTGAGGGGAATGAAGGCCAGCACGGCAGCAAGTGCGGTCAGGATCACGGGCCTCGTGCGTTGCACCGTGGCCTCGATGACGGCGTGATAGTCATCAAGGCCGGCGGCAAGGTTTTCCTTGATCTGTTCGGTCAGGATCAGCGTGTTGCGCATCAGGATGCCAGCCAATCCTATCAGGCCCAGAATGGCGTTGAACCCGAACGGTTGATGAAAGATCAGCAACATCGGCACGACGCCGACGAGGCCAAGTGGTCCCGTCAACACCACCATGGCCATCGTCGAGAAGGATCGCACCTGCAGCATGATGACGATCAGCATCGCAGCAATCATGGCGGGAAAGATCGTCGCCAACGCATCGTTGGCCTTGGTTGCCTCCTCGATCGATCCGCCCAATTCGATACGATAGCCGGCCGGCAGGGACGCGATCAGCGGTTGAAGAGCCGTCTTGATCTCCTTGGAGACCTCCGGAGGCTGGGTCGCCTCATTGATATCCGACCTGACCGTGACGACGGGGGTGCGATCGCGACGTTTCAGAATCGGCTCTTCGAGTTGGACTTCCGAATGGCCGACCTGGTCCAGCGGAACCGCGCGGCCGTCCCTGCTCATCAACGAGAAATCGGCCAGACGCGACGGATCCAGCCGCTCGCCACCGGCGCTGCGCGCCACGATGGGGACATTGCGAATGTCCTCGCGGACCTGCGTAACGGTGATGCCGGTGAGAAGGAACTGGAGTTGCCGGCCCACCTCCGATGGCGAAAGGCCGATGAGGTTCAGTCGATCCTGATCCGGGATGAAGCGGAGCACGGGCGTGCGATCACCCCAATCGCGGTTCGCCTGGCGCACATCGGGAACGCCACGCATGATACCGAGTGCTTTTTCAGAGATGGTGTACAATTCCGCCGGATCGGGCCCCATGACCCGAAACTCGACCGGGAACGGCGTGTAGGGTCCGAACACAAGCTGCGTGACACGCACATTGGCCTCGGGTGCGAGCCCCTGGGACACCGCCTGTCGGAGCCGGTGCTTCAGATCTTCGCGCGCTTCCGCATCCGGCGTCAGCACGACGATCTTGGCGAAGGCCGGGTCAGGCAGTTCCGGCGCCATCGCGAAGAAGAAGCGGGGAGCGCCCTGACCGACATAGCTCGTGACGATCTTGGCCTCGGGCTGATCGTGCAGCCACCGCTCGAGCTTCTCGGCGGCGGCGGTCGTCGTCTCAATGCTGGTGCCTTCCGGCAGGCGAACCTCCACCAGAACTTCGGGACGGTCGGAGGTCGGGAAGAACTGTTGCTTGACGCCACCCATGCCGACGACCGACAGCGCAAAAGCGACGGCGACGATGCCACTGGTTACGAACTTGTGGCGCACTGCGAAGGTAATGAGCGCGCGCAGGCGCCGATAGTTCGGCGTACCGTAAATCGCGTGGTGACCGCCTTCGATCGGTTTGATCGCGGGCAGCATCTTGACGCCCAGATAGGGCGTGAAGACCACCGCGACGATCCAGGAGACGATGAGGGCGAACCCCACGACCCAGAAGATGTTGCCGGCGTATTCGCCGGCCGTCGAGCGGGCGAAGCCCACCGGCAGGAAGCCTGCGATCGTGACGAGTGTTCCCGACAGCATGGGCGCCGCAGTGTGGCTCCACGCATAGGCCGCCGCTGATATGCGGTCCATGCCCTCTTCCATTTTCACCACCATCACCTCGATGGCGATGATGGCGTCGTCGACGAGAAGGCCAAGCGCCAGAATGAGAGCGCCGAGTGTGATGCGGTCGAAGAACCGGCCGGTCTCGAGCATGATGAGGAACACGACGGCAAGCGTCAGAGGAACGGCAGCCGCGACCACGATGCCGACGCGCCAGCCGAGGCTGAGCAGGCTCACCAGCAGCACCACGCCGAGCGCCATCGCGAACTTCATCATGAATTCGTCGACCGCCGAGGTGATGTTGACCGCCTGATCGCTGACCTTGGCCAGAGACATCCCAAGCGGCAGCGTCCGAGCGATAGCTGCAGACCTCTCCTCCAGCGCCTTGCCGAGCGCAAGACCATTCCAGCCCTCCTGCATGACCGCCGCGAGCATGATGGTGGGCTCACCCTGGTGCCGGATGAGGTAGGTGGGAGGATCCTCGTAACCGCGACGGACTTCGGCGATGTCGGAAAGCTTCAGCGTTCGCCCGGCAGCGACGATCGGCGTGTCGGCGATCGCCTGGACGCTGTCATAGGCGCCATCGACCCGGATGAAGACCTGCGGCCCCTTGGTGTCGATCGAGCCGGCCGGCGTCACCGTGTTCTGCCGCTGCAAGGCGGCGACGATATCCGTAGCCGATACGCCGAGGGTTGCCAGCTTGGGATAGGAAAATTCGACAAATATCTGCTCGGGACGTTCACCGAGGATGTTGATCTTCTTGACGCCGGGCACGTGCAGGAGATCCTGGCGAATGGTCTCGGCCTGCCTGGCGAGCTCCCGCATCGGCATGCCCTTGGCCTTGAGGGCATAAAGGGCGAAGCTCACATCCGAATATTCGTCGTTGACGAAGGGGCCGAGCACGCCAGACGGCAGCTTGCGCGCTTCATCTCCGAGCTTCTTGCGGGCCTGGTAGAACTCTTCCTGCACGACCGATGGCGGCGTGCTGTCCTTCAGCGTCACGGTCATGTAGGCATAACCCGGCCGCGTGGTCGTCTCCACCCGGTCGTACCAGGTCAGCTCCTGAATCCGCTTCTCCAGGGGTTCGGCGACCTGGTCCTGCATCTCGCGCGCGGTCGCACCCGGCCACACCGTCGTGACCGTCAAGGTCTTGATGGTGAAAGAGGGATCCTCCGCCCGTCCGAGCTTGAGGAAAGCGTAGGCGCCCGCGGCCGCCAGCAGGATGACGAAGAACAGCGTTACGGCCCGTTCGCGGACTGCGATCGCGGAAAGGTTGAAGCTCATCAGTTGCTCCTATCTTGAGAGGCGGTTCTGACGCGAGCGCCTTCGTGCAGGAGGTGAGCGCCCAGCGACACAACCCGATCATTTGAGTTCAGCCCGGAGACGACGGCAGTTTCACTGGTCACGCGCACAAGCTTGATCGGCTGAAAGCGGACGGCCGAGGTGCCGCTGTCGAACACCCAAACGCCGGTCTTTCTGCCGTCATCGAGCACGGCTCCCAGCGGCACCTGGACTTCCGGCAGAGTCTCTTGGCTTGCAAGCCGAATGGTGACAGTCGCGCCAAGTGGCGCCGCCGCGGCCTCACCGTCGAGCACATAGCGGGCCTCGTAGGTACGGGTCTGGATATCGGCGGAATCCGACAACTGCCGGAGATGCGCAGCAAAGCGCCCATCGCTCCCATACAGGCTCGCCTCGGCCAGCGAGCCGATCGCCGGCCGCATTGTTTCGGGAAGCGCGACCACAGCTTCGCGGGCACCGGCCTGAGCAAGCCTGACCACGGGCTGACCGGCGGATACCACTTGGCCGGGCTCCCCGAGCGTTTGAGTGACCGTTCCGTCCGCGTCCGCCACGAGCACGGAATAGGTTGCCTGGTTCTCGGCGACACTGGCGTCGGCTTCTGCCGCGGCAAGCTGCGCTTTGGCGGTATCAGACGCGGCCTTCGCCTGCTCGTACCGCTGCTTGGAAGTCCAACCGTCGCTGACCAGGTTGGCATATCGACGTTCATCTGCATCCGTCTGAACGACCGTTGCGCGTGCTGCGGCGACGGCATTGCGCTTCGCCGCAAGTGCAAGGCGGAGATCGGTTTCGTCGATCCGCATCAGCGGCTGCCCGGCTTTGACCTGCTCGCCGACATTCACCAGCCGCTCGACGATCTTGCCGGCGACGCGAAAGCCGAGGTTGCTTTCCACCCTCGCCCCTACAACGCCGGTGAAGCCGCGTTCGGATCCGGCCACTCGCGCCGCCGTCACCAGGTTGACGATCGGTAGTTCTTGTCTCGGATCGCTCAGGGCAGAGGCCCTTTGGGTGGGAATGACAAAGGTAGCGACGGCGGCCACCCCGGACGCCGCGAGCAGGACACCGGTCAAGACCGCAAATCTCTTCTTTCTCATGTCCAACTCCTGCCTTCATTTAGATTGCCTTCAACCTCTATAATCCAAATAGATTTCGATCACAATCTAAAAAACGAGGATCACGGGACCGTGATCAAAGAGGGGAAACCGCCATTTCGGCGTGGGAGCTTTCGCCACACAAGCGACCTCTTGATAGATTGCGTTCAGCCTCTATCTTGCATATAGAGGTTAAACGAAATCTAAGATGGAGATCCACGATGCGCGTCAGTCGCGTTCAGGCCGCGGAAAACCGCCAAAACGTGATCAATGTGGCAAGTCGCCTTTTCCGGGAGCGGGGCTTTGACGGCATCGGTCTGAAGGATCTGATGGAGGCCGCCGGGCTAACCCAAGGCGCCTTCTACAAGCAGTTCGCGTCAAAAGAGGATTTGGCGGTAGAGGCGTCCAACCGGGCGTTGGAGAGCGCCTCCCTCCGATGGTCGGACGCGGCTGAGCAGAATCCTGATGATCCCCTTGGCGCGGTGATCGCGTTCTACCTCAGTGCCGACCATCGCGGAGAAAGGATGGACGGCTGCCCGATCGTGGCGCTCGGCTCAGATGCCGCCAGACAGGGGCCCGGCGTGAAAGCGGCATTCGAAACGGGGATCAAGGCGCATCTCGAAGTCCTCGGCCGCTTCCTCGCCGAGACCCGCGGCGAGGAGGCCCGTGGCAAGGCCATGGCCATTCTGGCGACGATGATCGGCGCGGTGACGCTATCGCGCGTCGTCAACGACCCCGATCTGGCTCAGGCCCTTCTCGATGCGGCGGTCGAACAGGTTCGCGACGCCGCTGCCGCCTGAGAGATCGCCCCTCGAACAATAGAGAGATCGAATGCTTGGCACGAGTGAAGTCAAACCAAGTTTGCTCAAATTATCGGACACGCTAAGTGTGCGCTTTCAAAAGATCGGCGGCGGGCCTCCGCTGCTCCTCATCCATACGATCCGGACGCAGCTCGAATATTTCCGCAGTCTTGCGCCCCTCCTCGCCGGATCGCACACGGTGTACACCGTTGACCTGCCAGGCCACGGACACTCACCGATAGATCCAAGCGCGAGCTTCGACGAACCCTACTTCAGGCGGGCCGTCATTCGCTTCATCGAGGAGCTCGATCTCTCGGACCTCACGATCGTCGGCGAGTCCATTGGCGGGGCTTTGGCCCTGACGGTGGCGGCGGCGCTTCCACAGCGCATCAAGCGCGTGTACGCGATCAACGCCTACGACTACGAGACCCGCTACGGGGACGGCATCCGACGCGGCAACTGGCTGGCGAATTTCATCATCGGCAGTTTGCAGATCCCGCTGCTCGGCGCGGTAAATGCATCGCTCGAAAACAAGATGATCCTCGGCAAGATCATGGGCGGCGGATATCACGACCCGCGCAAGCTGCCGGCCGATTTGCTTGCTGAGTTCGGTGAAGTCGCCCGCCGACCAGGATACAAGCGGGCCGCACGCAAGGTGCTGGCGGGCTGGCGATCCTGGAGCAAGGCACGCGATTATTATCGGCAAATCTCGGCGCCTGTGACGCTTATTTATGGCGACAGCGATTGGTCTCGCCCCGCTGAACGCGAACGCACACGATCGCTGATTCCTGCCTCGCAGCTGGTGACGCTCAAGAATACGGGCCACTTCTCAGCTGTTGAGAGTCCGTCGGAGCTGGCTCGCGTGATAATGGAGACAGAACGACCACAATGATCAACACAAGGGCCGGTGGGCCACGTCCGACCACAAAAAGCCGCACGGGACGCGTTTGGTGCTACGGCTTTAAATGAAAAACCCTGCATCAGCAGGGCTTTGGGATGGTGGGCGCACCAGGGCTCGAACCTGGGACCCGCTGATTAAGAGTCAGCGACGGGTTGAGAATAATCAATGACTTACTGGTCGCACCACTGGGTTTAACCGGCCGAACTTGGGCATTCGTCGCACGATCATAGTGGGCTCGTTGCGCTTGCCATTAGCGGCGCCTTGATAGTCCGCCAAATGTCGTCGTTTCTGGCGCTATAACCTCGACACCCCGGCGTTGATGCCTGTGCTGCTATCAAAACGACACGCGTCCTCCGGTTTCCGCTGCGCGCTTGATTGCGTCGATCACTCCAAGGGTTTTCAGCCCTTCGCGCCCGCTCACCACGGGCGCGGCCGTACCGCGGATAACCCCACAGAAATTGGCGATCTGCAGGCGAGCGGGTCTTCCTTCTCGTAGCTCAGCCGCTCGCGCTCGATCGGCGCCCACCAGCTGGCCTTGCTCGGATGATGCCAAAGATCGAGTTGTGAAATAGACAGCGATGCCCTCGTACCGCCGATCTGGTAACAAGTCTCCTGCGTATGACTGTACGCCGGGTTCTCACCAGCAGTGAATTCCCAGCTCCAAGGCGACTGGATGGTATCGGACACGTTGACCGTTCCCAGCGCGCCGGAGACGAAGCGCAGGATGATCACCGCTGTCTCTTCAACCGTGTTTCCACGCAGCCGATTGGATTGGGCGGCCTGTACCGCGACGATGTCCCCACACAGGTACCGCAACAGATCGACATCATGGATGAGATTCAGAAAAACAGGCCCCGCGCCTTTTTCGCGGCGCCAGGCCACATCGAAATAATCGTCCGGCTTGATCAGCCAGAACATGCCATGCACCGACACGATCTGCCCGAGCCGGCCGCTGTCGATCTCCGCCTTGGCGCGCTGGATCATCGGGGTGTGGCGGCGATGATGGCCGGTGAGCAGCGGCACGCCCGCTCGTTCGGAGGCTTCGACCTGTGCAGCGACGACGTCATCCGCTAACGGCTTCTCGATGAGCGCTGGGATGCGAGCTGCGATACAATCCATGCCGTTGGCCACGTGCATCTGGTTGGGGGTGGCGACAACCACCCCCTCCGGCCGATTTCCGGAGAGCATGTCCTGAAAGGACGGAAACCAGTCCACCTTCAGCGAAGCCGCCAACTCTCGGGCCGCCGGCATCGGATCGACGATCGACGACAGCACCGCCTCCGGCCGCGCGAGAATGTGCTCGATATGTCGCTTGCCGATGAGACCCACTCCCATCACCGACAGGCGGACCGGTGAACTCATGCAATGCTATCCCTTCTTCTCATCAAGCAGCCGGGCCACGCGACGCAATCCGAGCAGATAGCCCTGGGTGCCGAAGCCTGCGATGACCCCGTCAGCGCGTTTGGAGACAAACGAGTGGTGGCGGAATTCCTCGCGCTTGTGAACGTTGGAGATGTGCACCTCGATCACTGCCCCCTCGAATGTATTCAAAGCGTCGAGAATGGCGACCGACGTATGGGTGAAAGCGGCGGGATTCATCACGATCCCGGCAGCCGTCTCGCGTGCCTCGTGGATCCAGTCGATCAGCTCGTATTCCCTGTTCGATTGGTGAAAGCGTAGCTCCAGTGCGAGCTCCCCGGCCAGCGTCCGGCAATCGCGCTCCACATCCGCAAGCGTCTCGTGACCGTAGATGTGGGGCTGGCGCTTGCCGAGCAGGTTTAGATTTGGCCCGTTGAGGACATAGACAAGGCGACTCATGAGAGAAGAACTCCGTTCAGTGATGGGCGAGGATTTCGCCGAGGAACTGCCTGGTGCGGGCATGCCGTGGATTGCGGAAGAAAGCGTCGGGCGTGCCTTCTTCGATGATCTGCCCTTCAGCCATGAAGATGACCCGGTCGGCAACCTGGCGGGCAAAGCCCATCTCATGGGTGACGCAAATCATGGTCATGCCGTCGTTGGCGAGGCCGATCATCGTATCGAGCACTTCCTTGACCATCTCAGGGTCGAGAGCAGAGGTCGGTTCGTCAAACAGCATCACCTTGGGCTGCATGCAGAGCGCGCGCGCGATCGCGACGCGCTGTTGCTGACCGCCCGAAAGCTGGGCCGGATACTTCTCGGCCTGATCACCGATGCGCACGCGCTCGAGGTATTTTCGCGCTGTCGCCTCCGCCTCGGACTTGCTGATGCGGCGCGCGCGAATAGGTGCGAGCATACAGTTCTGCAAGACCGTCATATGCGGAAAGAGATTGAAGCTTTGAAAGACCATGCCGACGTCCTGACGTACGACATCAATAGCCTTGATGCTGTCGTCAAGCCGATGACCGTTCACCGCGATACTGCCCTGCTGGATCGCCTCGAGGCGGTTGATGCAGCGGATCAGCGTCGACTTGCCTGAGCCGGACGGACCGCAGAGTACGATCTTCTCGCCTTTTCGCACGATGAGATCGACGTCGCGGAGAGCTTGGTACCCGCCGTACCACTTCTGCACGCCATTCATTTCGATCAGGATCTGGTCCTGCATGCTGGTCTCCGCCGTTGGGCGGCGGCCAACGCGGATCGCGTCGGCCGCTCGCGGTGGCTACTGGACGGTGAAGGGAACGCCGGGGACGGAGTCCGGGAAGACAGGGACCGGGACCTTCATCCATTTGGCGTAGAAACTGGCCAACTTGCCGTTCGACTTGATCTGGTCGATGAACTTGTTGGCCATCTCGTTCCACTCCTTCTCTCCGAGGCGCATGCAGGCGCCGTTGTACAGAGCGGTAAAGTGAAGCTTGGGCTCGAACCCCAGTTCCGGCTTTGCGGCGTTGAGGCGCTGCGGATAAAATAGATTCGCGCCGACTGCCTGGACTTGGCCAGAGAGCAGCGCCTGGATGGTGGCGGCGTCATCGTCGAATCTGCGGATCTCGGTCCCGGACGGGGCGTTGTTGGTCACCTGAGTATCCTGCGTGGAGGACCTGGGAACGCCGATGACGAATTTGCTCATGTCGGCATTGCTATTGATCGGCGTTGCCTGGGCTGCGACCAGTGTAATCTCGTTGGCGACGTAGGGTTTGGAATACTGCACCGCCTTCGCACGCTCGGGCAGCATGGCCATGGTTGCGAACAGAATGTCGACCCGGCCTGTGGTCAGCGCCGGAATACGATTGGCCACCGCCAGCGGAACAAACTCGGCCTTCACGCCGAGATATTCAGCGAAGGCCCGTCCCATGTCGGCATCGATGCCATCCTGCTTTCCCGAGCTATCGACATAGCCCCAGGGAGGATTGTCGCCCTGAATGCCGATGACGACGACGCCCTTCTTCTTCACGTCTTCCAGAGTGCCGGCCTGCGATTTGCCTGCGATGGCGATAGCCGCCAATGCCAGCAGCGCGATGCCGAGCTGGCGACGGTTGGGTGAAAACAACATGAGTATCTCCTCCTGGTGATGGCTGTTTGTGATTGAGCAGGTGCGCCGTTCCTACCGTTGACTGGCCAGGGCGAGCCTGGCCTCCATCCGGCTGCCCCACCACGACAGTGGCCAGCAGAGGACGAAGTACATCGCGCCGACCACGCCGAAGACGAGCAAGGGCTGGAAGGTCTGGTTCGATACGATCTGACCGGCGCGGGCGAGTTCGATGAAACCAACGATGGCGGCGAGCGACGTGCCCTTGATGAGCTGCACGAGATAGCCGATGGTCGCGGGCAGCGAGATGCGGATTGCCTGCGGCAGCACGATGTCGCGCATGCGAGACGAATAGTGCAGTCCAAGCGCCATCGCGGCTTCGGTCTGGCCACGCGGCACGGCCTGTATCGCTCCGCGCCAGATCTCACCAAGGAAGGCCGAGGCATTCACGGTGAAGCCGATCGCCACCGCCACGAAGGCGTCGAGTTTCAGCCCGGTGAGCGCCAATCCGTAATACACGACGAAAAGCTGCAGCAGCAGCGGAGTGCCCTGGAACATCCCGATGTAGATGCGGGTGATCCATTCCACGCCCTTATGACCACAGGTGCGCAGCAACGCTACAGCCAGCCCCGCCGTGCAGCCGCCCACAAACGCGACCAGCGTCAGCAGCATCGTCCACTGCAGACCACGCAGCAGGAAACCGAACTCAGGAAGACCGAAATGCGGTGTCATGATCGCTCCCTCAGCGTGTCGGATATGAGAAGAAGCGGTGAGAGACCACCGCGAAGCCCAGCATCAGCAGCCAGGAGATCGCGAGGTAGAGGAAGGTGACGAAGAAGTAGACCTCGAAGCTGCGGAACGTGTCGCTTTCGATGCGCTGCGCAACCGATGTCAATTCGTAGGCCGATACCGCCGAACAGATCGACGAGGTCAGCGTCAGCATGATGAACTGTCCCGTCAGCGAGGGGTAGATCGCACGAAGCGCGGGCTTGAGCACAATGAAGCGGAACACCTGCCCCTTGTGCAGTCCGAGCGCGTAGCCGGCTTCCACCTGTCCTTTATGAATGGACTGCACCCCGCCGCGGATGATCTCGATGGCGTAGGCGCCGCCGTTGACACCGAGCGCGATGATGGCGGTGGCGGTCGGATTGAGCTTCAATCCGACGAGCGGCAGAGCGAAGAACAGAAAGAAGATCTGCACCAGGAAGGGCGTATTGCGCACGATCTCGACGAAGCCGATGACGATGGCCCGCAACCAGGCCGCCCTCGAATCGCGTGCCGCAACCCCGGCGACACCGATCACCATCGCGAGAGTCATGCCGGCAAGCGCCAGACCCAACGTCCCCACGCAGCCCCACAGCAGCGCGGGCATCGCATGCCAAACCACCGAGAAATCGAGCGTATAGCCCATCTTGCGTTTCCTCTCGGGCGTTGTGCATGCCGCTCGCCCATCGGCCTGACGTCACCCTCCCAGGGATGCAAAAGTGGCGAAGAAAACGTCCGGATCAGGTGAGATGCCCGTGAACAGGCGAAATGCTTCGGTCCCCTGGAAGATCGCCATGCCGCCGCCATCGACGGTGCGGCAGCCGAGCGTACGCGCCGCGCGCAGCAGAGCGGTTTCCAGCGGGAAGTAGACGATCTCCGCGACCCACAGATCGGGACGCAGCAGGCCGGTCGGGAGCGGCGTCCCTGGATACTTGTCCATCCCGATCGGCGTTGCGTTGACAATTCCGTCGGCGGCAGCGGCGGCCGCTGCGACATCCTGACCGGCCCTCAAGCGCCCTTCTGCAAATCGGGGCGACAAGCTGTCCACCAAACTCCGCGCCTTGGCCACGTCGACGTCGATGATGGTTAGTTCCTGCACGCCGAGTTTCATGAGGGCGAAAGCAACCGCCGATCCTGCGCCGCCCGCGCCGAATTGGACGACGCGACCGAGTGATACACCTTGCATGTTGCGGCGGAAGTTCTCGGCAAAGCCGAACCAGTCGGTGTTGTGGCCGGTCATTCGACCGCTCCTGATGACCACGGTGTTCACGGCACCAAGCGCCTCCGCGTCAGGCGACAGCTCGTCCAGGAGTGGAATAATCGCCTGCTTGCAGGGATGGGTCACGTTCAGCCCGTCAAAGCCCATCCGCCTCGCGGCCGTGAGCAATTCCGGCAACGCCTCCGCACCGAGCTTCAACTCGAACAGATCGATCTTCTTGTAGAGATAGCGGATGCCGGCGACGTCGGCGGCCGCTTCGTGCATGGGCGGGGTGCGGGACGCAGCAATGCCGCTGCCGATCAGGCCGACGAGAAAGCTGGGCTTGGGTTGCATGTTCGGCATCGCCCGTCAGCGCAATGGGACGGTCAGTTCGGCGATGACCTGAGCCGTGCTCGGTCGAACGCCGCGCCACCAGGCAAAAGCTTCCGCCGCCTGCTCGACCAGCATGCCGACGCCGTCGGCGAGCTTGGCTACGCCCTCGGCGCGGGCCGTGTGCAGAAAGGGAGTGAGCCCTTTGCCGTAGGCGAGTTCGTACGCCAGTGCTCCACCGCGGAAGACATTGCCTGGAAGCGGCGGCATTTCACCGCGCAGGCTGGCCGATGTCGCATTGACCACGACGTCGTAACCCTCGGCGAGATCGGCCAGTTCGGCGTAGCCGCTGACCATCAAGGGACCACAGCCGGCAAACTCTTCGGCCAATGCCACAGCTTTCGCCAGCGTCCGGTTGACGAGAACCAGCTCGGATGGCTCCTGGCGCAGGAAGGGCAGCAGCGCACCACGCGCCGCTCCTCCGGCGCCGAGCATCAGGACGCGCCGGCCGGCCAATTTGACACCGAGGTTGACAGTGATGTCACGCACCAGGCCGATCCCGTCGAAATTCTCGGCAATGATCCGGTCGCCATCGAATTTCAGGCAATTCGCTGCACCTGCCCGTTTGGCGCTCTCCGAAAGCTCGTTTGCGTAAGCGAAGGCATCGAGCTTGAAGGGGGCTGTGATGTTCAACCCCTTGGCTCCCTCCGTCCGGAATTGATCAACGCGTCCGTTGAAGCCATTGAGGGGGCCCTCGATCGCCTCATAGACGAGGTCTTGCCCCGTCATCTTTGCGAAAGTGCCATGGATGAAAGGTGACTTGCTGAAGCCGATCGGATTGCCAATCACCGCATAACGATCGCTCATCGCTCACTCCTGCACTGCGACTTCGTTGTACAGCACACCGTCGCGCACCATCGCGTCGACGGCTTCGGCGGACAGTCCCAGCGACGCGGCAATGCGGCGGTTGTCCTGGCCGAGCAGCGGTGCCGGCGTGCGTATCGTGGTGTCGCAGCCGGAGAAGCGGAAGGGCAGGTTCGGCAACGTCACCTTGCCGAGCACTGGATGCTCCTGCTCGACCAGCATGCCACGCGCGTGGATCTGCGGGTCTTCTACGACTTCTCCGATGGTCTGCACGGGAGCGGACGGCACACCTGCTTGCTCGAGTGCTGCCAGACACGCATTCCGAGACGGCTGCGAAAGCGTCCAGTTGCGCACAATCTCCATGGCTTCGGCATAATGGGCGTTGCGCGCAGCAGGTTTGGCGAAGCGCGGGTCGGATGCCAACGCGTTCCCCCCGATCAGCGTCGCCAATCGCCGCCACGCATCATCGACTTGCGCGGCGATGACAAGATTACCGTCCTTGGCCGGAAAGACCCCGTAAACGGTCGAGTCCGGCTGCCCGCTGCCGGTCTGCTTCGGCAGGTCGGTACCGCCGGAGAGGAAGTAACGCTGGACCGCATAGTCGTGCATCGACACCATGCAGTCATACAGCGCCAGATCGATATGCTGGCCGCGGCCGGACGACGCGCGGCCGACCAGCGCGGCATTGATGGCGGCCACGCCGTGAATGCCGGTATACATGTCGGCCAGCGGCATCCGCAGCAACGGCGGAGCTTCACCGGGAGTGCCCAGTTGCGCCAGGGCACCCGACATCGCCTCTGCGATCAGGCCGAAGCCCGGACGGTCGGCATAGGGACCGGTGTGACCATAGGCGGAGACCGAGCAGTAGATCAGTCTGGGATTCCGCGCCGACAGCGCCTTGTAACCGAGCCCGAGGCGCTCGAGTGCGCCGGGGCGATAGTTCTCGATGAAGACATCGGCCGTGTCGATGAGCTTCATCATCATGTGGAGACCGCGCGTATCGCGCAGGTCGATGCACAATCCCTGCTTGCCCATGTTCTGCTGCAGGAAGTAGCCGGATTGTCCGTCCTTGAAATAGCCATGGGCGCGGCCCGCATCGCCCGCCTTCGGACGCTCCACCTTGATGACCTCAGCGCCCATCGCGGCGAGGCAACGGCCCATGAACGGGCCTGCCAGGAAATGGCTGTAGTCGATGACGCGAATGCCTTTGAGCGGCAGATCTTGCGCGGTCATGCCTGCTCTCCTGCGGCGCTGGTCTTCGGGCGCATCGGGATCATCAGCCGATGCTCGCCTAGCTGCACCACCTCGCCGCGCTGATTGATCAGCTCGGAGGGGAGCACCACGATGCCCCACCCTTCCCGCTTCGTGGCGCGCATTGAACCAACGCGGAACTTCACATGCACGGTGTCGCCGAGCTTGATCGGCAGCTTGAAATCCCATGTCCAGCCCAGCGACATTCCAGGAAGGAAGCGGTAGGCGGCACGGGTCTTCAGACCATCGGCCAAAGACAGACCAAACAGCCCGTGCGCGACGCGCGTACCGAATGGTGTGGTCTTGGCGTATTCCTCGTCGACATGGACCGGCGTGAAATCGCCCGTTAGCTCGGCGTAGGCATTCACCATCGTTTCGGTAACCGTCACTGAGGGAGTGACGCATTCGTCGCCGACCTTGGCATCGTCCCAGTAGCGCTCATCCGTCATGTCGCATGTTCCTTAGGCCCGTGGATTGATCGCCAGCGCCGCTTCCACGGCACCCGCACTGGCTTGCAAGATTTCGACGTTCAGGCCGCCCGGCAGCTCGAGCCAGTTCGGCCCAGCTGGGAGTGCTTTGGCACCCCACGCGGCAGCACGGGCGAGCACACCTTCATAATCGTCGACCATGATGCCGAGATGGGCGAGGCGCCCCTCCGGTCCGGCAAAATGCGGATCCTCGATGAGTTGCACGCTTCCGAGCACCCACACCTGACGCGGACGCACGCCTTCGGCGGGCTGCTCGTCGCGAATAGTGAGACCAAGCACCTCACGAAAGAAGCCGACGTGACGATCGACATCCGGCACGCGGATCGCGACGTGTTCGACGTAAGAGCGGGGCAACGACATCGTCTCAGGCCTTTCCCGGATAATCGCTGCGGGCGTACTCAAGCCCTTTGACCAGCGCGACGAGGGTCGAGTTGACGGGGGTCGGCACGTTGAGCTTCGCGCCCCAACGCACGACGGAGCCGTGAATGTAGTCGACCTCGGTCAGATTGCCGGACTGCAAGCTCTGCAGCATCGACGTCTTGAACTCGGGCGGTAGGCCTGCCGATGCCATGGTCCAGGCGCGCCGCGGGTCGGTAATCGAGATCTTGACGCCGGCAGCTTGCGCGACCGCGATGCCCTCCGAGATTGCGGCCAGCGCGCAATCTTCCAGGATCGGTAGCGAATAGAGGCCGCCATAGGTCAGCCCGGTAATCGCGGTAACCCCGCCGCCGGCAACGTTGATAAAGAGCTTGTCCCACATCGTGCCCAAGATGTTGTCGCTGAGCAGCGTGAGAACGCCGGCGCGATTGAAAGTCTCGGAAATCCGGTGTGCGCGTTCCGTCAAGCGTCCGTCAAGTTCGCCGATGATGGTTTCCTTGCCGATGACCCCAGAGCGAACATGACCAGGGCCAAGCAGCACGCCACCAACGTAGGTCTTGCCTGCCACGACCCGGTCACGACCAACTTCCTCCGACAGGATGTCCTCGTGACCAAGACCGTTCTGAAGCGACATCACAACCGTCTGCGGCCCGATGATCGGCGCGGCCGCGCGGATGGCATCCCGCGTGTGGTAGGATTTGACGAGGACGATGACGAGGTCCGCCACTACGCCGACCTGGATCGCGGAAGTGCAGGCAGAGAGCTTTACGGTGGTCTCGGCACCACCTTCGAGCATCCGGAGACCACCAGCATTGATCGCCTCGACGTGAGCCTGAAACGGATCAATCAGCCAGACCTCGGCTCCGCCGCGCGCCAGCGTGCCGCCGATGGTCGAGCCCAAGGCCCCCGCTCCGATAAAGCAGATCCTCATCCGAACGCTTCTCCCGCGCCTTTCTCGGCGTTGGAAGCGAGATAGCAGGCCGGCCGATATTTGGATATGCTATGATCTCTATATCCATTATTGTGAATCGCAATGAAGCATCAGGATCACGCCGAGACCCACCTGCTGGACCCGCGCCTGCTGAGGCTGTTCGACGCGTTGTTCACCACGGGCAGCGTCACGAAGGCAGCCGAGAAGCTCGGTCAAAGTCAGCCGACCGTTTCGATCTGGCTGGCACGCCTGCGACAGGAACTCGACGATCCGCTCTTCATCCGGTCAGCGGAGGGAATGTTGCCGACGCCGCGCGCCGAGGCTCTCATCGGCACGGCGAGGCAGGCGTTAGAAATGTTGCGTCGTCTGGCGGACCTTCGCACCGACTTTGATCCGACGACTGCAAAGCGCCGTTTTTCCATCTGCATGACGGATGGAAGCCACGTCACGCTGCTTCCGTCCATTCTCGCTCACGTCCGCCGAGTAGCCACTGGCGTGCGTATCGAGGCCACACAGATCGGTGCCGACACCCCACGAATGCTGCAGTCCGGCGAGGCCGATCTGGCGCTCGGCTACATCTCGGACCTCGACGCCGGACACTTCCAGCAAGCGCTCTTTCCGCAGGATTGGGTCTGCTTGGCGAACGCCAAGCATGCTCGGATCCGCGACCGTATAACCGCAAAGGATTTCAGGCGGGAGGCGCACGTTCTCATTCGCTCCGGCACCGGACATCAGTTGCTCGCGGACGCGTTACGGGAGCAGCGGATAGTCCTTGACGTTGCGCTCGAGCTGCCGGGCTTTTTGGGGTTACCCGCAATCGTCGGGACGACCGACCTGATCGCCACCCTTCCAAGGCACATCGGCGAGACGCTGGCTCATTATTACGGACTGCGCGTGCTCGAGTGCCCGCTGGCGATCGCCGGCTTTACGGTGAAGCAATATTGGCATGCCCGCTTCCATCACGACCCGGCAAGCCAATGGCTGCGTGACGTCTGCGGGGAGCTCTTTCAACAGCAGGACGTGCGGGGTCTACATCGTTCCGGTCGGCCAAAGAAACGAAGGCCACGCGGATCGTCGTAGTCGAACGTCTATTAAGGGCGGAAGCTAAACGTCCGTTTTGCTTGCTCAACTATCCGATTCTGCGATGAGCACATCATCGACCTGTACCATCGGATCCAAAGCACCATATCGAATGGAAGGAGGATATAGAGAGTGCAAGAAATCGCGCAGCAGTCCGGCCGACCACAAAACGTCGCGTGAGGGCAGCTTGATGCGCGGCGACGCTTCCGTAAGCTATTGAAGCAGAACGCTTTCGCGATGGTGAGCGCACCAGGGCTCGAACCTGGGACCCGCTGATTAAGAGTCAGCGTGCTCTGCGACCTGGACGCCGAGGGCCGAGGCGATCTTGTGCAGCGACAGCAGGGTCGGATTGGCCTTTTCGGCCTCGATCTCGCTGACCAGCGCCTGGCGCAGCTGCGATTCGTCGGCAAGGTCGTATTGCGACCACGATTTGCGCAGCCGAAATTCCTGCACGTTGTGCGCAAGCAACTGTCTGGTATATGCCGGAGTCCGACGCCTCATCCGGCAGGATGATGCATTTCGCGCGGCCGGGCAAAACACGCTCTACCGTAGGAAATACGCTTTGGCGTGTCCTGTGCACCGATTTTCCTCCTGGTCTCGATTGGCGGACGGTGGCACGGGAGCCGGGCTTAGCCCTCGAAGGGCCCGCGGCCGAGTCTCGGGGGCGCAGGCGCTACGGCCCGGCTGGTCGAGTGGACCCGCCAAGTGGCCAAGCCCTGGGCACCGCCCCCTGCCTCGCGCAAGGCAGCGACCGATCGGATACGCTTTCGAGCCGGTCAACTCCCAATCTTAGATCCGGACCATGATGCAATGACGACATCGTCCTGGCCGGCATTCCACCGCCCCCGACCTCGACAAGATGCTGGCCCGCCGTCATCGACCGAGGTCCCGCGCATCTGGCTCGACGCGCTGTCGAGGGCAAGAGCCCGCCTCGACGCTGCGGACGTGCTGGGATGGTATGGAGCCGTCGGGGCGGCCGCGCTCATCGCTAGGCTTGCCGGGCCCGGCGCGTGACCACCGCGGTCACCCTTGAAAAATGCTATCAATAACTCTACTTTGATATCATCGCGATCAGTCCCGGAGGACGCTATCATGGCCGCTGTCACCATACGCAACCTCTCCGAGGAGGCGCATCGCGCGCTGAAAGTCCGTGCGGCGCAGCACAATCGCAGCGCGGAAGCGGAAATGCGCGCCATTCTGGAGGCCGCCGTGCGTCCCGAGGGCCGGCTGCGGCTCGGCACCGCCCTTTCGGAGATGAGCCGGAAGGTCGGCCTCACCAACGCCGATGTCGAGGCACTCAAACACGGCCGCGGCGCGCGTCCCGCCGAGCCGATGCGCTTCGAATGATCCTGCTCGATACCAATGTGGTCTCCGAGGCGATGAAGCCCGAACCGCATCCATCGGTACGCGATTGGCTCGACGCCCAGGCGGCCGAGACGGTGTTTCTCTCCAGCGTCACCGTCGCCGAACTGTTGTTCGGCATCGGCGCGCTGCCGCGCGGCAGGCGCAAGGACAGGCTGACAGCTACGCTCGACGGCGTGCTGGATCTATTCTCGGCCCGCATCCTGCCCTTCGATATCGCCGCGGCGCGGCGTTATGCCGATCTCGCCGTCAAGGCGCGCGCGACCGGAAAAGGCTTCCCCACGCCGGACGGCTACATCGCCGCAATCGCCGCCGCGCACGGGTTCGCCGTGGCATCGCGCGACACGAGTGCGTTCAAGGCTGCCGGTCTGACGATAATCGATCCCTGGACCGCCTAACTAGCATCCGGGCTTCGGCTACGGATTAAACGACGAATTGGACCTGCTCCACACCGTATTCCGAATAGCCGAGGTTATGAAGACCCAGAACCCGTTTACGCTGCCCATTCCGCAGATCGGACTGCACATCGCCGACTGCTGCAAGCGGGATTGGACGCGGGCGGCCGAGCGGGCCGGCATCTGGAACCGGAGCAGCAAGTGGGTGTTCGCCTCGCGCGGGATGCAGTCCGAGGCCGGAGACATCGCCGTCTCCGGATCCGCCATGGCCAACCATCTGCGCAACATGCGCGGCCTGCGCCAGGGCAACCATCGCGACGTGCTGCGCGGCATCCCGCCCTTCTCCATGCACATCATCCGCTCTACCATGGGTGACTACATCCTGGACGAGACCGACCTACCGCCCGGCACCGCATCTCTGATGATCGGCCACGAGACCGCCGGCGACCGCAGGAACGAGCTCGATCGCGTGGGACAGACAGGCAAGCGCTGGTACTTCCAGGCGCAGCGTATCCCGGAGAAGACCGCCGCCATGGCGGAGTGGTGCGACGCTCTTCTGAAGGCGTACTATGCGGCTGGTGGCATCTATCCAGATTGAGATTGATTCCAGCGCCTTTGAGACGCGGATCCAAAAACGACCGTTCGCTTAGCGGTCATCGACTGCTTAACCGCAAAGACGGCACGATCCGATGGTCGCAGCCGCTCAGCAAGGCTTGGCAATACGCGAAGACAAGACCGAAGCTCGATCGCGCGGATCTTCCCCTCTGTCCGCGCGGCGTTTGATGCCGACTGCCTGGACAATGAAGCAATCGCCTAACGCACGTGTGATCGCACTCGCAGACACGCCAGCGACGTTCGTGGATGTTATGGCCGCAGAGGCATCCTTGATCCGCAACCGCAGCGACGATCGAGGCGCTCAAGCCGGAGGTGATCCGGCAGATGAGAGAGGTTCTGCTCGCGGCGAAGAACCGTGCGGATCATCGCAGCTCACCAGATTGGTGCGGCTGATGATCTCCTTCATTATTTCGTTAGTCCCACCATAGATGCGTTGTGCTCTTGAGTCGACAAAGGCGCGGGCAATCGCGTAGTCACGCATATAACCGTATCCGCCGTGCATCTGCAGGCACCGGTCCACGACTTTGCATTGAAGATCCGTGGTCCAGTATTTTGCCATCGCAGCCGCTTCGACATCCAGCTTGCCCTCGAGCGACAGGCCGATGCAGCGATCGACAAATACGCGGGCGATCTGCGTTTCGGTCCGCAGCTCGGCCAGGCTGAATTGCGTATTCTGGAACTCCGCGACCGGACGTCCGAAGGCTTGACGCCCGCGACAATACTCGGCCGTCCATCTCAGCGCCGCCTCGCAAGCAGCCACGGCGACCACGGCGAGTTGCAGCCGCTCCCATGGGAGTTCCTGCATCATGTAGCGGAAACCTTTCCCATCCTCCCCAATCCGGTTTTCGGCTGGTATCCAAACGTCGTCGAAGAAGAGCTCCGACGTATCGGCCGAATGCAGGCCGATTTTCTCGAGATTGCGTCCCTTGCTGAATCCGGCGCGTTCACCCTCCACAAGGAACAGCGAGATGCCGCGGGATCCTTCCGCCTGGTCGGTCTTGGCCGCGACGATGGTGAGGTTGGTGTGCTGCCCGTTGCTGATGAAGGTCTTCTGCCCGTTGAGGCGGTAGCCGCCACCATCGGAGGATGCCAGCGTTCTGATGCGCTGCAGGTCGGATCCGCCGCTCGGCTCCGTCATGGCAAGGGCCCCGATCCGCTCGCCCGCGATCAGGGCGGGCAGCCAGCGCTCCTTCTGTCCTGCCGATCCGTACTTTTCGATATACGAGGTGACGATCTCGGAATGCATCGCAAAACTCAAGGCCATGCCGGTAAGGCCAAGATCGCTGAGCTCCTCCAGCATGATCACGGCCATCAGCCGGTCAGCGCCGATGCCGCCGAGATGCTCCGGCACCGACGTACAGAGCAATCCCTCGTCGCCCATCAGCTTCCAGACGTCGCGCGGCACGATGCCGTCCCGCTCCCATTGGGCATGATTGGGGACGAATTCGCGCTCGAACAACGAGCGGCATTGCGCGCGGAAGATTTCGTGTTCTTCCGAGAAGAGCGTCCGAGGGATCATTGCAGCATCCGATGTCAGGTTACGCCGCCGGTCTCTCGGCGCAGCTCGAGACGGGACAGCTTGCCCACCGCGGTCTTGGGCAATTCCTTGCGGATTTCAAGCTGGCGCGGCATCTCGATCGGCGACAGCCGGTCCTTCAGATGCGCCTGCAGTTGCTCCAGCGTGAGCGAGGCGCCGCCGCGCAGCACGACAAACGCCTTGACCGTCTCGCCGCGATAGGCGTCGGGCACGCCAATCACGATCGTCTCGGCCACCGCGGGGTGCGAGTAGACGGCAGCCTCCACATTAGCGGGATAGACATTGAAGCCACCGGCAATAATCATGTCCTTGAGGCGATCGACGATGAAGAGGTAGCCACGCTCGTCGAACTGCCCGATGTCGCCGGTCCGAAAGAAGCCGTCAATCATGGCCCGCACGGTCTCTTCCTCCCGCTTCCAGTAACCCTTCATCACCTGGGGGCCGGAAACGACGATCTCGCCGGATTGCCCTGCTTCCATCCGCTTGCCGGGATCTGCCGTGTCGCGAATTTCGACGACCGTACCCGGGATCGGCAAGCCTACAGAGGTACGCGGCTCGTCCGGATTGGCCGGCATGATGGTCGCGGCCGGCGACAGCTCGGTCGAGCCGTAGATCTGCCGCACTTTCAGGCCGCTGACGCCTTCGAACTGCTTCAAGACATCCGGCGGCAGCGGCGCACCACCGCACAGGATTGCCTTCACCGACGTCCAGTCGTCGGATCGCATCGCGCCGGTCATCAGGAGAGCGATGAAAATGGTCGGCACGCCGCCGAAGAACGTCGGCCGCCGCTGACGCAGCATCGCGAGCGCCTCATCCGGCGCAAACCGCGGAACCACCATCAGTTCGGCGCCAAGCAGAACCGCGAGGGTCATGCAGACCGAGATTCCGGTGATGTGCGAGAACGGCAGCGGAATCAGAAGACGCTCCTTGCCATCCTGAAGAGACGGAAACCACGCCCGTATCTGGCCGGCATTGATGGTCAGGTTGGCGTGGGTGAGCATGGCGCCTTTCGGCGTACCCGTGGTGCCGCCGGTATATTGCAGGACCGCGAGCGCTTCGCGCGGATCGAGGGGCGGCGCCGCGAAGCGACCATCATTGGCAAGCAGAGCCTGCAGCGGAATGAGCTTCGCGGCATGCGCGGGCCGGGACGCATCCGGGCCGGCCGGCGCAAGTTCGCCTGCGTCGGCCGATGCCGTCACGACCCGATCAAGCGTTCCCGACTCCAGAAGCGGCATCAACCGGCCGACCATGTCGGGACTGTCGAGCGTGAGCAGGATCTTCGCGCCGCTGTCGTCCAGCATGTGCTGGACCGTGCCTGGTGCGAACAGCGCGTTGATGCTGACGAGCGTTGCACCGATCGACAGCGCCGCGAAGAACCAGATCGGTACAGCCGGATGGTTGGGCATCATCACCGCGACGCGATCGCCGCTGCGGACGCCGGCGTCCTGCAGCCCGCGCGCGGTCCGCGCCACCAGTGCCCGCATCTCAGCATAGGTCCACGCTTTATCGCCGAGCGAGAGTGCGGTACTATCGGGGAATTTCGCAGCGGCCCGTGTCAGAAGGTCGGGCATGGAGACCGGCCCGCCGGGTTCGAGGGCGGGCGGCACCCCCTCGGGATACTGCGCGATCCACGGAAAGCGCGCGCCTGCAACGGATTTGTCGAGCATAGGACGATCCTCTCCGATCATGTCTGCAACGCAGGTGCCCTGACGGCACTCTTTTCGCGTCGCCGGCTTCGAAGGCCGAAAACGTCAGGCCGCGCGCAACGTCTCGCCGCGGGCGGCGCGATCACGCAGGGTCTGCGGCGGCATGAAGCGGGGGCCGTAGAGCTGCGCAAGCCGATCGCACTCGGCAACGAAACGCGCGATGCCGACAGTGTCGACCTGACTCACGACACCGCCAAGCGCTGCCGGAAAACCCCAGCCGAGGATCGAGCCGACGTCGGCGTCGCGCGCGGTCACGATCTTCTCCTCGAGGCAGCGCGACGCCTCGATCGACTGGATGTACATCAGCCGCTTCTTCACCTCGTCGAGCGTCGGCTGCTCGCGCAGACGCGGGAAATGCGCGGCCAGGTCCGGCCAGAGCCGCTTGCTGCCGTCGGCCGCGTAGTCGTAGAAGCCGCAGCCGCTCTTGCGGCCGAGACGGCCGAGCCCCTCCACCATCCTGATCAAGACCGGGTCCTGCGGCTGCGACCGGTAGGCCGAACCGAGATCTGCCTCGGTCTGCCGCATCACCTTGTGCATGAGCTCCAACGACACTTCGTCCATCAGCGCGAGCGGGCCGACGGGCATGCCGCCATTGGTTCCGGCGCGCTCGATCAGCGATGGATTGACGCCATCGTTCAGCAAAGCCATGCCTTCGTAAACGTAGGTGCCGAAGACGCGGCTGGTGTAGAACGCGCGGCCGTCATTGACCACGATGGGCGTCTTGCGGATCGCCTTCACGAAGTCCATCGCGCGAGCGATGGTGTCTTCCGACGTCCCGCGGCCGCGAATGACCTCGACGAGCGGCATCCGGTCGACGGGCGAGAAGAAGTGGAGCCCGACAAAATTGGCCGGCCTTTGCGAGGCCTCGGCCAGGCCCGTAATCGGCAATGTCGAGGTGTTGCTGGCGAATAGCGCGGTCGCCGAAAGCACCTGTTCCGCCGCGCGCGTCACCTGTTCCTTGACGTGGCGGTCCTCGAATACGGCCTCGATGACGATGTCGGCATCGGCGAGCAGATCATAGCTCTGCGTCGGCTTGATCCTCGCGAGGATGGCATCGCGTTTGTCGGACGGCAGGCGTCCCTGCTGGACCTGCTTGTCCAGAAGCTTCGCCGAATAGCTCTTGCCCTTCTCGGCGGCGGCCGTCGTCTGGTCGATCAGCACGACCTCGAGCCCGGCCTCGGCGGCGACATGAGCGATGCCCGCGCCCATCATGCCGGCGCCAAGCACGCCGACCTTGCGGTAGGTTTGCGCCGGCACGCCAATGGGCCGACCAACCAGCTTGTTGGCATCGCCGATCGCGAAGAACAGGGTGCGGATCATGTTCTGCGCTTCAGGCGAGATCGCCAGCCGCGCAAATTGCCGGTTCTCGATCCTCAAGCCGGTATCGATACCGACATGGCAGCCGTCATAGACGCTTTCCATGATCGCGGCCGGCGCCGGATAGAGACCCGCCGTCTTGCCGCGCAACGCCGCCGCCGCTCCCATGAACAAATGCCAGGACGGCTGGCTCTGGACGTTGCCGCCGGGAAGACGAAAGCCCTTCCTGTCCCAGGGCTTCGTCACATTGGCGGCACCTTCCGTGCGGAGCCATTGCAGGGCGCGTGACATCATCTGGTCCTTGGGCACGACCTCGTCGACCAATCCCAGCTCCTTCGCCTTGGCGACGGCGACCTTGCGACCTTCCATCAGCATCGGCAGCGCGTTCTTCAGGCCGATCATCCGCGGCAGCCGCTGCGTTCCTCCCGCGCCCGGCAGCAAACCGAGCGTCACCTCGGGCAATCCGATCTGCGTCCTGGGATTGTCGGCGGCGATCCGGTAATGGCAGGCGAGACAGAGCTCATAGCCGCCGCCGAGCGCGGAGCCATTGATCGCCGCGACAAACGGCTTGCCGCTGGTTTCGATCTCCCGGAACAGGCGCGACAGCCGCCACGGCACCGCCATGGCCTTGGCTGCATCGGTCATGCCGCGCAACGTATCGAGATCCGCGCCAACGACGAATTCGGGCCGGGATGAGGTGACAATGGCCCCCGCGATCGCGGGGTCGGCGATAACCTTGCGGGCCGCCGTCTCGAAGGCCGCAATCGAACTGTCGTTGAGCACGTTCATGGGACGGTCGGCGACGTCGAAGGTCAGCGTGGCAATGCTGTCGTCGAAACGAAGATCAATCAATTCAGCCTCCTGATCACACGCGCTCGACGATCATGCTCGTCCCCATTCCGGCGCCCACGCACAGCGTCACTGCGCCGGTCGAGAGGTCGCGCCTTTCCAATTCGTCGATCAACGTGCCCAGGAGCATCGCACCGGATGCGCCCAAGGGATGACCGAGCGCAATAGCGCCGCCATTGACGTTGACCTTGTCGTGTCCGATGTCGAGCGCCTCCATGAAGCGCAGCACCACCGCGGCGAACGCCTCATTGCACTCGAAAAGATCGATGTCGCTCGCCTTCATGCCCGCGCGCTTCAACGCCTTGTCGGTCGAGTATGACGGGCCGGTCAGCATGATGGTCGGCTCCGAGCCGATGGAGGCAAATGCGCGGATGCGGGCGCGCGGTTTCCGGCCGAGGATCGAAATCGCCTCCTCACCTCCGATCAGGACCGCTGCGGCGCCGTCGACGATGCCGGAGGAGTTTCCGGCGTGATGCACATGGTCGATGCGTTCGACCTCCGCATAACGCTGAAGAGCGACGGCATCGAAGCCGAACTTCTCTCCCTGGATCGCGAAGGACGGCTCCAGCGCGCCGAGCGTCTGCATCGTGGTCTCGGGACGCGGGTGCTCGTCTCGGTCGAGGATGACAATGCCGTTGTCGTCACGAACCGGCACCACCGAGTTCGCAAAGTAACCTGCGGACCATGCCCTGGCGGCCCGCTTCTGGCTCTCGACGGCGTAACTATCCACGTCGTTGCGCGAGTAGCCGTGGATGGTCGCGATCAAGTCAGCGGAAATCCCCTGTGGGACGAAGTAGTTCGGGATTGTGAAGTGCGGATCAGACACCAGTGCGCCGCCGGATGAAAACATCTCGATCCGCGACATGCTTTCCACGCCGCCACCGATCGCGATGTCGGATTGTCCGGCCATGACTTGTGCCGCCGCCATGTTGCAGGCTTCGAGGCCCGAAGCGCAGAAGCGGTTGATCTGAACGCCCGGCGTAAGCTGATCGTAGCCCGCGACGAGGACAGCCGTGCGGGCAATGTCGGCACCCTGCTCGTTGACGGGGTCAGCGACGCCGAGGATCACATCGTCGACCCGGGCCGTATCCAGCTCGGACCGATCGCGAAGGCTTCTCAGAACGCCGGCCGCGAGGCGAAGTGGCGACACTTCGTTGAGCGAGCCGGATGCGCGTCCCCGGCCACGAGGCGTTCGGACGGCGTCGAAGACGTACGCGTGACCCATATTCTCACCCTGGCAAAGTTCGCTCCCGGATCCGCTATAATATAATCCGGATAGCCGGTCAATTAATTGCAGCGACACGACGCCCCGCGCCATGTGATCAATCCAGGAGAGGCGACACTTGATCAGTGCGGCCAAATGACGGGCGCGCTCCGGGCTGGCACGCGGCGGCCGCTCACGAACGCTGCGCATCCGCTGCGCGAAGGGCCTTGAGAGATCCAGAGCTTGCGATGCCGTGCAGAAACTGGTCAACGACCATGTCGGCAAACTCGGCAGGACCGATCCCACCCTTGGGATCGTACCAGGTGTGGCTGAAGTTGAGAGTGCCAAACAGCATCATCGCGTAGATCTTCTTGGTCCGCTTGACGATTTTGCCCTTGTTGTCGAGTTGGACAATAAGACCGGTTATCAGATCGACGATCTGCCGTTCGAGCGACTTGATCGTTTGCTGGTCATCCTCGCCGAGGAACGTCAGGTCGTTGAGGATCAGGCGCTGCTCCTGCGGCGAGCGCGCATTGAGATCGACAATGGCGCGAATAGCGGCGCGGAATTGATCGGGAGTCGAGGAGTGGTTCGCAATTGCGGTCTCCACATCCACGATCATCTGATGCACGTGCTCGTCCAGGATCGCGAACAATATCGCTTCCTTGGAGTCGAAGTAGTGGTACAGCGCGCCGCGCGAGAGCTTGCACGCCTCGGCCAGGTCGGCAATCGAGGCGCGCATGTAGCCTTGATTTGCGAAGAGGCCGCGCGCCGCGACAAGAATTCCCCGCTGGATATCGTCGTAATTCTCCGAGCGTGTCCGCGCCATATCGTCTCTCTCGTCAAGTATCGGCGCCGCCGGATCCGACGACTCGCGTCCCTCTATACTACTGGTGCGCGCAACGCGCTGGGCTCGCCCCACGCCATTTCACCAGAACTCTTCGACTTGACCGCCCAAATTTGATCTAGATCAAAAAATAATTTGAACGGCCGGTCGGATTATAATATCCTCTGTCCTCACGGGCAAGCAGTTCACGCACGCGGGAGCAACCCAGCGGCATCGAGGGAGGTTGTTCGTGAGCAGTCGAAAGATCGATGCTGTCGTGATTGGAGCCGGCGCCGGCGGGTTGTGCGCTGCGGCGCGGTTGGCTCACGCCGGGCTCTATACAGTGCTTGTCGACGACCACGATCGCCTCGGCGGCCGAGCCTCGACCGAGGAGATCGAGGGATTCAAGGTCAATATCGGCGCGATCGCGATCGAGTTCGGCGGCGTCTTCGAAGAGACATTCCGAACTGTCGGCGTCCCCCTCAACATCCGTGCGCCGGAGCCCGCGAGTTCCTTCTTCATCGACGGACGGCTGATCGACGTCGGCCGCGGCGGCTGGTCGCTCCTGCTCGGACAGTTGACCAAACAGGCTTCGCGCATCCTTGAAAAATTCGCAGACGCACGCTCGGGCAACCTGCCCGACGGCCGACAATCCACCGAAGACTGGCTGAAGGGCTACACCAGCAACGCAACCGTGCATGCCCTCTTCCGCAATCTGTGTGCGGCGATCTTTGCCTGCAATGCAGCCGAGCTGCCGGCCCGCGCGTTCCTGACCTATTTCACCAGCAAGGGCGCCTTCAAGAAGTTCGGCTTCTGCCCGGAAGGAACGATCGGCGTCTGGAACAGCCTTGCGACGGCGGTGAGACGCAACGGCGACGTATGGCTCGGCACCCCAGCCACCGAAATCCACGCCGCCAATGGCCGCATCACCGGCGTCACGGTCCGCCGGGACGGTGCGCTCGTGCGGATCGATACCGACCTCGTCATCAGCAATGCCGGACCAAAAGCAACGGTCGCGCTCACCGGTGAAGCCGCATTCCCCGCCGACTACGTAACGCAAGTCAGGAACGGCCTTCGCCCGGCGGCCAATATCGTCATCAACATCGCCAGCCGCGAGCCCCTGGTGGATCATCCCGGCATTGTCACCTTCGGCAGGACGCGGCGGCTCTGCAACATGGCCAACCTCTCCGCCACCTGCCCCGAACTCGCGCCGCCCGGCTGGCATCTCTACGTCGCCTATGCCGTGCCGGTCCCCGCGCTCGGCGATTTCGACTCTGAATCCGAGATTGCGCTTGCGCTCTCCGACCTGCGCGAGCAGTTCGGCAATTTCGATCAGGCCAAGATCCTCTCGATCCGCGTGATGCGCGACGACTGGCCGGCGCAACGGAGCTGCGCCGGCTACGACCTGCCGCGCGAGACCGGCATCGAGGGCCTTTGGTGCGTCGGCGACGCGGTCAAGCAATATGGCAATGGCGGCACCCAGGCCTGTGCCGAGACGGCGAAGATCGTGACCGACGCCATCCTGGCCACGCGGTCGCCCGTCACCCAAGCGAGCCGGGTCTAAGCGATGCCGACCACTCTACCGATCCCGACATCTTCCACCGCACCGCAGGCCACGCCAGCGCCGGATTGCCTGCTCGAATTCCGCAACATTCGCATCGTCTACGACAACGCGATCGAGGCCATTCGCGACGTCTCGATTGCGGTGCCCGAAGGCGGCATCGTCGCCCTGCTCGGCTCCAACGGCGCCGGCAAATCGACGCTGCTGAAAGCGATGTCCGGCATCCTCTACACCGAGGAAGGCGTGATCGAGAACGGCAGCATCCGCTTCCGTGGCGAGGACGTGCATCAGCTCGCCCCCGACGGGCTCGTACGCCTCGGAATCGTGCAGGTACCCGAGGGCCGTCGCGTCTTCGCTGCGCTGACGATCGACGAAAATCTCCAGATGGGAGGCTACACGAGGACCGCCGCGGAGGCGCGCGAGCGTCGCGACAAGGTATTCTCGCTGTTCCCACGACTCCACGAACGGCGCGACCAGATCGCCGGCTACATGTCCGGTGGGGAACAGCAGATGCTGGCGATCGGCCGCGCCCTCATGACCGATCCGGTTCTGCTCGCGCTCGACGAGCCGTCGCTGGGGCTCGCGCCTCTGATCATCGACCGCATCTACGAGGTGATCGCCCGCCTGCGCGACGAATTGAAGATGACGGTGCTGCTGGTCGAGCAGAACGCGCAGCGCGCGCTCGACATCGCCGATTACGGTTACATCCTCGAAACCGGGCGCGTCGTGCTCGACGGGACCGCCAGAGAGCTCACGGCCAACGAGGACGTCCAGGAATTCTACCTCGGCGTCTCCTCGGCCGGCCACAAGAGCCTGCGCGAGGTCAAGCACTACAAGCGGCGCAAGCGGTGGCTGTCGTGACCGCGCTCCTCACCGTCGAAAACCTCAGCAAGCGTTTCGGCGGCCTTCAGGCCATTGCCGACGTCAGCCTCACGGTCGCACCCGGCGAGATCTGCAGCGTGATCGGCCCGAACGGTGCCGGCAAGACCACCCTGTTCAACATGATCTCCGGCGTGCTGCGGCCGAGCGGCGGCCGGATCGCATTCGACGGCATCGATGTTTCGACCATCTCGCCCTGGCGGTTTGCCGCCGCCGGGATCGGCCGCACCTTCCAGAACCTCGCTCTGTTCAAGCACGGCACGGTGGTCGAGAACATCCTGACCGGCCGCCACACCCATCTGCGTTCCAACGTGATCGATGCCGTCGTCTTCTTCGGCCGCACCCGCCGCGAGGAGATCGCGGCGCGGCAACGGGTCGAGCACATCATCGAGTTCCTCGAGATCGAGCATGTCAGGGACGCGGTCGTCGGGACGCTGCCCTATGGCCAGCAGAAACGCGTCGAGCTTGCGCGCGCGCTCGCCTCGGAGCCCAAGATCCTGCTGCTCGACGAGATGGTCTCGGGCATGAACCAGGAGGAGACAGAGGACATCGCCCGTTTCGTCCTCGACATCAGGGACGAGCTCGGCATCACCGTCTTGATGATCGAGCATGAGATGCGGATCGTCATGGACATCTCCGATCGCGTCCATGTGCTCAATTTTGGCCGCAAGATTGCCGAAGGCACGCCCGACGAGATCAGGCACCACCCGGCCGTTGCCGAAGCCTATCTCGGCGGCAAACGCTCCGGCGCCATTGCAAAGGCGGGATCGTGATGTCGACGCTCGACAGCCTCCGTGCCACGCTTCCGCCGCTCCAGGCCGCCGCCCCCCGCTGTGCGCCCGCAAGCGACGCAGCGACCTTCCGTGCCTCGCTCCGGGACGGCGCCATCACCATTCCGCAAATCCTGCGACAGCGTGCCGCCATGCATGGCGAGGCGCGGGCCTTGCGCGAAAAGGATTACGGCATCTGGAACCCTTACTCCTGGCGCCACTATCACGAGAGGGCGCGCGCGGTGGCGTTCGGCCTGCTGTCGCTCGGCATCAAGGCGGGAGACCGCATCGCCATCGCCGGCGAGAATACGCCGGAATGGTTCTACGCCGATCTCGGCGCGCAGATGATCGGGGCGGTGACCGTCGGCATCTACCCAACCAATCCCTGGGTCGAGCTGCAATACATCGTCAAGCATTCCGGCGCCCGTGTCGTCGTCACCGGCGACCAGGAGCAGACCGACAAGGTGCTGGACGCCATGGCCAACAATGGCGGACTGCCCAGTGTCGAGGCCATCATCTGCATCGACATGAAGGGCCTGCGGCACTACCGCCAGTCCGGGCTGATGTCGTTCGACGCGCTGTGCCAGCGCGGCCTTGCCCATGGGCGCGAGACTCCGGACGCGAACGCAACACTCGACCGCCTGATCTCGCAAGGCGCGCCCGACGACGTCTGCATCCTGGTATACACCTCCGGCACGACCGGCCCGCCCAAGGGCGCGATGCTGACGCATCGCAATCTCGTCTACGCCGCCTTCACCTACGCAGAAGCCGTCGGCATCGCGGACAAGTCGTTCGAGGCCGTCAGCTACCTGCCGCTGTGCCACGTCGCGGAGCGCTGCTACGGCATGGTGACGCATCTGGTGCTCGGCGGCACGGTGAGCTTTGCCGAATCGATCGACACCGTCGCCACCAATATCCGCGAGATCGCGCCGACCTTCTTCGTCGGCGTACCGCGCATCTATGAGAAACTGCAACAGGGCTTTCTGTTCCGGCTCGGCGAAAGCGGCAGGCTGCGGCAGCGCCTGACCAGGGCTTGCCTCGCCTGGGGCCGCACGCTTTCCGACCGTCGGCAGGCTGGCAAGGAAAGCCTCGCCGACCGGGCGGCTTACGGCCTGCTCTATGTCCTGATGTTCCGCAATCTGCAGCGTCACCTCGGCTTCGCCCATAGCCGCCATCGGCTCTGCGCGGGCGCGTCGATCTCGCCCGAGACCCTGCGCTTCTTCGACATCATCGGCCGCCCGGTCTCGCAGGGCTACGGGCTCACCGAAAGCGGCGGCGTCGCCTTCGTCCAGTCGGCAAGCCACCACCGGATCGGCGGCTGCGGCCTGCCGCTTCCCAGGACCGAATGGAAGCTCGGCGACGACGGCGAGATCCTGCTGCGCAGTCCCGGTGTCTTCAAGGGCTACTTCCTCGACGAAAAGGCCTCGACGGCCTCGCTCGAGGCCGGCGGCTGGCTGCGCACCGGCGACATCGTCGAGGTGCTCGACGATGGCGAGATCACGGTGGTCGACCGCAAGAAGGCCATCATCATCACCGCCGGCGGCAAGAACATCGCGCCCTCCGAGATCGAGAACGCGCTGAAGGATTCCGAATTCGTCAAGGAAGCGATCGTGGTCGGCGAGGCCAGGAAGTATCTCGGCGCCATCATCCAGGTCGACTACGACAATGTCGGCCGCTGGGCACGCGACCGGGCGCTGGCCTACACCAACTACAAGTCGCTGTCGCAGCTTACCGAAGTGCACGAGCTGGTCGAGCGCATCGTCAACGAGACCAACAAGCGCTTTGCCCGGGTCGAGAACGTCAGACGGTTTGCCATCCTGGAAAAGGAGCTCGACCACGACGACGGCGAGCTGACCGCCACGCAGAAGGTGCGACGCGCCATGATCGAGAAGAAGTTCGCGCGCGAGCTCGCCATCATCTATCCGGCGGAGGACTGAATGCAGTATCTCCTGCAGCTCCTGATCTCCGGCCTTGCGATCGGCGCAATCTACGGCCTGATCGCGATGGGCTTTGCGGTCATCTACAAATCGACCGGGCTGGTCAATTTCGCGCAGGGCGAGATGACCATGATCACGGCCTATATCGCCTGGACCATCTCGACCACCGTCAGCGGAAACGTCGTCGTGGTCGCGTTCGGCGCCATTGTCGCCGCGATCCTGCTCGGCCTGATCATCGAGCGCGTCGTGATGCGGCCGATGCTGGGCGAGCCGGTGTTCGCGACCGTGATGGTGACCATCGGGCTGGCGGTGATCCTGCGCTCGGCGATCAACTTCGTCTGGGACGCCTATCCGCACGGCCTCGACGTCGGAATGGGTCGCGACATCGTCCGCCTGGGTGGAATTGGCGTCCGCACCGGCCAGATTGCCGTCATCGCGACGCTGCTGTCGCTGCTCGCGGCGATCTGGGCGTTCTTCCGCTACAGCAAGATGGGGGTCGCGATGCGCGCGGTTGCGGCCGATGACCGGACCGCGTTGCTGATGGGCATCAGCGCCACCCGCGTCCATGCGCAGGCCTGGGCGGCCTCTTCGGTCATCGCCGGAATCGGCGGGGTGTTCTTCGCACTTTCCTACGATCTGTCGCCGGCGATGTTCCAGCTCGGGCTCAAGGCGTTTCCAGCCACCATCCTGGGCGGGCTCGATGCCGTGCTCGGCTCCGGCCTCGGCGGCCTTCTCATCGGCATCACCGAAAATCTCGCCGGCGGCTACATCGGCTCCGGCATGAAGGAGATTGCGGGCTTCGCGATGATCATCGTCGTACTGATGATCCGCCCGTTCGGCATGTTCGGCGAACGCGACATCGAGAGGGTCTAGGACGATGCGCACCGGCGACTACAAGCAGACCTATGGCGAACTCGTCGCCCTGATCGATTCACCCCCGGTCTGGCTGTGGTCGGCGGTGCTGATGCTGGCGCTGATCGCTGCGCCCCACGTGCTGAACGCCTACGCGCTGTCGTTCCTGATGATCATCCTGATCACCGTAACCGGCGCGCTCGGCCTCAACATCCTGACCGGCTACACCGGCCTGATCTCGCTTGGCCACGTCGGCTTCCTCGTCACCGGCGCCTATGCCTATGCCATCCTGGTGGCGAAATATCACCTGCCGCCGCTGGTCGGCTTCCTCGGCGCGGGGCTCGTGCCGGCGCTGGCGAGCCTGATCGTCGGTGCGCCGTCGCTGCGCCTGAAGGGCCTCTACCTCGCGATCACGACGCTCGCCTTTTCGTTCATCATCAACACGGTGATCCTGGAGATGCGCTGGCTCACCAACGGCGCCCGCGGCATCTCCGTGCAGCGGCCGGAGATTCTCGGCATCAGCTTCGACAGCGACGCGGCCTTCACCTACCTTTGCCTTGGGGTCGCCACGCTGACCCTGTTTGCCACCCTCAACATTCGCCGTACCCGGGTCGGCCGGGCTTTTGTCGCGATCCGCGACAACGACACCGCGGCCCGCGTCATGGGCATCAACCTGCATGCCTACAAGCTGCTCGCCTTCGTCACGTCGGCATTCATCACCGGCCTCGCCGGCGCCCTTTACGGCATCTATCTCTCCTTCGTCAGCGTCGAAGGCTTTCCGTTCCTGCTATCGATCGAGGCGCTCGCGATCCTGATCGTCGGCGGCCTCGGCTCGGCGCTCGGCGCCGTGCTCGGGACCGTTCTGATCGTGCTGCTTCCCGAGGCGACGCGCCTCGTCTTCAGCGTCTTCAGCGCGCAGCTCGACGCGGTGTTTACGACCGGTGCGCAGGAGCTGAAGAGCATGCTCTATGGCCTCGTCATCATCCTGTTCCTTCGGTTTCAGCCGCGCGGCCTGGTCGGTGCCTGGCACGACATCCGCCGCGCCTGGGTGAACTGGCCGCTGCGGTACTGAACATAAAGACCAATATTGGAGGGAGGACAGAGACATGAGAAATCATCCAAGGACTGGATCCCTGTTGCTCGCGGCAACGCTGCTCGCCGGCGGCAGCGCGCTGGCCGCCGATCCCGGCATCACCGACACGGAGATCCTGATCGGCGACGTCGAACCGCTCACCGGTCCACCGGCGCTCCTCGGCGTCGCCGCCTCGATCGGCCACAAGATCGCGATCGCGGAAGCCAACAATGCCGGTGGCATCAACGGCCGCAAGATCAAGTACGTGCTGGAGGATGACGGCTACGTCACAGCGCGCACCATCCAGGGCGCCAAGAAGGTGATCGAGGTCGACAAGGTCTTTGCCATGCTCGGCATGTCCGGTTCCGGCCAGTCGATCGCCGTGATGCCCGTGCTGGAGAAGGCAGGCATCCCGACGGTGATCGACGTCGCGCCGGTCAAGCTGCTGTGGGAGCCGCCGCGCAAGAACGTGTTCGTGGTCGGTCAGTCCTACGAGGAAGGAATCATCCATCTCGTCAACTACCTCGCGGAGAAGAACCCCGGCAAGAAATGGGGCCTCATCACGCAGGACGACGACTACGGCATCACGGTGCGCGATGGCTTCGATTCCGTGGTCAAGTCGAAGAAGCTGAACGTCGTCTACAGCGGCAATTACAAGAAGGGCCAGCAGGATTTTTCGTCCGACATGCTCCAACTGAAGGATTCCGGCGCCGAAGTATTCTTGGCCGGCGGCATCATCGCGGAGAATATCGCGATGATGAAGGAGCTCGAGAAGCTCAACGTCAAGCCGGTGACCGGCATCTTCTGGCCCGGCCGCGTCGAGCCGGTGCTCAAGCTGATGGGGCCGGCCGGCGATGGCATCTTCGCGGTGGATTATGTCGAGCCTTTTGCCGGCGAAGCCGGCAAGGCGTTCCTCGAGAAGGCAAAGCCGCTCGTGTCGGAAGCCGAGTTCAAGGGGATCAATCGCTACACGATGAGCGGCTATGCCGCGGCCAAGGTCCTGATCGCGGCGATCGAGCGTTGCGGCAAGCAGCCGACCTGGGCCTGTACGATCAGCGAGCTGGAGAAGACCAAGAATGTCGAGACCGGCGTGATGGCTCCGATCAGCTTCGGACCCGGCGTCCACTTCTCGAACCAGAAGCTGCAGATCATGCAGGCCAACACGGCGACGGTCAGCTTCAAGCCCGTGAAGTGACGACGTCAGGCGGATGGCCAGGGCCGCGTCCGGTCATCCGCCTTTAAAGACGGGCCGACGCCTGGCCGCGAAGGCGGCGATGCCCTCGCGCGCATCGTCGGACTGGCTCGCGCCGACGATGGATCGCATTTCGGCTTCGAGTTGAGTGCCGAGGCTCGCTTCAAAGGACTGCCGAAGCATGCGCCGCATGGCTCCGAAGGCCCGCGTCGGCCCCGCCGCCAGTTCGCGGACGACGGCAATCGCTTCCGCTTCCACCGCATCGTCCGGCACGAGGCGGGAGACCAGGCCGAATTCCAGGGCTTCTTGCGCCGACAGGCGGCGATTGAGCAGGAACAGTTCCTGCGCCCGCCGCATTCCGACCATGCGCGGCAGGAACCAGGTGTTGCCGCCGTCGGACGTCAGGCCTAGCGCACCATATCCGAGAGCAAAGCGCGCGTCGGCGGATGCGACCACGATGTCCGCGATGTAAAGGAAGCCCAATCCGCCTCCGGCCGCCGCGCCGCGCACCGCCGCAACGACCGGCGCATCGATGCTGGTCAAGCGATCGATGGCGCGATGATAACCCTCGATCATGCGACGAAGCTTGCCCGGCAGTTCGGCCGACGGCGTGCCGGCGAAGAAATTGACGTCCCCTCCCATGGTAAAGTTCGGCCCGTTCCCTGCAACCAGGACGGCGCGCAAGGCCGGGGCTTCGGCAATTCGCACCGAAGCTTCTTCGAGATCCGCGGCCATCTCCTCGTTGATGGCATTGCCCTTGTCGGGGCGATTTAGCCGAAGCGTCGCGACGCCATCTGCGATATCGAGGAGGACGGTCTTGAAGGGGCTCGCGGCATCATGCCAGCGGGCCGTATCGGTATATTGCTCGAGGCGCGCGATGCGCTCACCCTCGAACGTGATGAGGTGCGCGAAGGAGGCGTCGAGAGAGGCTCCTCCATCTTTGCCCTCGCCACGATACCGGCCCGTCACGAGCAGGCACGCCTCTCCGATCTCGAGAAAGCGCTCCGGCTCCGCACGTGCGGCAAAATGCCGGGCGATCGCGCCCCATCCGTTGCGGCGCATCGCGGAGGAGCCCTCGTGCCGGCCGCCAATGCCGAAGGGCATTCCCTCGGCGATCTCGCCGACGAAATCCGGATGGAGCAGCATCTCGAGCCGCTCCCTGTTTCCGGCCGCCAGTGCGGCGTAGAGCGCCCGCGCGGTGTCCGAACGCGTGTTCTGCATTCTCGTGCTCCCCATCCGGCAAGGGTCCGGCTACATCCGCTTCGCGACTTCTTCCAGCATCACCTCGGTGGCGCCGCCACCGATGGTCAGGACCCGCGCGTCCCGAACCATGCGCTCGATCGGCGTGCCGCGCATGAAGCCGCTGCCGCCGTGCAACTGCAGACAGCCGTGCACGACTTCGTGCAGCACTTCGGGCGACAGCGCCTTGACCATCGAGACCTCGCGCAAACAGGGCTGCCCGGCCGCGGCGAGCTCGGCGGCGTGATAGGCAAGCTGGCGCGCGGCGGCGGCCTTGGCCGCGAGCTGGGCGAGCTTCAGCCGCACGGCCTGCTGGTTCCAGAGCGGTCCGCCGAACGCCTGCCGTGTCTTCACGTAGTTTGCGGTCAGCTCGATCGCCTTGGCGGATTCCCCGGCGCAGATGCCGCCGATGCAGATGCGCTCGTTCTGGAACGTCTCCATGATGCCGTAGAAGCCCTTGTTCTCCTCTCCGAGCAGGGCATTGGCCGGCACACGGACGTCATGGAAGGCGATTTCGGCGGTGTCCGAGCAGAGCCAGCCGTGCTTGTCGAGCTTGGTCACGGCGATGCCGGGCAAATTGCGCTCGACGATGAACAGCGAAAGACCCCGGCTGCCCTTGGCGTTCGGATCAGTACGGGCCGCGACGATCAGGATGTCGCCGTAGACCGCGTTGGTGATGAACATCTTCGAGCCGTTGATCACCCAGCCGTCGCCATCGCGGGTTGCCCGGGTCTTCAGGCCCGCGACGTCGGAGCCGGCATCCGGCTCGGTCACTGCAATCGAGCAGATGGTCTCGCCGCGGATGATCGCCGGCAAATATTTCTGCTTCTGCTCCGGCGTGCCGCGCAGCGAGATGTGCACCGCCGACATGTCGGTGTGCACCAAGGTCGACGACGTAAACCCGCCGAAACTCGAGCGCCCCAGCTCCTCGGCGAACACCATCGAGGCCAGCGGTCCCATGTCGGTGCCGCCATACTCCGGCGCATGGCGCATGCCGAGGAATCCGAGCGCGCCCATGCGGCGAAAGATCTCGCGCGGGATCTTGCCGTCGCGCTCCCAGACTTCGCCATGCGGCACCACCTCCCTCTCGACGAAGCGGCGCACCTGCTCGCGCAGCATGCGAAGCTCCTCGGGCAGATTGGGCTGCTCCGAGAATTGGAATTCGGCTTCGACAGGCTGGCGGGAACCTGAAGTCATGACGTTCATTGTGCCGCCCTCCCATCGTCGATGTGAAGATGTCCGCGCAGGAATTTTGCGAGCGCTGCGATCGCTTCGCCGGCCTGCGGGATTTCCGGGAACATCTGGAATACGTGGATCATGCCATCGAAGACCTGCAACTCGACGTTGACGGCGGCGGCCATGGCCCTGGCGGCGAGCTCGGTCGAATCGTCGCGCACCGTCTCGCGGTCGCCGACCTGGATCAGAAGCGGCGGCAAGCCGGACAGATCGGCGTAGAGCGGCGAGGCCAACGGATGACGCGGATCGCCATCCCGGCCCAGATAGTTCTTCGCAAGCGCGAGGATCATCGCACGCTGATGGATCGGGTCGGCCTTCGCGCGGCTTTCGTAGCTCGCACCTGTCGCGGCGAGGTCGGTCCAGGGCGACATCAGCAGGGCGGCAGCCGGCAGGGTCTCGCCGCGATCTCGCAACGCCAGCATGGCGCCCAGCACGAGATTGCCGCCGGCCGAGTCTCCCGCGAGCGCGATGTCAGCCGGCTGCAACCCCTGGTCGAGCAGGTATCGATAGGCGGCCAGCGCATCGTCCAGCGCGGCTGGAAAGCGATGCTCGGGCGCCAGGCGGTAGTTGATCGCCAGGACGCGGCAGCCACAGGCATGACCGATGCGCGCGATCAGATCGCGGTACGAGGCAATCGAGCCGATACGGAAGCCGCCGCCATGGAGATAGAGAATGGCTTTCTCCTGCGGCGCGGCGGGAGGCAGGATCCACTCGCCCTCGACACCGCCGGCGGAGACCTGACGCCAGGTCACCGGCACGGAGCAACCCGCGAACGCTTCATCCCAATGGTGGCGCATCTGCTCGACGCCCGTATCGCGCGTCCATTTGCGGTAGATCGACTGCAACCGCTCGACCGCACGATCCACGGGGGTCACCGCAATATCGCTGGCCGCATCCTTCATCTCAGCCGCCGATCCCCATGCCGCCGGACACGCCGAGCGTCTCACCCGTGATGTAAGCGGCCTGGTCGGAGGCGAGGAACAGCGCGGCTGCTGCAACCTCATCCGGCTCGCCGAGCCGGCCCAGCAAGGTTGCATCGGTCATCGCGCGAAGGATCTTGTCGCCACCGCGGGCGACCGCCTGCTCCAGCATTGGCGTGCGGATCGGGCCGGGCGCGATCGCGTTCGCCGTGATAGCATAACGCGCGTTCTCCCGCGCCATGCTCCTGGTGAAGGCGATGACCCCGCCCTTGGCGGCTGAGTAAACGGCCCCACCCCTGGAGCCGAGCCGGGCGGCTTCGGACGTGATGTTGATGATGCGGCCGTACCCTGCGGCCTGCATCGCCGGGAGGACCGCCTGGGTGCAGGCCAGAACGGACGTGAGATTGACCGCGATCAGCTTCGCCCAGTCCTGCGGCGTGGTCTCGGTGAAGAAGGCGTGCTGGTCGATCCCGGCATTGTTGACGAGAATGTCGAACGGCCCGTGCTGGGCCATCGCCGCCTGCACCGCGCCCGCATCGCTGACGTCGAGACGAACCGCCACGGCGCCGATCTGGCGCGCTGTTTCGGAAGCCTGAGCCATGTCGAGATCGGCAATCACGACATTGGCGCCCGCCCCGACGAAGCTCTTTGCAATCGCAGCGCCAATGCCGCGCGCGCCGCCCGACACGAAGGCGCGCCGGCCGTCCAGACGTCCGAATGGAAGCGTATCGGCCACGCCTCAGCGTCCCGTGAAGACGGGCTTGCGCCGCTCGATGACGGCGGCAAGGCCCTCGCGCGCGTCGGCCATGCCCGACAGCTCCGAGACCGTGCGCGCCTCTTCGGACAGGCATTGCTCGATACTCGTCCCGGTTCCGGCCCAGACCAGGCGCTTGGTCGCGGCAAGCGCCTTCGGCGCGCCGGCTGCGAGCTCGCGCGCCAGCGCCAGCGAGGCCTCAGTGAGTTCGCCGTCAGGAACGACCTTGGTGACGATTCCCATGTGTAGCGCCTCGGCCGCGGGGATCACCGGATTGGTGAGAAGGATCGACATCGCGCGCCGCAGGCCCACCAAGCGGGACAGCGTGACGGAGACGCCCGCATCCGGCGCCATCGCCACCCGCGTCGCGCCCGCAAGAAACTTGGCCGACTCGGCCGCGATGACGATGTCGGAGGCGCAGACGAGGCCGAACCCGCCGCCGCCCGCTGCAAAGCCGTGCACCGAGGCGATAACGGGCGCTTCGAGCCGCAGCAAGCCGGTCACCGCGTTCTGCAGATAGGCCGTCGCCTGGCGGATATAGTCCGGCAACTTCTCGCCCCTGGATGCGAAGGCGCGCACGTCGCCACCGGCGCAGAAGTTCGCGCCCTCGCCGCTCAGCAGCACCACGCGCAGATCGGGGTGGCCGTGACACGCCATGATGGCATCGCAGAGCGCGCCGAGAAGCTCGACGCTCATTCCGTTCGCGGCATCGGGCCGGTTGAGACGCAGGCGCGCGATGCCGTCGTCGATGTCGAGCAGAACGGGTCCCTTGTCGATCATGGCGCGAGACCTTTCCTAGACCAGGAATGACAGCGTGTAGATCGCCTTGTCGTTGTTGACGAGCACCACCTTCTTGTAAGCCATGCGCAGATCGCCATCGACATGGCGCAGCCGGTACTCGTTGCGAGCGGCCCACAGTGTGTCGTCGCGCAAGCTCGATTCGAAGATCAGGCTGTTGCTGGCCACGGCAATGTCGCCGCCCGGCTGCTCGTCCATCAGCTCGATGTTGGAGACGAGCCGGCGCAAATTCGATTGCGGCGTCTGTGTGAAATGCTTGCCTGTCATGAGCTGGCGCACGCGCAGGGCTATCCGCGAGCGGTTGTCGTAGATGATGGACATCTCACGCTCCGGATCGATATTGGCGCCGTTGGCCGGCACCCAGTAGACGCCGTCATCGGTCCAGAGCCTTTCCCAGGCTGCGTACTGATGCTCGTCCTGCAAGCGCGCCTCGCGATTCAGGAAGGCGGTCACCGCGCTCATCAGCGTGGCGCTGCTCTCGCGCGACAGCATCAGGCGGTCTCCATCAGCTTGCGATAGTGGGCCCAGATACCGCGCGACGGCACCTCGTCCGTGACGTGTCCGATCCTGAAGCCGAGCTCGTCCCGGCGCTCGCGCTTTTCGCCACGGCCGAGAAAGATCCATTCCGGATTGCGCGCCAGCACACCGCGATGGCAGCGCTCGTACATCTCGGAATCGTCGGCGAGCAGGAAGCCGGCCGGGCCGACGGAGCCCATGGTCTGCTGGCGCAGGCGGCGGTTGAGGTCGGGCGCCCCCTTGAACTGGAGCGCAGTGACGTGCTGCACGCTGTCATCGACGCCGAGCGGCTGAATCACGAACATCTGGATTTCGGCAATGAACAGGTTCGGGAAGATCATCACATGCGGCGTGCCGTCGATCATGATCTCGCGCGCGGCCGTATCGCCATAAGCCGCCTTCATGCGCGCCGCGTAGTCGGGCAAGCGCTCTTCACTGGTGCCGAACCAGCTCATGGGCAGGTCGCGCTTGCGGAATTCGGCCCGCAGGTCGATCTCCGTGTGGCCATTGCCGTAGTCGCGGGTCAGTGCAGTCGAGGCACCGCCATAGAGTTTGCCGATCATGCTGTCGGCGACACCGAAGATCGAGGTGTGAACGAAGGCCGGATGGTAGCCGTCGCACTCGTTCTCCAGGATGAACTTCCAGTTCGCCTTCACGCGATGCTTGAGGAAGCCCGCCGTGATCTCGACCTCGCCCTCCGGCGAGGTGCGCACCAGCCGGTCGATGGTCTCGGCGGCGCCTCCGAGATGCTCGTTCAGGGTTGGCCCATCGGCGGCGAAGGAGCCGAACACGAACCCGCGGTAGGATTCGACGCGCGTCACCCGGCCGAGCGCGAGCTCCGCCCTATCCCGTCCCTCGTAGCCGTCGGGGAAGGCATAGCCGACCAGGCGGCCGTCATTGGCAAACGTCCATGAGTGGAACGGACAGGTGAAGGACCGCGCATTGCCGCGCTCATAGGAGCAGACCTGATTGCCGCGATGGGAACAGCGGTTGAGCAGCAGGTTCACCTTGCCGTGCTCGTCGCGCGTCATGATCACGGATTGCGGACCGATCGACTTGACGACGTAGTCGTTTGCGTTCGGGACCTCGCTCTCGTGGCCGACATAGACCCAGGTCCGGTACCAGATGTTCTGCAGCTCCGCCTCGAAGATGGAACGGTCGGTGTAGAGCGAGCCATGGACACGATCGGGGTGGATCAGCTCGTTCCATTGCGCCATCCGTCGCATGACGTTCATCGTCTGGCCTCGTTCGAATAATAATCCGACTGACCGTTTAACTATTAGCAAAGCTGCCGTCGCGCGGCAAGCCCGAATGCGTGTTCTGGCGCCGTTGCCCCGGCTGCGGTCTCCGGTTCCCGGGGCCGATCGACCCCAGCCGGCTGATCAAGGGCCGCGGCCGGCCAGCCGGAGCAGAAGCCGCCCGCGGAGAGCCGATGACATGGAAGACTGAACAGCAGTTAGCTGGAGGGCCCTGATCGACCATTGCGGTGCGTCACTTGAAGTGACGGCAATCTCGGGATGCCGATCGGCAGCCATTCCGCGCGGGGGCAACGGCGGCGGCAGGCTGCCCGGCGCTGGATCAGCGCCGTTGTTGCCGTGTCAGCGCCCTGCCAGGACTAGCGGCAGCCGAAGCTTGAAGGCTGCGTTGCCGGCCCGCTGCCGTTCCATGTCGTCATCAGCGGATAGACACAGGCCGGATAGCTCACGCTGTTGTCGCGCGACACCAGCACGATCTCCTCAGGGACTACGCCTCTCTCGACCCAGTCCGTCAGCGCGGAGAAGAACTGGTCCTGCTCGCGCGCGGGTTTCTGGTTTGCATTGCCGGGCAGTTTCGGCAACGGAACCGCATCGTTGCGGCCCCCCGCCGCATAAGCGCGCCCCTGAGAGGAATGCGCGACGCCGGGCAACAGGTACATGCGCATGAATTTCTGCACCTCGGCATCGCCGCCCATCGCCGCGACCACGCGCTCGTGATAATTGACGTTGCCGGCCGGCGGAATGGCGTCGTCGGCGAGCCCGCTCCAGACGATCACCTTGCGGCCGAGGTCGCGCAGCTTGGCAAGATCGACCTTGTCGGTGGACAGACCCGCGAACAGCGTCGGCTGCAGCGCGACGTTCTTGTCGACCGCATCGGCAACTCCGGCATAGTCGAGCTCGAGCCATTTGTTCCGGACGCTCGTGGAGCCGTTCGCGATCGGGATCGACGACGTCGCACCGGCATCGGCAGCATAGCGCACGTCCTGCAAGGCCAGCGCCAGACTGTCCGTGGATGCGCTCTTGATCAGGCTGGTGATCGCGGTGCCGCGCGTGAATGTCCACCAGAGCTGAGCATTGCCGAGCGACTTGCCGCTCCGAGCGGCGCGGGTCTGCGCTGTATCGACGCTGCCGTCACGCGTCGCGCCATACCAGATCTTGCCAAGCGCTCTCGCCTCGCTGGCGCTCATGCAGGTCGCGGCATCATTGCTGCTGCCGGCGACGCCGGTCCCCACCTCCCCCGTGCAAAGTGCTGCCGCGTCGCGTGCCGGATCGTAGTCGCAGGCAAAGGGATCGAGCAGGAAGCCGAGCCCCGCCTTGTCGCAAGTCGCCACCGCGCGCTTGTTGACCGCATCCACCTTGGACGCGAACGCAGCCGCTTGATCCTTGTTGAGCGCGGTGATGCCGAGCTCGGTCTTCATCACGATCTGCGGATAGATCGAGGCTGTGCCGAATCTGGCAATGTTGAGCGCGGGCTGGGCGATCAGATAGCCGTCATAGAGCTCCGGAAAGTCCTGAGCGATCTTCATGCCCTGACGGCCGCCTTGGGAATGGCCGTCGTAATAGGCGAACTTGGGGGACTTGCCGTAATACAGATTGACCAGCGCCCTGGTCTTGACCGCCTGCTCGACCATCGCACCGACTGAAAAGCTGCGGAGCGCCTCGGTATTCACCTTGCCGTCCGACAGGAACGTGAAGGAGCCGTCCTGGTACCAGGGCTGGCCGGCATCGGTGGTGCCGGACGCATAGCCGACGTTGGCATTGACGATGGCGGGCACCTTGCTTCCAATCTTGTCGGCGTAACGATGTCCGCCACCGACCCAGCCGCCGCCGCCATAGTTCCGAATGCGCTCATTCCAATTGGCGGGGGTGGGCAGCCAGACTTCGATGCCGATGCCTTCGGAATACGACCGCGCTGACTTGTCCTTCTCCGCAGTGACGCCGGGGCCGACCAGCAATTTGACCAGGCAGAGGTCGGCGGCCGCCGTGATCGGCGTCGGCGCGTCCGGCGCCAGCAATTCCTCGCCCTTCTTCACCAGGCGAACGGCAACGACCCTGGTGCTCTCATCAGGGCGAAAAGCCTGCTTGACACCGTCGTCGCACGCCAGCGGCTCGGCCAGTGCAGCGGTGAGCTGGCTCGAGACGGCCAGCGGGAGAAGGGACCAGATGATTTTCCGTGGCGTCGCCGACATCGACCTATCCCTCTGAATTTGCGGGCATGCAACGATAGCGCGTCACCGGCCGCAGACAATCATCGGTTTGTTACGCGAACCTAACATGATGTTATCTCGTCGCCGGCCGCCGGACGCGGAGCCGGTGAAGCTCTCGATGCATGCATCGCCGCGCACCATCCGAATGTCATTGCGGGTCCGATCATGGTCCCCGGTCCGGGATAGGTACCTCGAAAGATCGACGCGGAATCGGCGCCGACGGCGTAGAGTCCGGGGATCGCCGTTCCTCGGCGAGACAACACCCGAGCCGTCGAATCCGTGCATAGGCCTGCGCTGCTGGCGAGATCCGTCGGCCACACTGCGACGGCATAGTATGGCCCGGGACCGATCCGCCGCAGGCACGGGTTCGGCTTGATCAGCGGATCACCATTGAACCGGTTCAACTCGCTCGAACCGCGACCGAAATCCTGGTCCACACCGCCTTCGGCAAAGCGATTATACCGCTCGACCGTTTGAGCGAGAGCGCCGCTATCGGCGCCGATTTTCTCGGCCAGAGCCTCAATGGTCGCGGCAGCCGTCAGATACCTGGCCCCCAGAAATTCCTTCAAGTTCTTCGTTCCAGGACGAACCAGACCGATGCCGTAGGTGCGGATAAAGGCGTGATCGCAGATCAGGAAAGCGGGCACAGTCGGGGCGGAAGATGCGTTCGACCGCAGCATCGCCGCTGCGAAATCGTGATACGAATCGGCTTCATTCACGAAACGGCGCCCCGACTTGTTCACCGCAAGCAGTCCCGGCTTGGCACGATCCAGCATGATGTGCGGGAAAACGGAAACGTGACCATCGGCCTGTGTCATGACCGAGCTCGGCATCCACAAGGCCGGGCTATCGAGGTCGCGCTCGATGACGGCATCGACGCGTTCGGCCGCAAGCAAGCCGTCCCCGGTACAGGACGACGGCGTGAGCGAAAACTGACGCGCGGCCTCCGGAAAGAATCTCTCGCGAAGCTCGCGGCTCCAGCCAATGCCTCCCGTCGCCAGCACGACGCCTTTGTGCGCTCGTACCGCCAACGCTCCGGCGGATGACGAGAAGACGGCGCCCACCACCGCATCGCCGTCGCGGACGAGCTCACTCAGTCCCGTCTCGTATCGCAGATGGACGCCGGCGCGCAGGAGGCTGTCGAGCAGTCGTGCGACGAGAGCATTGCCCATGACCAGGCGCGTTCCGCGCCTGTGGGAAAGCCGGTCGAGCAGGTACCGGCCGAGGAGGGCGATGACATCCCTGAAATTGCTCCAGCTGCGGAACGGCGCCAGAAGCGGCGCGATATCGGCCTTGGCCACCATCATGCCGCCAAGAACCATGAACTCTCGCCGCGGCGGCCGGATGCGATCGAAGTCCTTGCCGAGCGTGCGGCCGTCGAACGGCAGGGCGCCGAGCGCGCGACCGCCGATCGCTGCGCCGGGAATATCCTTGTAGTCGGGATGCACCGGCGGCGCCGCAAACAATACGCTCGTCCTGCGCGCGAGATAATCGAGCATCATGGGGCCTGCCTGGAGGAATGCGTCCACACGCGCGTCTGCTGCGTGTTCGCCAATCAATGCGCGAAGATAGACCTGCGCCGCGCCGATCGGGTCCGGTGTCCCTGTACACTGTCCTTGTTTGTTGCCGGGAATCCAGACCGTGCCGGCGGAGGTCGCGGTGGTGCCGCCAACGGTGTCTGATTTCTCGCACAGGATCACGTCGAGGCCTTCTAGCGCAGCCACGAGCGCGGCCGTCATGCCGCCGGCGCCCGCCCCGACGACGAGGAGGTCGGTCTCAACGTCCCAGGAGCGATCGGCCTGCGACATCCCGAGCTACCCTTCCGGCCCTCGACGCACGGTGAACACGGCGTGCGAGCGCGTTGCGATCAGCCGAAATCCGCGATGCGGGCATCCAGCGCAAACATGCTCTGATAGACCTCGGGCTCGCTTGCCTGGGCGAGCACGTGGGGCGCAAGCTGGCGTACCTGACTCAAGACCGCCTGCAATGGCGCGACATCGAGCGCCTCGATCAGCAAAAGAGCTCCAAAGAAGCCCTCGTTCTTCCTCATGCCTTTTTCGGCCGTCCGCACCGACGTGCGCGCCTCGTCGGTCGCGCCGATCTGCACGGCGGCGATCCCGTCGCACGCAACGAGCGCCTGAGCCAGCTCTTGCGGATCTGTCGGCAATGCCTCGATCCGGAGCGCCATGACCGTGGCTCCCTCGCCTCGCCCCGCACGCGCGACCATGCTGCCCCCGCCCCGGATGAAATTGCCGAGCTTCGGCATGATGCGCTGCGACCACGGGGTCGGCGCGTTGAGGCGGGCGAGATAGGCTTCGCCATCGAGGACTTCCGGCGTTTCCAGCTCATAGAGAATGAAGAAGCGCTCGATGTCAGCTCGCACCGCGCGAAAGACCCGGCAGGCCAGGAAGCCTTTTGTCGTCACCCGTTCCGTCGTGTGCTCGCGCGTCAGCCAGTGCCGGTAGTCGACGAGATCGGCCGGCTCGATATCACTCCAGATCGCCAGAAATCCCGAGCCACGCATTCGCCCCTCCCGTTTTGTCACGCCTCAAGTCCGTGCAGCGCGGCAGGGATGGCGGCGGGCGTGCGTCCGAGCCGTTGCACGGCCGCGAGCATCGCGGCGATGTAGCCGTAGGGGCCAAGCCCGCAGATCACGGCCGTCGACGCGGTCGAGGTGATCGAATGCCGATGCAACTCGTCGCGGGCGTGAATGTTGGAGATGTGGACCTCGAACTTGGGACCGTCGAAGATCTTCAAGGCATCGATCAGGGCAACCGAGGTGAAGGACAACGCCGCTGGATTCATGATGATCGCATCCGCGCTGCCGTGAGCCTGCTGGATCAGGCCGACGAGCTCGCCCTCGATGTTGGTCTGATGGAACGACAGCGAGGCATCCAGGAGTTTTGCGGTCTGCTGACAGCTCGCCTCGATCTCGGAGAGCGTCGTCTTGCCGTAGATGTGCGGCTCCCGGATGCCGAGAAAATTCAGATTGGGGCCGTTCAGGATCATGATCCTCGTCGCCATCGGGCCGCTCCTTCGCAAGACGTGACTAGCCGGTAAACCATTTAGCCGGTCCCGTGACCAATTGCGGGAACAGGACCATCAGAAGCAGCACGACGAGCTGCGCGATCATGAACGGCCAGACGCCCTTGATGATCTCCTCCATGCTGATCCGCGAGACGCCGCATACCACGTTCAGGACGACGCCGACCGGCGGCGTGATCAAGCCAATGGCGTTGTTGATGATGAACAGGACGCCGAAATAGACGGGATCGATGCCGGCCTGCTTCACGACCGGCATCAGGATCGGCGTCAGGATCAGAATGGTCGGCGCCATATCGAGCGCAGTGCCGACGATGACGACAAGGACCATGATCGCGAGCATCAGGAGCGTCGGGCTGCCCATGAATGGGTGCACGAGGTCCACGACCTGGGTTGCGATCTCGGCCACCGTGATGAGCCAGGACGACACCAGCGCCGCGGCCACCAGGAACATCACAACGCTGGTGCTGAGCGCCGCCGAGACCATGACCTCGTAGAGCTGCGAGAGCTTCAGCTCGCGATAGATGCAGGTCGCCACGAACAGCGCATAGACCGCCACCACCACCGCGGCCTCGGTCGGCGTGAAGATGCCGAAGCGCAAGCCGACCACGATGATGACCGGGAGCATCAAGGCCCAGAAGCCGTCGATCACCGCCGCGGCAACCTCGCGCAGGGACTTGCGCGGCGGACTTTCGATGTCTTCGTTGCGGGCAACCCACCACCAGGCGAAGCAGAGGCCGACGCCGAGCAGCAGTCCGGGCACGATGCCGGCGAGAAACAGTTTTGAGATCGAGACGCCGGCGGCGACGCCGAATAGCACGAAACCGATGCTCGGAGGGATGATGGGGGCAATGATGCCGCCGGCCGCGACGAGCCCGGCCGCGTACATCTTTCTGTGGCCGGCGGCGACCATCATCGGCACGATCAGCGCGGCGAGCGCCGCGGCATCCGCAGCGGCCGAGCCCGACAGCGACGCGAGCGCGCACGAGGCCAGGATCGCGACATAGCCAAGCCCACCCTTCACGTGTCCGACCACCGCGAGCGCGATGTCCACAATGCGCTTGGCGAGCCCGCCCTTGTTCATGATCTCGCCGGCGAGCATGAAGAACGGCACCGCCATCAGCGGAAAGCTATCCGCGCCGTTGATGATGTTCTGCGCGACGATCTGCGAATCGAAGATGTCGAGATAGTGCATCAAAGCGACGCCGCAGACGATCAGCGCAAAGGCAATCGGCATGCCCAGCGCCATGGCGGCGAGCAGCGAGAATGTGAAGACCGCAATCGTCATGATCCTGTCCGCCTGCGGAGTTCAGGTCCGCTCGTCGCTTTCCTTGACCGCGATAAGATCATCTCCGCTCGCAGCGCCGGTCATGACGCGGTAGAGATCGTAGATGAGGATGATTGCCGCCGAGACGCCGAACACCAGGCCCGAGGAATAGAAGAACAGGCCGACCGAGATTCCAGAGGCGGGCGCGGTGTCGCCGAAGGTCAGAACCGCCTGCTTCCAGCTCCCGAGCGTCAAGAGCCCGTCGGCGTACAGCATCAGGAGATAGCTGATGACGAAACAAAGGAACCGGCCGCGGGGCGGCAGCGCGCGCACCAGCGTGTCGACGCCGAGATGGGCGTGCTGGCGCAATGCGACGATCGCGCCGAGGAAGGTCAACCACACCAGCAACCAGCGCGACAGCTCCTCCGACACCGCGATGCCCGAGTTGAAGGCATAGCGCAACACGACGTTGCTGAAGACCAGTACCACCATGGCGGCGAGACACAGTGCTATCGCCGCCTTGAGGATCTCGCAGTATGCGTCGAGGACCCTTGCCATGATCGGCCCTGCCCTCCGCTCACTTGACCGTGCTGCGAATGCGCGCGAGTTCGGCGTTGAAGAGCTTGACCTTGTCCGGATCGTACTCGGCGGAAAACTTTTCGATCACGGGCTTCACCGCGTCCTGCATCCGCGCATATTCCGCCGGCGCGATCTCGTTGAACTGCATGCCCTTGGCCTTCAGCTCGCCGAGTGCCTGATCAGCGGCGCGTTTGGTCTGCTCGCGCTGGTACTGGACCGTCTCCGCATAGGTGTCGCGGAACATCTTCTGCTCCTCGGGCGAGAGCTTGTCCCAGAATTTCTTGCTCACGATGATGATGTTCTGGGTGAAGGTGTGGTTGGTCGCCGAGACGTATTTCTGTACCTCGTAAAACTTGTTCGACAGGATGACGCTGTAGGGGTTCTCCTGGCCGTCGACTGTCTTGTTCTCGAGCGCGGTATAGAGCTCGCCGAATGCCATCGGCACCGGATTGGCCTTGAACGCCTTGAACGTCTCCAGATAGACCGGGTTCGGGATCACCCGCAGCTTCAGGCCCGCGAGATCCTCGACCTTCGCCACCGGCCCCCTGCTGTTGGTGACGTTGCGGAATCCGAGCCCCCAATAGCCGAGCGGGATGAGGTCCTTTTCAGGCAGGAGATCCATCATCGCCTTGCCGAACGGGCCGTCTGCAAGCGCCGTCGCCTGATCGAACGTCGCGACGATGAAGGGGAAATCGAACAGGCCGAGGTCCTTGACGACACCGGCGAGCGACGTCGTCGACGCCGAGAAGACCTCCTGGGTACCGCCGCGGACGGCCGATTGCTGCTGCAGCTCATTGCCGAGTTGCGACGCGGGAAACTCGCGGATCTTGAGCTTGCCGCCGCTCTTGGCGCCCAGCACTTCGGCGAATTTCTGCACGCCGAGACTGACGGGATGATCGGTATTGTTGAGATGCCCCCAGCGGATCGTCCGCTCCTGCACCTCGGCTGCGGCAGGCCATCCGGTGAGCACCGCACTCGCCACAACGACCGCCAAGCCCAGCATCTTCGTCCGCATACCGACCTCCCCTGCAATGCTTGGCCGCGATCTGGCGCCGCGGCTTTGGTTCGCAAAGATAGACACATGAGAATAGCCAAGTCAAAATACGAAATAGATTTCATCTGATGATTCTACTATCGTCTGAGATATCGATTTGCGGGCTGCAAGGCCCGGGAGCTGCCCAAGGTCCAGACCATGCCTTTGATTGACAAGGAAGAATCCGCAGTCAGCGCGGACTGCTATCGCCGGATCCGGACCGACATCATTTTCGGCCGGCTGCCGCCGGCCCAGCGGCTGAGGCTCGAAGCGCTGCGCGAGAGCTATGGCGTGAGCGTCAGCACGCTGCGCGAAATCCTGACCCGACTCGCAGCCGAAGGTTTCGTGACGGCCGAAGGCAAGCGAGGTTTCGAGGTCGCCGCAGTCTCCGCCGACAATCTGCGCGAGCTCGCCGGCCTGCGGCTGCTGCTCGAGCAACACGCGATGGCAATCTCCTTTGCCAATGCCGACGTCGAGTGGGAGGGCCGTGTCGTCTCTGCCCATCACAAGCTGGCCTCGACCGAGCGGCTGATGGATTCCGGCATCGGCGAGCCGGAGCAATGGAAGCGCTATGACGGCGAATTCCACCAGGCGCTGATCTCGAATTGCGGATCGCACCTGCTGATGGAGACGCACAACCTCGCCTTCGACAAATACTTCCGCTACCAGATGGTGGCCTTCCATTACCGCGGCGCCGAGCCGGCCCAGCAGCACAGAGCGCTGCTCGATTGTGCGCTGAAGCGCGACGCCGAGACGGCGAACAAGGTGCTGTCGGCCCATGTCAACAACTGCGTCGCAGATGCGCTTGCCAACAGCTCACTGCGCTGAGAGAGCGCTGCGGTGACGGCGAGCATCATCGCGGCCGACAGGATCGACATCGCGGTGCCGGCCGGCGACCTGCTGGGCGAGACTCCGTTGTGGTGCGGCCGCTCGGGCAAGCTATGGTGGGTCGATATCGACCGACAGTTGCATCAATCCTTCGATCCCGCGACGGGCATCCACGAGACGGTGCGCTACGACTGCCGGTTTCTCGGCAGCCAGGCGCTGGCCTCGGACGGCTCGCATATCCTTGCGCGGGATCTGAGCCTGTTTCGTCGCGATGCCGCGAGTGGAATGGCGAGCCGCTTCTGCGAGGTCGAAACGGGCCTGGACAACCGTCTCAACGACGGACGGGTCGATGCGCGGGGACGTCTCTGGATCGGAACGATGGACAACGAGCTGCATCGGCCGAACGGCGCGCTCTACCGCGTCGAAGGCGGTGCGGTCACGCGTATGTTCGGCGATGTCATCGTCACCAACGGCATTGCGTTTTCGCCCGACAACCGCACGCTCTATTTCACGGACACCCGGCGCTATCGCACCTGGTGCTTCGATTTCGATCTCGACGACGGCACGATAGGCAACAGAAAGGTGTTCGCGGATTACGCGGCATCCGGAGAACGCCCGGATGGCGCCTGCGTCGATGTCGATGGCGGGCTCTGGACGGCGTTCTTCTCGGGAAGGCGCGTGGTCCGCTATCGGCCGGACGGCCGGATCGACACGATCATTCCACTGCCTGTGACCAATCCGACCTGCGTCTGTTTTGGCGGCAGCGACTACAAGACCATGTTCATCACGAGCGCGCGAAAGTTCCTCGACGCTAGGCAGTTGAGCAGTGAGCCCGAAGCGGGTCACGTGCTCGCGATCCAGGGCCTCGCGCAAGGGCTTCCGGAACACCGGTTTATGTAACCCGCCTTCATGTCCGGCAAGCTCGAGGCGTCTTCAGGCAAGATTCGCTGCGGATGATGATTCCGCAGATGCGCGTTCTTTCGCGATCTGCCGCGCAATTTTCGACAGCCGTCAGATAGGCGTCACTGCTGCGGCGTCGGGTTATTTTGGTGCCTTGAGGGGGCCGCTCTCCCTCGAGATCATTCCGGAGCAGAAACCTACCATTTGAGCTACGTCGAGCTGGACCTTGTCCGGCGATCCCATTGCGGGCGAGTAGCACCGCCGCCGCTTCAAGCTGCCGCGATTTGCGAATGCGCGCTCAGCCTGCCAAGGACTCCAGATCGGCCATGGCGGTCGAGATTCTCTCGATCATCATCAACGTCGTTTCCTCCGGCTGCATGTTCGGCAGCAACGGCGAGTGACAGAGCGTGATCGTCCACATCAGGAGTGCATGCACGATCTGTTGCCGATAATTGCGGAAACTCGCGTCAAAGTCCGGCTTGACGCCGGTCAGCGCGGCAAAACGCTCCAGATATCTCGCGAGCAGATCCCGCTCCCATTTACGGCGATCGGCCGGCGTCAACGCCGCCGTCACGGCATAGGCGAAATCGCGCGACCAATGGCCGCGCGCCAGACATTGCCAGTCACACAGGCCCATTTTCCCGGCGCCGGTCCGGTACCAATTGCCAATATGTACGTCGGAATGAAGCAGGCCTTGCGGCTCGCTGTCGTGCAGCGCGAGTGCCTGCATCGCCGCCGGCCACACCGCGTCGCGCCGCGCCAGCACGCTCTGCGGAATGACGTGCGCGGCGGCTTCGAATGCCTTCCGCGTGTAATACTCCAAATCCATTTTTTCGGCGCCGATGGTGAACCAGCGGGGATAAGGCGCAACCCAGCGGTAGCGAGTCGCAAGCTCGGCATCGCCATAGAAGCGGGCATGCAGCGCGGCGAGCAGATTGATCATGTCATCGGCCATGGCCCGCGTGACATATGTCTTGTGGTTGCAGAAGGTCGCTGACTTGGTCGCAACCAAATCCTCGAGAAGAAGGATCGAGGCAAGGCTGCGCGGATCGAATGCGGCGTGATAGCCAACCGGCGCCTCGATGGGAAGTTGCGGCTGCAGACGCGTGTAGAAGCGCCCCTCGGCGCGGGCGGTCCCGTTGAACCCGCCGATCATCCTCGTGACGACGCTCGGCAGCGACTTTGTGAACATCGAGCCCGGCAAGCCGGCGCGATTGCCTTGTTCGTTGTAGGCGACCACCAAACGATGCCGTTCATGCGTCCCGGCGCTGGCGGGCTTGACCTCGACCGCGGTCACCATCGCCCCCGGGATCTTGTCGCACAACACTGCCGTCAACCACTGCGTCGTAATCGCATCGGGCGAACACGGCACATCATCGAGCTGCCATGCTTTCGGACGGACGAGCCGCTCGTAGGCGACGCGCCCCCCGATCTTCAATGCGGCCAGGGCCGTCGCGCTTGAGGCACCCATCTCTGCTCCGGGCTGGTTAGGATCGGAAGGCCGTCGCGGCTTCCCAAGCCCAGAATTTAGTACGCTTTATTACGGTATGCAACATGATCGGAAGCGTTCGCTCTCGAAATTTGCCGAAAACGCCCGAAGGGCAGGAGCTTTGCTCCGTAGCCCACGCGGCAAATAAAGCATGACGCAATCTCGATTTATAGTATATCATACACTTGCGTATTAATTTGAGCGGCGCCGGTACGGCTCCGCTTACGGACGGAAACAAACAACAAGCGGAGGGGAAACTATGAAGGTCAGGACATTGATCGCGGCTTCGACCCTGTTGTTGGGAAGTCATGCTGCGAGCGCCGCCGAAAAGCAGTACGGCCCGGGCGTGACCGACACTGAAATCAAGATCGGCCAGACCGTCCCTTACAGCGGGCCGGCGTCCGCTTTCTCGAGCTACGGCCGGGTCATGACCGGCTATTTCCAGATGTTGAACGAGAAAGGCGGCATCAATGGCAGGAAGGTGAACCTGATCTCCCTCGACAACGCGTTCAGCCCGCCCAAAGCGATCGAACAGACCCGCAAGCTGGTCGACGATGACGGCGTTCTTGCCGAGGTCGGGACAGTCGGCACCGTACCCAATGTCGCCGTTCAAAAATATCTCAACCAGAACAAGGTGCCCCAGGTCTTCATCTCGGCCGGCGGCCGCCGCTTCAACGACCCGCAGAACTTCCCCTGGACCGTCCCCTTCTACCCACCGTTCGAGATGGAGGGCGCCACCTTCGGCAAGTTCATTCTCCGGAAGATGCCGAAGGCCAAGATCGCCGTGCTCTACCAGAACGACGACTACGGCAAGGATTACCTGACCGGCCTCAAGGCAGGCTTGGGGGCAGAGGCTACAGCCAAGATCGTCGCGGAGGCGCCCTACGAGCTCAGCTACCCGACGATCGATTCCGAGATCCTCAAGTTGAAGGCATCGGGCGCCGATACGCTGGTCTATTTCGCCACCCCCAAATTTGCCGCCCAGGGGATCAAGAAGGCCAACGAGCTCAACTGGAAGCCGGTACAAATTCTGGCAAGCCCAGTCAATTCGATCCAGGGCGTGCTGACGCCGGCCGGGCTCGACAACGTCCAGGGCGCCTACACGACCCAGTTCGCCAAGCAGGCCAGCGATCCCGCCTGGGTCGAAGACGCGGAAGTGAAAGACTACGTCGCTTTCATGAAGAAGTGGGCGCCGAACGACAGCGCGAACGACTTCATCGCGCTGTCCGGCTACATCAATGCGCAAGCCATAGCGAAGGGCCTGCAGCGATGTGGCGACAACCTGACGCGCGAGAACCTGCTTGCCCAGGCGACGAGTTTCAGCAAGGAGCGCGTCGGCATGCTGCTCCCGGGAATCGAGCTCACCAACTCCAAGGCCGACTACGCCCCCTACCACAGCTTGCGCATGGCGGTGTTCGAGAAAACGTCCTGGAAGCTCCTCGACGAATGATGCGGATTTCGTTTCGAGCCTGCCGTGGATAACTACGGCAGGCCTTCCCCAAAGCGTGCCAGCGGAGACTTGAGTTGACCATCAAGGGCAAGGCCTACATTGCCGGGATCTTCGAGCACCCGACCCGGCATGCACCGGACAAATCCACCGCACAGCTCCATGCCGAGGTGGCCAAGGGCGCCATCGAGGATGCCGGGCTCACGATGGCAGACATTGACGGCTATTTCCTTTCGGGCGACGCGCCGGGCGGGGCTTGGCCGATGGTCGACTATCTCGGCCTGAAGGTGCGGCATGTCGACAGCACCGATACCGGCGGCTGCTCCTACATCATCCATCTCGGCCATGCCGCGGAGGCGATCGCGGCAGGCAAGTGCTCGATCGCCTTGATCACGCTCGCCGGCAAGCCGCGCACCGGCCCGACGCCGCCACGAGCGCCGGGCGCCGAGGCCGATTTCGAGTCCGCCTATGGCGCGACCACCCACAACGCCTATGGCATGTGCGCCATGCGTCATATGCACGACTATGGCACCACCAGCGAGCAGCTCGCCTGGATCAAGGTCGCGGCCTCCCATCATGCGCAATACAATCCACATGCGATGCTCAAGGACGTCGTCACCGTCGAGGACGTCCTGAACTCGCCGATGATTTCCGATCCGCTGCACAGGCTCGACTGCTGTGTCGTAACAGACGGTGGCGGCGCGCTGATCGTGACGACGCCGGAGATCGCCAAGAGCCTGAAGAAGCTGCTGGTCAAGCTGATCGGCCATGGCGAGGCGATGAAGGGGCCGCGCGGCGGCAAGGATCTCGACCTCACGTACTCGGCCGGCGTCTGGTCGGGCCCGCGCGCGTTCGAGGAGGCCGGCATCACGCCGAAGGACATCAAATACGCCT